>CAZBNB010000020.1:0-44780 GCA_964493245.1 uncultured Legionellaceae bacterium
TTAACAAACAAGCTCTACGTGTCAACATAGATCGAAATGGACCCCGCGAACAAGTTGCGGGGCGTAGGCATATGAAATGTCAACAGCCCCTAGCATTTTAAAAGTTCACCGGTATATAATTGCCAATCAACGTTTTTGAACGATATATTTTGCGCACATGCGTGTTCGGTTTTTTAGCGCCCAGATATGGTTCATCTCGTGTGTTAAAAAATGCGTGCATAGTTATTCATTATTCACATGTAAGCCTTTTTAACATACGAGATGAGCCGTAGATGGGATGCTAAAAAACCGAACACGCATGTGCGCAAAATATATCATGTGGTATTTTAAATAGGGCGTGATATGACACTTTTTTGTCATCACATTATAAATACGTTTAATCGACATAAAACTAACTTAATCGCATTTTTACTGCTGTTTAGTAGTATATCACCAACCGCCATCGCAGCGGTTCAGCAAACCGAAAAAATGTGGTCATTACTTACCCTAAATGGGAATTATGGCAAGCTCGTCTACTATGTAGAGCCACAAATGCGTCTTTTTTATCGAGACGATGTTTTTCAACAGTTTCTTGCAAATATGGGTATGGGATATCAAGTTGATCCGGAGTGGCAGCTTTGGTTTGGACAAACATTCAGTGCCGACTCACAAGATGCAGTGCCTGGTAATTTGGATGAGTATCGTCTTTGGCAACAAATTGTTTGGAAACATGCGTTACCTTCGGCATTAGTTGTCTCACGCACTCGGTTTGAGGAGCGAAAATCACTGTATTTCCCGGCATGGGCTTGTCGTCTTCGCCAACGAGTGATGTTAAATAGACCATTAACCAATCAATTCTCTATCGTTGTTGGCAATGAAATTTTCTTTAATGTGAACAATGTAAATTGGATTATCACCGATCAGTTGGATCAAAATCGTGCTTATTTAGGTGTTGAGCGGCGCATGTCTGAAAACACTTATGTAGGGGTAGGTTATATGAATCAATACCTGTCAACACCGACACCACAATCAAATCATGTGTTATGCATTAACTGGCGGATTGATTTAGAAGAGAAAGGTGCTTAGCTTTACGCGGGAAGGTTTAGACCAGATCGAAGGCTGGATTCCGCGCATAAAGTGCGGAACGTAGATATTAGTATTAGTAAGTGTTCACGCAATGACGTCTTAAGTTGACGCCATTGCGTGAACACTTACTGGGAATGCTTGAATCATGGGGAACAGGTGTCAACTAAGCGACGGTGATCCTAAGCCCAAGGATGTAAATACTGCATTGCCGGCTTAGCCAGTCTTGCTATCAACGAAGGTTTACTTTGTAATGTAATTTCGTACAAGTTCATTTGTGCCAGTTTAGATAACAAATAATCATCACTGGTTTGTAGTGCGTCGACTAAATGTAATGCCAACGCGTCCTGAGCGAGCCAATGTTCACCCGTGGAAACTTTGTTAATCTTAACTTGCTCACGGTTGTTTAGAATTGCTTGTTTAAATGCTTGATGGATATCTTCTAAATCTTCTTGGAATTTTTCACGACCTTTCTCTGTGTTTTCACCAAATAAAGTTAAGGTTCGTTTGTATTCTCCCGCGGTTAATAGCTCTACATCTATTTCATTTTTCTTTAACCAACGATGAAAATTCGGCATTTGTGCCACCACACCGATGGAGCCAATAATCGAGAAAGGGGCGGCAATAATTTTATTGGCAATGCAGGCCATTAAATAGCCGCCACTGGCAGCGACTTTATCAATACAGGCTGTTAAAGGAATTTCTTGGTCACGAATACGTTGTAGTTGCGCTGCGGCTAATCCATAACCATTAACCGATCCACCAGGGCTTTCGATTTTAATAACGACTTCGTCTTTTTTGGTAGCAATAGATAAAATGGCTGTAATTTCATGACGCAATTGCTCAACCTGACTGGCTTTGATATCCCCATTAAAATTTAAAACAAAGACAGATGGTTTATTGGCTTTGTCTTTCTTTTTATTTTTCTTTGATTTTTTAACTTTAGGTAACTTACCCATGACTTCTTTGGTGATTTGTTGTTGCGTCTCTTCATACGCTTTATTCAATGATGTCACACTCAAGCTGGATTTAGATTTCGGTTTTCGCCCCGCCGCAGCAACGCCACCGACTAAAAATACAGCAGCAACCACAAACGTGATGGCTTTGAGTAAAAACATTCCATATTCGCTTAAGAATTCCATGCATTTTCCTTTTGAAGATGTTGAGGGGCTAATTGTAGCAGTAAACCAGCGATTTCATGAATACGTTCGTCATGCTGTGTGGCATCTAAGTTGAAGCGCAGCTTAGTGGGACCTTCTAGCTGATATCGTGTCATATGTATTTGGATGAGTTGAATTAAGACATCTGTATTAAGCATAGGTTTGTCGCCAAACTCCATCCTACCTTGCGTCCCAGATGCACGAATGCGCTGTATACCTAGTTGCGCGGCTAATAATTTTAATTGTGTCAGTAAAAACAAGTGCTTCACTGATGGTGGCAAAAGACCAAAACGGTCAATTAACTCGATTTGTAAGTCTCTTAGTTCTGCGCGATCCGCTGCATTGGCAATGCGTTTATAAAAAATCAGTCGCGTATGCACATCATGTACAAATTCTTCTGGGATAATCGCAGATATACCCAACTCAATATCAGGCCCATGGTGCATGGGGGTATTTAATGCGGGGGTTTTACCACTTTTTAAATCATTAACGGCTTGATCAAGCAGTTCCATGTACAGTGTAAATCCAATTGCCTGCATATGACCACTTTGGCCATCACCCAATAGCTCGCCGGCCCCCCGAATTTCGAGATCTAAAGAGGCTAAGGCAAAGCCTGCTCCCAAATCCTCTAACGAAACAATGGCTTCCAAACGCTTAACCGCGTCGGCTGTTAACAATTTTTTATTCGGCGTTATGAGATAAGCATAAGCCTGGTGATGAGAGCGACCGACTCGACCACGCAATTGATGTAATTGTGCTAAGCCAAATTTATCAGCGCGATCAATAATAATCGTATTGGCAGTCGGGATATCGATACCTGTTTCAATGATGGTGGTGCAAACCAGCACATTAAAACGATGGTGATAAAAATCTGACATAATATGTTCTAAATCACGTTCACGCATTTGACCGTGTGCATGGCGAACTTGTGCTTCTGGTACCAGTGTTTGAATATCTTGGCATATTCGCTCAATCGTCTGCACATTATTGTGCAAGAAAAACACTTGACCGCCACGTAAAATTTCTCGTAACAACGCTTCGCGTAAAACCACATCCTGGCGCTCTTGCCAAAATGTTTTGATAGCCAAGCGCTTAGCGGGTGGTGTCGCAATGAGTGAAATATCACGAATCCCTGCCATTGCCATATTGAGAGTACGCGGAATGGGTGTTGCTGTCATGCATAACACGTCAACTTTGGCGCACAATGCTTTTAAATGCTCTTTCTGTTTCACACCAAAACGATGCTCTTCATCAATAATGACCAGCCCAAGATTTGCAAATTTGATATGTTGCTGAAAAAGCTTATGGGTACCAATCACAATATCAATGCGTCCTTTTTCTAGCGCGCTGACCACATCGCCGGCCTCTTTATTGGTTTTAAAACGTGATAACAAATCAATGTGGACTGGAAAATCCGCAAAACGATCCCGAAATGTTTCAAAGTGCTGGCCGGCTAAAAGGGTTGTGGGTGCAAGGACACACACTTGTTTGCCATTTTGAATCGCTAAAAAAGCTGCACGCATGGCAACTTCTGTTTTACCAAAACCAACGTCACCACAAATCAAACGATCCATTGGTTTGGACGATCCCATGTCTTGGATAATACTTTGAATGGCTTTGGTTTGATCAAGCGTTTCATCAAATAAAAAACCGCTGGCAAAGCGCTGGTATTCAGCGAGGGGGACTGTGTAACAAAAGCCAGTGGATGCTTCTCGTTTTGCGTAAATTTCTAATAACTGAGCGGCCACATCATGGATTTTTTCTTGGGCTTTGCGTTTTTCTTTTTGCCACTGATCGCTGCCTAATCGGTGCAAAGGAGCATGGTCGCTATCTGCGCCGGTATAGCGGCTGATTAAATGTAACGACGTGACAGGTACATAAACTTTAGCATCGTCCGCATAAGACAACATTAAAAATTCATTAGCCTGCCCATCATGCATAAACGTTTGTAAACCAAGATAGCGGCCCACACCGTAATCAAGATGTACCACCGGCGCGCCAATACGAAGTTCTGCTAAATCACGGATAATGAGATCAGGATCCAGTGCTTTGGCCGTACTAGCACGTTTTTGCTTAATACTGTGATTACCAAAAAACTGTGATTCTACTAAAATCGCCAATTTGGCATCGGGTAAAACAGCGCCTTCTAATAAAGGTGCTATCAATATGTTAACAGCGCTATTATCATTTAAAAAAGCTTGCCAAGACGATTGTATCTTGGGAAAAATCCCACTTTGCTTGAGTAAATCCAAAAGCATTTCTTGACGACCACGGCTATCTGCAATAATGAGATAGCGCCATTCAGGCGGCTGTACATAATCAGCGACTCGCCATAACGGTTTTTCATTGTGTCGATCAACGGGCAATTGCGGCGCTACTTCTACATGAGCAGTGTATTCATTTTTATTGGTTAATAATGCTTTATGGCTTAGTCTAATTTGATGAAAATCAGCTAAACGATCGAATAAATCACTGGGTGAAAGAAACAATTGATTGGGCGATAAAATAGGGTGGCTTACATCATGTTGACGTTGCTCAAAACGCTGAGTTATTTCAGACCAAAATTGCTCTGCATTTTCTAAACTGGTTTCGACCAGTGCAATGTGGGTTTCCGCTGGTAAATAATCAAAAAAAGTTTCTACTTGATTAAAAAACAGAGGTAAGTAGTATTCTATGCCACTGATGTACTGCCCATTACTAATCGTTTCATACAAGGGGCAGTGGCTGGGGTTACCAGAAAACGTTTCGCGAAAAGCCCGTCGAAACAAAGTGATACTTTCCTCATTTAATGGAAACTCTCTTGCCGGTAAAAGATTGATTTGCTCTACTTTTTCAACAGTGCGTTGTGTGTCTGGGTCAAATTGACGAATACTGTCAATTTCATCATCAAATAACTCAATGCGGAAAGGCTTATCACTGCCCATGGGGTAAAGATCCATGATTGATCCTCGTACCGCAAACTCCCCATGCTCAAAAACGGTATTGACGCAGTAATAACCGGCTTCTTGTAATTGATGCCGAAATTGACCGATATCCAAGGTTTGTTTTTGTTTTAACATCAAACCATGTTGGGTTAAAAAGGATCTTGGGCAGACACGATGCATTAACGTGCTGGCAGCAACAATCACAATCGCATGAGTTGCTTGTTGAAGACGGCTGAGGGTATATAAGCGCTCGGAAATAATATCTTGATGGGGTGAAAATTGATCGTAAGGTAAGGTTTCCCAATCTGCAAATAGCAAAAGCTCTTGTGCTGTTTCACCTAAAAAAAACAGTAACTCATCTCGTAATTGTTGTGCTGCTAAATTATCAGATGCAATGAGTAATTTTATCCCAGATGTTTTTTGACAATACTCCGCCAAAACCATAGAGAGGCTGCAACCATATAACTGCCCCCAACGCTGTTTGTTGGGTATTTTTTCGGGGATGAGGATGATCGGTTGGGTCATGAAACTTACAAGCGAAGCAAACCGAGCAGTATAATCATCTTGTAAAGCTAACTCAAGTTTTGTGTCGAATGAATTGGGCTCCTGGCGAAGTCGAAACCCAACTTATCAAAAACTAATTCAGAGTACAACATCCAGACGTATGGTTATTCAACGTTTGACTAGCTCGTTCGAATTCCTCTGGATCCATCTCAAATTGATTAGCAGAGTTACTTTTATTTGTATCTATTTCAACTCTTTTAACAGTGCCATTTACCGTAATGTGTACTAAATATGTTGCTTTTGTAACAGAAACGTACTCACGGCTAAATAAACCTTTGGGGCCTGTATACCCCTTTTTTTCAGAACTTTTCTCAGTCATTACATCTTGCGACGCTTCTGCTAACCGTCTCAGCTCTATGACACTACATTCCGATTTAAACACCACCTTGCATAAGGACTGGTGGGTTATGTTGTTATCATCAAGTTGATTAATAACGTTGCTACTATTAAGAGATAAATCTAATAATTCGATTAAAGAATAACGGTCATTTAAAAAAGCTTTATCTGTTAATTTCATAATCAAGTCTCCATAGTTCAATTGCTAATATTGGTAGGGAAAATCAAGCTAAATTCAAAAAAAATGGGGGGGAATTAGCTCAGTTTGAAGCTGGTAAGCAGATTAAAGGAGCTTTAAGTACCTAACTTCAAATAGCTAACTAAGCCACCAGCAATGGCACCAAACAAATGCCCTTCCCAAGAAATACCTTTTTTCCCAGGAAACATACCATAAAAAATACCCATAAAATAATACAAACAGACAATACCCAGGATGATGGCTGTCAGCGTTCCTTGTTGGTAAATGTTACTGACTAACAAAGCCCAATAACCAGTAATGACACCGCTAGCGCCAACATGGATACCAGGCTTTGCAAAACACCATGTTAAAAACCCGCTTATTAACGTAATGATCGCTGTAACGTATAAATAATAATCAAGTCCATTGATTAAAACAAAATTACTTAGTACAACCAAAGGGATGGTATTAAAAAAAAGATGGTTAAAGTTACCGTGTAAAAAAGGAGAAAAAACAATACCAGGTAAGCCATATATTTTTCTTGGAATAATACCTAAATATAAGAGCTTGTATTGAGAAATAACGGTCAGGAAATAGACGCCCCATATCACGCCAACAACCCAACACAAGTCATGTGCATTTGTTTTAATTTGCTCAACGATTAAAGTTAAGCTGACATTTAGACTATCTAATATGCTCATAATCTGTTCTTATATCAGTAAAAAAGCGGCGCTCTGGACGTCAGAGGTGACCTCATTCTGCTTTCAAAGAGATGCGTCATGTCGGGCATCGAGAGATATCTCTCAATAGCAGAAGATCCTCACTGTCGTTGTAAGTGTTCCCGCTAAATACAGCTATTCATCAAGAAAAAAGCATTTCCCTTGAACGTTTGCCGTATAATTTGTGCTCACAAAAAAACGCATTATTTCAAAGGTTTTTCAAGTATCGCTTTACCCAAAATAGGACGTAAAACCTCAGGCACTTCAACACGACCATCTTCCAGCTGATAATTTTCTAAAATAGCGATCAATGTACGACTTAATGCAATGGCAGTGCCATTTAAAGTATGAGGAAATACTTTTTTATTATCGTTTGTGCGATATCGTATGTTTAAGCGTCTAGATTGATAATCGGTGCAATTAGAAGAAGAAGTGACTTCACCGTATTTTTCATCGGAATCGCGTCCTGGCATCCAGGCCTCTATGTCGTATTTTTTATAAGCGGCGCCACCCAAATCACCGGAGCAAATACGCATGACACGGTAAGGTATACCAAGCCGCTGGTAAATCGTTTCTTCTAATTTCAAAATATCATTGAGTGCTGCTTCGCTGTCTTCCGGTTTTGCAATTTGAAATAATTCGATTTTTGAAAACTGATGTACACGGTATAAACCCTTGCTTTCACGCCCAGCTGATCCCGCCTCACGTCTAAAACAATGACTTTCTGCAACGTATTTAAGCGGCAACTGCGCTTCATCTAACAATTCATCAGCGTGGATACCGGCCACTGTGATTTCTGCTGTGGCAATCAGGCTTAAATCCAAGCCTTCTAAATTGTAAATATTAGACTCTTCACCACGTGGTGAAAATCCAGTCCCTGTCATCACTGATTTTTTAGCTAAATCAGGTGTAATTAACTGAGTATATCCAAATTCAGCCGCTGTTTGCATGGCAAATAATTTTAAAGCCAATTCAAGTAATACGGCATCATTTTTTAAAAAATAAAACTTCGCGCCCGTTACTTTGGCACCACTATCAAAATCGATACAATCTAGGATTTTACCAATTTCTACGTGATCTCGGGGTTTAAACTCAAATTGACGTGGCTCGCCATGTGTTCGTAATACCACATTTTCTAAATCATCAGTACCATCTGGCGTGTCTTCGGCTAATAAATTTGGAATACTCATCAAAGCTTCTTGATAAGCGGTATCGAGTTGTCTTAAAGACTCTTCAAGCCGAGTGATTGTTTGATTCAGTTCGCGACCTTGGGTGATACAGTGCTGTTTTTCACTTGCATCGGTTAATTGAGGGATTTTTTTTGCTAACAGATTGGCTTCGGCTCTTTTCGACTCAACTTCCAACAAACTTGTTTTCCGTTGATGATACAGATCTAACAAACCATCTAAATCTGCCGTAACATTACGGCGTTTAATAATTTCACGAACGGCTTCGGTGTTTTCTAAAATATATTTGATGTCCAGCATGTAAAATAACCTCTAAGATTGCTTGTTTTGCTCTTCTGTTGTATCTCTTCGTTTGTCAAAGCATTCCAATAAATGAATACGACGAGCATCAGCACTGATGATAATAAAATCGAAAGAACCGATGGTAATTTTTTCGCCTGCTTTGGGTAAGTGACCGAAACTTGTCATCACAATGCCGCCTATCGTATCATAATTTTCATCTTGAAACGCAGCATTTAATTGTTCATTAAAATCCTCGATAGGCATGTGGGCTTTGATAATATAGTGGTCATTGCCATGGGTTTTTATGTAAGCTTCTTCATCAATATCGAACTCATCGGCAATATCTCCCACAATTTGCTCAATGACGTCTTCAATGGTGACAAAACCAGATACAGCCCCATACTCATCAACCACAATCGCCATGTGATTGCGATTTGTTTTAAAGTCGTTTAAAAGCGTATCTAAGCGTTTACTCTCAGGTACAATCGGTGCTGTGCGAATAATATCGGATAGATCAAATGTCTCAGGATTTTTATTTTGAAAGCGTAATAAATCTTTCGCGTGTAAGATACCAAGCACCTCATCTTTGTCCTCACCGATGACGGGGAAGCGAGAATGGCTTGATTGAGATACAATTTGAATCACTTCATTGAGCTCTAGATGTTCTTGGATGGTGGTCATTTGTTTTTTTGGCAGCATAATATCGCGAACTTGCAACTGAGCAAAAGCCAATGCCCCCTCAAGCATTGCCAATGTTTCCGCATCAATCAATGCGCGTACTTGTGCATCACGTAATAGCGCGACTAATTGCTCTTTGTTTTGTGGCTCACCCTGTAAAAATTGTTTGATACGTGTTAACCAAGACAGATTTTCTGGTTCTTTATTCAAGGCGTGCATCCTCATCGTAGGGATTATTAAAACCAAGTTGTTTTAATAGCTTAATTTCAATGGCTTGCATGGTGTTTGCTTCGTCATCTTTAATGTGATCATATCCTAATAAATGTAGAATACCATGTATGACTATCAACGCCCAATGTGATTCAAGTGACTTATCAAGCGTCACACTTTCTTGTTGTAAGATTTCAGCACAAATAATGACATCGCCTAAGAAATGATAATCGAGCTCAACACCTTCTGGTAATTGAGAAGGGAAAGCGAGAACATTGGTGGGTTTAGATTGATGTCGGTAAGTCGTATTTAGAAAGGTAATTTCATCTATATCAACGAGCCGTATGGTTAATTCAGTTTCATTCTTTTTTTCATGATGCAAAACCAGATTGGCCCAGTCGATTATTTTTTGATCATCAAACGGTATGTTCGTTGATGAGGCATGTTGAATATCAATGTGAAAAGTCATGCAAAAGGGGTCTATAATGATGAATGTCGTAAGGATAGTACGAGCCACGCATGCATGCAAGCCATGTGGTTTAAAATTTTGTTATTCGGTGAAAAGACGTCTTTCATTTGGGATGGTAGTAAACACATCAGGATTTACGAAAAACAACGAGGTCGAGGCGGATTGTATTTTTCATGAGGGAGTTTAGATGACTAAATGACCGAATTAAAAATAAAATCCAACGAAGAGATCGTTGTTTTGCGTAAGTCCTGCACATTTTATTGCACTACCTGGGATTTCGGAAAGGTGATGCTGTGACAGAAAGCGGAGGTGGAGGTACCGACGTGGCGGTAGGACCGTTGGTTCCTAGTGCTTCTAGTGCCTCTGGGATGAGTACATGTGGGGGAAAATTAAGGTCTACGCAGCTTTTTCCTGCTACATCGCGAAATGCAACAGCAGTATGAAAAACGGTTATCGCATTTTCTTCTTCTTGTATAACGGGAGATAAGTTTTTTGCAATATTCTGGTCTGCCATGGTTAACATTCGCTCAAGTATAGAGTGAATTTTTTCTATCGTTGCTTTATCTCGGCTATTAAAATCATAGTATCGTCTATGGGAGGGGAACTCTGCTCTCCAAGAAAGTGTAACTGTTGTATCAAGCCCAGCGATTTTTAATGCCTCTACAAATAAGTAAAAAATTTCTCTTTCTTTATCACTGAATAAGATTTTTTCAGCGTTTGAGATACTCATTTGAAACATTTTATTTGCTTGAAACATTCTATTTTCTCAATTATTAAAGGCCTCCCTATATTATATCATATTGTCTATTATTTAAACAATGCGGGCGTGTTTTTTCATTGAAAAAGATTATCAACAACCATTCAGTTTATTTTATAAGCTGCTTTTCAATTAAATTTGTAATGGATATGTCCGCTTGGTTAAAAGATAAATCTTGGCGCATTTTTTTTAAACGTGAGATCATGGCATGTGCTTGTTGGTCGTCATTCAATAGCATGACCACTGTGCGCGTAATTTCAGACGCATTACAGTCATCTTGTAAAAACTCAGGCACAATCATTTGATTTTGTAACAAATTACATAAGCCTAAGAATTTAACACGCATGAGGCGAGAAGCAAGATAATAAGTAAACCAAGACACTTTGTAGATAATACACATGGGTTTAGTCAATAAAGCGCATTCAAGCGAGGCGGTTCCTGATGCCACGACCACCACATCGCTGCAGCAAACGGTATCAATAGCTCGTTCTTTAACCAGTGTATAAGGAATGGGAGTTGATTGAAGATACGCGTTGATTGTGCTTTCACTAATGGAGCTAGCCAAAGGGATGACAAAATGTAAATCAGAGTACTTTTGGTTTAATTGGATAGCAACATCCCGCATCACCGGCATGAGAAAGCGAATTTCATTGCCACGACTACCTGGAAGCAGGGCGATAATGCGTTTCCCTAAAGGGAGCTTCATTGATAATTTTAATGACTGGGTATCGTATGTTTCAGGAATTTTTTCAACCAAAGGATGACCAACAAAAGAGGCTGGAACAAGCGCGTTTTCGTATAGTTTTTTTTCAAAAGGTAATATCACCGCCATATGATCAACATAGGCTTGAATTAAGCCAATGCGCTTGGGTTTCCAGGCCCAAATTTGTGGGCTAACGTAGTAAAGAATGGGTAGTTTTAAGGTTTTTTTTGCGTATTTTAATAAACGTAAGTTAAATCCTGGAAAATCAACCAAAACCAATAAATCCGGTTGGCTATTTTTTAAATGTGCTTTGATTGTTTGAAACCCTTTTCTGAGCATGCCCAGATGGCCAATCACTTCGATAAACCCTGTCACCGCATGGCGTGCTAAATCACTTACTAGCACAGCGCCCGCATTTTCCATATGTTGACCACCAATGCCAGATACTTTTAAATCCGGATGGCGTTGTTTTAAATCACGAATAAAAGCGGCGGCATGCATATCACCTGATTCCTCACCGGCGATGACCACCAGGTGCTTCATATGTCGGCATCCTCTAATGAGTGCAGGTCATAACGAACTTGTAAGTTTTTATCAATTAATGCGCTGATTTTAGCAGCAGTCGCTAAGGCCTCTCGACCATCTATGCCGGTGACCAGGGGTGTTTTGTCGCGCTGGATACAGCTAACAAACGCCTTAATTTCATCTAACAAAGCATCACCTGTTTCAAAACTTTGCTCTTGTTGTGAAACATTGGGAATGCCAGGAAACATTTCACCATCGCCTTTTTGGAAAACGGCAAATTGTTTCTTTTGATAATCAATGGAAATATAAGAAGTCGGTTGAAAAATACGGGTTTTGCGAACCGTTTTGAAACTAATGCGACTCGCAACTACGTTCGCTACACAATGATTTTCAAATGTAATGCGCGCACTGGCTATGTCAGTAGCAGAAGACAAAACTGGAGCGCCCAAGGCATCAATGTGGGTAATCGGGCTGTTGACCATGCTTTGAATCAAATCGATATCATGAATCATCAGGTCAAGAATCACATTGACATCAGCGCCTCTGGGTGTAAAAGGTGCTAAACGAGCTGAATCAATAAAAAGAGGTTTATTTAAATGTGGCTCAACAGCTTGTCTTGCCGCATTAAAACGCTCCAAATGCCCAACTTGTAATTTGACATTATATTGCTCTGCTAAATCGATGAGCTCATTCGCTTGTTCTACCGTTTCTGTGATGGGCTTTTCTATCAACACATGAATGCCATGCTGAATACATTCTTTAGCAATAGCGAAGTGTGCACGGGTGGTCGCCGCAATACTCACCGCATCCACTTGTTCAAACAACGCATGATAATCGGTATAAGCAGTGACATTTAGCTCTTTAGCAACACGCTCGCAAGCCTCTTGATTTAAGTCGCAGACACCAATTAACTCAGCATCGTCTACGCGCTGATATTTTTGTGCATGAAAACGGCCGAGATAGCCCACGCCGATAACAGCGCATTTAATTTTAGACATATCGCATTGAAACAATAAATGATTGGCGTATATTATGTCACTAAGTATCTTTGATGGCAAACAAAAGGCAATGTCTGTATTGTACCGATGGTTAGTTATTCCGATTTTTTCTCTGGCGTTTTCACCTGTTTTTGCTTGGACAGCGTACGGGCATTTTTTAGTTGCGCAAATTGCGTACGATAATCTTGATCCTAAGACCCGGGATTTGATAGAAAAAGACAATCGAGCATTGAATCAACAAGGACAGCAAGGGATTGTTCAGCAATCTGCTTGGTTGGACACGTTACGTGCCAAAACATGGCGTCATCATATAAAGGTATTGAGCCAATTACATTATATTGATTTACCTTATTCACCTGATCACGCATTGCCATTGTCTGTAAAAAAAATGAATGTTGTACTGGCGATTCAACTTGCACAAACCATGCTAGAAAATACGGAAACCTCAGCCATTGATAGAGCTTTTGCGGTTAGAATGCTGTGGCATATTGTGGCCGATATACATCAACCGATGCATTGCATTTCTCGGTTAAGCCCTCAGCATCCTAAAGGCGATTTTGGTGGAACGCGCTATGCTTTGGGCGTCAACTCTTATGGCAAAACCCTGCATGCTTATTGGGATGTGGGCGGCGGTCTATTGAGCGGTTATAAACAAAATGAAGTGAAACAGGTCGCGAAGATCCTTGAAAAACGTTGGCCATGCGAAAATCAGGCGTATTTTATCAATCCCAAAGCGTGGGCAAAAGAGTCTTACGATTTGGCTGTGAAGGTGGCTTATCAAATACCCGAAGGGGAAATTCCCAATATGGTGTATCAAGAAAAAGTTGCTGAAATCAGTGCGGAACGGATTGCTTTGGCTGGCTGCCGACTCGCAGCCATTTCCAAGCAAGTTTACATGCAATATCAATCACGAAGAGCTTGAATCACCGCGCCCAAAAAGCGAGTTGCTTCGCCACCGGTGACTGCTCGATGATCAAAACTTAAAGATAATGGCAGTAAGCGCCGTGCCTCAACTTGGCCATTGATACTCACAGCACCTTCATACAAACGACCAACGGCTAAAATAGCAACCATTGGTGGCACGATAATAGGACTGGCAAAACGCCCTGCAAATTTTCCGAAATTAGACAACGTAATGGTTGCCCCTTTCAATTTTTCAGCCGCGATGCTGCGTGTAGCAACCGCTTGTTTGTATTCATCAATGGTATGGCGTAACGCACTGTCATCTTGCGCATTGATATCATGTATCACTGGTACGAAAAGGCCTTCTTCATTATCCATCGCCAAGCCCAAATTAATTTTTTGAAAGCATTGTCTTGCGGCATGTTGTGTATCAAACCAAGCATTTAATGCGGGCTCTACCTGACATGCTTTGCCAATCGCACGAATGAGGCGCACAGTAATATCCGTTTTTTCCGTCCAATGATGAATATCTGCTTCATCAAAAATACTCACAGGAACGACTTCTTGATGCGACTGCACCATGCTGTGTAGCATCGCTCGACGGACACCTTTTAATGGCTCAAAACCATCTGGGATAGCACTTGATTTTGCAGAAGCGGCTTCTACATCGGCTTTGGTGATAAGACCGTGTTCGCCAGAGCCAACCAACTGGGTCAAATCAACGCCAAGCTTTTTAGCCAGTAATTTCACTTGAGGTGTCACTTTAAGGCGTTGAGCACTCGACTGAGCGGTGCCGATTGTAAAATGATCTTCTGTGACTTCGTTGCTTTCTTCTAATTTTCCAACCACGGTTCCTTTATCGGCGACTGCTGCGGCTTGGGCTTCAAAAGCAAGCAAAGGATCGCCTGTTTTGATGACATCACCCTGGCCACCATATAGTTTGGCAATCACGCCAGCTTGTGGAGAGGGTACATCGACGACTGCTTTTGCCGTTTCCATTGACACAATGGGCTGATCTAGTGTGACGGTATCACCCACTTTGACAAACCACTCATGAATTTCCGCATCCGGCAATCCTTCACCTAAATCAGGTAAATTAAAAATCTCCATGTGTACTCCTTTAGGATTCTTCAATCACATTATGTACGGCAACTTTGATACGCTCAATACTCGGAATATAGCGTTTTTCCAGTTGAAAGTAGGGCATTACCACATCATAGCCTGTCACGCGTTGTACTGGTGCTAGTAAATCACTTAGCCCGTACTCCATGAGTTGTGCCATAATTTCAGCACCTACGCCACAGGTTTTAGCGCCTTCATGCACGATCACACAACGACCGGTTTTTTGTACCGAATTTAAAATGGTTTCAATATCTAATGGTTTAATACTGGCTACGTCAATCACTTCACATGAAATGCCTTCTTTGGCTAATTCGGCACTGGCTTGTAGCGTTTCATGCATGCTGGCTCCCCAGCTCACCAGCGTGACATCTTCACCTTGTTGTAATGTAAAGCACGTTCCCAACGGTAACGCTTCGCCATTGTCTTCAACGGGCTGTTTGACCAGACGATAAATACGTTTCGGTTCTAAAAAAATCACAGGATCAGGGTTGCGAATCGCAGCGAGTAATAAACCATATGCGCGTTTGGGAGAGGAGGGAATCACGACCTGCAAACCAGGAATATGGGCAAATAAAGCTTCTGTGCTTTCTGAGTGATGTTCTGGTGCGCGAATACCTCCACCAAATGGCGCACGAAATACAATCGGGCAGTTTAATCGACCTCGAGTGCGATTTCGCATACGCGCAGCATGCGAGATAATTTGGTTCATCGCGGGATAAATAAATCCCATAAATTGAAATTCTGCGACTGGCTTGATGCCCTGTGTCGACATACCAACAGCAAGACCAGCAATCATTGATTCGGCTAAAGGGCTATCGAATACACGATGCTCACCAAAGCGTGCTTGTAAACCAACCGTTGCACGAAATACGCCGCCGTTTTGACCGACATCCTCTCCGAATAAGACTACATTTTCATCATGCGCTAGCTCGTAAGCCAGTGCTTGGGTCACCGCTTCAACCAACGTAATATCAGGCATTTGATGACTCCTCCATCGCATTCGCACGTTGCTCAATGAGATAATCTGGTAAAGTAGCGTAATGATAATCAAAAATACTGCTGACGGGTTGTGGTGTTCTATTCAAGTACTCATCAACCGCTTGTTGTACTGATTGAGAGCACTCATTCATCAACGCGTCTTCTTGTTCTGAGGTCCAATGTATTTGTTGCTCTAGAAAATGCTTAAAGCGCCCAATCGGTTCTTTTAACAGCGCTGTCGCAACTTCTTCTTGTGGTTGATAACGGGTTGCATCGTCTGCTGTCGTGTGATCGGATAGGCGGTATGATTTGGCTTCAATCAACGTTGGGCCTTTTCCTTGACGTGCTTTTTCAATCGCGTCTTCTAATACTTGGCGTGAAGCTAAAATGTCATTACCGTCTACTTGTATGCCTGAAAAACCAGCAGCAATGGCTTTTTGTGCAATGGTTTCTGTCGCGGTTTGTTTACTGAGGGGAACAGAAATAGCCCATTGATTATTGTTAACAACAAAAACGATGGGCAAATGCCAAGCACCGGCGACATTCATGGCTTCATAAAAATCACCTTCTGAAGTTCCACCATCACCTAAACAAACCACCGCGACTCTTTTTTCATCACGGTATTTGAAACTGAACGCTACACCAGCGGCATGTAAACATTGTGATGCAATAGGCACAGAGATGGGGAGATCCTGGCTTTGTTCTTGAAATTGGCTACCCCGTTCATCTCCGCCCCAGTAAGCCAAAATTTCCGACATTTTTACACCGCGCTGAAATTGAGCAGCATAATCACGGTAATAAGGGACAAACACATCCTCAGGACGCATGGCGTGCCCAATCGCAGTAGAAATCGCCTCTTGGCCATTGATAGGAGCATACGTGCCCATTTTACCTGTACGCTGTAGTGCAATGGCTTTTTTGTCAAACAGACGCGTCAAAACCATCGTACGATATAAATGGATCAGCGTATCGTGATTTTCAGCAAACTTAGGTAACGGGCCGCACAACTGGGCCTGCTCATTGAGTAATTGGATATAGGGTATTTCAAAACTGGCCACAATGGTCGTCATGCATAATCCTTATGTGAATGAAATGTACACAAACTTTAGACGCTGTCTCATTGTCGTTAGACGAAATAAGGCAAATTCCTAAAGATCCCGCAGTGCTCGTCTTAATACTTTACCAACATTGGATTTGGGTAGCTCGTTATAAAACGCGACAATCTTTGGTACTTTATAACCAGTTAAATGAAGTTGGCAATAGGCAATGACATCTTCTGCAGTCAGATGAGGGTCACGTTTGACAATACATGCCTTGACTTGCTCACCACCATTTTGTTTTTCAACGCCAATTACACCAACTTCTAATACGCCAGGCATTTGGCTAACCACTTGCTCAACTTCATTTGGGTAAACATTAAAGCCAGAAACCAAAATCATATCTTTAATACGGTCAATTAAATAGACATACCCCAACGCATCAACGCGAGCAGTATCACCGGTGCGTAAAAAACCATCCGGCCAAAAAACCATCGCTGTTTCTTGTGGCTGTTGCCAGTAACCTGCCATGACTTGTGGTCCGCTGACACAGAGTTCACCCACTTCATCAATCGGTAACTCATGGCCTTTTTCATCACGAATAGAAATATCGGTAGATGGAATCGGCAAGCCGATACTGCCATTGTATTCCTTCAACGATAAGGGATTAATGGTGACAGCGGGGCTGGTTTCGGTTAACCCATATGCTTCAAGGATCGGGGCTTTCGTCACTGTACGCCATCGGGTAGCAACGCTTTTCTGTAGGGCCATACCACCGGACAAGGTCAGTTTCAGTTTTGAAAAATCGACCTGTTTAAAGTTGGGATGATTCAACAGTGAGTTAAACAAAGTATTTACACCGGTAATCGCAGTAAATTTGGCATTTTTAATGGTACGAATGAAACCGGCTGTATCACGCGGATTCGTAATGAGTAAACTCTTTGCGCCGACTTTAAAGAAAGTGAGACAATTCGCTGTGAGTGAAAAAATGTGGTAAAGCGGCAAGGCGGTCACAATGGTATCTTTCGGTCCCACTCCTAAAGGAGAGATCCAAGCAGATGCTTGCAAAATATTAGCAATCATGTTGCGTTGAGTCAGCATCGCCCCCTTGAAAACACCCGTTGTACCCCCGGTATATTGAATAAAAGCAATGTCATCTCTAGCGTAGGGTACTTCTGATAATAAAAAGTCAGCACCTTCTTGTAACATGGTTGTGTAAGGAATAACGCTTAATCCATGGTAATCAGGTACCATGCGTTTAATATACTTGACCACATTATTAACAATAAAGCGTTTTACTTTAGGAAAGGCATCTCCCAACTCAGTCACAATAATGTGTTTGAGTGTGGGTAGTTTGGGTAAGGCTTCTTGAACCGTACGGGCATAGTTTGCCAGTACAATAATCACTTCTGCACCCGCATCATTGAGCTGATGGACTAATTCGTCAACGGTATACAATGGGTTGGTGTTTACAACCACATAGCCTGCCCGCAAAACACCAAATAAGCTAATCGGATATTGCAGTAAATTAGGCATCATAATGGCGACGCGCGCGCCTTTGGTTAAATTTAGGTGTTGCAAATATGCTGCCACGTCACGGCTTAATTTCTCTACTTCACCATACGTAATGCAAGTTCCCATGTTTTCATAGGCAACATTTCGATTAAATTTTTTGAAAGATTCATCAAAAAACTTGATGAGAGATGAATAAGAGTCGGGATAAACCGCATGTGGAACTCCCTGTTGATATTGATCAAACCACAATTTCTCCACGTCCTAAACCTTCTGTTATAACTGTCCTCGTGGTAGTATAACAAAAAAATAGACGATGGGTATTCTTGAAATGACAGATCAATCCGTATTCAAATTAAAAGGTCGTTTATACACACTGACAGTTGTTCAGTTGTTAGGCACAGACAGGGTGTTATTTATTGATCAATTGGCGGCTGTTGTTGCGCAAGCTCCCCGTCTTTTTGATAACACGCCCGTTGTTTTAGACTGTGCCTTATTAAAGGATGAACACTTTGACCTAGCGGGATTTTGTCAGGCATTGAGAGCGGTAGGGATGGTTCCTGTGGCGATTCAAGGTGGGCTGGCTATTTATGCAGCGCTTGCTGAAGCGCAAGGGTTACCGGTTTTATTTGCATCATCTGCACATGATAAACCGCTGCTTAATAATCAAGTCAATACGCAAGAAGACACGAATAGCACCAAATCTGAAACCATTAAAACACGGCTACTCACAACGCCAATCCGATCTGGGCAGCAATTAGTGAGTAAAGGCGGAGATTTGGTTGTCACTGCGGCGGTTAGCCATGGTGCGGAATTATTGGCTGATGGTAATATTCATGTTTATGGCGCATTGCGGGGGCGTGCATTGGCCGGTATCAGTGGTGACAAAGAGGCGCGTATTTTTTGTCAATCATTGGATGCTGAGTTGGTCGCGATTGCCGGCTATTATTGTTTGAGTGATGAGATGAAACCCATGGCAGGCCCATGCCAGATTTTTTTGCGCGATGATCGCATTCAAATTGAGCCTATATGACAATCGCATCAAAACAATCATCGCCTATTTATCAGGCCGTTTTCATCTCTGACTTGCATTTACATCCCCAAATGCCTGAGATTTCTAAACGTTTCGATGCTTTTGTTAAATGGGCGGCTCACTCAACACAAACATTATATATACTGGGTGATTTTTTCCATGTTTGGCCTGGTGATGAAGCTATGGATGCGTGGAGTGAAGCCATTGCTGATCAATTAGCATGGTTAAAAACGCAAGGGGTAAAGACTTACTTTATGTCGGGTAATCGCGACTTTTTATTAGGCAAAGGCTTTTTAGAGCGTGCGTGTATGACACTGTTGCCTGAGCCTAGCACCATTCAACTGGATAATTTGTCTGTGTTATTGGTTCACGGCGATCGTTACTGTACACGAGATGTCTCGCATCAATGTTTACGTTGGTTAACGCGCAATCGTTTGTTTAAATCGTTATTCTTACGCTTACCTTATGCATTGCGCACCAAGCTTGTTAACCGTGTTCGGGAGCACAGCCAGCAACATCGTCAAAAACCATACGAACAAATGGCTGTGGTTGAATCATCTGTGTTGCGTCACGTAAAAAAAATGAAGGTTGATTGTCTGATTCATGGCCACACACATCAACCAGGCTTAACAGAGCAACCCCATTATCGGCGTTATGTGTTGAGTGACTGGGATGATTTGCCATCACTTCTGTGTTATAATAGAACCAATGGGTTATTTTTTGCTCGAGAAGGGGTGTTTAATGGGTAAACGAAAAAGAGAAGAACAGCTAGCATCTTTAAAGAAAGCTAAAACTCTGAAGGATAAAATCGACTTAGAAATGCATAATAAGCGTATTAGTGACGAGCGAGAAGAGTGGCTTAAAGCTGGTGAAGTAAAAAACGCGCTTAGAAAAGCAAAAAGTACTGAGGTTTTTGGAAAAAGAAAGAACAAATCAGCTCTTGCTAGACAGAAGGTTGTAGAAGCAAAAGAGCATGCTTCTCGCTATCCTTTGCAACAACATAACGTTGCATCGTTGATCATGGAAATGGAGCCTCGTTTAGCAGCATTTGGTGAGCTTTTAAAAAGTATTCAAAGAGAGTTTTTTCAAGAATATATTTCAAATCCAGTTGATGAGATGTTTTGGGGAGCATCCAGATGGCTAGAAGATTCGGTTAGAAGGCCTTCTGTTGGCGAAAAAATAGATACGCCTGACTTACAGTGTTTTCTCAGAGTGAATGAAAAAGGAGAGTTGGAGGCTGACTTTGTCGCTGCGTATGTCAATGACTTGTGCGTGCTCCGCGATGAAAATGGCCAAAAGTTGATTGATGAAAATGGCCAATATCGTATCGATACAGAAAAAGCCGCTATTTTTCAAGCATGCTTTCAAACTGGAGCTGAAAAATGGTTGGAAGAAAAAGGTTATTTTGTCTTAAAAGAGGGTGATAAATTTCGTGTTTATCCCGAAGAGTTTGGCGAGAAAAAGAATGGTACATGGGTTTTAAAAACCGACAAGGTAGAAGAATACTATCATTTAGATGATTGTACTTATGATGATAAGATGGAAACTTATACACCCAAGCCCAATGCACGCTCGCGAACAGGGGAGTCGATGTATTTAGAGCCTGCTGCTTTTGAGAAGTTAAAAAATGATTGTTCAAAAGGTCCAACTTTAGGTGATTTTTTGACGCAATTTTTTGACGGTATTGTGCAAGAGTGTCAAGATGAAAATGTTTCTGCTCATAGCGCAGCGCCTCGTATATAAAAGAAAAGATTGGTAACTGTTCACTCAATGGCGTCAACTTAAGAAGTTCGTCGGGAAGTAACGAAGCAATCTCAAGTTCTGTGTACGGTACTCTGAATTGCTTCACGAGGCTTGCAATGACGGCATTTTTTTAAGTTGACGACGCCATTTTGTGAGTAATAGAGGAGCATCAATAGTCATGGATGATAAAAAAACACAAGAACCTATCGATGATATGTTTAAAAATTGGTTCTCAACGTATGGGTTTATTACGGCTGAACGTATTCTGAGTTTAATCGGATTTCATTTAAAACACGATGACCTTATCAAAGCAATCAATGATGAAACAAGTATTTATCATGCTTTTTTAGATGTACCCTTTAAAAATATTCTAAATGGCATTATTTTAGCTCAAGTAAAAGATTATCGCGAGTATGCGCAGCGCTTATTCGTAGATTTTTTGTTATCTGGCGCAGGCAATGCGCCGGCACCAGAAGCAAATGAGATCCAACCGGGGAGTACCAAAGACCTACTTGAGCAGGAGCGGTTAAAACTGATTGAAATAGCAGAGCAATTTGATCTCGACGAATTTGAGCACAACAAGCTGATTGCTGAAAGCCAAAAAGCACTCATTGCACTGGGCAAAGATCTCAAATCACAGCCGCAAGACGCACAGCAGATCACAGAAAAGATGTCTTCTTATGACTACAGAGCAGTTAACCTCATGCAGAAAGCACGCCAATATCGTAGCCAATTTTACGACTTAATTGTGCATGTTCGAGATTTACTGGATACATTGCCTGATTATCGCCCCAACGTAGAAAAACTCACCGAACACCGTGCTTCGTTGTTATTTGATACGCATATTGGTGAATAGTGTATAGAAACCCCAGTTCGGCGTTTTTATGCTTTTAAACCTTCGATAAATCAATGATTACTTCGTTAAACGCTCTAAAAAATGCTCACATTAGCGCTGCTAGTGCTGCGCTTTTTTAGAGCGTTTGCCTCGTACTCATTGATTTCTCTCGATTTAAAAGCATAAAAACTCCGAAATGGGGTTATAGAAGCAAGTGTATGTTTTTTCATCTCTTGATGACGAGCCTTTTAAGTTGAGGCTATTGCCGAAGATTACAATGCTTTTACAAACGATTGAATAAGCTGTTTGACATACTGACCAGCGCGTTCAGCCACCGCGACAACTTCGGCATGATCATGTACGACAGGATTGAGTCCAGTTGCATAATTGGTCACAATGGAAATGACCCCAACTTTTAATCCACAATGCGCAGCAACCAGTACTTCAGGAACGGTTGACATACCTACCACATCAGCACCTAAAGTACGAAACGCTCTGATTTCGGCGGCTGTTTCATAGTTTGGGCCTAATAATGCGAGATAAGTACCTTGGTGAAGGGGGATCTCTGCTTCACGTGCAATATGGTGAAACTGATCACGCATGGTTTGATCGTACACTTGGTCTAATGGCAAGAATCGTGGGCCGAACGCATCGTCGTTTGGACCAACTAAGGGGTTACTGGGTTGCAAATTAATATGATCTTGAATCAACACCAACTCACCAGGGCGCATGGATTCGTGCAAAGAGCCGACAGCGTTGGTGCCTAGATAATATTCACATCCTAAGAGTTTAAGCGTACGGATGTAAGTTTTAACAATTTCATGGGTGTGATTGCCTTCATACAAATGAGCTCGCCCTTGCAGACAAACGACATCAACATTTCCTAAACGCCCCAGCACCAGTTTACCGGCATGTCCATAAATATGACCAGCAGGAAAGCCAGGTAAATCCTGATAAGAAATCACATGTGCATCTTGCAGTTCGTTAGCAAACGCACCCAAACCTGATCCTAAAATAACACCGATTTTAGGGTTGAATTGTGGATATGACGATTTGATTTTATCGGCGGCTTGATGTGCTAATGTCTGTGATTGATGCATGGTAAAATGGTTCGTTTCGGTCATTGAAAGTGCTAGCACTATACGCAGGATTTTGTTAATTTACAACAAAAGTAAATGTATCGAGAAGCAGATGTTAAAACAGATATTTTTAGGCGTTAATATTGATCACGTAGCCACATTACGCGAAGCTCGCGGCACGCGTTATCCCGATCCCGTACAAGCAGCCATCGACGCGGAAGAAGCCGGCGCAGACGGGATTACATTGCATATGCGAGAAGATCGGCGACACATTCAAGAACGTGACGTACGCCTTATTAAGGCGGTTTTACAGACACGCATGAATCTTGAGTTAGCGGTTACCGAGGAAATGCTTACTTTTGCTGAAGAAATTAAGCCTGAACACGCTTGCTTAGTACCCGAAAAACGAGAAGAAATTACCACAGAAGGGGGGCTTGATGTCATCGGTAACTTTGACGCCGTTAATCGTGCTGTCAAAAGGTTACTTGCGATTGGCAGCGATGTCTCTTTATTTATTGATCCTGATCCTAAACAATTGGATGCGGCTGTGGCGACAGGTGCACAAACGGTTGAGTTACATACAGGATGTTATGCTGATGCACAAAATGCCCATGAACAGGCAAATGAGTTAGAGCGAATTAGACAAGCAGCTGTTTATGCTGCTAAGCTGAAGTTGGTGGTCAATGCAGGGCATGGTTTACATTATCATAATGTTAAACCAATCGCAGCGATTCCAGTGATTCATGAGTTAAATATTGGACATGCGATTGTTGCCAGAGCCTTATCGTGTGGTTTTAAAGAAGCTGTGCGATCGATGAAACAATTACTGCAGGAAGCACGTTATGTTGAAACAAACATCAGATGATTCTATCGTTATTCGCATTACCGGGGATTCTGGCGATGGTGTGCAACTGGTTGGAGAACAGCTCACCATTTCTGCTGCATTGTCAGGCCGAGATGTTAGAACCTTGCCCGATTTTCCTGCTGAAATAAGAGCGCCAGCAGGCACCGTTGCTGGTGTTTCCGGATTTCAGTTAGCGATGTCTGAAGGGGCTTTATTTACCGCTGGCGAAACATTGGATGTTTTAGTGGCGTTGAATCCAGCTGCATTGAAAAATGCGTTGCAATATTTAAATCAAAATGGTGTGCTGATTCTCAATGAAGATAGCATGCAAGCCAAAGATTGGGAAAAGGCAAATGCCGATCCTGCTATTTTAGAAAGTGTTAAAAGCCACTATCATGTTTTAACCATTCCTTTGATTACTTATACACTCAATGCTTTGACTGAGCTTAAAATAGGGCATGCAGAAGCCAAAAAATCCAAAAACTTTTATGTTTTGGGTTTGGTGTTGTGGTTGTTTGACTTACCAACGACACACAGCATTGAATTTATTGAGAAAAAATTTAAAAACAATCCGTTAATTGCCCAAGCCAATCAACTTGCTTTGATGGCCGGGTACAATTATGCCATGACATTAGAGTTGTCTCGTCGTCCTTATATGATGGGCGAAGTGGCACGCTCACCGGGTGAATATCGTCAAATCACTGGCACAGAAGCCGTTGCATTGGCTATGGCAACACTGGCAGTACAAACTGATTTACCTACACTGGTTGCCGGTTATCCGATTACACCATCTTCTGCTGTCTTGCATGAGTGCGCAAAATTAGAAGATTTTGGCGTACAGTTATTCCAAGCTGAAGATGAAATTGCGGCGGTATGTGCTTGTTTAGGTGCTGCATTTGGCGGTGGACTTGCGTTAACTTGTACTTCTGGCCCTGGGATGGATTTAAAAAGTGAAGCATTGGGGTTAGGGATTGTCAGTGAGTTACCTTTGGTTGTCTTGGATGTGCAGCGTGCCGGTGCCTCAACAGGATTGCCAACAAAAACAGGGCAAAGTGATCTGCGTCAAGCCCTCTATGGTCGACATGGAGAAGCACCCTTGCCGGTATTGGCACCGACCACACCTGCGGATTGTTTTTACACGATTATCGAAGCATTTTGCATGGCGATCTCTGCGATGACCCCAGTCATTGTGTTAATGGATGCGTATTTGGCCATTGCCGCACAACCATGGAAAATTCCTGATATTGATACCTTGAAACTGCCTAAAATTGAAACCAATCGCTTTACAAAACCGTATCAACGTGACGCAGTATTAAGTCGCAGTTGGAATATTCCCGGTACACCCGGCTTTATTCATCAATTAGGTGGACTTGAAAAGCAGGGGGATGATGGGCATGTGAGTTATGATGCGACGAATCATCAACAGATGGTCACGCTGCGCTCACAAAAAATTGCTCATTTGGCCAAACAGTATCCGGCTTTACGTATTGAAGGCAATCCACAGTCCTCTACACTTTTAATCGGATGGGGAAGCACTTACGGTAGCCTTGAGGCCGCCATGTTGCAGTGTCAAGCAGAGGGAATAGCCATTGCGTTATTACAATTACGTCATCTGAATCCATTGCCTCTAGATTTAGCTGCATTAATTCGCTCTTATCCTTTGGTACTGGTCGCAGAGTTAAACGAAGGTCAGTTGTGCCAAATACTGCGCGCAAATTATTTAGTCAATGCGCACGCGTTAACCCAATGTAATGGGCAGCCGTTCTCAGTAGAAAAATTAGTACAGCTTATTAAGGATAAATGCCATGAACAACCTTGTGTTCAAGCGTGAAGATTTTAGTAATCAAGTTGAAACGCGTTGGTGTCCTGGTTGCGGTGATTACGCGATACTAGCAGCCATTCAACGCATGTTACCTGAACTGGGTTTGCCACCAGAAAAGCATGTGTTTATTTCAGGCATCGGCTGTGCTGGGCGCTTGCCTTATTATATGAATACCTATGGTTTTCATACCATTCATGGTCGTCCGTTGGCAGTGGCAACGGGTTTAGCAGCATTACGAGAGGATTTAACTATTTGGGTTATCACCGGAGATGGTGATGCTCTCAGTATTGGTGGTAACCACTTACTTCATTGCTTACGGCGTAACGTTAACATTAATATTTTATTAATCAATAACCGTATTTATGGTTTAACGAAAGGACAATTTTCACCGACTTCACAAATGGGCCAAGTTACCAAAACATCGCCACACGGTGTGATGACGCAGGCTATTAATCCATTAAGTTTGGCATTAGCTGCCGGTGGCAGCTTTATTGCACGTGCGGTAGACAAAGATCCAGCTTATTTAGCAACGCTCATGAAAGCTGCTAATCAACATCAAGGGACAGCTTTCATTGAAATCTATCAAGACTGTCATATTTTTAATGAAGGTGCTTTTGATGCTTTCGCATTAAAAACCAATCGCAATGAACAAACGTTATCACTTCAAGCAGGAAAGCCACTGTTATATGGGGAAAATTTATCAAAAGGATTGCAATTGAAAGAAGATAAATTAATCTCAGTGGCTGCTCATGAGGCCACAACTTGCCATAACCCGCAAGACAGCATTGCAGCAATGCGCTTGATGCAGCTCGATTTTCCTGAATACCCTGTTCCGGTAGGAGTATATTATCAAATGGAGCGAGATGTATTTACATTATCAGGGCAAAAGAAAAAAAACCGACAAGATTTAGAGCAGCTTTATCGCGCGAAAGCATCTTGGATAAAAAGTTAAGGAGAAACTGTGCGTTATACCTCTTTTTGTGGTTCTATGCTTGTATTAGCATCAGCTCATGCTGCGAATGTCACCAACGGTATCGAAGGTTTAGGGCCAACATCAGGTATTAAACCGCCGGTTTATGTTTGCTTTCAAAACAGTGCAGGTGTCGTCACTTTGCCATTAAGCCTAGATCAATCGGGTGATGCTAACAGTGCTTCAGGTAATGTTAGCTATGCGGGCGCTAGCATTCGTTTTAATGGGTGTAGCAGTAATGACGATTATTTAGGCTACATTGGTTTAGCTATTGGTGGGCAGCAAGCCCCGGCTATTTCAAATTATGTACCACCACAAGGGGTGCATATTGCATACGAAAATCCGAAAATTGATGACAGTGGGCGCTTAACAGGTAGCATTGCTTTTACACAGATTCAACCCAATTTTGATTTTATCTCACCGCCAGCCGCACTAAAAAACTGGTCTTTTGCTGGATTTAACCTGTCTGGTTTGGAGTTTGGTAAATTAATTTCTCCCTTTGTGATTCCTAATTTATCAGCAGCGGATGCCAGCACATCGGTTTCTGATTTAGCAGAGACCAAAAGCTTTATACAAGCGGGTATGAATACAGTGCGTGTTCCTGTCAGCTGGGATTACTTACAGTGGGACTCACCTGGACAAAGCACGATAAACAGTGCCTATTATGATAATTATGTTAAACCTTTACTAGAAACACTCACATCAGCCAAGGTTTACACGATCGTTGACTTGCATGCTTATATGCGTTACTCAACTTATGGACAACAATACTCTGGTTGTGGAAGCGATGGCGCTTGCCCAGATGGTACATTGGTTTTGGATGTCAATGCTTATCGTGCTGTGTGGGGGCAACTGTGGAACTTAATCAAACAAGACCCTAAAATCAACACAGATTATATCATGATCGATTTGATGAATGAGCCAGTCGATGTTCCTGGAGACAGTGTATTTACCATTCAAGCCAATCTGATTAAGATGCTGAGAGAAAATCAATTTAATGGTTATATCTTAGTAGAGGGGAATGCGTGGTCTGGATTACACTCTTGGACAACCACAACTTGGACGGATACCACTGGAAATAAATACTCCAATGCAACTTTGTTTACACGTAAAAATTTTGCTGATGCGGGTATTACTGATTTATCAAAAATCTTAATTAATGCACATCAGTATTTAGACAGTGATTACAGTGGCACGCATCAAGATTGTCTACAAGATTTGAAAACAACCGGTGACAATGGTTTTAATTTAGATGCGTTTGTTACTTACTTAAAAGAAAATGAATTACAAGCAATTGTCACCGAATTTGGCACCGGTTTAGATACTGCATCTTGTACACCGGCACTCAAACAATTTATGGACTACTTACAAACCAACTCTGCTTCAGGAAAGGCGTATGGATTTGTGGGCTGGACAATATGGTCAGCTGGACACGGATGGGGTGGGTATAACTTGCGTGTTAAACCCAATGATTATCGGATGACGGTATTGAAAAACTATCTTTAAGATAGGGTCTGTTGACAATAGCTATTCTTAGTGGTTCTCTTAATGAGATTAACAACATCTTAGGAGAGAAAAATAAATAAGAGGCATGTATTTGGCTTCAAATAATATCCGGAGAGATAAAATGCATACTATAGGAGCTTACTTAGGGCAACGACTAGTTGATTTAGGTATAAAAGAGTATTTTGCTATTCCAGGGGATTATAATCTTACACTACTCGATGAGGTCTTAAGTCTCCAAGAGTTGAAAATGGTGTGTTGTTGTAATGAATTAAATGCAGGATATGCGGCGGATGGATATGCTCGCATTAAAGGCATCTCAGCATTGTTTCTTACTTTCAGTGTAGGAGGGCTTAGTGCTATTAATGCAATAGCGGGTGCTTATGCTGAAAATTTGCCTGTGCTTGTGATTTCGGGAGGACCCAATACTAACTCTATTCAAGATGCTGAAATTTTACATCATACATTAGCTAATGAAGATCATTTGTATGTACTTGATATGTATTCTCGCGTCACAGCGCACACGGAACGTATTCACAAACCTGAAAATGCGGCAATGCAGATTGATAGAGCAATTGCTATTTGCCTACGTGAGAAAAAACCCGTGTATATTGAAATTTCATGTAATATAGCCAATTATCCTATTTCAAATCCGACAAGACGTGCATTTAATGCATCAAAATTCAGTGACAGTGATTCTCTGTCAGCTGCTATTGAGGCGGCTGCTAAAAAACTTAACAATGCTGTCAAACCTGTTTTGATTTTAGGATCTAAAGCTCGTGGATGCGAGGCATTGCCTGCGGTGAGCGCACTCAGTACTAAAACGGGTTATGCATTAGCAACTATGCCGGATGCCAAAGGATTTATTTCAGAAAAACATCAAAATTATATAGGCATTTATTGGGGAACAGTGAGCTCAGCAGGATGTGGTGAAATTGTTGACTCCGCTGATGCCTATTTACTTGTTGGTCCCAATAAAAATGATTATACGACGGTGGGGCACTCCTGGGGCATACAAGATAAAAAAGCGATTACGATTTCGGATGGAGCGGTACGAATAGGCGATGAAGTCTATACAGATGTTTATATGAATGATTTTCTGCATGGTTTGCAAAAAGTATTAAATAAAAACACAAATGCTTTTATAGCTTATCAAAGAATTGCAGGCCAGGCACCAGAATGTATTGAACCAGCGAATTTAGATACACCTGTTTCGACGCGTTATTTGTTTGCACAAATTCAAAAACTTTTAAGCAAAGATTATGGACTGCTTGCGGAGACAGGGGATTCTTGGTTTAACTGTATTGGGCTTCGCTTACCAGAAGATTGTCCCTTTGAAATACAAATGCAATATGGCTCAATTGGTTGGAGTGTTGGTGCATTATTGGGCATGCAAGCGGCATTGCATGATAAAAAAAGGGTGGTGGCTTGTATCGGTGATGGATCATTTCAAATGAGTGCTCAAGAAGTTTCCACTCTTATTCGTTACGGTTACAAACCGATTATTTTCCTCATGAACAATGCTTCTTATACTATTGAGGTACAAATTCACGACGGCCCTTATAATGTGATTAATAATTGGCGTTATGCAGAGCTAGTGCATACGTTTCGTGGTGAGCAATCCAATGCTTTAGCATTAACGGTATTGAGTTGCCAAGAATTATTAAATGCTATCGAAAAAGCTAAGAAAACGGATGCTTTATGCTTTATTGAAGTCATTTTGAATAAAGATGATTGTAATAAGCGCTTGCTTGAATGGGGATCTAAGGTCGCCGTTTACAATAGCCGGAGCTTAAAATAGAAAAGATTCATTAACATTTGGTAAATAAACATCGTATTTAATGCTATAAAAACTTTTTTGTGGGCACTGCTTTAAACCTAGCATAGTTTGCAGTCTCTAAGACTGTCTACAACATTAGGCTGCTGAATTTCACCTTCTTGATTATGTGCGGGTGGCTTCAGCAGAGCGTTCCCCATCCATCCTGCTTTTGCATCGTCTTTTAACACAGGCTCTTCAGACGATATACCATGTTCACTTAATAAGTGCTTACAAGATAGATCTTGCAAATCACCTGCACAAAAATCTCTAAATTCCTTATCGGTAGGGTTAAACAGTCGATAACTTGCTTGGTGGGTTGTAAAAGCGTTAATGACGTGCTCTTCACCATATTCTCGCATTATGTTTTTGATGAGATTAAGCGATATTCGCTTCATGAAACCTTGTTGACGATAAGCGGGGGCAGTGGTTAAGTAGCATAACGTTGTATAGTCAACTTCAGGTCTTGTGCTAAGCAAAAATAACAAAGGATATGATCTCGGATTTATTTCCCACTTTTTATCCAGTGCTTTTAATAAAAGCTCATCTGCTGGCTTGTTATAACAATAATTTGTCAAAATTTCATAAAACCAATCATTGATTTCATGTGAATGACAAACAAATAAGATAGTATCTAGACGCTCATCATGATGTTGTATCTGTAAGGCAACATGCATCAAGCCATCACCGGCGTCGGTTAAGGCGGAAGAAAGTCTATCTTGCCATTCACTTATACCTGCGTGCAACACAATAAACTTTTTATCATGCTCTGGTGAGATAATATCCAGATTCCCTAGTATTTTTTGTAACTCAGATATATTTTCAATTATCATGATAAAATCTCTCCATGACTTGCGTCACCTCACGGTACATCATCATGACAGACGCATCAACAATGATATTAATGATCACTTATTGTACATTAATATCATTAAGATAATATTAGCTCAATCAATATCCGGTGCTATGGCTCTGTATGCTATATAGGTATTGTTTGTTGTCGTAGTAAATATAAATAACAAATGACACACGCTGTATTATTGCATTTAATACCATTAAGACTTTACTAAAACAAGCTTAATTAAAAATACAATCTGCCTCGACCTCGATGCTTTTCGTAAGTCCTGAGAGATTATCCTTATGTCCAATAGTATGAACTATTGGACATAAGGGGGCTGTAACCTATTTTTTTTATCATTTTGAACTTGCAAATAACAGCATTGTTTTTAATGCATTTTTTCGGGTTTTATCATTCAAATCTAAAAACCGTTGATTAGTATTGCTTAGGGCTAAATGAAACGATAGTATGATGAATGAGTGTCGTGTCATTGCGTGATCGTATAAGGAGATTCTATGACGTTGAGTACCTTTTTTAACTCTAAACCCCGTAGTGTTAAATATGCGGTACCCGTGGCTAGCTTAGCTTTATTAGTAGGTGTTGGTATCTCTTTAAAAATGGCTTTCTTATTATCAGATATATGTAAAGAAGAGCTGAAAGATATGACTAACAGTCTCGGAACTAAGCTTAATATCGACTATCTCACTGCAGAGACAGAGATCTATGGACATGACAAAAATGTTACTTTAACCAATATTTCCGCTCCGATTCCTGCAAATATTGTTGATTATCTGCTTCGTGCTGAAAAAAGAGTGCCAGGTAGATGTTTTAATATTCCTTTGATGATTTGTCTTTTGGCTACCACATGCACCGCGCTGAACTTGACTGGTATCGTTTTTCTAGTTGGGTTTTACCATGATTTGAATGAGGGAGAGGCAAAGGAGCAGGCTGAGGGAAACGAGCTTGGTGAAGTAGCACATAACGAGCTTGGTGAAGTAGCAAATGATGTTTATGTTCGGTTCTAAATACCCTCTTAATCATTTAACATCAATTTACTAACTCTTAGCTAATTTAACTTAAGACACACAGTAAATCTTCATCGAGACTCAAGCATTCCCCCTGAGCGATTACTTTTATGATACAATAGCGCAAAATGATTATATTAAAGGCAAATGATGGATTTTTTAAAATTAGGCTTAATTGAACAATTGATCAAAAATGTTCAACAAGCAGGCTACCAATACCCCTCCCCTATTCAGGCGCAAGCGATTCCTCATGTTTTGGACGGACGCGATGTTTTAGCCTCTGCACAAACAGGAACAGGCAAAACAGCAAGCTTTGTACTGCCCATTTTACAACGATTAGTAGGTAAGCCAAGAGCTAAAAGTAACCATGTCAAAGCATTGATTTTAGCACCAACACGAGAATTAGCGGCACAAATACATGAAAAAATTGTTGAGTATGGTCAAGGCTTACCAGTCAGAGCAATGGTTGTGTTTGGTGGTGTCAAAATCAATCCTCAGATGATGAAATTACGTGCTGGTGTTGAAATTTTGGTTGCAACACCGGGGCGCCTTTTAGATTTACAGCAACAAAATGCCATCCAATTAAATGAAGTAGAAACATTGGTATTAGACGAAGCAGATAGAATGTTAGATATGGGATTTATTCGCGATATTCAACGAATTATTAAGCTGCTGCCGCAAAAACGACAAACTTTATTATTTTCTGCAACGTTTTCCGACAGTATTCGAAGTTTAGTAAAGAGTATTTTAAAGCAACCTGTAGAAATTGATGTCGCACCGCGTAATACAACTGTTGTTTCTATCAAACAAACTGTCCATCCCGTTGATAAAAGCAGTAAAGCTGCTTTATTAAGCCATCTTATTCATAAAAACAAATTGGGGCAAACACTGGTTTTTTCGCGTACAAAACACGGCGCGAATAAATTAGTCAAGCAGTTGGCCAGCACACACATTCATGCCGCGGCAATTCATGGTGATAAATCACAGTCACAGCGTACGAAAGCACTGGCTGATTTTAAATCAGGAGAAGTACATATTTTAGTTGCAACTGATATTGCAGCCCGCGGGATTGATATTGAGCAATTACCTTGTGTGATTAACTATGACTTACCGAACGTTCCAGAAGATTATGTGCATCGTATCGGCAGAACTGGCCGTGCAGGCGCAGAAGGTTTAGCGCTTTCTTTAGTCAGTGCAGATGAAATAACGCAACTCATCGCGATTGAAAAATTGATTCGCAACACCTTAAACCGTGTAGAAATTGAGGATTTTGAACCAGAGCATCAATTGCCCACGGCGGCGCCCCATTTGTCTAAAAAGCCCCTTCCCGGTAAAAAAAGAGAATGGAAAAAGCCATTTGATCGCAAGAATTCAGATCGGAACAAAAGAGGTATGGGCCGCAGCCAAGCACGATCTCGCTGAGGGTAAATGTTCGTGCCTGTTCATTGAGCGGCTGCAATTGGCGCATATTGAGCGAAAAAGCCGCTTCACAATGCTCATCCCGGCCTCCGCCGGGACAGGCCAAGCCAATGTATGCTGCGCTTGTTCAGAAATTTTTTCGCTCAATATGCGCTCAAATACAGCTATTTCCCAAGATTCAAGTATTCCCCCTGAACGATTACACAAATAGTATTGTTATCGACTAGCCACCATAAAAATTCGTCTAAATGGCAATAAAATGGTATTGTTTTTTTGTCTTAAATATTTTTTTGCAATGGCTTCAATATAATTTTCAGCAAATAAATCCTGATTATGTACATCTATCGCGGTTAAGATCGGCCGCAATCCTGTACCCTTTAACCAATCAAAAATAGCTTGATAGCCTGTCATTTCCTGAAAATACTCTGTTTCCCATAACTGTATTTTTTTTGCACCAGCATCACTTAAAAGATCATAATACCAAGGCAAATGATACAATGGTTGTGATGACTTTTGATAACGTAACTTTTTTAATAAAGGTTGCCAGCTCTGGTTATTGTTTAAAACGTCAATGATGACCTGATGCGATGGCGAATGAAAATTATTGGGCATTTGAATAGCCAATATGCCCTCATCATTGATGAGATCTAATAATTTCGGAAAAATAAGTTGATGGTCATTTACCCATTGCAACGATGCGTTTGCAAAAAGGCAATCCATCTTTTCGATAGGCGCGAAATGCGCGATATCACCTTGTAAAAAATGAATGTCAGGATAACGCTCCTGCGCCTCACGCAACATGTCAGCCGATGAATCAAGTCCAATAATGTGTGCTTGTGGCCAACGATTTTTTAACAAAATGGTACTGTTACCTGGACCACAACCTAAATCACAAATGGTTTGCGGATGAAAAGAGTCAGGAATAGCGGCAAGTAAATCACATGCTGGCCGAGTCCTGGCATCAAGAAACTGTTGATAAATTTTGGCATTCCAAAGTTCTTTCATGACATCGCTATTTCATTTGATAGAGAACTAGTATAGCAGCAGGATAGGCAAAATAATCGCCTTATTACACTAATAGTGGTCTACAATTAACCATATAACCGTTAGTTTGTGTCATAAATACTATGAAATATTTTCACAGTAGCATCATTAAGAGAAAACAGCTCAAAAGCAACGTCCCTTATAGCCATGATATTTCACAAGGAATATTAGCTGGATCTTCCAAAACATGGGTCATAAAAAAACATGGGGATAGTGGTAAATCTCGTGATGATAGTGATGAAGACAAAGACACCATTCTTTTGGCTAACGCAGAATCTGAGCTTTTAGCACAAGAGTTCTTTCGCTTGTTGATTCCTCATCAACCTGAAACACGATTGCTACTAAGACTAACAGAAGATGGCCGTACCATTCCTTATATTTGCTCTGCTATGGTGGATAACTATCGACCTTTACCCAGAAACGAATCTCATTTTTTTACGGATGGTACTTATAGCGGCTTAGGTCTAATTTCGGTTGGTGCAATATTTGTGGAAGAAATGGATCTGAAAAATGGTAATATCGGATTAGATAATTTCAATAGATTGATTAAAATTGATGGTGACCGTTGTTTTGGTTCAGAGATTTATCCAAATACTGATTTTAAATTTACATCAGAGACGATTGCAGCACTACCCTACCCACATGATGTTCCTGCTTACAATTGGTTAGATTATATCACTCAAAGCGAAAAACACCCGACAAGCTTCATTGTCAGTCCAGACTTATCGAGCAATCCTGCTTTTAGAAAAGAAGTCAATCAGGCATTATTGCAAATATGCATCATGCCTGATGATTTTCTTGAGCGCTTTGTCTACGCTTACAAAACTATCAACCCTGAAAAATATCTAGATCTTATCAAAAAAAATCGAGATCAATTACGTCTCAATGCGTTACAAGATCCTGATTTTGGATACTATTTACAAACACCTGAGGCTAAAAAAGATGCTGAGGCTCTAATTTCTCACATGCAAACATTTGTAGCCGATGGCGATACTTTAATTGTTAATGATTCAGAGCATGCAGATGTTCATGCCAGAGTACATGATAATTTTGAAAACCTGAAACTGATGCTAGAAGTGGATATACTAATGAGGTTAGCTCGTTCTACAGATATTTTAACGGCGGAATTTGAGTTCTTGCAACAAAATCAATCGTCTTGGCCCTCCTCCTTTGTAAAAGAAAAATTATTAAAAATGAAAGAGAAATTAGAAGAGCGGTTAATTCCGCAAATAGTGACTGATGACAGGCAAATCACAGTAGATAAGACCTTGATTGACGAGAATATCAATCTTGTAAAGAGAATTTACTTATATGGCATCAATAACAAAGATGAAGCTCTTTGCGATTTTTGTTATAAACAAACGGAAGAGCTCAATCATATCGTCGATAATAAAGATGAATTAATTGAAATGCGGGATAGATTAGAAGCCACGTTAAAATCAGCCGAAGTTAGGCAACGATATAAATACATTCTTTTATCCAATCAAAAATTGATAGACAGCATACGCTCATACGATGTTTTAGATCCCGTTCTCAATACGTTTTGTGACAAGCATGCACAAGAATTGCAAGCCCTCTCTGATAACCCAGATGAAAAAAAATTGCTAAGCATGAAAGAAACATTAAATAACGAGAGAATAACGCAAATAAATGAAAATAACCGTAATATATCTGGGTGCAAAGTAATTTTAGATAAAATCAAAGAGTCACAAATCAATGATAATGACACAACACTCATGGCGTTTTATCAAAATCAAAAAGAAAGATTGAAAAATTTTTCTCGAAACCCTGATAAAAATGCATTATTAACAATGCAAAAAGAATTAAAAGACGTGTTAGAGTCTGTAAACTCTGCTGAGGTTCTCATGGTAAAAGAGGCCGTACAAAAACTACGTGATGGTTGTTTTTCAAAAAAAACCAAGCAAGCAAAGGCCACAAAGATCGAAGAGGCCTTAATCAACACGCCTCTAGAGCAGAGAAAAAACGTGATTAGTAGCACCAAAGTCAATGTGGTACAACAAGAGTTAGCACGCCATCGAACAAATGAAAAAATATACGTTGATAAAAAAACGGGTGAATTAAGCATAACATGGTCTGCAAATAGTTTTCGGCGATTAAAAAGAAAAATCGATGAGTTGAAAAAACAATCATCCCCCGAAAAAAACGCAGCGGAAGAAAAACAAACAGACATACCTGGCTTGGGAGGAAACAAATAATGACGTCATTATGGAAAAATAACCCAATTGACACAATCGCTACACTCCGTGAAGAAGCGGGATTATTACTTGAAAAAAATAATCTGATTGTGGATGAGATTTGGAAGATTGATCGTCAATTAAATACGTCGTCACCCAACCCCCAATCCCTCCTCGACCAAAAAACATTGCTTTGTCAGCAATTAAATACAGAAAAATATACGGACCAAATCACCGCGTTGAAACAAAAAATTTATCAATTAGAGGTCGAGGTATATGGGGTGTCACATATTCTTGACGACTCACCCTATCCTGGTGAGCGTGGGAACGACTTATTATATCATCGTCGACGCTGAAATATAATTGCGCGGCTAGATGCGTTTGACCCTGAACCATTTAGCTATTCAATTTCCGAATGTTGTTGTAATGTGTGTTGCCAAAACTCACGTGTGCGATAACAGCATGCGATAATACCCAGGACACACAAAATACCCCCGCTTAAAATCGCGGGGGCAATACCAACGGCTTTCGCGACAAAACCTGCTCGGGTATCGCCTAATTTAGGACCACTCAAATAGCTAAGCATTTCAATCCCCGCTAAACGACCGCGAAACTCATGTGGAATGAGGTTATTCCATAAGCTGATTCGAAAAATACCACTAACCGCATCTGCCGCCCCAGCCAGCGCCAAAAACACCAGCGTTAACGTGATAGAATGCACCAAGCCTAATCCAATAATGGCTAAGCCCCAGCACATCGCAGAAATTGCAATCGCCCGCCCTTCATATCGAATATCGGCAGTCCAGCCGCTGAAAACAGAAACAATTAATGAACCAACAGCTGGGGCTGCATACAAAAAGCCCAATGTTTTAACACCACCAAGCTGTAATGCCAGTGCGGGGAAAAGAGCGTTCGGCATCGCAAAAATCATGGCAATAAAATCCACGCTGTAGCTGGCACGTAATACTTTATTCGACCATGCAAACGCTAAGCCCTGCTTTAATGCTACCAAAACAGGTGGTGGTTGTTCGTGATGTAGTTTTGGTATGTTTTTTAATAGAGATAATGCCGTTAACGAACCCAGAAACGTCATAAAATCAACCCAGTATGTGATTGATACACCTAAGCTGGCGATAATCAGTCCTGCTATAGCTGGCCCCGTAATCATGCAAAAACTAAATTCAAACGAATGCAATGCCGCAACTGTTTTATAATCTTCTTGATACATGAGCTGCTGAATAAGACCATCAAAAGCTGGGCGATGTAGGCCATTAATCGCTGACATGATACTGGCTGTGACAAATACCACGATGAGGCTCGGTGAGCTTGCTGAAGCGTTCACTGCCAATACAATACAAGCAATTGCTAGAATAACCTCACTGATAATCAGCAGCTCGCGCCGAGAATGCCGGTCTGCCATGACACCGCCAATTAGCGCCGTAAATAGTAATGGGATCAGTTGAATAAAGCTTAATAAGCCAACCATGACCGTAGAATGTGTGGTCGTATAAATTTGATATGGCAAAGCAACCATGGTAATCATGGTGCCAATAAACGAAATAAATTGCCCGCTATACAACAAAGCAAAAGAGCGATTACGTTTAAAAATAGAAATATCAATCAATCTGGTCATCAGTCAATGCCTTTTTATGGACGTGTTATGTCTGCTCATGCACAAATGCGAGTAAGCATCAGAGCTGACGAAAAACGCCGATTTTTTTTCGTCAGCTCTGAACATTTATTATGGCGTTGTTTATGATTAAAAAACAGATGAATCATCATAAATTATCCTGTTTTTGACACTTATTCTCATTCATTTTTTCAATTTCATTTGCTTTCTTGACTATAAATGCTTGACATACCCCTCACATTCAATAAGTATAAGAACCAATTAAAGCATCTGTTTGTTTAAAAAAAAATCAATTGGAGGTCGCTGATGTTGGGAAAACAAAAAGGAGTGTTATTAGCAGGGACATTTGGTAATGCCCTAGAATGGTACGATTTTACCATTTATGCTTTTTTGGTTCCTATTTTTGCCCCTATTTTCTTTCCAAACCACGATCCTTTTATTTCATTGTTATCTACCTTTGGTGTCTTTGCAGTTGGTTTTCTGGTTAGACCGATTGGGGCTATTTTGTTTGGATACATCAGTGATCATTATGGCCGAAAACCCTCGCTTATTTTATCCATGCTTTTAATGTCAGGACCGACCTTTTGCATGGCATTGCTCCCGACTTATCAGCAAGTCGGCTTAGTAGCCCCCATACTGTTGACTATATTACGTATCGCACAAGGATTGGCTGTGAGTGGCGAGTTAACAACTGCCACTGTTTTTTTAGTAGAACATGCTGACGCTGATCGACGTGGGATCGCTGGCAGTTTAGCGATGAGCGGTGCTTTAATTGGTATTGTATTGAGCTCGATCGTTGCATCCGCCCTAACTGCTCATTTTTCACATGAAATCCTATCGAGCTGGGGCTGGCGGGTTCCATTTTTATTTGGTGGTTTGCTTGGTGTTGTGGGCTTGATTATACGCTTAAAATCAATAGAGCCGGCGGTTTATGAGCATCAATCGAATCACCAACGTGTTTCAATGTTTTCTCATATCAAGAGTTTAGATGGAAAAACTGTTTTGACGGGTATTTTTTTAACATCAATTATGGCAATTGGTAATTATTTCCTGATTGCGTATTTCAATGTATTTTTGACCGAAACACAAAAACTGCCATTAGCATCTGTGGCTAGTATTAATTCGGTTGCGATTAGTATCCAACTGATGCTGTCGATTTGTATGGGGCGTATTTCCGATTATATTGGTCGTAAACGTGTTTTAGGTGCCGGTATGATTGCGATGATGGTTTTGGTCTATCCTATTTTCTGGTTATTAACACAACATAGTTTATTGTTAGCGATGTGTGGCGAAATTTTATTTGCTATTTCTGTTTCCGCTATCAGCGGCTTAATTCCGACAACGTTAGCTGAAATGTTTGATACACACCACCGTACCTTAGGTATTTCCGTCTGCTATAACATCGCTTTGGCTATTTTTGGTGGTACGGTACCGATTGTTGCCATTATGTTAATGACATTAACCAAAAACAATTACGCGCCAGCCGGTTATATTCTTGTGTGCGCAGTGGTTGCTTATACCTGTTTGTTGCGGTTAAAGGAAACGTATCAAAAAAAGCTAGCGTAAGTTTTCTCGGGCTTCGCAAACAGCTTAGGGTCTGTTAAAGCATAACAAAAAAGCTACAAAATTATAAAAAACAACAAGTTATAGTTTTGTAGCTTGAAAGAGAATACTTGAGTTTTGGTGAGCGCTTAGATATCTACAATTAAAACAAATCTTTCCAACCTCTCAGTGCTGCAAATATTTCAACAGGCTGTTGTAACGATATTTGTGCATGTTGTTCCACCTGCTCAATTAACGCGGGAATATGACAACGTAAAAACGGATTGGTTTCTTTTTCTTCTTTTAATTGAGATGGCAAAGAAGGCTTTTCTTGCTCCCGCAAATGGGATACGTGCTGGAGTCGTTTTAAAATATGCGGATTTTGCGGTTCGACAAGGTGGGCGAAACGTAAGTTATTTAGCGTATATTCATGCGCGCAATAGATATCGGTCTCTTCTGGTAAATGAGCTATCTTTTGCAAAGAAGCAAACATTTGTGCTGCTGAGCCTTCAAATAATCGGCCACAACCCGCTGCAAATAAAGTATCGCCACAAAATAAGCTATTTTCCGCATAGTAAGCCACATGATCTAAGGTGTGTCCTGGTATTTCTAATACCTCATAAACGGGGAAATGTTGATCTAATTCGATGCGATCCCCTTCTTGTACGTGATGTGTGATCAAGGGAAAAGAGGAGCCTCGATAACCAAATACAGGTGCTGGATGCTGTTTAATGAGCGCTTTAACCCCGGCTGTGTGATCGCCATGATGATGTGTAATCAAAATAGCTTTTATTGTTAATTGTTGCTGTTGACAATAATCTAGCACCGCCTCTGCTTCACCAGGATCAACAATGAGCACTTCTCGAGTGTTGGTATTTACCACGGCCCAAATATAATTATCTTTGAATGCTGGAATGGGATGAATCAATATGTTGTTTAGTTCTTTCACATGTCACCGTGATATTTTCAGGACTGACGAGTTACATTGATTCGGTGCTTTTCGTCGTAAATGCTTACGCCGGCTCCTCGAGAGTAATCCCTCAGTCCTGATTTTGTCAAAAAATATGTCGCATTTCTTTAATGTTTTTCTCTATCGTTTCACAAATCGTATCTAATGGTAAATGACTTAACTTTTGCTCTGAAAATGGGTTTTGTAATTCAATACCAATTTGATCGAGTGAAAAAATGGCGTAGGAAATGATACCTGCGATGAGAGGGCCTAGAAATAAAGAAACATTTGCCAGTGCAAAAGGTAACATTAATAAAAAAAACAAAATAAAGCGCCTTGATTTTACCGCCATTACAAACGGCATAGGGGTTTTTAGAATACGCTCACAAGCACCTTGCGAATCGATAATCTGCTCAATTTGTTCCTGCGCATGCAGAAAAGCAAACGAATCAAGGTCATGATGATGACGAGCAATCTGTAGCTCGCGCATAATCATGGAAGCAAGTATCATTGGGCGATGTATAGACTGATTCAGCTTTTCAATGTGTTTTGTTTCAATCAGATGAGAAAGATATTCAAAGTCTATTTGCTCTCTTAAATTATCTTTCATGAGATAAGGCAAAGCAGCAATCATATTGGTTGTTTTTAACACCCAGTCTTGGGCATTTTGGTTAGTATAATTCACCAAAACAATCGTTAAACTCCTGACTTGATTGACAACATTACCCCATAATTTTCTTGCCTCCCACCATCTGTCATAACCCGCATTGACTCTAAAAACAAGGATTAACCCCATGATTAATCCGCCATACTCAAAAGGACCAATAGGTAAAATCGCAGAGGGAAACAAGTAGCATAGGTATGAGACTAAAGCCGTATAAATCACAATAAACCCTACTTTTTTCATCACTTTGGGTGTGACCGATCCTTTCAAAGCCAGGGCACTTTTTAAAAAGCTTTGGTATTCAGGTTGATTTTGTACCCCATTGTTTTGAGAAGCTTTTTGTTTTAATCGGCGATTTGATGGTTTATATTGCTTAGCTTTCATAAGTATTAACCTCAATAACTAGGATCTGTTGACATTTGGGGGCGCGAGTCAAAAATTGTAAACAAATCCCAAGATTTAGTGCTATACAGTTTATCGTTTAAAAAATCATTGTACAGTTAAAAATTAATTTTTAGATTTAATATTGATCAAAATGAATGCTTGGCATCCAAAAATAAAAATATGATTTGACGCTGATGGCGTGTTTTTTTATTGTATTATGATATTACTGTTAAATATCCTCAAAGCAGTGCGAAGCAGATACATCAACAGATCCTCATAATACGGCAGAGAATGTATGAGCATACCCGCTCCCCACCCTATCATTGATAGCTTACAACAATTTCAAGATACGCCTCACAGCGGTGTTTCTTCACCTGATTTTGCGCCTCATGATCTTGACGTTGTTTGTGATTTTTTAAAACAGTACGATCACAACAAAGCGACATTTGAGTCTTATCGACGTGAAATAGAACGTTTATTGCAATGGACTTGGTGGATTGAGCAAAAGTCGCTCTTAAACCTCGATAGAGCCGATATTGAGCATTACATCGAATTTTGCTTAAATCCGCCCAAAACGTGGATAGGAACTAAAAAAGTATCTCGATTTGTTAACGGCTTTGATAAGCGTATTCCGAATCCTGATTGGCGCCCTTTTGTGGTGACGGTTAGTAAACGTGATCACAAGCAAGGCGTTAAACCAGACAAGCAACTCTACCAACTCTCACAAAAAGCCACTCGAGAAATTTTTACGGTTTTGAGTAGTTTTTATAATTATTTGGCTTTAGAAGGCAAAGTGACGTTAAATCCTATCGCGCTGATTCGGCAAAAAAGCAAATATATTCAAAAACACCAACACCAAACCCAGGTGTTTCGATTATCTGAAGCACAATGGCAAGTATGCTTTAACACCGTGAAAAACATGGCTCACATTCAGCCAGAAAAGCACGCCCGTACATTGTTTATCATTTCCGCACTTTACCTATTATATCTACGTGTTTCTGAGTTATGCACCAGTCCAAGATGGTCCCCAGAAATGGGACACTTTTATCAGGACAGCCAAGGTCTTTGGTGGTTTAAAACTGTCGGAAAAGGAAATAAAATGCGTGATATTGCCGTTCCAGATGAAATGTTGATAGCACTCAAAACCTATCGCGCCAGCATGGGGCTCTCACCGTTGCCTCATATTAATGAAAAAACGCCCTTGATACCGAAAGAAAAAGGCAAAGGTGCTATTAGCAGTACGCGGCATATTCGTCGCTTAGTGCAAACTTGTTTTGACTCAGCAATCGATAACATGCGCCTACAAAATCTATCTGCCGAAGCCGATGCGTTTGAAGAAGCAACCGTCCACTGGTTACGTCACACCGGGATATCTGATGATATTAACAAGCGCGGTAGGCCTGTTGCCCATGTAAGAGATGATGCTGGGCACAGCTCAAGTGCCATCACCGATAGATATAATGATATTGATTTATTGGAGCGTCATGAATCTGCAAAAAGCAAAAAAATATTAGATATACCTTCGTAAGGATATCAGGCCATAAAAGCGTTATGATATCATCAACGCATCTTTCTTAATCTTTGTTAAAATGGATCATATTCTTAATCAATTACAGTTATTAGAATTAGAAGCCAAAAATTTTGGGTTCTATTGGGAAAATGCATCGCAAATTATGCAACAAATCATCAGTGAGTATCATGAAATACAGGTCCATTTAGATGGGAAGCTGCCTGTCGATAGTACGCTTGAAGAAGAAATTGGTGATTTATTGCATGCCACTTTTTCATTGTGTGTTTTTTGTCATTTCCATCCAGAAAAAACCTTACGATTGGCTGTAGATAAGTTTGCAAAGCGATTTGCTAAAGTCAAAGAATTGGTTTTACAACAAGGTTTAACAAGCTTACATCATTTGCCTTTTGATACATTAATGAACTTTTGGGATGAAGCAAAAGCGTTGACTCAAGATACTGAGGTCGCTGTATCACCGTTATCAGAAATACAAGAAGCTTCTTTCTCTTTGGATGAGCGCTTACAATCCAGTTGTTTTACTTTAATTGATTGGCCTTTGTCTCGTGTCTTATTAAAAAACCATGCGGATTATCCTTGGTTAATTTTAGTCCCCAGAAAAATGCATGTTACTGAGATGACAGAGCTCACTGAACTCGAACAAAAGCAATTAATGTGTGAAATTAATACAGCATCGCAGATTATGCAACGTATTTTTCAGACTGATAAAATCAATGTAGGTGCATTGGGAAATGTGGTATCACAATTCCACTTTCATATTGTGGGGCGATATCGACATGATCCCTTGTGGCCTCAAGGTATTTGGCAAGCTGCCAATATAGAAAAAAAATACACCGATCCTCAGTCAGTGATTGAACAACTGATGCCAGCACTCAGTATGTTTTAATAACAAACTTTTCAATAAATAAAAATAGCACTTACGAAATTTTCTACATATTAAAATTGAAAACTGTTGTCGCGGACACGGGATTTACTGTTGTCTCGAGCACGCGATTTACTGTTTCGCTTATGTGCTGTAAATAAAACGCTTTCTTTCTTGGCTCTAAAGCAAGTTTTTTTATAAATATGCATAAAAACATTATGCTACTGACATGTTTCTTCGGTTCAAGTGCCACATAAATTTTTAACAAATCTTCTAGATCCTCCTTTTGATCCTGTTGAATATGGGCCAGGCAAGTATTGTTTAGATAATCTTCTTCGGTATTGATCCGCTTAACTAACAATTGATTGCTCAATTTTATGTCCTGTATCGTTTCTTGTACAAGGTTTTTTATTGTTTGATAGACGCTTTGGTCTTGTAATGATTCTTTTGAATAAATAGCTTCTATTTTTTGGCAGATCTGATCACGCTCTTTTTCAACATCTTTGTAAAAAAGGTATTGTTTAAATTCTGGTCGCCTCACTAATTGAGATAAATTCAGAAGTAAGCTGTCCATATTATAAAACGCATGAGGGTTCTTTGCATTAGAGGTGCTGTTAATACCAGGGCTCTTCGTATTAGAGGTGCTGTTAATATCAGGGCTCTTCGTATTAGAGGTGCTGTTAATATCAGGGCTCTTCGTATTAGAGGTGCTGTTAATACCAGGGCTCTTCGTATTAGAGGTGCTGTTAAT
>CAZBNB010000020.1:44880-55250 GCA_964493245.1 uncultured Legionellaceae bacterium
TCGTATTAGAGGTGCTGTTAATACCAGGGCTCTTCGTATTAGAGGTGCTGTTAATGTCAGGACTTTTCGTATTAGAGGTGCTGTTAAATAAGCCTGAAAATTCACCTTCTTTTCTATGTTGACGAAGATAAGTTTTAAAGTCATCAGTAACAAAACATTCAAACAAGCCTTTTCTGAAAAGAGCACCTTTATTTAACAAGGTTTCCGCAAACTCAGGGACTTTTCTCGGATGAGCCAATATGACATCCAACAATATTTTATTTGTATCTTTTGTTTCATGGACATTTTTTTGTTGCTTCGATTTTTTACTGGGTTTTATTTTTTGTTGCGTCGCCATAATAGATGACATGGGCGTTTTTAAAATGTTGGCTAAATTTTTTCCGCCATTTTCATCCGTTAGCGACCGTAACTTTTTGAAATCGAGGTCACCGTTGCACCATAAAGACACTGCTATACTGGATGTATCAAGGGCTGTTTGAGGCGTTTCTGCTGTGGTGACGGTCGAGGAAGATTCTTGCGTTTGTTGTTTTAATGCTTCGAACGACAGAGGGAGCGGTCTACTCTTGTAGAGAGTCAGCGCACTTTCCTCTAATCGCATTGCTAGCATTGCCTTGATATCTTTTATTATTTTATTCTCATCCGCACTTTCAAACTCACTTTCATTCAGTGTTACTTGATCGATGGGAAGGCTTGAGTACAGAGCTCTAATGCATGAATAATCACAGTTGAGATAGACGCCTTGTGTCGTTCGTCCAATGGCTAATTTCAATTGACTGAATAATTGATGAAGTGATGCGAGTTGAGTTTCTTGAATAGCCGTTTCATAAGGCTGGGAATGTAATAATTCATTCAATCGTTTAATCAGATGATTGTCAAAAAAATCCAAAACAAAGACTTCTTGCAAATCAAGTCCGATGGCCATCTCTGGTGTTAAAATGACCATTTTGGGAAAAGCACTTTTCAATCGCGCAACATGTTCTGGTAGAGTGATAATGTATATCGAGCCCTTTTCAGAATACGCCGATGTGTTTAATTTTTCTTGCACATCCGCATAATTTACCCAATAAGCCCTACCTTGCCTATTTGAGCTGGTTTGGGTTGATGCCGATGTGTCTGAGGTATCCAGCTTAATGTATTTCTTTTTCTGAAATTTTTCAATTTTAACTTCGACGTCATTCAACAGTGCTTTGACTTTTTCGGGGCAACGCTCGTTATCATGAAGCGTACAGAAAAAAATATGAGCAAATAAACTTTTAATAAAAATGACAAGACGGTTATTCAGTGTCCTGATACTTTGCTCTTCAGAATAAACAAGGCGCAATGGTAATTGATTGAGCATGTTTCGAAAATGATGGTTATCTTGAAGTAATGTTGGCCAATTGACAAAATCAAACAAAACATCTTGGATGATTGCGTTGGTATCATTGGCATACAATGCGAATGCGATGAGATTGGCAAAGGTGGTTCGATTGAAGCATTGTGTTTCATCAATATTCCACTCCGCCATTTGATACTGCTTTAACATTTCTGGTGATAATTTTTTTAAATGAGTCGCTTTTATGGTGAATTGCATCGGATCAATCAACCACGTATTTGTTACGCCTTGTTCATAATCTTGAGTCGCTTTCTCTAAAAAGCGTAGATAAAATATAAAAGCTTGTTTAATAACATCAAGCTGATTTTTATTATATTGTTGATCGTATTGCTCCCACTCTTGATCAGAGTTTCCCCCAGCCTGGGTATTAAAAATGAGCTGCAATCTATTCATAGATGCTAGACTGCCATCTATAGGAAAATCACCTTGAAATTTCTTTCTTACCCAGGTTTTTTTTTCGCGATCACAAAAAAATAGGTATTCGTCTCTAAATTCTGGGCTTTTTAAATCTATCATTTTAATGCCGTTATCCAACGATTGCTTTTGCTCAACATCTTCGCTGTCAGGTTTCAGAATGCTAATCAGCCATTGTTCATAGGAAAGTGCTTGGAGTTTTTTCGAAGGAAAATCAAGATCGTTTATTTCTTGCTGCAAACGTTTTTGCAACTCGTTAGTGGGGACAATCAGTAGACTTGTTGTTGCTTCATTGATTGATTCGACGTAGCTTTCGCGTATTTCACTAATAAGACAAAAACTTTTTCCTGTACCTGAGGGGCCACATAATATTTTTTGTTGATAAAAATCAGCGTTATTTAAATAATCTTTTTGTTTTTGTGAGTAAGTTAACGCTTGTTTATCATATCGACCTTCATCACTGTAGCTATTTTCTGATTTGATCTGCAACTGCTTATTCAAACTATCTAACAAAACTGGATTTTGTTGAAAAAAAGCTATCATTTTATTTTTTTCATCTTCAATGTGGTTGAAGTGGAATACATTGGAGTTGAAGTTATGTGACGATTTTCCAGTAGCAATATGGTAGATATGTAAAATAGTGAATCCATTAACTGGCACATAAACACAGAGCGCACGGTCATTTTGATTAAGACGAAAAGTACGAAAATTAGGGTGAATGCCGCGAAGCTTTTTTAGTTTTGATCCACCATGCAGATATTCAACGTCAAGAAGCTGATCTATTTTTTGCTCAAATAACCTTTTCGTATCAGCGGATTCTCTATTCGTAATGGCTTTGTGATAACCGATCGCATGAAAATGATGTACTTGTTTTTCAACCGGTGTTTTAACGGCGCTAATAAGGTAGTCGCTTGAAAAGTCATCTTTTGAATTCATAAAATACACCTAAATTAAAGCTAAAATCATTGCCATGTGCAGATGAATCAATATACACATTTTTTTAACTGATTGAAGATATTTGTTTCATAACAATGAATCATATCAGTAAACAAAAATTTATCAATCATTATTGTGGGCTACTCTTAAGTTGTACAGACAAAAGAGAGTTCACGAAATCAGAGATTGATTTCGGTTAAAAATAATCATTTTAGTCTAATTTTAGAGAGACTACCCATTGAATTGTGTATTGAGTAGCCGTGGTATCGTGCAGAGTGAACCTTACTGTATTTAAGATGCGCCTTCTATTGGATTAGAAGGGGTTGGTGTTATTGCGTTAGAATTGTTCGGTGCTGTGGGATTGTTATACTGTGTATCATCCGTATCATTTTGTGGTGTTTGTTGAATGTAATACTGAGGGGATTGTGTTTCTACATCAGCGGAGCTTGGTGGACCATCGCCGGGGAAATAGGTACTGACAGCGTATAATGGTGTGGTGAATAACCCGAAAAAAACTGCTTTTAGCCATCTGTTTTTCATTTAAACATCCCCCTACACTATCAGAGAACGCTATACATTTAGCAGAGGGGTCAAACACGACCTCTCTGCTAACCAACCGATTATTCTCTACCTGAAAATGCACTGAGCAAGTTCAACAAGCTAACAAATAAGTTGTAAATAGAGACGTACAACGAGACTGTCGCACTGATATAATTGGTTTCACCACCATGAATAATTTCACTGGTTTGGAACAGAATTAAACCAGAAGAAATAAGTACAAACGCAGCTGAAATCAACAATTGCAGTGCAGGCATTTGAAAGAAAATCCCAGCAATCATCGCTAACAGAACCACCATCATGGCAACGAACAAGAAGCCAGACAAATAGTTAAAGTCTTTACGTGTTGTGAGTGCATAAGCAGACAAACCAAAGAAAATGATGCCTGTACCACCAAATGCCATGGCAATCAGTTGCGGCCCATTTGCAAATTGCGAAATACAAAAGTTCAACACGGGACCTAAGGCATATCCCATAAATCCGGTGAATGCAAACACGCTGATTAATCCCATGGGGCTATTGCGTAAGGCATGTGTTAAAAACATCAAACCATAAGCACCAACCATCATGATCAAAGGATTCATGTAGCGCACACCAGCGGCAACAGACAGATAAGCTGTGAAGGCACTAAAAACAAACGTCATTGCTAACAGTAAATAAGTGTTGCGTAAAACCTTGTTTGTTGCTAGAACTGAATCAGCCGTTCTTTGAATGGTTGAAACATCATGCTTGTTCATATGAATAACTCCACTTGTTTATAATCCCCTATTAATACTATTATAACACAGATAGTGTCAAGCTTAGTAATCAAAAGGAAAACAATGAACTCTGTACTTAGTCAAGCAAAAAATATCTTACTCGCTCCCTCCGAATTAGATGAAATACACATTGAAAGAATTTTAAACTCTATTAAAACCAAGCATATTGATGCTGCTGATCTTTATTTTCAAAGCTGCAGTTACGAGTCGTGGTATCTAGAGGACTCTGAGGTTAAAAGTGGTAGTTACTCTATTGACCGCGGCGTTGGTATCAGGGCTGTCAGTGGTGATAAAACAGGTTATGCGTATTGTGACAATATTCGTCTTTCTGGCATGCAGCGTGCAGCTGAAGCGGCACGTTCTATTGCTTTTGGCGCGCATCCACACAAAACACAAGCTCATAAAATTGATGTCAAAGCAATGCCACAGTATTACGCTGCCATTAATCCAATTGAAACCTTAAGTAAGCATGAAAAAATTGCTCTTTTGGAATCGATTGATCAAGAAGCACGCTCTGCCGATCCCCGTGTAATCCAGGTTAACGCATCACTCAGTGGTTGTTATGAAATTGTGCTTATTGCGGATTTAAATGGTCATTTAGCCGCAGATATTCGGCCTTTAGTCAGCGTCCATGTGAGTGTGATTTTAGAGGAAAATGGGCGACGTGAGTCAGGCCGCGCTGGCGGTGGTGGCCGTGTCGCTTATGATTATTTTACAGAGCAAGCTCGAGCACGGCATTTTGCCAAAGAAGCGGTGCGTGAAGCCAGTGTCAATTTACAAGCAATCGACGCCCCTGCTGGTACCATGCCTGTGGTGTTAGGATCAGGCTGGCCTGGTGTTTTATTACATGAGGCGGTTGGACATGGTTTAGAAGGTGACTTTAACCGAAAAGGTTTATCAGCATTCGCAGGCAGATTGGGTGAGCAAGTCGCAGCTCCTGGTGTGACTGTCGTGGATAATGGTACTTTACCCAATCGTCGTGGTTCATTATCGATTGACGATGAGGGCACGCCCACACAATGCACAACATTAATCGAAAACGGTAAATTGGTTAATTACATGCAAGATCAGCTCAATGCAAAATTGATGGGCATGCAATCAACCGGTAATTGTCGACGTGAGTCCTATGCTCATTTGCCTATTCCACGGATGACGAACACATATATGTTAGCAGGCCAACATACACCAGAAGAAATGATTGCTTCGGTTAAAAAAGGCTTGTACGCCGTTAATTTTGCGGGTGGGCAAGTTGACATCACTTCCGGACAATTTGTTTTTTCAGCCAGTGAGGCTTATTTAATTGAAAATGGTAAAATTACCACACCAGTCAAAGGTGCAACATTAATTGGTAACGGCCCTGATGTCATGAAAAAAGTCTGCATGATTGGCAATGATTTGGCATTGGATGACGGCATCGGCGTTTGTGGTAAAGATGGGCAATCGATTCCGGTAGGTGTTGGCCAGCCAACCTTAAAAATTGAAGCGCTCACTGTGGGTGGAACAAATTAATGACGCAAGCAGTCCCACAAAGCCAATTATTGCGTTTTGTGGGCTGGTTTTTTGGTTTACATGGATTCATTTTTTGCTTATTAGGCTATCACTACTTACACATTACTTTACAAAGCAGTACGCTGTTTCAGAACTTATTGGTTGATTTTTCAAACCCGCTGGGTAAAAGCATCATTTTGATTTTCACTTTGGTAAATTATGGCAGCTACATGCTGTTGCTCAATTTATTTTTAAGTGTGATACCCCTGTTTTTTACTTTATTTTTGCCGCGATTTTGGGTTGTGATAAGCATCGTCATAGTGACTGCTTTTTTAGGCTTGTGCGTTTTTTACATAGATATACAAGCTTATAGCTTGTATAAATTTCATGTTAATAAAGATGTTTTTGCATTGATTTTTAACCCTCACATTCTAACATTTTTTGATCTCACCCAACAGGAAATGACTCGCATTATTTTCAGCATTATCACCATGATAAGCGTTGAAATTATCTTAGCTTGGATTACCTGGAAAGGCATTATTCGATCTCAACGCCTGAAAATAGGTAAAACAGGTGTGATCATTTGGATGAGCGCCAGTTTATTTTCGTATTTCACTTTTATGCTGATGTTGTGTCAACACAACAATTTATTGGTTCAACAAACGGCTAATTTACCCTTTTATAACGATTTATTGACGAAATTGATTCCGCATCGTGATGCGTATCAGATGATGAATCGGAGCAGTGAAGCGCATTACATGCAGGCCCCCTTTTCACAAAAAAAAATGCATTATCCCTTGCACACCATGCGATGCCAACCTAATAGCCATTATAATATTGTCCTGATTGTGGTTGACTCTTTACGTGCTGATGCGCTCCCTGATATGCCATATACACAGGTTTTTGCGCGACAAAACTGGCAATTTCAAAATCATATCAGTGGTGGTAATTGCACACAATCAGGGCTATTTTCCCTTTATTATTCTTTGCCAGCGACTTATTGGACAGCGGCCCTTTCTCAGCATGTTTCACCGATTTGGATTGATTTACTACAAAAATATCATTATGACATACGTGTTATAAGCTCTTCTGGTTTAAAGCAACCGCCCTTGGATAAAACGATTTTTCAAAAAATTCAAATAGCTCATACAGAGGGATCTCATAAAACCAACCAAGCTGATCGCGATCGAGATGTCACTCGCCAAGCCATTGGTTATTTAAAACAACCACATCAAAAGCCTTTTTTTCTCAATATTTTATACAATGCCCCACATGCTTTTTGTAGTGCGGAATGCTTCTCCCCCATCTATACCCCAGTACAAAAACAATGCTCTCGCCTCGATATGGATGAACAAACCGACCGATTGCCTTATTACAATAATTATCGTAATACCGTCGATTTTATTGATAAAGAAATTCATAGGCTACTAACATCCCTTGAGCAGCAGGAATATTGGGATCATACGGTTGTGATTATTACCTCTGATCATGGGCAAGAGTTCAATGAAAGCCAGAAAAACTATTGGGGGCATGCTAGCAACTTTAGCCATTATCAGATTCAAACGCCTTTAATCATACATTGGCCTCAAAAAAGTGCGCAGACAGTCACATATAGGACCAGCAGTTATGACATTGTTCCCACGTTATTGACTCGATTGTGGCATTGCCAAAATACGTCAAGTGATTACAGTGTTGGACAAGATTTATTTAAAGAAGGTAACAGAGAGCAGCTCATTGCTGTCAGTTATACAAATACAGCGATTATCGAGGCTAATCGTTTAATCACGCTGCATGCATCAGGCGAAATCGATGTGACTGATGCGCAGTTAAATCCGTTACCTGCATCAACAACCGACATCCCGCTTTATCAGGCATTACAAATAATGCGTAAATATTATAAATCGGACTAAAAGAGCAATGGAGTGGTCAGCTCTATTTAATGAACTCAAGCTGAAATTTGAGCAAATCAGGCAAAGTTGCAAGCCGTAGAAAGAAGCCCTAAAGAGTAACGCTCATGATTTTTTTTATTTGAGACTCTATTTCTTGAAACAGTATTTTTTTGGATGTTGACACTTTATAAACAAGTCCAATTGAGCGTACAGGTTTTGGCATACTAAATGGGATATAAGAAAGCAAACGGCATCGTTCGGTTGACAGTTTTGGCATCAATGTAACCCCTGCTCCTGTCAAAACCATATGTCGCAATACCTCTAAGCTTGTTGCCCTAAAAGTATGATTGTTTGATTGATTTGTCTGAGCACAAAAATTCATCACTTGAGATTTCATACAATGCCCGTCATCCAGCAATATCAATTTTTCATGATCTATTGCCTCTTTTCTCACAGATTTATGTGTTGATAATGGATGATTATGTGGCACTGTAAGCAAAAATTCTTCTTCAAATAAATAGGATGCAGTCAAGATTTTTTCAGATACTGGAAATGAAAGAATGGCTGCATGCAATAAGCCATTTTTAAGTTGCTCAATCAATACATCTGTTTTTTCCTCAACAAGATAAAACGATATGTTAGGCAGTGATTTTGATAAAATTGGCAAAATATGAGGCAATAACCAAGGTCCCAATGTTGGGAAAATCCCCAATCTAATTTCACCACCGAATGGATCAATTGCCGCTTTTGCGATCTCACGCAGTTCGTCTGTTTGCTGTAATATTTGACGCGCCAACGCTACAATGGTCGCGCCAGTATCTGTTAATGATACGGACTTGTTGGCACGCTCCAATAATTGAACCCCAAGATACCTTTCAAGTTTTTTGATTTGCATACTAAGGGCCGGCTGGCTCACAAAGCATGCATCGGCAGCTTTTCCAAAGTGACCCAGATCAGCCAAGGCAACTAAATATTCAAGATCCCGTGTATTCATAGACCCAAAAATTATAAGAAAAACTTATCAAAATAATAACATATATATATTAAACATATCAATAATGATGTGTTATTCTCATTTTTGTTTATTATATAAGCATAATAAGGTGGAAATGATGACTTACAATATCGACACAGAAACTCAAAAAATATCAAACCTGAAAAAATATCAGGATCTTTTAAAGTATTATAATCAGGTTGTGGCATCACCCTTTCTGAATGATGCAGAGAAAGCACTATTAATAAATATAATTAACGATAAACACCCACTTTTTATATTCAAGAATTATGGTCGCATATGGAGAGAATTGCTCCACGAGGAATTAGCTAATTTCAAAAAAGTCAAAAACAATCAAAATCAACTTTTGGTTTCTACAAATAAAATTAAATCGTTAATTGCGAAATATGCTGAATTATCTGATAAAAATAAAGTGTCTATTTTTGAACACGCCAATCGTTATCATAACTATCTTATTGAAGATATATTAGAAATATCTTATCACCCGGAACTTTTTGATGATTATTTGAAGAGTATAAAAGGGTTCAATATAGAACAGAGGAAAATGCTGTATGTAAAATTATTTAACGTCATTTCTCTATACAAACAAAGTAATAATATGAATGGAGCTGTTAGCCAAGCTATTATTCTGTTCAACAAACTAAAGTTAAAGTCGATACCAAGAAAGGAAATGTTTCGTGGTGGCGCTTTATTTTCTAGATTTTCTTTGGGTTTACTGAAAACAAATCAAATCGATCTGGATTTATGTATAAAAGATATTCTGGGGTATGACTCAGAAGAGCAACGTTATAAATATGGTAACGAAACGATTATATTTGTATCGGAAATTTTAACGGATCTCCTTGAGATTTCAAATAATGCGCTTCATATGGATAATTTTTGGGGTGTATCACCATACGGTAGACGTGTTAATAGTTTCAATTATTCTAACTTATTTACGGATCTTGTTTGTCTGAAAACGCCTATTTATCTGACTGTCTTTGAGCATTTCAATAAACTTGGTTCTGATGAAAAAACAACCATTTTATGTTGTGAAGCGGATGTTGATGAAAAAACAACCATTTTATGTTGTGAAGCGGATGTTCTTGAAGACGTGACGGAAGAGGATGATTTTATTCAGCATTATAGAAAAGTTGGGAAATGTACGGCACTAAAAAAAATAATTGAAAATAATAGTGCGGCAATACCTATGTTAATTAAGAGTATTGAAACGTTATCAATTAAAAATCAAGCTAAAATTTGGCAGAAAGAAGAGTTTTTTATCTCAAATTATCCTGACGAAGTGAAAGTTGGGTTTTATTTATTTAAATTAAAAGAAAAAATGACTGCATTTGAGAGAAAACAGGATAAACCTGTTTATAAAAAAGCATACGCGGAAGCGAGTAGCTTGTATGTGGCTCTGATTAAAGATCGTGATGACAATCAATGCAGATACTGGATAAATTTGATTGAAACAGCAAAAAAAGACACTTCACTTACTCACCATCGGGGTATGAAAGACATTTTTATTGGACTGCTATTATTTCCTTACTCACTTTACAAGTTGTATAAGGGGACTTTTTTCAAGGCACCGTTTACACGCACTGATACGGCTATTATTCTAGATGAATTAAGTAACACGGCTTCGAATAGAGTTTATTTGCCAAACTTTTGAGAGCTCATTTTTTAGAAGGCTCATCAGGCTTCATTAAATCTGTGGATATTTTCTCATGGAGAGCGCCTTGCTAAGCATACAGTGACATTAGGGTCTGTTGACATTTGGTGACACGAAGATAATTTGCGCAAATTTCAGCTTGAGCTCGTTAAATAGGCTGGGATATTCGCCTCACTCAAGTTAAATTTTGTGCGAAATTATCTTGATTTTTGACTCGCATCTCCAAATGTCAACAGACCCTAATGTGGTTAATAATATAAATCAATCATTGAAAGCTTGACCA
>CAZBNB010000021.1:0-55132 GCA_964493245.1 uncultured Legionellaceae bacterium
TGACCGAATTAAAAATAAAATCCAACGAAGAGATCGGTGTTTTACGTAAGTCCTGTAAAAATAAAATCCGCCTCGACCTCGATGTGTTGCGCAGGCCCTGTATCACCCACCACCCATCATGCCAATTGCCACAGAACAACTCTTAAGATATGCTTGGCGCACTTCTTTTACTGTTCTGGGTACTCACACGATGTGGTTTAACAATATATTACTTTACCATTATGAATTTGATTCAAAAGATCCCTTAAGCACATTGCTTGAGGAAGAGCATTTAAAGCCCTGCCCGCCACATGCACGCGTTATGTTTGGCTGGGTACCGCCGTTTAAAGACGCACTGGCTCATGCTTGTATGGGGCTTGATCTTGTTTGCTTTGGTAAAGAGGAACGAATTTTACCACGCAGTGTCGTTAAACGTGAGGCTGAAGAGCGTGCACAACTGTTAGAAGCGCAACGCGGTTATCCAGTCAAACGAGCCGAGCGCGCACAACTTGCCGAAGACATTGAATTTGAGTTTTTACCTAAGGCATTTTGTATACAAAAGCGTTTGTTGGGTTATTTAGATCATCAACGAAAATGGCTAATCATTAATACCAATAGCCTTAATCAAGCTACACCATTACTGGCTTGCTTACGCAAATCTATTCCCAGCATTAAACTCGAAGCACTGACTGCCAATGAAAACTTAGCTGCGCAGTTTGCTAAATGGATCATTGATCCAAGCACGTTACCAGCCCATATTCAATTAGGTGCAAACTGTATTCTCTTTTCACCAGATAATGAGAAAAAGCGCTTTCACTGTAAAGGATACGAGTTGCCAGCAGAAGAAGTGCATTCTCTGCTGTCTCAAGGATTACTTGCTTCAGAAATTACTTTGATTTGGCATGAGCGCATTCAATTGACGTTGACACACGACTTGACAGTCAAACAAGTCAAATGCCTGGATTACCTAGCAGATGACTTTCAAGAAATACGCCGTTTGGGTGAGGAAGAGCAGCAAGATGCCGCACTGACTTTATTGGCAGGTGAGTTACGCACGTTATTTGATGATTTCATTATTCCGCTCGCCAGAGCTGAATCGACTACCTCAACAACAACGACAACGACACCAACACTCTGTGAGGCCTAACATGAATAGACCTTTTAAACTTTTCTGTATTTTAATCATATTGTTGTCGTTGGTTGGCTGCAAACATTGGTGGAAATCGGATGATGACGATGACGATACCCCTTTCCAAGGTATGACTGCCAAACAAATTTATGAAGAAGGCAATGTGTCGTTGAAGAAAAAACAATACAGTGATGCCATTAAACATTTTGAAGCACTGGACACATTATACCCTTTTAACGATTATGCCGAGCAAGCACAGATTGATTTGATTTACGCATACTTTAAAAAAGAAGACTATCCATCATCAGCGGCCACGGCAGAACGTTTTATTCATTTATATCCACGTTCTCAACGTGTTGATTATGCCTACTACATGAAAGGGTTAGCGCATTTTCATCAAGTTCGCGGCACACTCGCGCAAATGTTACCAATGGATATTTCTTGGCGAGATCCAGGAACACAGTCGCAAGCATATTCAGATTTTGCAACGTTGGTAGAAAAATTTCCCAAGAGCCGTTATAAACCTAACTCACTACAGCACATGATTTATCTGCGTAACATGTTTGCACAAAAAGAGTTGAACGTAGCATTGTACTACTACGATCGCAAAATGTATGTCGCAGCTGAAGAACGTGCCAGCTACCTGATAAAAACGTATCCGCAAGCCCCAAGCGCCAAAACCGCATTGGCGATCGTATACCATGCCGATACACAATTAGGACTCACACAAGCGGCGAATGATGCGTTAGCAGTATACCGAAATACGTATCACAGCAACCCGAAACAAGTTCCTAAAGAAAAAGGTACATTATAGTCTTGCATGCCACCTCACTCTGCGATAGAATTCGCGACGGAGAGGTGGCAGAGTGGTCGATTGCGGCGGTCTTGAAAACCGTTGAAGGGAAACCTTCCCAGGGTTCGAATCCCTGTCTCTCCGCCAAGTTATGATCGTAACTTGTTGAATAGATAAAGATTTACAAAATTAATTCTTCTTCAGGCTAACTTCTAGGATAACTCTCTGAAAAAGTTCAGATCAATTGATGAACTACAAAAAGATCTGGACGAATGGCTCAATTATTATAATAATGAGCGCACCCATCAATGCAAAATGTGCTGCGGACGAACACCAACGCAAACTTTGGTTGATGGCAAACAACTCTGGAAGGAAAAGTTTATAAACTAAATTTGACCTGACAGACACTTCTAAAAAACCGGCAACTGTCAGATCAGGTTTGAACTACTACAAATTAAACAATACCATGAACATTCAACCATTTTTTCATAAAGCCTCACCAATTACATCAATGAGAAGGTATATCTTTAAATCCTTGAATTGCAATAGGAGGTCTGTTGGGAAATTCCGCTGTTAACTTAAGCGTTCCCCCCATAGCAGCAATATACTTCTTTAAGGTAGATAACAACATATCAGAACGACGTTCTAATCTGGAAATACCATCTTGTTTCATATGTAAAGCCAAGCACAATTCTTGCTGTGTTTTATCCAATGCAAACCGCAAGTCTCTCAACGTCATTTCTTCAGCGATTAATTCATTTGCACGACTTTGAATTAAATCCTGATGATCTTGAGGGAGCGCTTTGAGCTTGTCATTCAGTGATTTCCCCATCATACACCTCGCTTATTAAGTTTAGACAAGTGATTGTCAAATCGAGTATCCGCCTTTTTAATCATCTCTTTATAAAAACGTTTTTGACTAGTGCCAGATTTATCACCACATACAAGCAAAATGGCATGGCGTTTTGGATCAAAAGCAAAGGCTAATCGCCAAACACTATTATCTGCACTAAACCGGAGTTCCTTCATATTTGCATGCTTTGAGCCATTTAACGTATCGACATGTGGTCTGCCAAGCGAAGGACCAAATTTTTCCAAAAGCCTTAAATGCGCATAACACTCAACTTGCACTACTTTATTTAACTCGTCAAACTCTGCTTCAAAAGCATCATCAAAAATGATATTCCATTGTATGCTCATAGTATGGACTTAATAACATATGTTGTCAAACACATATTTTGATTTTATCTATTAATGAAGTCAAGCGATAATGGTATAATCTGAAATAGTTTTGACGTAATCTGACACAAATTTATAGTTCATAAATTTTTGATATCCCGTTGTATAAAAGGAAGTTCTTTTTCTAATCTATGTCGTTTTTTTGTTAAAGCGTCGATTTAAATTCAAATATTACACAAAATACTATGCCCTTTTGGCATTTCTAACATTATCCGGCGTGACGGACAAATGAAAGCCCAATGCGTGTAATATTTCATTCGTATTTCTTAAATATGGATTTCCAGTATTCGCAACTGTTTTATATAAACTCGTTCTGCCTTTAGAGGTCTTTTTAGAAAGCTTTGCTATACCACCATGTGCTTCAACAACATTGCGTAGTGCTTCCAAAAAACCATCGATATCTCCATCATTAAGAGCAGCATTCAGATATCCAGCCGCTTCATTTTGATCCTTCAATGAATCAATTAAATAATCGTGGTAATCAATACTTTTAGGCATGATCTTCTCCTCGTAAATAATCATTTAAGTAAATTTTAGCAAGCTTGATATCGTTATTCTGAGTTTTCTTATCTCCTCCACACAACAAAAGGACAAGAGCACCATTTACTTCGCTAAAATAAAGGCGATAACCAGAGCCAAATTTAAACTTTAACTCACTGACACCATCGGCTAAAATTTTATATTCGCCCAAATTACCCAACGCTACTCGTGCTAATCTAGCTTTTATCCGTTGGCGAACAACTGGATCTAATGACTCTAACCATGAAACAACAGGACAATCACCATCGTCTCGTTGATACATTACTATAGTTTTTCTTTTTATTTCCTTCATAACACCTAATTGTATCCCATGGGATACAAAAATACAATAACATGCTGTATAATCAGCAAAAGTATACTTACTAAAATTTGGCAACAGCTTGTTGCCAAATTTAAAACACTTTTTTACAGGGGTAGCCTAAAGGGTAACCTTTTTCGTCAAAAAAAATAATAAATATATAATATTCAATGTGTTGAATAAATTAATCGGAGGTCTGTCTCTCCGCCAAGTTATGATCGTAACTTGTTGAAACCTAAAGCACATTTGAGCGAGTAATAGGCACGCTTCGTAGCCTGTATTTGCCACTTGATCACAAAATATTGGTCTACAATTAACTATATGATAGTTAAATTGGGCCATGAGCACTATGAAAAACTTTGACGAGCATGTCATTGAGAGAAAAGCGCTCAGCGGGAAAGGCCTTTATACACATGGAATTTCGCAAGGAAAGTTAAAAGAATCATCTAAAACATGGGTCATAAAAGAGCCAAGTAATAGTGAGCTTAAGTCTGCAAAAGATCTCGAACTCCTAGCCGATGCAGAGGTGGAGCTTTTAGCGCAAGAGTTTTTTCGACTAGTGATCCCTCATCAACCCGAAACGCGATTACTGATCCAATCAACAAACGATGGACGTCAAATTCCTTATATCTGCTCTGCAATGGTGAATAATTATCGACCTTTGCCCAGCGGTGAATCCGAACACTTTATGGATGGCCAGTATACTGGCCTAGGTCAAGTTTTAGTCACAGCGGCATTTGTAGAAGAGAAAGATCTAAAAAATGTCAATATTGGATTAGATAACTCAAATAGAGTGATCAAAATTGATGGAGATTATTGTTTTAGTTCCGTTTCTACACCAAATGTTGATTACCAACTAACAACGCAAATGATTGCATCACTGCCCTGCCCAGATAATTTTCCCGCGTTCAATTGGCTGGATTATATAGAGCAAGGAGTAAAAAAACCATCAAGCTCTATTGTCAGTCCAAATTTATCAAAAGACACTGAGTTTAGAAAAGAAGTCAATCAAGCATTATTAAAAATATGCGTCATGTCCGATAGCTTTATTCAACGTTTTGTTTATGCTTACAAAACTATCGACCCTGAAAAATATATTCAGCTTATCAAAAAAAATCGAGATCAATTACGCATCCATGCGTTACAAGATCCTGATTTTAAAAACTATTTACAGACATCAACAGCTGAAAAAGATGCCAATGAGTTAATCTCTCACATGCAAACATTTGTAGCCAATGGTGATATTCACATAGTGGTTGATTCAGATCAAGAAACGACTGTCCATGACGAAGTAATTGCTAATTTTGACAATCTTAAATTGACGCAAGAAGTATATACCTTGATAGTCACCACGCGCTCCGGGGATACGCTCAACAAGCTTCATGATTTACAAAAAAGACAATCTGGCTTTCCGCTTTCTGAGATTAAAGAGCAATTACTAGATATGAAAGTGGAATTAAAAAAACAGTTAATTGAATTAGAACGGAAAAAGTTAGACAAACTCACAACGAACGACGCAAATAGAACCTTGGTCATGGCGAACTTTGAGTTCATAAACAGAGTTGATTCATACCGCATCGATGATAATGAGCAAGATAAACCGATCATCGATTTTTGTAATGAACAAAGGCAACAACTCAAGGGTATCGTCAATGATACAGAAAAATTAAAGACGATGCACTCCACATTAAAAAACATGTATCAAACAGCGGAAGCTCGACAAAAAAATAAAGAGATTATTTTATATAATAAAAATTTGATCACAAAAATTCGAGCTTACAATCCATCAGATGATATGCTCTGTAAATTTTGTAACGAGCAAGAAAAAAAATTACAACAAATCTCTAGCTTAACAACATTATCAGCTATGCAGACAGAATTAAGCGTCAAGTATACGGAACAAAAAAATGCATATATGGCCGATGTAGCGAATAATGAATCACTTTTAGATCAAATCTATGATGCACGAATCAATGATAATGACGATGTTCTCATAGCGTTTCATGATACTCAGACAAAAGAGTTACAAAATCTCTCTATAACTCCTAACAAAAATAAATTATTAGCGATGCAACAAGAATTAGAAGCTGTATTAAAATCCGTAACCTCTCCTGAAGTTCTTATGGTAAAAAAAGCTGTGAAAACATTCCGAGACAGTTATATTTCAAAAGAAAGTAAACAACAAAAGGCACAAGATATCGAAGAAGCACTCATCAGTATACCTGTAAAGCGGAGAAAAAACGTGATCAGCGGCCCAGAAAATCCGGTACAATATGAATTAGCACGCCATCGAAAAAATAATACGGTACACCTTGTTCCTGGGACTGGCGGAGCAATAGACAAAGAAAAAGCAGCAAAAGCTTTTAAGCGTTTGAAAGACGAAATCAAGAAATTACCTAAGCCATCGCCAGAAAACACCGTGGAACAAACACAAGCAGACATACCTAACCCTACGAAGAGGTAACAAATGACTTCATTATGGAAAAATGATGATATTAAAAAAATCCGTTTACTCCGAGAAGAAGCGAGGCTGTTGCTTGAAACAAATAATTCCATTGTGGAGGAGATTTGGGATATTGACCGTCAATTAAATACGTCCGAAAAGACCAAGACAGACTTAATCAACCGAAAAACATTGCTTTGCCAGCAATTAGATGCAGAAAAATATGATGATAAAATCGCCATGCTAAAACAAAAGATTTATACACTGGAAGTTGCGACATATGGCGAGTCACATATTCTTGATGATTCACCCTATCCTGGTGAACGTGGGAACGATTTATTAAATCATCAGCCTTGAACGTAACGTCCATTAGTAACGGTTATCGGTATGCAGACCGGCCTCGGCACATAGGTGGTCAGTGAATTGTCAACACCCCCTAATCTATGTCGTTTTTTGTTGAATCCAGGGTTTAATTTTGAAATTTCAGGCGCTTAAAACACAACTTTGCAGTTTTTTTGTTAAAGAATCGATTTAAATTTAAATAAATTTTGTTTTTTCATTTCAAGCCCCTCACCTATTGCCAACCATAGTCTATAATTTAACAAAGAGAAGATTTTATAGGCTAAATGATGACTCAATTACTTGAGAAGTTGATTAGTGAAATAGAAAAAGAACTCGGCAACTGCTGGATTAAAAATCAGGATGCCGTTATAACAAAAAAAGTAAACGAGTTATTCATAAATGAGGACAGTGCTAACGACGCAGCAATATCTGCCCAAAAATATTTACAAAGGAAATTATTAGAGAAAGAGGCCCGCGAAGCATTTGTTCAGTGTTGGGAAAACAACGCTAAAGCACAAATTACAAATCAGCTTGAGATTTTCTATAACAAAATAGAAAAGCGACATCCTTGGCTAAAAAATGAAGAAAAACCGGCTCCCCCAAAGCTTTCGCTGGAAGAAAAACTTTTATCAGAAGTCATAAAACCGCTTCTATTCAATTCTCTCGTAAGCAAACCGATGGTGTTGAGAAACAATATACCATTGTATCCAGCCAAGGAATGGAAAGATGTGTTGATTAATGATACAACACAGTTTCAATGGAAAACCGTTGACGAAAAATGGACAACTCCCGAAATTCAAGGCTTCCCATTGTCGGATGCCTCATTTTATGACGATCGGTTATTACCAAGCTACTTAGAGTCCCCCTTTGATCAACAGCCTACGCGCTACGACCTCTATCGCCTGCTCAAAAACACATGTAAAGGCACAGACAAATTTAGCCCCAAAAAATTGTCTAACAACGTGTTTTGCACTCGAATTGCCCCTTTGCATCACAGTGAATTAGAGAGTTTATCAAAAGAGGAATGGGACCATTTTGAAACGATATTAGTCAATGTTGGCGAAGAATTGACACCTGAGTGGGTTATACTGGATAAAAAACAAAATCATTGGACGCTTTATTCACCTTCATTTTTACAAGAAAAATGTCAAACGATACTCGCATCAAAACCGGCCTATTCTATTGAGACAGTCGAACATCCTAATATGGATAAGCTGACTGATTGGCATGCCGTTTTGTTATCTCGTGTATTACCTTGGTGTCAGTTAGAGGCAAATAAAAAATCACCTCTACCTGCTTATAGATCAACCATACCGACTACTTTATTATTTCAAAACGCACTGGAATCAAGCTGTTTGCCTGCACAAAATAAATTTATAACACGATCTCGCAAAGCATTTGCCAAACGAGCCCCTCTATCCACATCAGATGAAAAAGCATTGTATTCAGACCCAACAACACAGATAACATGTCTCTTTGCTGATATTCCAGAAACATTGGCAAGTACAGTCGTCAGCGCGTTTGATGAAAGACAGATATCTTACGATCCCGATACACATCACTTAGTCATTTCGCACTCAGACTCGCTCTTAGAAGCGCTGAAATTAGTTTACTATTATCAAGTGACAAGCTTAACTATCAGACCCAATACAGCCATCCCACCGACATTAAAAACTTGGTTCGATTACAACCTAACACTCAGAACGATTGATGCCCCTACTGTCTCACCCTATGACTATGTCCATGCGTGTGCCGCACGTAATCGCTTCTTAGCAAGGTTCAAACCCAATTATTTAAATGAAGATAATCATACCCGATCAAACGCATGGAAAAACACCGGCCGATTTATCTACGATTTTTTTAATCAGCCCCCTCATGACCAAGCACAATCAAAAAACATTGCAGAAATGGGTGAGGAAGGCCTAAAGGTTTTTTTTGATCACTTAAATACGCTCACTGCTCCGGCCAATCTCGATTGCACGCTGAGTTTAGATAGCGGCGACACCCTAGACGTCAAAAAATATATTCAGTTATTAGCGAATAAAATTTCATCTTATAGTGGTAGCAACCCTTTATTTAGAAAACTGACACTGGTTTTGCCAAAGTCATTAAAAGAATCTACTGACGCATTTATTAATTTAATTTCCGCTTTAAATGCACGCGGTGAGATAGCAGAAGTGTATTTTGATAACACAGCCGTCATCGATCACGACTTCCTCGATGCATTAGACAAGTTTGTGGAAAAAAATAAAGAAATGCGTCTACAAATCAAAATCCCCGAATGGGATGAATCAAAATGTACTGATGCCAAAACAAGCCCATTAAAAGCACAATATCGTGAATTACAAAACAAAATACTCACCAATATTCGTACAGCAAGAAATAATGTATTGAGCGCTAATACCGCTTCGATTACCAACCCATCGGTTGCTTTGCCACTAAAAACAAAACATATCGCCTTGAGTGAGGATAAATCATGGCGAAAATCCGTCACGTATACATTGGTTTCCTCTGCCGCTGCAGGGGTGCAACAACAAGCGCAACAAGAAGTCGCGCAACAAGCACAACAGGAAGCCGAACAACAATCACAGCCCGTTAAACAACCCGCAGCAGAGATGGAGACTTATGACGGCGATGAAAGCACATTAATCACACGTGATAATCTCGAGCATTATGGCATCGAAGAAGACGATTTTTCATCCTGGGTCGGCAGTACCAAAGATGCCGAATTTATCACGCAAAGAATAGACAAATCAGCATGGGCGCAAATAAAAGCATTTCCCTCATTATTTAGATTCGCGATTGATGGAGAAAATACCGCAGGCTTTAAGCTCTACTCTTCCTCCAAAGATAAAGCCAGAATTTTAACTTACAACGCTGAATTAGCAGAAAAAGAGATAGCGAAGCAAAAAGCAGACCCTCTTTCCAAACCTTTTGCGGTGCAAACAAATGAAATAAAACCAGACACACCATTTGATGGCGATTATCGGCAATTTAGCGCATTTGCAGAAGGAAATGAGCGAATCACGCTTTGGCACTATTTGGCAACCGAAACAGTGCCACAAGCAATTAAAGACTGGTTGGAAGAACAAAAAATAGGCAATACAAACACGTCAGAATCAATACAGCATTACAATGTAAAGCCAAACATTGTAATAGCTGATAATGAAGCCAAGATGATTGAAATCATCCGACAATGGTCAGACATATCAGACAACGATTTCTGGCAAGCTTTTCTGGAGAAATTCACGCCAGACAACCAGCGTGCATTTGGTCAATTATTTTATCATTATGGCGCCGAAGGCAATAAGCAGTGGATGCAATTAGTTCATAAAATAGATAAAAAATTTCCAGGAAAATTTTCCATCTTTAAAGAGCGCTTATTAGATCCATTAAAAGATTGGTCTGAGTGTTTAGAAAAAAGTGAAGTAGACGCCCTCACTACCAGCATGGAAAAGCTTGATAAACGTCCAGAGTACCAAAACATCTTATGGGCGTTGATTAATGAACATGGCAAAAATGTGGGGCGCATGCGCTATGCAGAAGTATGGAATGCTTACGATGAGGTCATCCGATACATTGACGCCAACGATTTGCAAGTCAATGTCGAGGAATTTGAAAAAACCATTAAAAATTATTCTGGCAAATTGAATGCCACTCAATTTTTAAGACGCTTATCCGGCGTGTTGCAATACACGGGCAATAGACAAGAAAGTCAGGGTATTCAGCAACATATTTTAAATAACTTAAGCAACATTGACTGGCATGAAAATGGATTCTATTACGCTTGTGTCCATGAAAACTATTACTATTGGGATGAATCATTAGAACTGCATCATCTCGACAGATTAGATGGTAGCAAAACAGCCAGCTACATCGCCACATGGGATGACGTTGATCTAGCCACCATATCGAATCCTATGGCGTATACCTTACGTTATGCTGCTCAAAAATTAAAAATAAGCAAAGCCGACTTTAATGATCTAAAAGACATTCTCAAGCAAGTGAGCGCAAAATGTCCTAATCGTAATAACCAGATAGAACTGATGCGCCTCATCACCGCATCGATTGCACTTGGTTTTGATAGCATTAAAACAACATTAAAAAATGGTGATTGGTCCACATTCAATGATCCCAGTTACCTTGATAGTTTAAAACGTATCAATCAAAACCTTCACCTAGATTCCAAAGAGCTGATTGGACAATCTTACCATGTGCGTATAACCGACTTGCCGGTATTACTGGATGCATTAAGTACCGCTAAAATACCACCAGAAACATTGAATTCAGACACCATAAACGCATTAGGACGTGCTTTACAGTGTTATAAAGGCGATAAAGAAAGACTTCAAACACTGATAGCTTATGGTATGGAGCATGGTTTTGACCACCCCTTAATAACCGCTTACCCTTGGTTAGAAAAAGATCCGATTGAAAATCGTTTCACAGATGAAGAAAGAATCAAATTTTACAAACAATTAAGTTCAATTGATTTTTCAACCTCAACCTCAAAATTACCTGATAAAAACCAATTAAATAACATATTAAATGGCATTCATAGCAAAGAGACCAGAGCAACGGCTGTCGATGAATTAATACAATCCGGTTGTAAAATTACCGACCAAGATGCCGCGTTTCGTGTAATAGGCGCTCACAAAGAACATCTGATTGATGAACTTTTTCTCGCTAAAACTTTTCAAGCGGAAAATCGTGAATTATTAAAAAAGCTGTTTAAACGTTTAGCGATCAAAGAAGAAGGCGACAGCGATCAAAAAATCCAAAAACTACTTGGCTTATTCTCCATACTGGGTAGAAAAAGCTATTACGATGAATTAGGCCAATTACTCGGGCTGCTATTAGAGCAACCTGAAGACAAATATTACTCTCTTGAGCAATTAACCCTGTGGCTAGAAGCTGTATTTGACGAAAATGCTTTCAAAAAAAGACCTTATCCAATCGAATTTATAAGCGCCCTGCTTACAGATACGTTAAAAGACAAAAATTCAAGTTTGCTGAATCACAATTTACATCAACTCAAAACCAGAGATTCTGAGCTTGATAATTTAAAAACCATCATTGAGCAGACCAATGTATCTGATTTGTCTGCTCAAGCGAAACAAACCTTGGTTGAAGCTGCCATCGAGTTTAAGTCTGAGGCACACCTAACTAAAACGCTTGCTCGGTTAAATGTTATCTTGGAAAAATTAAAAAAATCACCTCGCGTCACAACCTCACTTTGTCATGTGATAACAGCACAATTAACACAAAATGCAGCGATGCTCGTCAAAAATCTAGATATTATTGAAAAATTGACAGAGCCCTATAGCGGATCAGATACGAAATTAAAAACATTGTGGGAAAGTACTCAAGTCAAACTGCTGGACAGCGCCAAAACCCAAGCCACGATCGATGAAAAAAGCAAGCAATTAATATATATAGAAAACCCACTTATTCGCATGATTGTGATTGATGCGTTATCAGAAAAAGACGATATCAATCTCATTCAGACCATTCAAAAAAAACTGGGCAGTTTAGATAAAGACTATCTCGATCGCTTAGCACATTATTATACATCAGAACCCAAACCAACCTTAGCGCAACTGGATACATTGCTCGATCTTAAATCAGCATCATTTGATGAGATGATTCATTATTTTGAAGCCCATATCCAAGCAACCGATCCCGAAACCAATCAAAGTAAACGCTACTACAGCATTGATCCAGAAGATGCCGAAAACCTTGAGCGCGTACTGAGTGGCATTAAATTAAAACAACAACCGCTTATCGCACAAAGCGAACAAGTAGAGCTATTGCATTTGCTTTATTACCTCAATACGTATAGCAGTGTCATGCAGCTTGAAGCAAAAAGCAATGACGCCCTGCTTGATGACATCCACGAAAACCTAGAAACCATACGTCAAAATAAAACAGACGGTAAAGAAGCGTCAGAAGCACAAGCCCGTGTACTCGCGTGTATGCGTGAAATGGTACTACGCAAAACAGGTAAATGGCTTAATCACACCCAAATGATGGCTTTATTGTACAGCGTGCTACACGATGACGATAATTTATTGCATCAAATCCATACTGGCGAAGGAAAAAGCCTGATCACCGTGATGCGCGTGGCCTATCGCGCATTAAACGGACAAGTTGTTGATGTTTTTAGCTCAAAAGAAAGTTTGTCAACACGGGATCATCAAGTATCTTTAGCGGTCTTGGATGCTTTTGAAATCCGTAACAATCACATCACCGCCAACTCTGGGCCTGAACAGTATTACAACAAAGTCAATGACAGAGGTGTTGGTGCCGTGCATTACTCAACGGCTGGTAATTGGGCATTATTTCTATCGGGTATACGTTGGGACGATAAAGACGCTGCAAATTATATTGATATACATGCACCTAATCGGGTCGTCTTTTTGGATGAAGGCGATTATATTCTGCTGGCTGAAAATACCCTATTCAACTTTTCAGACCAAATGGGATCTGATTCCATCTTCAATTTCGATGCTTGGGTTTATAGAGTCACATATGATTTTTATTTAAAACATGAGTTAAGTTTTACAGAGCAAGAATTCGTGATTTCTGAAGATCCCGATCTCATGAGTCTTTATAAAACATTAGAAGATTCAGCACAGAAAATAGCGCCCACAGAATCCTCATTTTTCCAAAAATACCTGGCCTCAGGAGATGAAACATTACGCAATCAAAAATTAGTGTATTTACTAAAGGCTGCACATCAAGCTAAAAAACTAAAGCAAAACGTTAATTTTTGTGTCATGAATGAACAAAAAAAGATTGGTGACGGTGCCATACTCAACACCCGATTTGCTAAAGTTATGATCGACAACCAAGTATATAATGGGTCAACATACAGTGATTTGGTTCAACAATTTTTACATGTACGCTTAAACAAAGAGGCGGTCAAAAAGGGTGAAAGGCCCAATTTCTTTATTGAACCAGAAAGTGAAATTGTCTTATCTTTAAATGCAGCTTACATATTAAAACACTACTATAAACATATTGAAGCCTGCACCGGCACAGCAGGAAACGAAGAAACTGTCAAATTCTATAAAGATGAGTTTGGTATTAATCGCGTCATCAAGGTCCCTACCCACCAAGAAATTAAAACACAATTTTTAGCCCCGATCTATTGTAAAGATGAGCAAACACAGATCGAGCAAATTGTTGCCTCCATTCTAGAAAACAATGATCGCCCCATACTCCTCACCTGTGAAGACGATGACGCCGTAGAGCGTTTAGGAAAGCAGATTGAGGCGGCTTTAAAAGCAAAAGGTATAGACCGCCCGCTGATGATGGATACCAATGCAAAAGGCTTGAGTGAAGCAGACATTCTAAAAAAGGCAGGATGCAAAGGTGCACTGACTATCAGCTCACGTTTAGGACGAGGCAGTGACATCAAACCCTATGATAAAGACATAGGCCTAAAAGTCATCAGAACGTATGCAGCAATTGCCTCCATCGTAAAACAAGAACAAGGGCGCCAAGGTCGGAATAACTTCTATGGTGAATGCCAAGATATTCTTAATTACGGGGCCATTGAACTGGAATTAGAAAAATATAAAGACGATGCCGAATTTAAAAAATTATTAGATTATGAAACCAAGCATTTAGATGTTAAATTAAAAAAACATGAAAAATTAAACAAAACAAATAAAGTCATCTGGAAAGAGATACGAGAAAGCACCGACCTTAGAAATCAATATTTAAATACCAGAACCTTACAACAATATAAACACAATCTCAAAGAGGCTGAGAAACGCCGCGCACAACAAAAAGATGAGCTGCTTATAGAAGGCTCTGCCCAAGTGATATCACATTTGCGTCACTTATCAGCGGAGGAAAAAGTATTATTCAAAGCAGAATGGAAAACATGCCGGAAAGCGATTGAAATTCACTGGACAGACCAGGATCAACAAGCCTCACGCACTATTTTAGATACATTTTATACAAAAAATAACATTCAAAAGCCAAAATTGCCTGAAAAAAAATCGCCATCCATTCATCCCTATGATGACAAAGAAAAGCCTGTTAAAGAATTCATGCTATTCCAACAAAGTTGGTTAAAAAGCTTGCGTACATCGTGTTTTAAGCTAAAAAAACCGATTGCAGATGCACTATACGGAGAAAAAAGCGAGCACCTTGATTCATTGTATAAGTTATTTAAAAGTCTAGACGTAAAACAACTAAACGCGCTCTCTGACGTCGTAGCAAAACACCCAGCATGTCACACGGTTGATTGTCTAGCATGGTGTCACGTGATTGAATTGATAAAAGAAGACACCGATGACAATCTAGATAATTATGTAGATCGGCTCAATACTTTTTTTAAAGAAAATCATTCTTTCCCTCAAAGTGTGGAAGAAGTGAAAAAAAGAAGTGTGTCTTTTAAGGAAAAAATTGAAGGTAAACCTAATATCGACTTTCTTGAAAAAGCCATTACAGAAAACGCGTTTCAAGACGACGAACGCACTTATCTTTTCGCTTTGATACGTCAATTTGACAAAAAAGTAGTCGATGTGTGTCGCAATTTCATATATGAAGAAGATGTTGTTTTTCTTTTAGAACAATGTGTCCAATTCAAATCAGATCAAGCAGCTGTTCATCTAAACAGTTATTTTAAGAAACACATCCCCTTGTTAACAGCACATTCGGATATCATTAGGCCCCTGATTCCATTAGCACTTCAAAACAACCCATCTCTTGATGATGCGTTAACCTTATTTCCTGTTAATGAAAACTACGATGATAAAACAGCCGCTTTGTTGTATTTTCTCAATCAAAGACCAGACTTCGACCCAGCTGATTATCAAGCATTAAAAGAAAAAATACAGCGTATCCTCCCAGAAAATCAACTCACTTTTTTAATATCACTCTCTAAACTCCCAGCGTATCTGAGCGTGAAAAATGTCTTAAAGGATTTCAACAAACTACCAGGAACAGGTAGCTTTAAAGCAAGCGGGCTAATAGAGCTTCAAAAACATATCGAAACAGTCCACAAGGCAATGCATGCCTTCAACGATTTTTTGTTTGATCATGGCATCATCTCCGATAAGGATTCGTTTGACAATAAAAGAAATCGGGAAAAATATGATGAATGGCAAGCACTGTTTACTGACATACCACTCAACAAACGTGAGGTATTGTTTACTGAACTCAAAGAAATCAAACATATTGAGCTCACAGAGCTGAAAGGCTTAGTAGATAGCTACGTAACCAATCCAGACAACCAAACACTGTATCAAACCGTGCATGACATTCAATATAGCGAGTCCAGTCGCCCCCAAGGGTCAGATGACGCGAGTAAAGCACGAGTTAACAATCAACGCTTTTTTAAAAAGCAGCCACAAACATTCAATAAAAAAGAAGACAAACTAGAAGAAGCAGGCGTATCAAAAAACATCGGATCAGGACCAACAACATTAGAAGCAAATTAGAAATTTGTTAAAGCAATATGAAATTTGTTAAAGCAATATGAAATTTGACTTTTTATTCATCTATTACTATACATTATGTATATAAATTATTTAAACTGGAGATTATAATGTCTGATACAAATAGAGACCGCTTGAATGAAAAAGAATCCACTAAAAGAATCAATCCATTTTTGAAGAAAAATGTCAACAAAGTTTTGTCTCAAACTTTTGGGGATGACTATAAAATACAGAAATCGATAGCATGCGCCGCTAATATGAGTGAAATTAAAGAAATTGATCGATCAATAAAGTCGAAAAGAGAGAAGAACGAACTACCAACAGAAAACGGTACAAATGAGAAGCTCCTCCCTTTAGTTAAAGAGCTGAACACTTATGCCGGCAGCCTACATAATCCAAGTGAAACAAAATGGTTCGATATCCGACGAAAAATCGTAAATTATTTCAGCGTGAGCTCCGAAATGAGAATTTATGCTGGCTATCATAAAAAAGGATATAAGGGATATTTTTTAGATACAAGATCAGGGGCATTAACACACGATGGCAACCCTGTTTGTCAATTTGATATGAGTACAGACGGAGCTAAATTAAAGGAGTTGTTTCCAAATGTATTTGCCTTTGATAAGGGAAGAAAAGACTGGCTATTGGGTCGCCCAAAAAGTAACACATTAACATCCGATAAATTGATTGCGTTAATAAACTTAGCGCACGAAAAAAACCCGAACGCGCCTGTTCACCCTCCGGTGACAAAAGACTTTATGAGTTTATTTAGTCAACTAAAAAAGCGAGCAGCACTGGCTAACGAAATGAAAGAGCTGGGCGAAAATACCGGTAAGGACCTGAAGACATACGTAGACGAGGCCATTACAAATATAGAAGATGGTATTGATGAGTATTTAGACAAACACCCTCAGCTTAAAACTGAAAACCCAAAAAAATATAATCTATTGATGGGAACTAAGGAATATTTTGCTACTGGGAATTTAAGGGCGTTCGAAGAAGTTGTGAAAAACAACAAGAGAAGTTGGTCTGAAAAAAATCTGACCGTTTATTCAAATACGGGAGATAAAGTTTTAAATATCGTAAAGCAAATGCAAACAAGTAAAAAATTTCAGTCTGAGTTGGTAAAAAGAGTAGCACGCTTAGAGGAAGCAAGAAACGCAGAGGCTGTTGCTAAAGAAAACGCGATACAAGCAAAAAAAGATGAAGTAAGAGCTCAACAAGAAGCCATAAAAGCCGCCGAAGAGGCGAAAGAAGCTGAGCGACAAGTCGAGGCAGAAAGAGCACGCACACTAGCATTGGAAAAGCAAGTAGCGGAATTAACACAGAAAATAGCGGAATTAACACAAACCGATAATAGCGAATATGATGCGCATGCGAAAGAGATTGATGAGCAAGAAGAAAAAGTACGCGTGCGTTGGCAACAGTATAAAGTCACAGCGGATGCTTTTGAGACATCGATGGATAAGATGATAGCGAAGCTTGAAGGTATAAAAGATCGCTATTCAAATGAGGGATTGAAGTTACCAGAGGTATCACCCCTTCCAGAGAAAGGCGTTAATGATAATGATGATTCCAGCGTAACAAAAAAAGTGGTGATCGATCACATTATTGATTATATTAACAAGCTTAAAACTGCAGCAAAAAGCTCAACACCAATACGTGAATTTTTTGAGTCAGATTGCGCTTTACTTGAAAACCAGATTAATAGATTTATCGCAAAACGAGTTGACGAAGACGATCCTGAACTTTACTTTGCAGAAGATGTGCAAAAAGCATATACCCACATAGGGATTTGTACAAGACAAACATTGGCCGATACTGAAAAACAACCCAAAAAAGAACCTGAAGACAGGGTTTCTGTTGTTGACATTAGAGACGGACTGAGTAAAGTCATCCATTTTTATTCTGAAATTCAAAAGCAGTTATCAGCGTTTAAAACTCACCTGAACGGCATCCATCAAACAACGATGCACAGAGATATAACCTATTTTGTCAGAGACGAACTCAATCCAAAAGTAAAAGAACTCGAGGATGCTCTTAAGAGTTTGGATAAATTGCCAGAAAAAGAATTCAACATACTGGCTGCGAAGAAGACAGAAGCACAAATCGCGACATGCAAAGCGCTAGACCTGTTAGAAAGCCATCAGGATCACCTGATTAATCATATGTCATATGTGCTACAATATAAGAATACGTTTGATAAGGAAAGTCTCAAGTCAGGAGAACCTCGTACATTTATAAGTCCTGATGAAAGAGAGAGTGTAAATGTAAAAATTAAAGGCACTTTTAATAAAATAATGGCTGACGTCAAAACATTTTTGAATGGAAAGGGAGATGAGGTTATCGCGTTAGCTAAAGTCCCTCACAACCTTATCAATCATCAAGAGCCTGAGCTTGGATCAACACCAGCGAAGGGCCTTGACCCAAAAACAGCAACATCTGCTGCCGCTCTTCGTCACGTCGGCTTAAATGCAACGCCTAACTCAAGTTCAAGCACTTCAGGAGCTACAAGCACCCCAGCCCCAGGCATGCATCAAGGCGGCTCGAAATAATAAAAAATCCATCATAGTTTAAACTTGATCTGGCAATAGCCAGATCAAGTTTAATTTTTACCGAAACAAGCACCGATATGTTTATTATTTAACAATAACGATGCAAAGACCCAATAATAACAACCAGGTTGGACGCAACGCTTTACTTCCCCCTCATTTTCACGTAACGTAATTCTGCAGACCTCACTCAAAAACCATTGAGAACGTCGTTCATTGTAAGCACCGTATCATGGCAAAGAGTTTGCGCTTTTGGACACTTTTTTTATATCAAGGAGATAACATGAAATACGTTAAACCGCTACTGAGCGGCATTCTAGGAACTTGTGTACTGTTAGCGGGTTGTAATACCTTAGATTCAACGATGAACTCTATTACCAGCCCTTTAAAAGCACCTATGGTACAAACGAAAGAACACGTCGTGGCTTTTGTGATGGCTATTCATAAAGCTGAAATGGCTGAAAGCAAATTAGCAATGGTTAAAGCGCACCATCGCAGTGTAAAACGCTACGCGCATCATACCTACAAACAACATATGATGGGTCTAAAGCGCGTAACACATTTCGCTCATGAACATAACATCAAACCTGTTGATGGCATGGCAGCAACCAATGTTGAAACACAAGGTAAACTGCAAATGGCTGGCTTAAAAATGCTGAGTGGTAACGCATTTGATAAAACGTTCATTGACTATGAAGTCAAAGATCACACTGCCGCATTACGCATGATTGATGAAAGAATCCAAAAATCAACGGATAAAGACATCACAGAAATGTTAAAGAAAGTCCGTCATCATGTCGCAGAACATCTAGAAAAAGCGAAAATGATCCAAAAAGAATTGGCTCGATAAGCCTGTTCACTTCTGCTTATTGCTCAATTAACCACAATAAGCAGAAGCCCTCACTCACATACCGACTTAACCGACACGCAAATCCAGCCGTTTTCCAAGATTAAAGCATTCCAATCGAACAATGACAATAAAACCACATGAATATTGACAATAACTCTTTACGATTTAACCACCACATCCAATGCAACTAACTGCTCTAATAAAGACTTCATGTGATCCAAACGCACGCTATTAGGACCATCGCTTAAGGCCTCATCTGGTTCCGGATGTGTCTCCATAAAGATACCCGCAACACCGGCTGCTACCGCTGCTCTGGCTAAAATAGGCACGAACTCTCTTTGTCCCCCCGATGTTGTCCCCTGCCCTCCAGGTAGCTGCACAGAATGGGTTGCATCGTATACCACTGGGCAACCGGTATCTTGTAATATTTTTAAAGAGCGCATATCCGAAACCAATTGGTTGTAACCAAACGACACACCACGCTCACAGACCATGATCGCTTGATTGCCCGTGGCTTTTGCCTTGTGTACCACATGTTGCATGTCCCATGGCGCAAGAAACTGGCCTTTTTTAATATTAACAGGCTTATTGAGTGACGCCACCCGTTGAATAAAATTGGTTTGTCGGCATAAAAAAGCCGGGGTTTGTAAAATATCCACCACACTGGCGACTTCTTCTAATGGCGTGTCTTCGTGCACGTCGGTGAGTACCGGCACACCAATTTGGGTTTTCACTTTTTCTAAAATCTTTAAACCCGCTTCAAAACCAGGACCACGGTAACTGTTGAGTGATGAACGATTGGCTTTATCAAAAGAAGACTTATAAATAAAAGGCAAAGACAACGCTTGGCAGATTTCTTTTAAATAACCAGCCGTCTCTAATGTCAAGGCTTCACTTTCGATTACGCAAGTGCCTGCGATTAAAAACAGGGGCGCTGTTGCACTCATTTCAATACCGCATACGTTCATGTTTTTCCTTATTAGAGACTATTTTTTTTCATGGAATGTTCTGGCAGCTAAGACAAAAGAGCGGAACAATGGATGACTATCACGGGGTGTAGATGTAAACTCTGGATGGAATTGGCACGCTAAAAACCACGGATGATTGGGTAACTCTACCATTTCTACCAAAGCACCATCTGCCGATCGTCCAGAAACACGTAAACCACTGGCAACCAATTGTTCAATAAAATGATTGTTCACTTCATAACGGTGCCGATGGCGCTCTACAATTTCTGCTTGACCATAGACTTGTCTTGCAAGAGAGCCGGGCTCTAGATGACAGGTTTGTGCACCCAAACGCATGGTGCCACCTAAATCGCTTTGCTCATCGCGTTTATTTACTTGACCATCAGAAGAGAGCCATTCACTGATTAATCCTATCACGGGTGCCGGCGTTTGTTTGTTAAATTCGGTTGAGTTGGCGTCTTTGAGACCAGTCACGTGGCGTGCAAACTCAATCACAGCGGTTTGCATACCCAAACAAATACCTAAGAAAGGAATATGATGCTCGCGCGCATATTGAATTGATTTGATTTTACCTTCAATACCACGTTCACCAAATCCACCTGGAATTAAAATCGCATCGACATTCTCTAATAATACCGTACCTTGTTTTTCAACCACATCGGCATCAATATAGACAATTTCCACATTGGTCTGTGTATGGATACCCGCATGGATCAGCGCTTCATTAATCGATTTATAAGCATCGTTTAATTCCACGTATTTGCCGACGATGGCAACCTTCACTGCCATTGTTTTGATAGCTTGTGCATCGACTACCCGTTGCCATTCACTTAAATCAGCCGGTTTAGCGACCAGATTCAGCTTACGGACTACCAGCTCATCTAAATGTTGCTCATGTAAAATCATGGGAATTTGATAAATACTCTTCGCATCTTGCAATGAGATCACACCTTCTTTTTCCACATTGGTGAATAGCGCTATTTTTGCACAGTCATGTGGTGATAAAGGGTTCTCTGAGCGGCAAATTAAAATATCGGGTTGTATCCCGATCGATCGTAACTCTTTGACAGAATGCTGTGTGGGCTTGGTTTTGGTCTCACCAGAAGTGGCAATATAAGGTACCAAGGTCAGATGAATGAAGAGCGTATGTTGTGCACTCAGCTCCATGCGCATTTGTCGAATGGCTTCTAAGAATGGCAATGATTCAATATCACCAACGGTACCGCCAATCTCCACTAATGCCACGTCAAAGCCTTCTGAACCCAACATGATACAGCGCTTAATTTCGTTGGTAATGTGCGGAATCACCTGTACAGTGCCACCCAGATAATCGCCTCTTCTTTCTTTTTTAATCACATTGTCATAAATTCGACCTGATGTGAAATTATTTAGCTTTGTCATGGTTGATCGGACAAAACGTTCGTAATGCCCTAAATCCAAATCGGTTTCTGCACCGTCTTGTGTTACAAACACTTCACCATGTTGAAATGGGCTCATGGTTCCGGGATCAACATTGATATATGGATCAAGCTTGATCAAGGTCACACGTAAGCCTCTTGCCTCCAAAATGGCTGCCAAAGATGCCGCAGCAATCCCTTTTCCTAATGAGGAAACGACACCGCCGGTGATAAAGATGTAATTTGTCATAACAATAACCTATAAAGCGTAATCGGCTAGATTTTGTTGATAGTATCAACCATTCCTGATCTTCGCCATTACGACATATGTTGTAAAATATGGTGCATCGCTATTGCTGCCTCAGCAGACTCAGCGCCTTTATGTCCATGTTTACCACCCAAACGATCCCAAGCTTGTGCTTCATCTTCAGTGGTGAGTACACCAAAAATCACCGGGATATCAAACTGCAAAGAAACGCGCTGACACCCTTCACTCACCAACTGACAAACCAATTCGTAATGCGTGGTCTCGCCACGAATCACTGCACCCAGTGCAATCACCACCTCATGCCGCTCTGCTTTCGCTAAGCGTTGTGCAATCAGTGGTATTTCAACCGCACCCGGTACTTCAATCACCGTAATATCGGCAGCCGTAAATCCACGGCTTAGTAAATGATCCACCGCTCCTTTTTGCAAAGCGGCTGTTATATCCTGATTAAAGCGGCTAACGACCAATGCGATGGGAAATGGCGTTACCGTACCTTGCTGTGAAAGTGCTGACTGTTTGCTCATGATAACAAATGCCCCAATTTATTCTGCTTGGTTTTTAAATAAGTCTGATTTTCTGGTGTCATCGGCACTAAAACCGGGATACGCTCTACCACATTTAAACCGTATTGTTGTAACGCTGTTATTTTTTCAGGATTATTGGTTAACAAGCGTAACGACGCAATGCCCATATGCTTTAAAATTTGAAAAGCAATGGCATAATTACGCGCATCAACCGGCAAACCCAATTGTACATTCGCTTCTACTGTATCATAGCCTTGATCTTGTAATGAATAGGCTTTGAGCTTGTTTGCTAAACCAACACCACGACCTTCTTGGCGCAAATAAATCAAAATGCCCCCTTCAGCGGCGATATAAGCCAATGACTGTTCAAGCTGAAGCCCACAATCACATCGGCACGAGCCAAACACATCACCCGTCACACATTCAGAATGAATCCGAACCAAAGGAGGTTTCTCGTCAGAAACCGGCGGCTTATACAAAGCGAAATGATCTTTGTCATCTAACTGATTCGAAAACAACATCATGGTAAAGTCGCCATGATTCTGAATGGGTAATCGTGTGGTTGAGCTCACCTCAATTAAATGCTCATGACGGATACGATATTCGATTAAATCCTTAATCGTCACTAATAATAAATCATGTGTCTGAGCGAATTGTATCAGCTGATCTCGACGACTCATAGAACCGTCATCATTTAAAATTTCACAAATCACAGCCGCAGGCTGTAAGCCTGCTAAACGCATTAAATCAACACTGCCTTCTGTTTGTCCCGTACGCTCCAATACACCGCGAGGGCAGGCGCGTAAAGGAAAAACATGCCCAGGCGTAATGACATCGTCTGGGCCACTTTGCGGATCAACGGCAACCTGAATGGTTCGAGCGCGATCATTCGCAGAAATCCCCGTGGAAACACCTTGTGCCGCTTCAATAGAAACAGTAAAAGCCGTTTTATAAGGTGAGCGATTGGTCGCTGTCATCATTGGTAAGGCCAGCTTGTCAATCATAGACTCTGTCATCGGCAAACAAATCAGGCCTCTTCCAAAGCGCGACATAAAATTAATCGCTTCTGCTGTTGCAAACTCGGCAGCAATGACTAAATCCCCTTCGTTTTCACGCGATTCATCATCTGCCAAGATCACCATACGCCCTGCTTGCAGCGCTTTAATGGCCTCTTCAACTGAACTATATGGATGTGTCATCTTGATATACCCGTATTTTTTGTCCACTCTAACTGAGCGATTAAATTGTCACCCATGGGTTGCCAATGTACTGCCGCTGGCTGCGCTAATACATCATCGACATAAGCGGGTGTTGCGAAGGGTCCCAGCGTTTTGGGTACCAAATAGACATACGTTCTATTCACCAGTTGTTTGTGATGCAACGCACTGAATAACGTACCGCCAGCCTCCACCCAAACATCATGGTAACCAAGCTTCCCTAAATGAGACATCACTTCAGCTAAATCGAGAGTCTGTTGACCATCAGCCACACGCATTGGCTTATCCACGAGGACCATCGATTCTGCGGACAAGTCGCCTAACGTAGGCATAGGTGTCATTTGTGATTTTTGAACACCGTGATAAAAACGATTGCCCTCGTCTACTTGCTTACCCAGTGCCGCATCATGAAAAATATGGCATTGCTTCACGGTTTTAAAGACATTTAAATCCAGCGATGTCGTTAGATTGCTGTCCAAAATTGCGATGTTCTTAGCATGAATCGTGCCATTTACCCGCGCATTCAACCAAGGGTTATCTTGTTGTAGTGTCTTGGCGGTGGTCAAGATCACATCGGCAGCCAAGCGTTGTTGGTGGGTAAACTCAGCACAAGCATCATTCGACAGCGCTAGGCGCTCTTGACGAACACCCGCAATTTTACCATCAAAGGTTTGCGCTATTTTAGCAGTCACCCATGGGTTTCCAGTTGCCGTCCAATAGTCATAACTCTGATAAAAAGCTTCTATTTCAGGAACATTGACCTGTAGAACTTCGATACCATGTTGACGTAAACGTTCGGGAGTATTACCAGATAAAACCACCGGATTGGGATCGCGATGCGCATAAATGACGCGCTTTACACCTTGACGAATAATGGCATCAACACAAGGCGGCGTGCGTCCGTGGTGATTGCAAGGTTCAAGTGTCACATATAAGGTTACGTCAGTTGCATTCGCTGGGAGCGTGGGTAACAATAATTGCTCAGCGTGCGGCGTACCAGCACCGCGATGCCAGGCTTTTGCAATAATAGAATGATTCTCAACAGCCACAGCACCAACGCTTGGATTAGGGGCACACAAGCCTCGGCCTAATAAAGCCTGCTCCAACGCTGCCAACAGGTATTGTTTATGCATAAAACGACCATACATTTTGTAATGCGAGATTATATCAAAAGATTTGTAATTTGTTAAATTGCTTATCGATTAAAATATAATGATGGTATCTGTGATCGCTCAAAATCTAGCATTTTGCAAGATCCCGGGTATATAATGGAGAACAATCATACTGCACTTTAGGCTTTATGTTTAAGAAACTGCGGCCAACGTTTGTTTATCTTAGTGTAATGTGTGCCTTTTCATTACCAGCACACGCTTTTTCCGCTTACTCTAACGATGAGCTTGATCAGCTCGAGCGCGAATTTGTACAACAAATTAACCAATCGGACGCAGTTATCCGAACTCCCATTGCCATCGAATATATCAATCATCTAGCAGCACAGTTAGCACAGCATGGTGAAATCACCAAACCTTATTTTTTTATTGTTAAATCAAATGAAATTAATGCGTTTGCCGGCCCGGGTGGCTATATTGGCGTCAATACAGCCCTTATTTTAGCTTCTAGCAATGAAAGTGAATTAGCAGCGGTGATGGCGCATGAAATGGCACACGTTCGGCAACACCATTTGTATCGTATGCTCGAACATCAGAAACAAATGCGCGTCCCGATGCTCGCCAGCCTTTTGGCATCATTAGCGTTAGGGGTTATAAATCCAACCTTAGCCAGTGGTGCACTGATGGGCTCAATGAGTGGATTTGCTCAAGATAGCATCAATTTTGTGCGATCAAATGAAAAAGAAGCCGATAGTATTGGTATCGATATGCTCATTAAATCAGGATTAGATCCGCGCGGCATGGCTGGTTTTTTCAAGAAGATGCAAGAAAACATGCGGTATTATTATATGGACAATATCCCCGCCATTTTAAGAACCCACCCCTTGGATGAGGAGCGTATTGCTGAAGCTGACAGCCGCAGCGAAGGCATGGTTAAACCGTTTTACCCTGATAATTTACAGTATCGTTTGTTCAAAGAATTAATTCGTGTCAGCATCATCGAAGATGCGCATAAGTTAACAGATTATTATAAAAAATGTCCTAAAGGAACCCCGGAAGCGGCTTGCCAGTATGGTCTGGCTTTGGTTTCACTGGCAATGAATCAACCACAACAAGCACTAACGAAGCTCAACTTATTATTAGAGCAAGATCCCAATAACTTGTTTTTCGTCATTGCCAAAGCCAATGCTGAGGAAGCAAACCAACAAACTGCGTTGGCTGTCACACAACTCGAAACGTTACAACATTTTTCCCCAGATAATTATGCGCTACTGAGGGAATACGGGGATGCCCTACTTCAAGCAAATAAGCCTGATCAGGCAATCAGTGTTTTATTGAAAGGCCGTCAGCGTTTTAAACAGGATTTGCCACTTTGCAATCAATTAGCACGGGCGGAAGACGCTGGACACCATAAAGGCTATGCGTATTTTACATTGGCTGAATGCCATATTTTACAAGGTGAAAGCCGTGATGCCATTCGAAAACTCAAAATCGCGAAAACATTCGCCACCAACGATCCGATTTTACAAGCCAAAATCGCCGCAAAAATTGATGAAATTAAATCAATGATGTGATGGGGGCTGTTGCGCTAATGTAGCTCTTATACATCTATTCCACCACCCAGGGCTTGAAATAACCCTACGGTATCCGTGTAACGATTCGCCTGGCTTTGTGCTAAGTTTGCTAATGCTTGTTGGTACAGTTGTTCTGCTTGTATGGTTTCTACTTGACTAACCGATCCGAGCTTCAAATTCTTTTGCATAATTGTCACGTTTTTTGCAGCTGCTTGCGCTTGTATCACTGCCAATTTTAACATTTGAGCGTCATATTCAATGGCTTTCAACGCATCAGCAACGTTCTGAAATGCGTTTAAAACAACCCGTCGATATTGTGCCTCAGCTAAGCGATAGGAAGCTTCTGCTGCACGTTGTTGGTACAACAATGCCCCTGCATCAAATAAAGTACCTAAAATATTTCCGCCATAAAACCAATATTTGGTACCACCGGTTGCAAAAAATGGGAAGCTAGCTGGAATACTGGCCACACTAAAATCGACCGGCATTAAACCGCCATTAGCGGATAACATCACATTCGGTAAGCGATTTGCAATGGCAACCCCAATTTGGGCACTGGCAGCATGTAGCTGCGCTTCTGCTGCGCGCACATCCGGACGTTGATCTACCAGCTGCGAAGGCAGCTTGACTGGCAAATGCGTTGGCAGCGTAAAATCATTTAAGCTAAACGTCATGGGAATATCTGCATTCGGCGACACACCGCGTAAACTCGCTAATAAATGGCGTTGTTGTGCCAATTGTTGTTGTAACGGTGGTAATGCTGATTCGACTTGTGCTAAAAACGCAGCTTGCGCCACCACTTCTGCTTGACTTACCGCGCCTAAGATCAACTGTTGCTCAAAACGCTTCAAAATATGACGTGCTAATGCAATGCTTTTTTCCGTAACCTTAATTTGTTCACGAATCGATGCCTCTTGAATCGCAGTTAAAACCACATTTGAAGCCAGGGTTAAATAAATTGCCTGGCATTGAAATGCCAAAGACTCCTCTTGTGCCTTTGCTGTTTCCACTTGACGACGCGTAAAGCCCAATACGTCTGGCATATAAGTGACATTAAAATTAAGGGTATTTAATGAGTAAAGATAAGCGTTTGAGGCTAAATTACTGGCTAAGGTTCCCGCTGTCAGCTGCCTTGATGGATTATAATTACCGGTCACCAAAGGGAAAAAAGCCGTTTGTTGGGTACGCGTATTCGCATGTGCCATTTTTAATGCTTCACTGGCAGCAACCGTGTCTGGATTGGCATGTAAAGACTCTTTTACCAGCTGATTCAGTGCGGGTGAATGAAAAATAGTCCACCAGTGTTTGGGTAATGTTTCACCCATTTGAAACACTTGTGCCTCTCCAGCTTTTGTCTTAGCCGAGACTGTTTTTTTCGGCATCGGTTTCGGTGTATAACGCGTAGATTTAGGCTGCTCTGGGCGATGGAAATCAGGACCAACCGCACAGCCCACTAATAAAGCAGGGATTAATACCCAGCCTCGCCTCAGCACGATCTAAGCTCCATAAAACACCATAGCATATTTAGTAAAAAGCTCGTCATCTTGAGCACAGTACCCGTGATCTTGAGCGCAGCGAAGGATCTCCAAAATCACAGCTTCGGCGCTTAACCACATCGCAACATCATTTTTCGCGTTCATAAAAACGCTCTACGACAAAATAATACGTTGGTAAAATAAACAATGTTAACAACGTTGAAACCACCAACCCGCCTACCACAATAGTGGCTAAACCACGCTGCACATCCGTACCCACACCGGTTGCCAACGCCGCTGGCAACATACCAAAAGAAGCCACGGTTGCTGTCATTAAGACAGGGCGAAACCGCTCTTGTGCTCCGGCGATAACCGCGGTTGCTAAGGATTTATGTAATGGTCTAACGCGGCGAATATTGGCGACCATAATAATCGCGTTTTGCACCGAAACCCCAAACAAAGCAATAAAACCAACGGATGTTGCCACATTGAGTGTTTGTCCGGTCAAATGTAACGTCACCAATCCACCAAAAGTAGCTAATGGCACTACACCTAAAATCAAGCCAACAAAACGAAAGGCTTGAAACTGCATAAACAATAAGCTCGACATCAAAACCAACACAATAAGCAAAATATAACCCAAGCGTTTTTGTGCACGCTGTTGGCTCTCAAATTGTCCTGCCCACTCCAGGCGATTTTGTTTCGGATCAATTTTCACTTCACGTGCAATGCGTTGCTTTGCTTCCTGCCAATATGAATTTAAATCACGCCCTTGATTATCAATACGGATAGTCAATTGGCGCTCGCCGTTTTCGTGAGCAATATTGCTTTCACCGGTTTGATAATCAATGTTTGCCAATTCAGACAATAACACCCGATTTCCTGTTGAAGTACTCACAAATAAGTTGCCTAAATTTTCAACACTTTTCTTGTTGTCTTTTGTAAAGCGTACCGTGACATCATAAATACGATTATCAACATAGACTTGCGAAACAGGATGACCACTTAATCCAGTCTGCAACACATCGATAATATCCGCTGCATTCACACCATAACGGGCAATTCTAGCTCTATCGACATGCACCACGATTTGAGGAATAGGCGGTAGCTGAAAAATAGAAGCAGCCGCTGTACCACGGATGCTTTTTAACACATTAACAATTTGATTTGCCAAACGACGCGTGGCTTTCAAATCATCACCATAAACACGCAATGCTAATGGACTGTGCGACCCACCCAATAAATCGTTGACGTTATCAATAATCGGCTGACTAATCCCAATCGTAAATCCTGGCATGGTGGCAAAACGCGCATTCAATATGCGTACAAATTCCGCTTTGGTTTCATGATGCGGCCAAGTTTTGTAAGGCGTTAAGCCAACCGGTACTTCGATATGCGACGGTGTCCATGGATCCGTTCCTTGATCGCTGCGCCCTAATTGTGTCACCACATAAGAAATTTGTGGATACTCAAGCAAAGTGTTTCTTAATGTCTCGGCCATTTCATTGGCTTTTTCCAAAGAAATACCCGTTGGCAACCCAACTTGTAACCACAGCGCACCCTCATCTAAATCAGGTAAAAATTCTCGCCCTGCGGTTGAACCTAATATCAAGACCATCACTAACACCAAACCACTTGCCCAGTAGGCAATCTTAGGTCGTTTTAACAATTTTCCTAATGAGGTTTTATAACGTGCGGTCATCCAATGCAGTGGGCGATTATTAAAAGTGGGCTGCGCTTTACGCAACGCAGCGTAAGTTAAACCCGGAACAATGGTCATGGCACAACACAAGGCACCAAGCAATGCGAAAGACACCGTAAAGGCCATGGGTTTAAACAACCGCCCTTCGGCTCTTTCGAATGCAAACAAAGGCAAATAGGCTGAAATAATGATTAAGGTTGCAAAAAAAATCGGCCTGGCGACATAACCTGTGGTTTGTAAGACTTCTTCAACCGTCAATATTTGACTGGGATGCTCTTCACGACGGCGTAAAATAGCTTCCATCACCACAATCGCACCATCGACTATCACACCAAAATCAATCGCCCCTAAAGAAAATAAATTAGCCGGCATTTTAGTTAAATTCATGAAAATAAACACACTCACCAAAGCCGCAGGAACCGCCACAGCCACAACCAATGCGCATCGAAAGCTACCCAAAAACAAGATTAAAACCAAGCACACCAAAGCAATCCCTTCAATGACCGTGTGCGTGACTTTATCAATGGTTAAATGGACCAAGTCGTCACGATCAATGAAAGGAACAATGCGCACGTCCATAGGTTTCAGTTGTGTCTGTAACTGCTGCACCATCGCGTGCACACCTTTCAAAACGTTAGAAGGATTTTGATACTTACGCATTTGTACAATGCCTTCAACCGAATCAGGATTGTAGTTTTTGCCAAGAAAGCCTTCTCGTTCTTGATGTCCAAAAAGTGGCACGCCTAAATCACGAACCAAAACAGGAACACTGTTCACTTGCTTCACGACCACATTGGCTAAGTCCTCCAATGTATGAATTTGTCCAATGCCACGAACAACGTAAGTTTGCTCTCCTCGAGTCACTCTCCCACCGCCAGCATTCGCCGTATTTTGACTAATCGCATTTTCAACATCAGTTAAAAAAACATTGTGGCGTCGCATTGCTAGAGGATCAATTTGTAATTCAAACTGTTTGGTTAAACCACCAAAATTATTCACATCCGCAATACCCGGAACCCTCTTGATAGCAGGCGCCACGATCCAGCGCTGTATTTCAGACAGATCCATCAGATTTTTGGTGTTTGACTCCAAGGTATAACGATATATTTCCCCACCACTTCCCGTCATGGGATCGAGTGTAGGCTGTACGTTAGGGGGTAAATTCGCTAAGTCAATCGCATTTAAGACGCGCTCTCGACTAAAATAATCCTCAGCATGGCCATTAAACACCATGGTAATCAAAGAAAGGGCAAACGTGCTGCTAGAACGCATCACAAAAAGATCTGGCACACTCACCAGTGAGCGCTCTAGAGGGATAGTGATTTGTTTTTCGATTTCTTCAGCTGCGAGGCCAGGCACTTGTGTGGTGACTTGTACGGTTACGTCACTCAACTCAGGATAAGCTTCAACGGTCATTTGCTTGCACGAAATATAACCATAAATACCCAGTGCAATGGCAATCACCCAAACCAACCTGCGACGTTGAAAGCAAAAGGTAATGAACTTATTTATCATTAATGAACACCCCACCGCAAGTCACGATGCGCTCACCAGGTTTTAATCCTGAAATAACACGGACATATTCACCATCTTCAGTACCTAATTCAATTTCGCGTCGCTGACAAACCCAGGGCGAGGATTCAACATAAACGACGGTTGATTCATTATTCATTAAGACGGCAGACAAGGGAATCAAGATTTGTGGAGGTTCTTTGACATAAATATCAACAGAAGCATACATATTAGGTTGCATTAAGTTATCGGGATTAGATAAGACGATACGGGTTGGATTACGATGTGTTTCTGAATCAATGATCGGGTGAACAAAAGCAATATTGCCAGCGTACTGTTTTTTAGGATAAGCGATCAAGCGTACTTTGGCTGCCAGACCCTTATGAACATTTGCTATCGTCGTTTCCGGAATATTGGCAGTGATCCAGACTTTATCTAAACCGACGACATCCATCACCGGGTGATCTAACTCATGAATAAACGAGCCAGGGGCATAATAAATATTCGTGACACGCCCATGCATCGTGGATCGCAGTGTGATTAAACCTTGACGCGGATCATCCAGAGAAATCATCGCAGCATGAAAAATATCTTTATTTTTTTCATTTTGAAGCACATCATTTGCCACTGAAACTTGTTGTGAAAACGCTTTAAAATAGGCTTTGGTACGCTTCAACTCAGACTCTGTTTGTAACAGATTGTCTTTGGCTTGTTGCACGACTTGTAAAGAATTGCCCCCGGCTTGATTCACAGAAATAGCCCGCTTCAGTGTGGCTTCGGCCAAAGAATAAGCACTTAAAGCCTTTTGATAATCGGAATAAGCTGACGCGAAGTCTGCTGAACGCATCACCATCAATATTTGTCCAACACGGACCTCATCTGCCACATTAACCGGCATCGATACCAATCGGCCCTCTAGGGGTGGGAAGACGCTGAGGCTGCTCTTCGGCATCGCTTCTACCCAGCCAGGTACACTGAGAATATGGGGCGAAACGCTTAAGGAAACCGTTTTTAACTCGATTTGCGCACGCAAAGGTGAGTCAGCTGGAATTTCGATTTGTTTACCATGGCGAATGACCATAGGCGTCGGATTGGGGGAACGATGACCAAAGATCCATAAATAAGCGTGGTGAATCACACAATAAAATAGCCATAAACTGATGAATATCACTATCAATTTAGTTAGCCGTTGTTGTTCTTTATTCAGCGCGGCATACTTAGCGCGAATCGGCGCCCCATAATAGGTATTTAATTTTGCACATTGAGCCCGAACCATGGCCACAAATTTCATCACTGCAATCCTTTGCTGAACAGTCGACAGGCAAAAAGCCTTTGATAACCTCAGTTCGGCGTTTTTATGCTTTTAAACCTTCGATAAATCAATGATTACTTCGTTAAACGCTCTAAAAAATGCTCACATTAGCGCTGCTAGTGCTGCGCTTTTTTAGAGCGTTTGCCTCGTACTCATTGATTTCTCTCGATTTAAAAGCATAAAAACGCCGAATTGGGGTTTTGATAATAAAATACTGTTTGATATTAACAACTTTCGTGTGTATCTACAATCAATGTGTTCTTGAAATCAGACCGATAATGTGTCATTTCGATCAAAATTACTCATAATTTACGCTGCAAATTGCACCATTATCGTGAGTTGTGTTATTAAGAAACGGACTGGAATAACACAACTTGATTATTATAAAATTAAAGTATGATTTTGCCGTAACGCAAGAATGACATAAACTGATTATTTTCAACGCTTTTTAACATGCTTCATTAAACGACGGCGACGTTTCACCTGCCTGTCTGTCAGTGGATTTTTCTTGTTTTTAAATGGATTTTCACCACTCTTAAATTCTAACTTTAAAGGAGTACCGATTAGTCCTAATTTTTCGGTAAACGCCTTGGTTAAATAGCGCTTATAACTGTCAGGTAACGCATTTACTTGGTTACCATGAATCACAATAATCGGCGGATTATGACCACCCGCATGCGCAAAACGCAATTTGATACGTCGGTTATTAACCAATGGTGGCGTATGCTGTGTGGTTAAATCCTCCAATAAGCGCGTCAGTTTCGGTGTTGATAAATCTAACATAGCCGAACGGAATGCTTGCTTAATGTCTTGGAATACCAAACCAACTCCGCTGCCATGCAGGGCTGAAATAAAACGAATTTGAGCAAAATTAGCAAAATGTAGGCGTCGTTCCAGCGTTTGTTTAACTTGCTCTTTATGCTCTTCGTCTAGGCCATCCCATTTATTCACTAAAATGACCAGCGCCCTACCTGCCTCAATGACATAGCCTAATAAATGCATATCTTGATCAGTCAGCCCTTCTTTGGCATCGACTAACATTAAGCACACTTGCGATTGTTTAATGGATTGCAGTGTTTTAACAATCGAGAATTTCTCAATTTTTTCATTCACGCGTGAGCGACGGCGAATACCGGCTGTATCAATAAAAGTATACGCTTGACCATCGCGCTCAAATGGTACCGCAATACTGTCACGCGTAGTGCCGGGTAAATCATACACAACCACACGCTCTTCACCTAAAACACGGTTAATAAGCGTTGATTTACCCACATTCGGTCGACCAATCACCGCGATTTTAATGCGATCAGGATCGACACTTTCCTCTTCAACATCCGGAAAATCCGCCGTAGCTAACTCTAATAAGCTGTGAATACCCCGCCCATGCGAAGCAGAAATACCATGTACTTGCGCAAACCCCAAGGCCTGAAAATCCGCACTGGCCACTAACTCATCCGAACCATCTATCTTATTAACCACCACAAACACGGGTTTGCCTTGTTTGCGTAGTTCTGTGGCCACATCTCTATCCACATTGGTTAGACCAGCCCGGGCATCCACCATGAAAAAAACCATATCTGCTTCTGATAAAGCATGTTTAGATTGCTTTGACATTAAAGCATCCACAGCCAAATCATCGACACCGATACCACCGGTATCAATCACAATAAAAGATTTATTTTTGAATTGAACATCACCATATTGCCTGTCACGTGTCAGACCAGGAAAGTCGGCCACTAAAGCATTCTGTGTACGTGTCAAACGATTAAATAAGGTGGATTTGCCAACATTGGGCCGACCCACTAAGGCAATCATACGGGTTGTCATGCGCTGAACTCCTGGCTGGCAAAGTAGAGACACCTTCAGGACTGACACAAAACATCGATCTCGTCGTTGGATTTTATTTTTAATTCGGTCATTTTAATCATCTAAACGCCTTCATTAAAAATAAAATCCGCCTCGACTTTGAGGTTTTTTGTAAGTCTTGACCTTATCGGTTTACCTTGCCTTGACTGGACAGTGGCATCACTGTCATTTAGAATGCGCGAATTGTAACATAATTGTATTGATTCAGGTAATGCGTGTACTCGGTATTGAAACATCATGTGATGAAACAGGTGTCGCTGTCTATTGTTCGGAGCAGGGATTGTTGTCCCACGCTCTTTATTCACAGATCGCATTGCATCGCCAATACGGTGGTGTCGTCCCCGAACTGGCTTCGCGTGATCATGTCAAACATCTGGCACCTTTACTCAATCAAGCGTTAGCCGAAGCCAAATTAAATCGACACGATTTAGATGCGGTGGCTTACACAGCGGGACCGGGTTTAATCGGCGCCTTATTAACCGGTGCTTGTTTTGCTAAAAGCCTCGCTTTTGGTTTAAATATCCCGGCATTAGCCGTGCATCATCTAGAAGCCCATGTACTGGTTGCGCAATTAGACGCACCCGAATTACAGTTTCCTTTTTTAGTGCTCTTGGTATCTGGTGGCCATACCCAACTATTTGAGGCACGTGCGTTAGGCGAATACACTTTATTAGGTGATACATTAGACGATGCCGTGGGCGAAGCGTTTGATAAAACAGCGAAGCTGATGGGTTTTCCTTACCCTGGCGGCCCTAAATTAGCCCAATTAGCAGATGAAGCTGCTTCAGACACAACCCTACCCCACTTAACATTTCCAAGACCCATGACAGACAGACCTGGCCTGGAGTTTAGCTTCAGTGGTCTTAAAACGCATGCATTGAATGCTTGGCAAAAAAGCGAACAAAATGATAAAGCACGTCAAGCGATTGCGTATGCTTTTCAAGAAGCTGTCACGGACACGTTGGTTATCAAATGCAAACGCGCACTTGAAACATCGGGTTATCAAAAATTAGTCGTTGCTGGTGGCGTGGGGGCAAATCGCTCTCTACGTGAAAAATTAGCCAACATGATGGCTGAACATCAGGGTTCACTGTACTTTCCACGGTTATCACTTTGCACGGACAATGGCGTCATGATTGCCTATACCGGCTGTCAACATTTACTGCGCGGGCAACAAGACACATCACATCAAATTAATGTAAAAGCGCGTTGGCCCTTGACTGATTAAGTACGATTTGAGTATCAAAAGTCCATTTATAAAAAAATAAGTAACTACCCAGGTAGGGCAATAACCTCAATGATCATCGCATTACACAAGCATTACAATGCGAACGTCGTCGTTGCTTCTTGCAACGACGGCATTTTTTCTCGATCTGGTGCCATTAACTGAACAGTTACGCTTAAAAGTTCAACGCAGTTAGTTGGCCATCCGTTGTCAACACATACAATACATTTCCAGAGACAGTCGGTGAAATATCAATCCCAGCTTTGAGGGCGGTACGTCCAACGACTTCGCCTGTTTGCGTTGATAAAAGATGTACATAACCCAATCTGTCACCGACCACAAGCTGACTGCCCATCAAAACTGGCTCTGTTAGATTGCGTGCTTTAAAAGCCGTTTGTTTCCATTTGACCTGGCCATTGTATCGATCAAACGCCCACAATACGTCGTGACTGTCCGTCACGTACAAGGTGCCCTGATCAATCACCATGTTTTTGTACACAGAGCCTGGTTTATTCCAAATAAATTGACCATTACGGCCATCTAATGCGCCGATATATCCCTGATAGCTGGCAAGATAAATGGTTTGATCACGCACGATAGGATCAGCATCAATATCCACCAAACGTTCTACGTCGCTGGCGCCAGTTGCGTACGCAATGCTGCGCTGCCATATTAAACGCCCATCTTCAGGTGATACAGCGTCTAATTTACCATCCGAGAAGCCCACCAAAACAAGAGGTCCCATCCGGACAGGTGATGAGCTGGCTTTTAAGATTAAATTGGGAGAACCGTGCTCCGTTTCCCAGACTTTTTTACCACTGTTAACATCAAACGCGTACAAATGACCATCAATGCTTTTACAAATAATGCGCGAGCCAGCCACGAATGATTTAGATAAAGCGTCCTCAGATAAATGCGCTTCCCATTGTATTTGACCATCAGCCGCATTCAAGGCAACCAAGGTAGAAGAGTCAGTCCCTACAATCACACGATTCCCAGCAACCGTTGGACCACTAACCACAGGGTGCTGAATACGTTGACTCCATAATAAGCGCCCTGTTTGTGCATTCACCGCAGACACAACACCACTGGCATCCGCACTATAAACCATCCCACTCCGGACGACTGGCTTTAATTTTAAATAAGTATGTGCGTGCTGACTACGACCGACCGATGTTGTCCAGCGCTGCTTCAGGGTTAGTTTGGATTCTAACGCTGACAAAGCACGGGGTTTAGGTGTGTTGTCTTTGCCTAATAGATAGTCATCTATTAAAGTGCACGCTTGCAAAGCGAGGATCATACTGCCCATAGCCATACAACGAATATATCGCTGCTCTTTCAACATAGCAGACTTAAAACGCGATGCTTTTTGCAAGATCACGGATATCAACACTGTACGGGTAGGTTTTCGGTCTTGCATGCTCTTATCCTAAAACGCGGCTAGATTTCGTCAAAGCCAGTAACTCATTTGATTTCATTTCTAAAAACATATTACCCATGCCATCTTTTTGCACTTCGTCAATGGCTTTACGATAATAGTTTGCGGCTTGTTGATATTGCCCTGTCACAGAATAAATATCACCGCGTAGCTCATTCACGACCGGTAAGTATGCCGTATCTGACACAACAGCAAGTACTTCTAACGCCTTGTCGTATGATTTGTCTTCCGCCCACAAACGCGCCAAACGAATACGTGCCACATCAGCCAATGCTTTCATTTTTGAGTGACTTGCAACCGCCTCTAAGCGCACCCGTGCACGTTTGTAATGTTCGTGTGTCACATCTAATTTCGCCAGTACCAATTGGGCTGCATCAGCATATACTGTCTCGCCGTAATTCGTAACTAATTGATTCGCATAGCTGCGGACTGATTTATAATCTTGATTAGAAAATGACAGCATTAAATGTTCATAATGATTTGAAGCTTGCTCCATCACTTTCGCTTGATGCCAATGCCAATATTTAAATGCGGCAAGTACCAGTAAAACCAAAGACAACAACACGGTAATAATACCATTGTATCGCTTCCACCAACCTTTAATCAGCTCTACTTGCTCAGCTTCGGTCATGTAGATGGACATACTTCTCTCCCATAAAACGGACTAAATCAACTTGTTTAATCGACTGCTGTTCAGTGTGTTGACGCAAATCTTTAAAGATAATGGTTTGCGTCGCCAACTCTTGCTCACCTAAAATCAAAGCATATTGAGCACCACTTTGATCGGCTTTCTTAAATTGGTTTTTCATGCGGGCATCACCGGTGTACACCGTCACATTCAAGCCAGCTTGCTCTCTTAGGTTATCTGCTAATACCAAAGCACGGTGCAAAGCGGCTTGGCTATCGATGATAAAAAACACATCGGAGCCGGCATTGTTTTGTGGTACGCGTTGTAACGCCTCTTGCAGTAATAATAAACGCTCTGCGCCCAAGGCAAAACCGACTGCAGAGGTAGGTGCACCACCTAACTGCTCAATCAACTTATCGTACCGCCCCCCTGCGCACACGGTTGCTTGCGCACCGAGCTTATCAGTGACCCACTCAAACACAGTGTGGCCATAATAATCCAATCCTCTCACTAAAAACGGATTGAGAACGTAAGATACACCAACCGCATCTAATCCACTACACAAATCTTCAAAATGCTGACGACTCTCAACACTGAGTGAATCAAATAAACGCGGCGCTTCAGCAATCACAGACTGCATCTCTGGATTTTTACTGTCTAAAATACGCATGGGACTACGATGCAATCGTTGTTTACTGTCTTCATCGAGTTGGGATAGATTTGCGGTAAAGTAATCAATCAATTTTTGTCGATACAAGCGGCGCTCTTCTAACTCACCCAAGGTGTTGATCTGCAGTTGCAAAGCGTCCGCCACACCCAAAGCGTGCCATAGGCGCTGGCACATCACGATTAGCTCAAGCTCAATGCCCACGCCGGCAATACCAAAGACTTCTACACCAAATTGTGAAAATTGGCGATAACGTCCGCGCTGTGGCTTTTCATGGCGAAACATTGGCCCTTTGTACCACATTTTTTGCTGTTGTCTTAGAAGACCGTGCTCTAAACAAGCCCTTACACAGCCAGCAGTCCCTTCAGGACGAAGACTGAGGCTGTCGCCGTTTAAATCGGCAAAAGTATACATTTCTTTTTCAACGATATCGGTCACTTCACCAATAGTGCGTTTAAAAAGCTCGGTACTTTCCAGTAAGGGTAAGCGAATTTCTTGATAACCATAAGCTGTCAAACAACGGCTAAACACTTGCTCCAACACTTGCCAAACATAGCTTTGTGCCGGTAAAACATCATTCATTCCACGAATGGCTTGAATTTTCGGTACCACAGTTAGTTCCCCGTTTCTGTATTTTGTTGATCGGCAGATGACAATATTGATCGCATCTTAGAGAGATCTGTCAAACGAATTTCGGTTTCTGTTTGATTGTGCGACTGGGGCGTTTCAGCCTGTACAAAATGCTTCGGGAAATTGTGTTCATTATCTTGATTAGCACGCCACCATAATGTCACCGCAACCACCACACCAATTGCAAATAACGTGGTTAGCCAACGCACAGCATGTTCAGCGCGATTTGTTTCACGCTTGCTTTGCCAAAGGGCTTTTTCAACTTTGCGCTCAATGGAGTACAATTGATTAAATGTTTTTAATAATGGATCTGCTGGTATACCTAATACTTTTGCATAGGCACGTAGATAGCCTTTAATGAATACGGGCTCTGGCATATTGTCATAATCATCCGCCTCCAATAACTCAATAATACGAACACGCAAGTGCAGTTTATTGGCGACATATTCAAGAGAATAGTTCAGCGCGATGCGTTGAGCTGCTAATTGCGCACCGGGTTTTTCTCTATCCGTCATTTCGGTTTGATCGATTGTTGTCACATGATTAGTCATCATTCACTCCCAATTACCACCTGACTTTAAGGTGGGTTTTAAATCCTGTAATTTTATTAAGGCCAATTGACGCGAGGGGTCATGGCGCAATGCTTTTTTAAAATAAGCTTTAGCATGAGAGCGGTTGCCAGCAGTCAAAGCACATATTCCGGCATTTTCATATACTAAAGCAGTGTGTTCATAATACGCATCTTGCGTGGCCAATGCAAAATAGTGTGTCGCTTGCTGATAATGGCCATGACGACACAAAAACGCACCATAATTGTTTAAATGCGCGCCTTGATGTGGTGCTAGGCGCAGTGCATTACGGTACAATTTATCTGCTTGCTTTACATCGCCTGTCTGTTCCATCAAATAAGCCATTGATGTATTTACCTCAGCTGAGGTTGGCGCTTGTTTTAAAGCTAATACTAAGTGTTTTTTCGCCATAACACGCTCACCACGCTCCAAATAAGCTAAACCCAATGCAGCATGCTGAGTAGCGGCTTCTTGTTGTCGTGCAACATCCTGTGAGAACTGACAAGACTGGGCCATTAAGAGACAAGCTCCCAGAACAAGGTAGTGAGATTTCAATCCATGACTCATTTCCAATGCGAGAAAATCATCATATCATATTTTAGAAATATCTCAAAAAACGCGCGTAGAACAAGGTAGGCGGATAGACAGCTCTTTATGAATGCACCCTTGCATAGGCGCGCGGGAAAACGCGCGGGCAAGACTGGACAGGCGAGGCATCATTGGTCTGCTCGCTTTGAGGCAGAAGATTGAGCAACCTCTTTAGGTTACTCATGTCTTTTAAAATATCGTAATCCTCACGATGATGATCTAATGCCAGTGTCGTTTGGATAACATCTCCGTAATCAGAGTGCAAGATTAAGTGGCTTATCATCTCGACTTGATTTTTTTTGAAATAATCATTCAGATGAATATGAGGCCAGTCTATGGCTGGCAAGAGTATCATTTTCCTGATTAATTGTTCTGCTCGAGCCCGCTCAAGCTTAGCAACCAATGCGACGATGGTATCGGGTTTCATCCATATAAAACGCGTAAGCTCTGTTTCCAACATAACAAACAGTAATGTGATTAGCCCCTCATATTGAATAGGATCTTCTTTCTCATCCAGTATTAAAATACTCTGTATCAAGATATCTATCGTCAAATAACGATTATCAACGGCTAGACTTTCATAGTCCATATCCAACCTAAGCACATCCGTCGTGACATGAAATACAGAGGGGGAAAAAAAGTCGAGCTCCAATGACTCGTGCATGCCATAATTCTGGGTATATATAAAAAGCAATAATCTATTTCGTAACATATTTTCATTTAAAGGCATTTGATTCAAAAGCTGTTTAATGAGGTTTCTGGCACTGTCTTCATCTAAAATAGAAACCAATTTAGCCAAAACAGCCAGGAAATAGCCCCGCACCGTGGCATCTGAATGGATGGTTTTGTACAAAACAAGCTCACTAATGCCCAAGGCTTTTTCTGGATCCAGATGTGTTATGCTTGTTGAGATGAGATAGCACAAATGGCCTGCGTGTCTCACTGTGTTTACCCATAACTTTAGCTGCTGCAGATCCATCACAGGAACCAGTTGAACCAAGATACTCTGGTATACAAAAAAGTCTCTAGTAGGAATGCGATCGCTATCTTCTAATGCCAAGAGTGCATTTAGTAGTTTAATCGCTTGCGTTTTTTCTTTTAAACAATGCCGCGTAAAAAGCGCTATATACGTCCATCTAAAAAAACCACTAGCCATCTGTCCCATAAAATAGTTAACGACTCTTTCAATATGCTGTGGATGTAAGTGCTGTTTTTTAAAGAATACTGTGAGATGAGTAACGCTATACAAGTGCAAAGAGGGTGCAGAATCTTGACTGCCGAACAAGCAATCAATCAGCCGTTCGGTTTGATCAAAATTTAACTGTAGTTCCGCCAATAAAGAAAATAACCAGTAGTTAAAAAGCACCGTATTCTGCGATGAATCACTACGAATAAAGTCCATTATCTGTAACAAATAACTCAGCATTTCATCTGTTTGCGCCTTATTTAGATGTAGCACAGCAAACATGCGAGGTAACCAGAAAAAACTCGTTTCCAGTTGATAAAAATCTTTACCATCCACCATTCCTAACAAAATTGACAGCATTTCGCCTGTTTGTATTTCGTTTAGAGAGAGCTGTTTAATAATATCTCGCCCAAGTTCAGATCGGTTATTAGGTCCCTTCTCAATGAGAATAAGCACGCATGCAAACAGCTCATCAAGTGATTTTTGATCCTCGATTTGATTTAGAGAAAGCCGACCGATCGCTCGCATGACATACCCTAGAATAGACGGACTGTTATGATGATGCATAAATATCTTTAACAGTGATACAAGGACATTTTGCGTTTGTATTTTATCCAATTTATTCGCAATGTGTGGCAAAAACGCTATCGCCGCATCATGATAGGTATCGCTTGTATTCAAAATATCAGCAATATAACAAGCAAATTGTCTTGCTTGTTTGGGATCCAAACTTGCGATGCGATCCGATATTGAACGCTCTGCCCACCGCCATTCGCCAGGTTGAGCAGGCAGAACATAGTGAATGTATCGCTGCATTTGCTCTTCATTCAGTTGAGAAATGTAGCGCCCATAAAACAATTCATTAAAGGCATCCATGTCATGTAAGAGCCAATCAATACGCATCCGCTGAAGCGTATTGATGGTCCCGCGCAAAAGCCGAATGGGAGCGACAATAAAACTGGGAGTTGTACACAACATAGTACTCAGATCAACGCGTTCAACAAAGAAATCATTGTGACGCCAATACAGCAACCTAAGTATTTGGCGCTTGTGCTCAGCCGTTGAGTATTTAGAGCGTATCGATCGTTCTACGTTTGATTTAAATGTTGTTAATTCTTTCGAATTGAACAACTCGATGAGTAACGGATGATTAGGATTTTTTTTTAAAAATAAAGTCTGGCCTTGGATATCTTTTTTACCATCCTTTCTGAATAACGAAAACAGTGCAAGAAGCCGTTTTCCCTTGTTTAGATTTGGTGCCGTGGTCAATATAAGATTCAATAAATCCTTCGCAGAGAACCACGTCATCACCTCTGCTGCGATAAAGCGATCAATATGAAAAAAAGTATTGTCTGGCAAGGGTGTTTTACCTATTTAATTTCTTTAAAGTGTTCTAAAATAATACCATAAAAACATTTTTTTTGCAACAAGTATTAAATGATACAGATAAAGCGCGAAACGCAGTCATGATCAATTTAAAATGTTTTTTAGATGTGGTTAATCTGAAGCTCTGCTTTCTTGCCAACGGCGCGAACGGCTTGTTTTATCTTGTAGTTTACCCGCCAGTTGACCGCATGCCGCATCAATATCATCACCGCGTGTTTTCCGCGTAATGGTGTTAATTTCATGCGCCATCAATCGATCACGGAACGCATCGATCGTGCGTTGTGAGGAGCGTTGATATTGTGTCATTGGGAAAGGGTTGAATGGAATTAAATTGACTTTACAAGGGACATCTTTGAGTAATTTAATGAGCTCGTCAGCATGCTCTAGTTGATCATTGACGTCTTTTAACATCACATATTCAAACGTCACCACACGTCTGGGCTCATCTTTAAAATAATTTTTGCACATTTCCATCAGTGATGCTAATGGATATTTTTTATTAACGGGCACTAAAATATTACGTAATTCATCGGTTGGTGCATGTAAAGACACTGCCAAGGCAACGGGACTACGCTCACGCAAACGTGCCATTTCAGGAATTAAACCAGACGTACTGAGTGTCACGCGTCGCTTCGACAAGCCGTATGCAAAATCATCCATCATGATATCCATGGCTGCCGTGACAGGATCAAAATTCAATAACGGCTCACCCATACCCATCATGACGACATTGGTAATGTGTTTATCATGCACACCTTGCTGTGTCGATAATTCACGTGCTGCAAACCAAACTTGGCCGATAATTTCAGCGGTGGTTAGATTGCGATTAAATCCTTGTTTCGCGGTCGAACAAAAGCTACAGTTGAGTCCACACCCTACTTGCGAAGAAACACATAAAGTCCCTCGTTTTTTCTCGGGGATAAAGACCGTTTCAACACTGTTGCCACAGGACAATTTGAGCAACCACTTATGAGTACCATCACTGGATCGTTGACTGCGCACCATTTCAGGCAAGCGAATTTCTGCGACTTCAGCCAAACGCTGACGCAGGGCTTTACCTAAATTAGTCATTTGGTCAAACGTATTAAACCCATATTGGTGAATCCATTGTATCACTTGCTGCGCGCGAAACGGTTTTTCACCTAAATCGGTGAAAAACTGGCGCATCTGGATATAATTTAAATCCAATAAGTTGACTTTTGTTGATGGCTCAATCGTTAAGTTGCTCATATTGACTCAATGCTTAATCGCGCTCACACAAATCACTTGGTTCAAAGAAGAATGCAATTTCTTGTTGTGCGTTTGCAGCACTGTCTGAACCATGTACGGCATTAGCATCAATGCTATCAGCGAAATCAGCACGAATTGTGCCTGGAGCTGCTTCTTTAGGATTGGTGGCACCCATGATATCACGGTGATGCAACACGGCATTGTCACCTTTTAATACTTGAATCATAACGGGGCCAGAAATCATAAAGCTAACCAAATCTTTAAAGAAAGGACGTTCACGGTGTACCGCATAGAAACCTTCTGCTTGTTCACGTGACAAATGAGCCATTTTAGCAGCGACAACTTGCAGACCGGCTTTTTCAAAACGTGCGTAAATCTGACCAATCACATTTTTTGCGACTGCATCTGGCTTAATAATTGACAAAGTGTATTCAACAGACATGACATCTCCAGGTAAAAAACGAAAGTGACGTATTATACTTGAAAAACAGGTAAGATTTCCACCAGAAAAAACAAATTGCCGTCAGAAGTGCTAGATCGGAGCAAGGTTTCTCATTCAGGTTACGTTATGTTGTTGGGCAGAGACGTCCGCTTGATCCACTTTTCATGCTGTTTTACGGGGCCCGCGCCTATTCGCTCCCGCTCAAAGGCGCTAAAAAGCACATCCCTGTGCTTTTTACCCCGTAAAACAGCATGAAAAGTGGCGCTCCCGCAATCTGCCCAACAACATAACGTAACCTGAATGAGAAACCTGCCAGATCGATTTTTGCTCTAGGGTCTGTTGACATTATTACTGCCATTTTGTTCCTGTTTAGGTTCTTTAACCGGCATGTAAGAAGGAACCAAAAAACCTGTCAAACTACATGGTTGCCATCCGGTTGCGCCTGGTGGCAAAGCTGGTTTTGCAGGGGCTGCTTGCTGTTTTGTTTGAGCCATTTTTTGGGCGGCTACTTTTGCTGCTCTGGCTGTATTTCCGAAAAAACGAGTATAAGTTGTCATGGCGATCTCCGATTGATAATGAAGTGTTAGATGGGGGTTGATTCTGCTATTAAACCGATTCCCCTTAGAGGGGCGCAGAAATCAAACCATTCACCACTCTAAGGGAGACGAGAGAAAAATAATGACGAGGCTGACTAAGCATAAAGACGATACAAAACCAGACACAACAGAATGCATCAAAGTCACTGACTTTGTAGAAAAAGCATTGATTGTATAAGGTTTGTTATTCATCATAAAAACACGATTGATTGATTTTTTTACTGTTGACTACACAATAACATATTGACTTTGATTAAGTCAATATGCCTGTAGAGTAAACCTATTTCTTTTTAAGATATTCGGCATGAAAACGTAGATGCTCTTCAATAAAACTAGCGATAAAGTAATAACTGTGATCGTATGTTTCGCGCATTTGCAGTTGAACTGCGATATTGGCTTTTGCAGACGCATCCATCAGTAACGTCGGTTTTAGCTCTCGCTCTAAGAAAGGATCGTCGACTCCTTGATCAATTAAGATTTTACCATGAGGCCAAGGTTGTGTTTGTAACAGATGGCAAGCATCATAATGCTTCCAGGTAGATTGATCCGGTCCTAAATACGTTTGCAAAGCATGCTGTCCCCATGGCGAGTTGGTCAATGAGCATATGGGGGCAAATGCAGATAAACTGCGATATTGCTGCGGATTTCTCAATCCAATCGTTAACGCACCGTGCCCTCCCATTGAGTGGCCAAATAGACCACATTTTGATGGATTGATGGGAAAATATTTGCTAATACATTCCCACAGCTCGTGGCTCACATAAGTATACATTTGATAATGATCGCACCAGGGCGCTTCTGTCGCATCAAGGTAAAAACCAGCCCCTTCGCCTACACCATTTTGTTGGTCTACACCTTGTAAACTGACGCCTCTTGGGCTGGTATCTGATACGATGATAGCTAAACCCAGTTCAGCTGCGACACGCTGCGCGCTGGCTTTGGTGATAAAGTTTTGTTCGGAGCACGTTAATCCTGACAGCCAATAGAGCGCAGGGACTGCCTCTTTTTCAGCTTGAGGGGGCAGATACACAGCAAATCGCATCTCGCATTGATTTGAATCAGACCAATGCGTATAAATGTTTTGGTATCCACCAAAACACCGATGTGACTCAATCAATTGAGGTGCCATACTCCAATCCTTAATTAGACAGGTCTTACGCAAAACAGCGATCTCTTCGTTGGATTTTATTTTTAATTCGGTCATTTAGTCATCTAAACGCCCTCATTAAAAATAAAATCCGCCTCAGCCTCATTGTTTTGCGTAAGTCTGTTTTTCGTAAGTCCTGTTAGAATGTCAAAACGGTTCGAATTGACTCTCCGCTGTGCATCAAATCAAATGCGTCATTAATTTTTTCTAACGGCATCGTATGCGTAATCAGGTCATCAATATTAATCCGATTTTCCATATACCAATCCACAATCTTAGGCACATCGCTTCGCCCACGAGCCCCACCAAAAGCAGAGCCTTGCCAAACACGGCCAGTGACCAGTTGAAAAGGTCGCGTCGCAATTTCTTGTCCAGAGGGGGCAACACCAATAACGGTTGAAACGCCCCAGCCTTTGTGACACGCTTCCAAGGCTTGGCGCATCACGTGCACATTACCCACACACTCAAATGTGTAGTCAGCACCGCCTTGCGTTAATTCAACCAAATGAGCCACCAAATCACCTTTGACTTGGTTCGGGTTTACGAAATCGGTCATGCCCATTTTTGTCGCTAACGCCTGACGATTGGGATTCACATCGACACCAACAATTCGTCTCGCTCCGACCATTCGCGCGCCTTGAATCACATTGAGGCCAATACCGCCTAAGCCAAACACAATAACACAACTACCCGCTTCAACTTTTGCTGTAAACAATACCGCGCCTAAACCAGTGGTCACACCACATCCGATGTAACATACTTTATCAAACGGCGCATCAGGGCGTATTTTGGCAACCGCAATTTCGGGTAAAACGGTATATTGAGCAAAAGTAGATGTGCCCATATAGTGATGAATGGGCTGACCATCTAAATGAAAACGAGACGTACCATCCGGCATGACACCTTTACCTTGCGTCGCACGGATAGCTTGGCAAAGATTTGTTTTACGTGATAAACAATACTCACATTGGCGACATTCTGGGGTATACAATGGGATAACGTGATCACCAATACTCACCCCTCGCACGCCTTTACCCACATCAACCACTAAACCAGCGCCCTCGTGTCCTAAAATAGCCGGGAAAAGTCCTTCAGAATCTTGGCCAGAAAGCGTATAGGCATCGGTGTGACAAACACCTGTCGCTTTTATTTCAACCAAAACCTCACCTTCTTTAGGACCATCTAACGTGACGGTTTCAATACTCAAAGGTTGAGCTGCTGAAAAAGCCACTGCTGCTTTAACGTCCATATGTATCCTTATGTGGTATCAATACAACGTCAATCTTCCAAATATTTTTTGTTTACGGCAAATATTGGTTTTGAATGAAGTTTCATTTTTAGATAACTCTATCAGGACTGACACAAAACATCGATTGCTTCGTCGGATTTTATTTTTAATTCGGTCATTTATGCATCTAAACGCTCTCATTAAAAATAAAACACACATCAACTTCGATGTTTTACGTAAATCCTGGCTATGTAATTACGTTTATGAGCCACTGAATAAAGTGAATGTATCTTAAATATAAGATATGATTCAAACTCAACTCTTTAAATCACTCCTAAATTCATCACGATGCACCACACATCCATAGAAACCATTTACGCACTCACTGATCTCACGTTATTAGATGAAAAAGCATCTACTGAGGCATTAAAACAATTGGTAACCAATGCATTGACGTACCGTGTTGCTGCTGTATGCGTCTATCCCCAGCATTTATCGTCTATACCGACCTCGCTACAACGAGCGACTGTCTTAAATTTCCCCACTGGAAATGAATCACAACAAACGATATTGCAAACCCTAACAGAAATCATTCAACACAATTCAGCAGATGAAATCGATTATGTTTTTCCATATCAGGCTTATTTGGCCGGCCGTACAGATGATGCACTGGCTGCAACCACAGAAATTGCGCAATACTGCCAAATCAATCAAAAAAAATTGAAAATTATCCTAGAAACAGGGGCTTTTGCCTCAACTGATCATCTTTATACGTTAAGCCTGGCCTTGATCAATATAGGCTGTGATTTTTTAAAAACATCGACAGGAAAAATAGAAACGGGCGCGACACTTGAAGCCGCAACAGCGATGCTTTCTGCGATATGTGATAGTCATAAAAAAAATACGGGTATTAAAATTTCAGGTGGCATACGCACACTAGAACAAGCTCAATCCTACATTGATTTAGCAGAAAAAACCTTGCAAAAACCAGCCACAGCAAGCTGGTTTCGTATTGGAACCAGTGGTTTTAAAACAAACGCAATTGTTCAGGGGGAATATACTTGAATCTCGATGAACGAGCGTGAACCATTTAAAACAAACCAACCCACATAATCAGGCCATATGCCCCACTCCACGCAAATGCGCGAAAATAAGAAGATGTTTGTCGTTTTGAAACCAAGATTTGTTGATACACCATCAACATTAAACCTAATCCCCAGGCGATATAAAACAAAAAGCCTAAATGAAATCGCGCAGCAAATACAAGCCATAAACCTTGCACACATCCCTGCAGCAAACCAACAATCAATCTATCATATGATGCAAATAAAATAGCCGTTGATTTCACACCAATTAAATGGTCATCGTCACGATCCATCATCGCATACAATGTATCGTACATCAGAATCCACAAAGCATTGATGCAAAATAATAACCACATATTCATATCCGGTGAAACACCTAATGCGGCATACGCCATCGGGATGCCCATCGAAAAAGCCAGGCTAAGTACCAATTGGGGCGCTTGGATATAACGTTTAGAAAAAGGATAAATCCCAGCAATCAGTAAAGCGAATAAAGCCCAGCGAAAACACAAAGGTGGCAATTGTAAAACCAATCCTGCCGCTATCAATAATAAGACCAATAACACACCCAAAGCTTCTTGCAGTTTAATCTCTCCTGCCGTCAGTGGTCTTAAACGAGTACGTGCGACGTGCTTATCAAAATGCCGATCCGCGATATCATTGATCACACAACCAGCCGCACGCATACACATTGTCCCTAGAAAAAATATTAAAACCACAGGCAAGCTCAGTTCTGCCGCTTGAGAAGTCCGTGATGCAGACCACAAAGCCCAAGCGGTGGGCGCCCAAAGCAGTAATATGCCAATGGGTTGATGAAAACGCATCAACCGAAAATAAGCGTTTAATTGACGCACACAAATTGCTCCAAACCAGGTAAGAGAACTTCTAATAAGTAAAACCGGTGTCCGCTAGCAATTAATGCGAACTCGGACAAGCGACACCAAAGATGGATGGGAAGCCCTGATGCTGTATTTAAAAATACATCGGTTGGTAACCACGCCCATTCTAAACTGGTTGGTTTAATAACGTGATGTTTGATTGAACAGCGCTCTACACGCCCACTTTGAAAAATCAATTGCCCCAGCGATTCGTTTTTTAAACGATCAAATAAGGCTTCATCTGCTAAGATGGTTTTTTCAGGTAGAATCGTGCGTGCGTACCAACAAGGCACTTGATGCGCACGCATAAGAATTTCACGGTGAATCGCACGAGCATCATGAAGATTTAGCACAGATTTATCCCAATCATCACATGCTTCCCACTGGTGCTTTAATACATGCAGGGATGCATCACCCGCGCACAGACGCAACTTTTCTGTCAAAGATTGCGTCCATGTTAACCAAGAAATTAAATGTTCAGGGAAATTCACAAGCATTTACTCATTTTAATTTACATCGAACAAGACGTATCATCATCGATAGACTCAGACACATCTTCGAATGAGTTTTTAGTTTTTTTTATCGAAGCAGGCTTACTGTCATCAACATACAACAGTACATTTACGGACGCCGTCTCACCCTTAACCGCGTTAAAAAAGCTAATAGACGTGCAAGAAGGAAGTGGAGGTAATGAAGCACTTTTTGGCAATGCTTCGGTTCCTGTAGCTTTCTTTATAGATGAAAAAAATAGACGAGCAATCTTATTCGCCACCAATATGTTTCTAAATGTCATCATTTTTCCTCATAAAACTGCTTTGAAAATCATTATACCTAATTTTTTGCAATTTTTTTATTACGTGCTTACATTTCCTCAAATACGCCTGTCGACAAAATCAGGACTTACGCAAAACAACGATCTCTTCGTTGGATTGTATTTTTAATTCGGTCATTTAGTCATCTAAACTCCCTCATTAAAAATACAATCCGCCTCGACCTCGCTGTTTTTCGTAAGTCTTGAAAATAACACACCCCAATAATTGCGGCAAATAAAAACACTAAAAACCCCTAATGATCAAATTGATTTACAAAAGATCATTTTTAACATAGAATGCGGCTGATTAACTTGAAGAGGTGATTATGAAGAAACTTATCTTAACATGTCTTATGGCTGTTTTATCAACAAGCAGTGTGTATGCACATCCACATTGTGATGATGATGATTATGATTGTGGCAATCAATATCGACTACAAATTAGTCTCAGAAATTTTGGCTCAGAAGTCTGTGTATTAAAGAAAAAATACATCATTCAAGGTTATGTTTATCAAAGCGATGTACCCACTATTTTATCTGATTCAGGTGAAGTGTATGCATTTAATATGCGGGGCAAAGAGACTGAAGCAAAATTATATTATCAATGCGGTGAATACAAAAAATTTACTTTGTACATGCATCAATTATTAAAACGCAAACACTACCATACAAGCATTGAGGCTAAAATGATGGATGCCACCGATGTGTTTGAAAAGCACACCACGAAGGAAGTCAATACTCGTTATTGCAATGCTTCTAGTAATCAAGGACAAATATCCTGGCAGATTTCACATTAGATCGATCACCGGTGATTTTGCTTGTACCCATGACTTTGAATCAATAAAAACCGCTATACGAGTTTGTTAAGCAAACCAGAGTACTAAATTAATGCACATAACCTAGGCGGTTAACGGTGATTTTAAGCTGCGGCTCTTTCGCAACTTGAATAAAAAAAGTCCCGTTAACCGCGTTACGGCCTGGATCACGTGTGAAATATAAAGCATGATGTGATTGAAAACCGTGCCAAGCAACGCTGATTTTTTCAAACGCCCATGCCCATTGATAATACGGTTTACGCGGCAGCATTTTATAACTATCAAGAGAATATAAGCCAATCCCCCCTGCCCAATTATTATCCTCACTAAGTGGTGCTAACACCCACGTTTCGCCTGTGAGCAAAGCTTGTATACGCGCTTTTCGAATCGCCCCTCCTAAGGTATCTTGAATGACTTGTTGCTGATTGTGTTGCAATAATTTTAAGGCCGTTGGCGTGACAAATGAAAAGAGTAAACCCAATATCATCAAATAAATCAGGAGCTCTATGAGCGTGAATCCTTTTCGAGGACAAGAGCGTTGCATTTCACAGCTTCCTTGCGAATCGTATCATGTTCATACCTAAAATCTAACATACATTACGCTAATTCAGTCAAAATCCGCTGAATAACCTGGATAGGATTATCAGCACGCGTAATCGGCCGACCAACGACCACATAATCACTGCCCGCTTGCTTAGCCAGTGAAGGTGTCATAATACGGGTTTGATCGTCTTTTGTGTTCCAATCAGGCTTATGTTCTTCCAGTAAACGAATACCCGGTGTCACAGTTAAAAAATCTTGGCCACACGTTTTTTTAATCAAAGACACTTCCAATGCCGAGCTAACAACGCCATCTAATCCCGCATCGCGTGCTGAACGTGCAAGATGCGTCACGTGTGTTATCAGTTTATTTTGCACACCTAAATCAGCAAGCTCTTGCTGTGACATACTGGTCAAGACTGTCACGGCAATCAATAACGGACGATCATTCGCATCACCAATCGCCGATCTTGCCGCCTGCATCATGCGTACACCACCCCCAGCATGCACATTCAACATCCACACACCCAAATCCGCCGCCACAGCACACGCCCTCGCCACCGTATTCGGAATGTCATGAAATTTTAAATCAAGAAAAACCTTAAACCCACGTGCAATCAAACGACGTACCAAATCAGGGCCAAAAGCCGTAAAGAGCTCACTACCTACTTTCAGTGCACACCAAGCCGGATCTAAGGTGTCCACCAAAAACCACATGTCGGTTTCATGATCATAATCCAACGCAACGATCAAAGAAGGTGCTTTATTCATTGATTTAATCACCTTCTAGCCCATGAATGGGTTTGGTACGTCCCCACTGTTTGCAGCTAGGACAATGCCAATGCAACAGTTTGCCACTGTACCCGCATTGACCACAACGATAGATAGGCTTATTTTCTAAAAACTTACTGGTAATGGTATGTAACATTTGTAATTTATCACGCACTTTTCCATGTGCCGAATCTAAGTGCCAGTAAATCAGTCGATTTAAACCGCGAATTGACGGATGTCGACCCAAATGACTGGATACGTAGTCAATAGCAAAATCCTCGCCTTTTTCACGACTCAAATAGTCACCAATCACAAAAACAATCGATGTTCTTGGGTGATCCGGTAAAGTTTGCTCTAAATAATCAACACATTCATCCATGATCTCTAGTTGCAGATGGCAATGAACCAAAGGTTCAATGATTTCATTTAAAAACTCAGCATCTTGATCAGGGACGCGCTTTAAAGCGCGAATGGCTTGTTTGTAACGCCCATTTTGAATTTCTAGATTCGCCAACATAAGACTGGCTCGCACAGAATGTTTATCCGTTATCAGTGCTTGTTTAATAGCCTGGTGAGCTTTGTCCTGCATGTTTTGTTTTAAAGCATGTAACGCGATTTCGCAATAATAATGCGCTGCTTGCGTATGCATGCTGACGCCAGTAGATTCTTCAATTTTTTTGGCGATATCCAGGGCTTTTTCCCATGCTTTTTCTTGTTGATAAATCGCTAATAAGCCACGTAAACTACTGACTTCTCTGTCACCCGCCAACTCAACAACTTCTTGAAAAATACGCTCAGCACGGTCAAACACACCGGCACTCATATAATCTTGCCCCAACGCCATCAACGCTTCTTTGCGTTGAAATAAGCTTAATTGTGGACGTGCAATGAGGTTTTGGTGAATACGAATAGCGCGATCAACCTCGCCACGTCTTCTGAATAAACTACCTAATGCAAGATGGGTTTCAACGGTTTCACTGTCTACTTCTAACAGTTTGATAAAAACATCCACCGCTTTATCTGGCTGCTCATTCAATAAATAGTTCAGCCCCACAACATATTCGCGTGACAAATGGTTGCTTGTGTCTTTTTCTGTGCCAGCATAAGTACGCTTGGCGATCCACCAACCAGACCAGGCTGCTGCAGGCAGTAAAAGAGGCCATAAATTAATCATGGTATTGTTTCACCAGTTTATAGACGCTAAAACACAGTGTCTTCGTTTCTAAGTGGAATCGTGCGTAAATTTTTGATTTCACGTTCGGTCAATTTGAGCTGGTTTTTTATTTTACGATGCTCTGACTTTAAACGCCAGTACCGAGATAACATCAAAATAAAGCCCAAACACATGCCCACACCTAACACGGACACCATTAATACGGAAATAGGCATTTTTAACGTCGTTAAATAAAAATTAACTTGAACAGATGACGCATTCAATGCGGCAAATGTGATCCCAAAGAGGATGAGAATAATATAGAAAATGATCATTAGAATGCGCATGTAAAAGTCCCTTCATGTCATCTATCGATGCTTATCCCTCTAATCATGCAAAACGGCAAAATCAAAAAATATTAGAGGTATAAAACTCAAAAAATAAACTGTCCAACACACGGCGTTGGCCATTTTTTAGATTGCGCATAAGGCTTGTTGACAATTCAAACATGAACGCCACGTCGGTTTTGTGCAAGACCCCGCTCAGTCGCTGGATTTCGCGAACAAGTTATCCAACGTAGGGTTCTTATTTTGAAGCGCACCGATCTGAAGCAGATCGGTGCGCTTCAAAGATTAAATTGTCAACAACTCCTTTTTAGACGATGAGAACTTACTCGTCTTTATTACCCATTTTTTCTTTCAATAAATCACCCAGTGTTGCTGAAACTTCTGATGATTTAGAGAATTTCTTAATCGCATCTGCTTGATCTTGAGCATCTTTCGCTTTCACAGACAATGTCAATACGCGATTTTTCTTATCTACTGTCATCACTTTGGCTTCGATTTCATCGCCTTCTTTAACAGCAGTGGTCGCATCATCTATTTTTTCATCAGATAATTCGTTAACACGAATTGTACCGATGACGTCTTCAGATAATTGTACTGTGACTGATTTTGCTTCAACAGCAGAAACCGTGCCTTTAACAATCGACCCTTTAGGGAATTGCTCTGCAAAGCTAGTGAAATTATCACCTTCAAGTTGCTTCAAGCCTAAAGAAATACGCTCACGTTCTGCATCAATCGCTAAAATCACTGCTTCTAGCTCTTGACCTTTCTTGAACTGTTTAACCGCTTCTTCGCCAGCTACTGTCCAGGAAATATCAGACAAATGAACCAAGCCATCGATCTCGCCATCTAAACCAATGAAAATACCGAAATCAGTGATTGAGCGGATTTTACCGTTGACTTTTTCGCCTTTATTGTGAGCCTGAGCAAAGTTTTGCCATGGATTGCCTACGCATTGTTTCATACCTAGAGAAATACGACGACGTTCTTCATCGATTTCTAATACCATAACAGGCACAACATCACCTAAAGAAACCACTTTGCTTGGGTGAACGTTTTTGTTCGTCCAGTCCATTTCTGACATATGAACAAGACCTTCAACGCCTTCTTCAATTTCAACAAAGCAACCGTAATCGGTAATGTTCGTTACTTTACCTTCAAGACGTCGGCCTATGGGGTAACGCTCAACCAGGTCAACCCAAGGATCATTACCTAATTGCTTCATACCTAA
>CAZBNB010000022.1:0-15858 GCA_964493245.1 uncultured Legionellaceae bacterium
AAGCGAATAGGCGGCGGCCCCGTAAAACAGCCTGAAAAGTGGATCAAGCGGACGCTTCCGCTAAACAAAACAACGCAGTCTGCAGGATAAACCTTTCTTCGATCTCACGCGTCCCTAAATCTAGTATTTCGAAAGATCACAGGTATACCTAAAACTTCATGTCCTCAAAAAATTTTTTCACGCCATCAAACCACGAACTGGAACGTGGTGAATGACCGTGTTTGCTATTATCCAAGGATATTTGAAATTTTTCCAACATTTCTTTTTGCTCGCGTTGCAAACTGATCGGGGTTTCAATCACAACTTTGCACAATAAATCACCTTTAGCAGAGCTACGTACTGATTTCATACCCTTACCGCGCATACGGAAAGTTTTGTTGGTTTGAGTCTCAGCAGGGATTTTCAATGTCACGCGCCCTTCTAATGTTGGTACTTCAATAGAACCGCCGAGTGCTGCTGTCACAAAACTAATTGGGACTTCGCATAATAAATCATTTTCTTGACGGGTGAAAATAGCATGCTTTTTAATCGCCACTTGCACATACAAATCACCTGAAGGACCACCATGAGCTCCGGCCTCTCCTTCACCAGGTAAACGAACGCGATCACCTTGATCAACGCCGGGTGGAATTTTAACCGTGAGCTTTTTCTGTTCACGCACACGCCCTTGTCCACGACAATCAGAACAAGGCTCCGTGATCACATCACCGGCACCGTGACAACTGGGACAAGTTTGTTGAATTGAAAAAAACCCTTGTTGAATACGTACTTGACCCACACCATCACAGGTTTCGCAACGCTTTGGCTTGCTGCCTTTTTTTGCACCGGTCGCATCGCATGTTTTACAAACAACATGGCGCGGCACGGTAATCTCAACTTGTTTACCTAAAGCGGCTTCTTCTAACGTCAGCTCGATGCCAATTTGTAAATCCGCACCACGCTGCGCTCGTGATTGATGTTGACCCCGCCCTTGGCCTTGAGAAAAAATATTCTCAAAAATATCACCAAATACATCGCCAAAACCACCAAAACCAGCGCCACCAAAGCCACCGCCAAATCCACCCCCAGCAGCACCGTCTACACCGGCATGCCCAAATTGATCATAGGCTGCTCGTTTTTGTGGATCAGATAAAGCGGCATAAGCGCGTTGGATATCTTTGAAGTGTTCTTCGGCTTCTGTATCACCCGGGTTACGATCCGGGTGATATTTCATTGCCATTTTACGATATGCTTTTTTTATTTCAGCATCGTCAGCGCTGCGTGAAACACCCAGCAGCTCATAATAGTCACGTTGAGACATTATTTTTTATCATCCTCAACTTCTTCAAACTCAGCATCAACAACACCACTATCTGGTTGTGCGGCTGTATCTTCAGGTTGTTGGCTGGCTTCGGCTGTTTGTGACTCAGAAGCTGATTTCTTCGCATACACCCGTTCAGCCATTTTAGATGAGGCATCCGTAAGTACGGTCAGTTTTTCTTGAATCAAGTCTTTTTCGTTGCCTTTCATTGCTTCTTTCAGCTCAGCAATCGCTGCTTCAATGCTTTGTTTTTCATCAGCAACCAACTCATCACCTAAATCACTCATGGATTTTTCAGCGTTATGAATCATGTTGTCAGCTTGGTTACGCACATCCACTAGCTCTTTAAACTTTTTATCTTCTTCTGCATGAGACTGCGCGTCTTTCACCATCGCTTCAACCTCTTCATCACTCAAACCGCTGGATGCTTTAATCACAATCGATTGCGCTTTGCCGGTTGCTTTGTCTTTTGCAGAAACATTCAAGATACCATTCGCATCAATATCAAAAGTAACTTCAATTTGTGGTACACCACGTGGAGCAGATGGAATATCTGTTAAGTCAAATCGACCTAATGATTTATTCGCTGAAGCTTGCTCACGCTCACCTTGCAACACATGCACGGTCACTGCGGTTTGGTTATTATCCGCTGTTGAGAATACTTGATGTGCTTTGGTTGGAATAGTGGTGTTTTTCTCAATCAGTTTTGTCATGACACCACCCAATGTTTCAATACCCAGAGACAAAGGCGTTACGTCTAACAATAAGATATCTTTAACATCACCTGACAAGACTGCCGCTTGAATCGCAGCACCCACGGCGACCGCTTCGTCAGGATTCACGTCTTTACGAGGTTCTTTACCAAAGAACTCTTCAACGGTTTTTTGCACCAATGGCATGCGTGTTTGACCACCGACTAAAATGACCTCATCAATTTTTGCGACGGTTAAACCAGCGTCTTTCAGTGCTGTTTTGAGTGGTGCAATCGTACGCTCAACTAATTTTTCGACCAAAGACTCTAGCTTTGCACGTGTCAACTTGATGTTTAAATGCTTTGGACCCGATGCATCTGCAGTGATATAAGGCAGATTAACGTCAGTCTGTTGCGAGGAGGACAATTCTATTTTTGCTTTTTCGGCAGATTCTTTGAGGCGTTGTAATGCCAACGGATCATTATGTAAATCAATGGCTGTGTCTTTTTTAAATTCAGAAACCAAATACTCAATCAATGCTAAGTCAAAATCCTCACCACCAAGGAAAGTATCACCATTGGTTGCCAATACTTCAAATTGATGTTCGCCATCGACTTCCGCTATTTCGATGATTGAAATATCGAATGTACCACCACCTAAATCATAAACCGCAATGACAGAGTCACCACGTTTTTTGTCCATTCCATACGCTAACGCCGCAGCAGTTGGCTCATTGATAATACGTTTTACTTCTAAACCTGCAATTCGACCCGCATCTTTTGTTGCTTGTCGTTGTGAGTCATTGAAATAAGCAGGGACCGTAATAACCGCTTCGGTTACGGGTTTGCCTAAATAATCTTCTGCAGTCTGCTTCATTTTACGCAGAACTTCCGCCGAAATTTGTGGTGGCGCTTTTTCTTCATTTTTTACACGTACCCAAGCATCGCCATTCTCAGCTTTGACGATCTTATAGGGCACCATTTTAATATCTTTTTGTACAATGGCATCATCGAAACGTCTACCGATGAGGCGCTTAATCGCATACAACGTATTTTCTGGATTCGTCACTGCTTGACGTTTAGCAGCTTGCCCAACCAACACTTCACTGTCATTGGTAAAAGCAACAATTGAAGGGGTTGTACGTTGACCTTCATTGTTTTCAATCACGCGAGATTTTCCACTTTCCATAATGGCAACACATGAGTTTGTTGTACCTAAGTCAATACCGATTATTGCTGACATGTTTACACTCCAAAATGAATCATTTTTATTTATATGGGGAGTAAAATACGTTTTTCAACCCATATTACATATTTTCTTTTGCCACAATCACACGCGCAGGACGTATGACCCGATCAAATAATTTGTAGCCTTTCTGAAACACCATCAACACAGTATTAGCAGCAACGCCAGGTGCAACTTGCATAGACATTGCTTCGTGTTGTTGTGGATCAAACAGCTCACCTTCTGGATTAATTTGTTCGATTTGATTTTTCTGTAAGACATCCAAGAAAAGCTTCATGGTGAGCTCTAAACCTTCGTGCATGGCCGAATTGGCTTCTTTATCGGCTAACTGGATAGCCTGCTCGAGACTGTCGACAACGGGTAATAATTGATTCGCAAACCGCTCTAGGCTGAATTTGTGTGCATTAGCCACATCGCGCTCAGAACGACGACGGACATTTTCTAATTCCGCTAGCGCTCTGGTTGCTTTTTCCCAGTTTTCATGGGCTTTTTGCTCAGCTAAAGTTAGTTTTTCTTCTAAATCGGGGTAGCTTGGATGATCCAAGCCCTTCGTTTTTTCTTGAGTAGGTGCTACATCAAAATCAGCCAGATCTTCATCATCAAACAGATTATCTACAGCAGCTTGTTTCTCTTCTTTTACTTTTCCCCAGTCTTTTTTCGACTTTTCACTCATGTGACCACTCCAAAAAAATTAAGCATTTTTCTTGCAGATGGGGATAACATTATAAAAAAACAAGGGGGGGAGAGTAAAAAAATCACAAGGGCAGATTGAGGCCATTGTTTTTGCAACGATTCGATCTACCCTTAGGGATTATTGGCAACTGGTGCCAACAGCCCCTATTTTTAGAGGGGTTTACACAAAAAATTTATATCCTAAACCAAACGTTACTAATTGAATCGCTGGTGTAATAAAATGATTTGCCGAGGCTTCCGAATAACCAGGAATGTAATCGTATTGAACATTAACTGTCCAATTGTTAAGCGGAGAATACTGTAAACCAAAACCAAACAGAGCATTCCAAAAATTAGAATGATCGGTTGTGTGTACAGCCGGCGAATTAACTAAAGAAGCAGGTACATTCACATTCGTATGGTTGTAAGCATAAGCTGCACCAAGCTTACCAAACCCTTCAAGCTTACCATAAACGGGTACAATGCCTTTGGCCGCGATATAAGCCAGACCAGAATTAATATTGACTTGCACGCCTTGAGGCAGGGTAAATGTACTTTGTGCAACAGGAAGTGTTACAGTGCGAACACGGTTATAGCTTGCTGTAGGAATGTATGACCATCCTCCTTCCAATGCTAAAAATCGAGTGAATTGGTACCCAACATCCACACCGCCAACAGCACCACCGTTTATATTAGATAAGTTGGTTAAAACACCCAGTTGATTTTCTAAACCAACTGTTGTTGTTCGATTTGTTTGCCACGGATGATTAGCATATCCAACATTACCCTCTACGTAAAAACCACGAGATTCTTCTACTGCGCTAACGGGTCCCATAGCACCCGCGTAAACATTTAATGCCATTGTGGTTAATCCACAAGTACATAATTTTGCAACCTTCCTTAATAACATTTTGAAATTCCTTTTTAGTGAAAACTGAAAAGATTATGTAATTTAATTTCAATGAAATCAATAATCAAAAATATTTTTCAAGATAGGCGCATTTAACTTTTATAAATATGCGCATAAATAATCAGGAATACGTTTCTCTAACCAGTAAACGGGCTTACCAGGTATATTTCCCGAGATAAAGCCAACATGTCCACCTTGCGCGCTGATTTCTAATCGAACAGATGCAGACAGCTCTTCAATACTGGGAATCGCATCTGGAAACATAAAAGGGTCATCCAAAGCATGAATAACCAGCGTTGGGGTTTTAATATGGATTAAATAAGGTCGAGAACTGGCTTCTCGATAATAAGCATGGGCGTGAGCAAATCCATGTAACGGCGCAGTCACAAACTCATCAAAAGTCCAAAAGCAAGATGCCTGTTCCAGATCGCGCATCACTTGAGGCGGTATAACGCCAGATACAAGATGTTTTCGTCGAAGCAAGTATCGCATACGCTTCAATAAATGCCGTTGATAAACCCGTGAAAAACCTAAATGTACTCTGTCAGCAACTGATTTTAAAACAAAAGGCACAGAAACAGCGACGGCGGTATCGACATTTGTTTGCATAGGATGCTCACCTAACCACTTCAGCACCATATTTCCGCCTAAAGAAATACCGACTAACGCTTTTTTGGTTTTTGGCTCTCTTTTTGACAATATTTGTAAAATAAAGTCTAAATCAGATGTTTCGCCAGAGTGATATGTACGAGCCAATCGATTCGGTTCATGACCAGCACCACGTAAAAGCATCAAGACGGCTCGCCATCCACGTTGATTAAATGATTTTAATTGTCCTGCAACATAAGTTGAATCCATGCCGCCACCCAATCCATGGATCAAAACAACCAAAGGTGCATTAGCATCTAATCCATTGACGGCCCAAGCCAAATCGACAAAATCTCCGTCTGGCAATTCAATACGCTCAATCGTGTCAATTGGAGCTCGCAAACGACGTGTTAAAGTTGCAAAAATCGTCTGTAAGTGCGCATTTCGTAACCACCATGCTGGTTTAAATTCAGAAATAACAATCATGACTGTTACCTGTGATTATGAACGGCATCGACCAAAACACGCACATGCTCTGGAGGGACATCCGGTGTAATGCCGTGTCCTAAATTAAAAATCAACCCGGGGTTTGGGCCATAAGCATCCAGCACACGTTTGACTTCACGACGAATACAATCAGGTGAGGTTAATAACACTTTAGGATCTAAATTACCCTGCAATGCAACTTGCTGACCAACGGCTTGGCGTGCAGCGGATAAATCACAAGTCCAGTCAACTCCCAATGCATCACACCCAGTATTAGCCATGGCATTCAGCCATTGACCGCCCCCTTTGGTAAATAAAATAACAGGCACATCGGGATACTGGCGCTTCAAAGATTGGACGATTAATGTCATCGGTTGTAAAGAAAAAGCCTGATAATGGTGTGTTGTTAATAAACCACCCCACGTATCAAAGAGCATAACCGCATTGGCACCTGCCACGATTTGCTGTGCTAAATAAGTCGCAACCGTTGCTGCTAATTGTTGCAAAAAAGCATGCATGGCTTCGGGATACTCGTAAACCCAATGCGTCGCGCGTTTAAACTCTCGGCTGCTCCCGCCTTCCAGCATATAACAAGCTAATGTCCATGGACTGCCAGCAAAGCCAATTAAAGGTAAATGACTGGGCATTTCTTGACGAATCAGAGTCACGGCATCCATCACATAACTTAAATCACGAGCCACGTCTGGGAAAGACAACGTTTCGAGTTGCTTAATATTATTGATTGCTTTTGCAAAGCACGGTCCTTCACCTTCAACAAAACTTAAACCCATCCCCATCGCATCAGGAATAGTCAAAATATCCGAAAATACAATGGCGGCATCTAAATCGAAGCGTGCCAATGGTTGTAGCGTGACTTCACAAGCCAATGACTTGTTTTTGCACAAGTCAAGAAAACTACCGGCTCTTGCACGTGTTTCACGATATTCAGGCAAATAACGTCCCGCTTGACGCATTAACCAGATAGGCGTTCTTGCAACTGGTTTACGCTGCATCGCACGGATAAAAAGTGATTCCGCTATGGTTGACATGCCGCTCCTCTCTCCCAAACTATACTTATCGTGCGAAGTATACCATAATCTCAGGCCTATTTCCCTCAGGAGAGAAGCCATCGACACATTAACTATTTCAGCGTTACAAGTTAAAACCCGCATTGGTGTCTATGCGTGGGAGCAACATATTCTGCAACCATTATTGCTTGATCTTGTTATTTCATTGGACTTACGGGCTTGTCAGGACATGTTGGCAAATACGCTTGATTATGCTGATATTTGCGCAAACATCACCGATTTGATTGAATCGAAATCGTTTACTTTAATTGAAACGGTTGCAGAAGAAGTAGCGGTGTTTCTGAAGGCCAAATATGCGAATATCACAGCATTAAAAATCAGTGTTAGCAAACCCAAAGCTGTCAAAAATGCCGGCAATGTAACCATCACTATCGAGCGCTAAAAGCGGCTTAAGTATTCACTCTACACGAGGGAGCGGCCATATTTGGCATATTTTGAGCGAAAAAGTCATTTCAAAATGCTCATCCCGGCCTTCGCCGGGACAGGCCAAGCCGATGTATGCTGCGCTTATGAAATAACTTTTTCGTTCAAACTGCGCTCAAATCTGATCGCTATCCGAGCGTCAAGCGCTAGACCGTGATTACAAAGCGAGGCATTGTTCTGATTCGAGACTTTCTTGAGAGATGCTATGACTCGGCAAAGCATTTTCTTTAACCAAGGGCAAAGGACGGCGACGCACGACAGGTACCATCGGTATGTTGTTAGTCAATTCAGGCGTGCTTATATTTGCTGGTAATGTATTATTATCAGACGCAACCGGTAGCATACGGTGACGAACGGCACTGGTGATCATCAAACCAACCATCCCCCCTAACATCACCACCGCTGCCAATAAAAAACCGCTACTCACCCCCACGGAAATACCCGCCGAAAAAACAAAGGCCGGTAAAGCCAAATGACCGCTGGCAAAGACCATAACCAATAAACTGGTGACTAAAAATAAACTTCCCCCCATCCATAAAGCCAAAGACATATCCGATGCTAAAAAACGTTTTAACCTCGTTGCGTTTTTATCTAATGCCACATCGACCCGCATACGTAAACGTGCGGTGTTCAGTAGAACCACACTGGTAGTCGTCACCATTAACAGTAACGGGATCAAGGGTGTCATCGCCACGCCCGCAATCGGTAAACAAATCAGCATACTAAGAAAAATAGCGGCTGTATAAGCTAATATTACTTGATTTTGTACAATATTTTTCTTCAAATGACGATTTAAATCTCGCTGCTGCAACAAATAATCAAGAGAACCATTCAAAACCACGTCAGCACAATACGCTGTTTGATTATGATGATTCATAGCACACGTTACACCGCCTTTCTCTCTCATATAAACCGTGCAGAGCAAATCATTGCTATTATCGCCCACAAACCCAAAACCACGCGCTTCCTCATCTGAAAGCGAGGACATTAAATCCCGGATCGTTGCCTCTTTTTTATGCGGCAGCTGATCTGAGTATATTTCAAAAATATCACCACAACGTTGATTAAAGCGCTGTGCAGCTTTGGCTGTGTCACCTGTTAACAGGATTAATTTAGTTTTCTTAGCATGCAAGGTTTTTAATGTGGTTAAAATAACGGGATCAATTTCATGCTCTATAAAAATACTTCCACCATAATGTCCATCTTGTGCGACAAAAATAGGCGTATAGCCTTGCGCCAGATATTGTTTGATTGCAGGCGGAAAATCTTTCTCTGTTGGTAGGTTTTTAACATTAGCTTCTTTTAAATACGCATAGCTCCCTACTTGAATATGACGCCCTTGCACCATGCCAGTTAACCCTCTGTGGTGCTCATCCCATGTTATGGCTTCAGGTGCTAGCAGCATTATCTGTTCATAAGCACTCGAGGATTTGTAATCACAAATGGCCTTTGCGAGTGGATGCCCCGCACCACCATGCTTTTCTAGCAGGGAAACACGTGCCCATAATTCATGACTCACATCAGTGAAAATCACTTTACTTTGCTCAGTAGTTAACGTGCCTGTTTTATCAAATATGATGGTATGCAATGCATTCGTGCGATCTAAAAATTGCTCATCTCGCAATAAAATACCATGATGATGCAAGCGGTGTTGTAGTAATAAACGCGGGAGTCGATGCGCAATGGCAATCGTACACGGACAAATGGCAAACACGATACCAATCATGCTTTGTAATACCAAAGGCAATGTCAATGCACCAACCGCATACGGAACAACAATCGCCAAGATAATGCTGATTAAAATCAAGGCCGTATATAACAAAATAAACAAACGATCCGAACGTTCTGGGGATGTTTGTATTTTACGTTTGCGATGCGCGCCAAACACAATTTGGTTCGCTAAACTATGAAATGCCAAATTTTCTATTTCGATCGTCACCGATGCACCTAAGTTGATAACACCAGCCGTGACTTGATCACCTGTACGCATCAGTCGTTTGGTTTCACCATTCATAATCGCTGTGTTCATCAACGATTGTCCTTGAACAATTTTACCATCAGCAGGAATACACTCACCCGGCTCAACGCGTACCCACATGCCTATTTTCAAACTGGCTTTTCTTCGATTCTGCCAATTGTCTGTATCAGGTGGCTCACAACTTGCATAATGATCACTAAATTGAAACAGTGAACGCATGCCTTGTAGTTGCATACGAGCACTGGCTTTTTGCACAGCATACTGTATTTCATCTAACACATTGACAATGGTTATCAACATAATAGGCATGACCGCGTTCATAAATGACATCGAAACACTGAGCATCGCGGGCATGCTGATGGTATGATAAAGCGCATGAATCAGCGACAAAATCCAACCCAACGAAACACCCGTGGCCATGGTTAAAGCTTTTTTAGCGCGAAGATTATGCCAGAAAGCCATAAAATAATGCCTACTGGTAAACGCTGTCGCGACAAAACTCACGGTGATTAAACTAATGGTGAGTGGCAAAGAGGGAGGAAGTGCTGCAGATAACGCGATTAAACTGATTAAAATCAACAAGTTAATTGACAAGTTAAGCCAGTTTGTTCGTCTTTTTTCTATTTTTTGCAGATCATGTTCTGAATGAATAACCGCAAATTTTTTACCATCACCCGATTCAGTTGCGCAAATCGTCTTTTCAAACACGTCCGTAATCTGCTTTTTATTTAAAGGCCATTCAGATTCAACGCTCTCAATCGTGACCAGCAAACGATGCAGCCCATTAGAAGAAGCAGGATCTTCGTCAATGGTAATTTGCGCATCTTTCGGTAGCAATTCAGAACCCTTGAAAGCATCCTCAAAAATAGCTTCGCCAAGGAGGTAGCCACAGCTACCGCACATGATTTCCGATATCAAAAAAGTATGTCGGTAAATTTCTTTTTTAGAGGGCATTTTTATCACACATAAACGCAAGAAGGTAACTGTTTATCGATTCAAATATTTTTTGATCGTATTTTGAAAGATCACAGATATATCTAACAGGACTTTACGTAAAACATCGAGCTCGCTTATTGTTCAGCAGATAATATTTCTGAGGAGTCAAACGTCTAATTTACGAATCATACCCGTAATTCTATCACGCACGGCAAACTCTCGATGTACACGTTGCGCATCGTTCAAGGATGGAAAAGGGCCTATCAGTACACGATACCAAGTGACTTGTTGTTGTGTTGCAGAGGTAATAACAGGAGAAAATCCCCTCATCACCAAGGCTGCTTTCATTTTTTCTGCTTCGTGCTGATTTTTAAAAGAGCCAACTTGAATAATATATCGACCTTTATCAAGCACTTGTACTGTTTTCAATTGTGGCTGGGGTTGTGCTGCCGCAACCAGTGGCTCGTGCAAAGGTAATTTTTGTGTCACGGTTAAATCCAGCGGCGCTGCTGCTGTTTTGAGTGATGAACTGACAACCGCCACAACGTGGCTTGGATTGATTGTAGACTCCGATTTAGCGGCAACCTGAGTAGCCACCGCGACAGTAGCCGGCTTTGTACTGGCGGTTGCAAGCGCCGGTGCAACGCTTTTATCTTTCGTCAACAAGGTATAAAACTCAAACTTTGGTTTCGGTAATTCCGCTGTTTGTACCTGAGAAGGGCGATGAGAGGGTGTTGCTTGTGTCGAAAATCGATTACTCATCCAATGACTTAAAGAGCTTATGTCAAAAGCACTGGCAACCAAATAACCCAGAATAAACGTAATAAACGACAGCATCAGTGAACCAATGCCATTGTTTTGACGACGTTTTGCTGTTGCTTTTCCACCCATCACATACTCTCTGGCGCTGAAACACCCAATAATTCAAGACCATTACACAGAACTTGACGAATCGCTTTTAAAAGACAAAGACGCGCGGCGCGCAGCTTTTCATCTTCACATAACAATTGTACCGCATTGTAATAGCTGTGTAACCCATTGGCTAATTCTCGTAAATAATACGCGATTTGGTGTGGTTCACAAGACAAAGCAGCGGCTTCTAACGTATCAGGATATCGCGACAATAAAACCATTAAATCATGCTCGCGCTCATCTGATAACAGCGAAACAGCATCAAGGCCTTGTTGTTCATGATACCCCAAACCACGCTCTTGCAATTGCTTGAGAACACCACTGATACGTGCGTGGGCGTATTGAATATAATACACCGGATTATCACTGGTTTCTGACTTGGCCAAATCCAAATCAAAGTCCATGTGTTGTTCTGGTTTGCGCAGTACATAGAAAAAACGCGCCGCATCATTGCCCACCTCATCACGCAATTCACGTAATGTCACAAAAGACCCACTGCGTGTGGACATTTGTACACGTTCACCCTGACGATACAAAATAGCAAATTGAACCAATAACACATTTAATGCTGACTCATCATGGCCTAAGGCGGTGACTGCCGCTTTTAAACGGCTAACATAACCATGATGATCCGCCCCAAAAACATCTATCACCCGATCAAAACCACGATGGTATTTATTCCAGTGATACGCAACATCGGATGCAAAATAAGTGGTTTGCCCATTCGCGCGTACCAACACGCGATCTTTTTCATCACCGAACGAAGTCGCCTTAAACCATAAAGCACCCGCCTCTTCATAAGTGTGGCCAGCCTGGCGCAGCGCATCAATCCCTTTTTGGATCGAGCCGTCGTGCAACAACGTGTATTCAGAAAACCAAGTATCGTAATCAACACCAAACTCAGCCAGATCATCCTGAATATCATCCAACACGGTGGTCAAGGCATGTTGGTGAAAACACTGAAAACCCGCTTCACCTAACAAGCGCTTGGCCGTTTGAATCATCGCATCAATATACAGCTCTTTATCTCCGCCTTCCGGCTCATCCTTCGGAAGAGACTCAGAAATGGTGTGCCATGATTGACTATAGCTTTTGCCTTGCTCTTGAAATAACACCTCTGCAATGGTTTGAACATATTCACCACGATAAGCATTACTGGGAAAAACGATGTTTTCACCACAGAACGTGAGGTAGCGTAGCCATACGCTCACCGCCAAAATATCCATTTGTCGCCCAGCATCATTAACATAATACTCACGACTAACAGCAAATCCAGCCGCAGATAATACATTAGCTAAAGTAGCGCCAAATGCGGCACCACGCCCGTGACCTACGTGTAAAGGACCTGTTGGGTTAGCAGAAACAAACTCTAATAATACTTTTTTATCCTGACCTATTTGGCTACGACCAAATTCAGACGCTTTTTCTAACACAGTTTGGATGACTTGCGAGCGATCAGCTGCACGCATAAAAAAATTAATAAACCCAGGGCCCGCGACCTCAACACGTTCTAATTGCCCATCAGTGGGTAGATTCGCCACGAGAAGCTCTGCCAATTGGCGTGGCGGCATCCCACACTTTTTTGCTAAAACCAATGCCAAGTTAGATGCCATGTCACCGTGCGCTTTATCCTTCGTGCGATCGATTTGCATTTCGACTTCAAGCACATCAGGCGGCAGTTTACCTTGCGCTATCAAGCTATTCAGAACTTGTTTTAAGTAGTTTTCAATTATTAACTTCATCACAAAAATCAACACTTTTAAAATGCAATCATTATGCGCTCTTTTCACAAATTCATCAATTGTGATGTACAATTCACGCAGGATCATTTCATTAGGACTGACGAAAAACATCGAGGCCGAGGCGGATTTTATTTTTAATGACCGAATAATGACCGAATTAAAAATAAAATCAAACGAAGAGATCGTTGTTTTACGTCAGTCCTGTTTATGAAAATCACTCGTGGTAACAAATGTTATTTGTATAAGAGGCCATATGGATCTGCAACAATCTTGTCTTACATTAGCTGGCATTGGTCCTGCGATTGCAAAAAAATTAGCACAATGTGGTATTCATACCATCGAAGATATTTTGTTACATCTACCCTACCGCTATCAAGACAGAACACGCCTTACCCCCATTCAAGATTTACGTGCAAATGATTGGGCGGTGGTGGCTGGGCGTGTTTGCAAAACCGAGGTTAGTCGTGGACGGCGCTTATATCTTGACTGTTATATCGAAGATAAAACCGGTATCTTGAGCTTACGTTTTTTTCATTTTAATCAACAGCAAATAAAACAATTGCAAGCAAGCACACAGATTCGTGCTTTTGGAGAAGTGCGTGAGTTTGGTCAAGCCCTGCATATGATTCATCCCGAATATCAATTGCTTGATGAAGATGCAGACATACCGATAGAAGAAACCTTAACACCGATTTATCCAACAACACTGGGTCTGAGCCAAAATCGCCTGCGTCAATTGGTTCATCAAGCACTGAATAGCGCCCAGCAATCGTTGATTTCATTAGAATGGATGCCCAATGATATGCTTGAAAACCATGGTTTTTTACCTATCGCTGAAGCATTACACCAACTTCATCGCCCACCACCCGATATTTCTCTACAAGGACTTGAATCAGGTCAACACCCAGGACTAAAGCGGCTGATATTTGAAGAATTGTTAGCACAGCAGCTCAGTATGCAGCTAGCCAGAAATCAACGTCAACAGATTAAAGCCCCGGCGATGCAAGTAAATCGTGATTTGATACAACGCTTTTTAAACACCCTACCCTTTGCACTCACAGCAGCGCAACAAAGGGTTTTTAATGAAATTCAACAAGATTTGCAAATGGATAAACCGATGTTGCGCTTGGTACAAGGTGATGTTGGTTCGGGTAAAACGGTTGTCAGTGCATTGGCCGCATTGGTAGCGATTGCCAGCGGCTATCAAGTTGCATTGATGGCACCTACTGACATATTAAGTGAGCAACATGCCATAACATTAGCCAAGTGGTGCACACCTTTAGGCATTACGGTACATCGCTTAAGCGGTAAAATGAAGGCGCGTGAAAAACGCCTTGCCTTAGAGGCCATTGCCACCCACAAGGCTCAATTGGTTGTTGGAACCCACGCTTTATTCCAACAACAGGTCTCTTTTGCTGCGTTGGGACTCATTATTATTGATGAGCAACATCGCTTTGGCGTCGATCAACGCGCACTTTTACAACAAAAAGGTCATCAGCAAGATAATCAACCGCATCAACTCTTAATGACCGCCACACCGATTCCCAGAACCCTGGCAATGTCACAATGGGCACATATTGATTTATCCGTGATTGATGAGCTTCCACCTGGCCGTACACCCATCGTTACCGCGGTTCTTAATCAAATCAAACGAGATCAAGTCATCGCACGCTTGGCCTCTGCGATTCAAGAAGGTCGTCAAGCTTATTGGGTGTGTACATTAATTGAAGAATCAGAAAAACTGCAATGTATTGCCGCCACTGAAACAGCTGAGCAATTAAAACAACAGCTTCCTCAGGTACGTGTTGGCTTAATCCACGGTAGATTGAATGCTGTGGAAAAAGAAAGCATTATGCAATCTTTTAAACAAGGTGAAATGGATCTATTGGTCGCCACGACGGTGATTGAAGTGGGTGTAGATGTGCCCAATGCCAGTTTAATGATCATTGAAAATGCCGAGCGCTTAGGGCTTTCGCAATTACATCAATTACGAGGACGTGTTGGCCGCGGGCAAGCCTTATCGCATTGTTTATTGTTATATCAACCCCCTTTGTCTTTCAACAGCCAAGAGCGATTACGGACACTGCGAGAAACAAATGACGGATTTATCATTGCCGAAAAAGATTTAATGCTACGTGGGCAAGGTGAACTATTAGGAACCAAACAAACGGGCTATCGACAATATAAGGTCGCACAACTACAACGTGACCAAGCGTTGCTATTAAAAAGCAAAGAAGTGGCGCTTTGGTTACTCAGCAAAGATCCACTCACGGCCAAAGCGATCGCACACCGCTGGTTGGGCGATTTCGAACGATTCATAGTGACATAACAGCGCTTGATGAAAGTACTGTGCCCGCAGCGGCAATCCGTGTTGCAAATAGTATTGCGCCGCATCATATACGCGTTGTTGAAATGCATCGACATCAGCAGGCGAGCCATTTAGATTATCTAAACTAAATTGGAAACGGTGTTTGGCCGCTCGGGACAGAATCCATTCTAAGGCTTGTGGTTTTACTTCAACCGACTCAAACAAACGTTGCTGAGCTTCATTACGCCCATCAGGTGCATACCAATAACCATAATCTTCCTGCAAGCGTCGCGCTTCTCCAGCAATCAGCCAATGGGCGCATTCATGTAATGCGCTGCTGAAAAATCCATGTGCAAAAATCACCGAATGGTAAGCACGTATGGTATCTTTGGGTAAATACCAGGGCTCATCCCCCCCTCGAACCAAACGGGTTTGATGACTGACTTCAAAGCATTGATTAAAAATGTGTATTAAATCATCTGGGTTATGCATCATATTTCTGTCGTTTTTCTCTTTCACTGGGTGAACACTTACGGCAGGACTTACGCAAAACAACGAGGTCGAGGCGGATTTTATTT
>CAZBNB010000022.1:15958-45574 GCA_964493245.1 uncultured Legionellaceae bacterium
TGAACACTTACGGCAGGACTTACGCAAAACAACGAGGTCGAGGCGGATTTTATTTTTAATAAGGAAGTTTAGATGACTAAATGACCGAATTAAAAATACAATCCAACGAAGCGATCGTTGTTTTGCGTAAGTCCTGACGAATGCTTTAGGGGAAAAGCCAGATTTCGTGATATACTTGGCCATTCGTCTTTAAAGTATATTTTTATTATGTCTGAGCCCAAAAATAAAAAGATAGTCATCGAAGGAGTGACTCCTCAGGGCAAAGCCTTTCGTCCAAGTGATTGGGCCGAGCGAATGAGTGGGACAATGGCGAGTTTTAAAAACAGCCGCATTCACTACTCACCTTTACTACAGCCGAGCGTGAATCGTGAAGGCTATAAATGCGTCCTTCTTGATCCCAAGCTCAAAGAATCAAGCCCGGAAGTTTATCAAGCAATTCTTGATTTTGCCAAGTCAAACAAATTAAAAATTTGTAATGAAGAAGATAACGCTTATCCCAACGAACCAGAAGAAAAGTAAGCCATCACTTGTGTAACAACGTAATTTACCATACTCACTGTACCATGAATATTGACAGCAAATAGACTGGCTATCACGAATAAAAACCCTTTGGGTCCATGCCCTTTAGAGCCCTCTTGGCCTTGTTCCGGTTGACTTGCGTGCGCGAGCAACACACATCCTCGAATAAACCATAAAAAACCAGCAGTTTGCACCAACATACCAATTGATTGATAAATATCATAAGGGTTCGTTGCTGAATAAGCCAAGATATTATACCCCGTCCCAAATAAGGTATATGAAAAAGCTTGTATCATCGTTGGTAAGAAAAACAACGCAGAACCAGCAAGAAAATAAGCAGCCGGCACGGTTATTTTTTGATGACCGCCCCCACCTTCTTGAAGAATTTCTTTGAACTTATTGAAAGAATTAAGATAGAATACAATACCTAATAGGTAAGACAGGCCTCCCAGCAATTGATTCAAGGATGGTAATGATTGACTTAAATTACCAAATATCGCTATTAAATCAGCTGTGGTCATGTATGAACTCTTGCATGATAAAGTAAAAAATCTTTGGTATTTTGATAAATATCCAAAGATAGCCCTAAAACCTAACAACTTTTACGCATTAAGAACTTTATGTCAATGAACACATTTTCTGCCGTACTGAGTCACACTTACATGCTCACACCCAGTGTGAAACATTTTGTATTACAGAGCAACTGCGAACCTGCTTTTCATTATCTAGCTGGGCAGTTTATCACGCTGCATTTTGAGTATGAAGGGAAACAATTGCGACGTAGCTATAGTATTGCGAATGCGCCGCAAAATAACAATACATTGGAGTTTGCCGCAAACTACATACAAGGTGGTCCTGGCTCCGAACTATTGTTCAATTTAAAACCAGGCGACCCTTTGCAAGTTTCTGGACCTTATGGGCGATTGCTATTACGTGATACGGATCCTAAGCGTTATATTTTTGTTGCCACCAGCACAGGCGTCACGCCCTATCGCTCGATGATGACTGAGTTAGAGCGTCGTTTGGCAAGTAATGCCGATTTACAAATCGTTATTTTGCTAGGTGTACCGAAAAAAGAAGATGTACTGTATGGTCAAGAATTTTTAGACTGGGTCAAACGAACACCGAATGTTCGTTTTCAAACATATCTCAGTCGTGAACAAGGAGAAAACTGGCTACCACATGAATTTTCTGGACACGTACAAACCGCTTTTCCTGAATTAAATTTAAACCCAGAAAACGACTTGGTGTACCTATGTGGTAATCCAGCGATGATTGACGATGCTTTCACGCTCTTGAAAGATCAGGGATTTTCTACACAACACATCATTCGTGAAAAATACATTTCAAGCCCTGCACGTTAGCGATTCCGTGATCAGGCATGAATACTTGCAAAATCAACGAGGAGAGAATCAACATGTACGACGAGTTATCACATACCATTGATCATTTACTACAAGATGGTAAAGGGATTTTAGCAGCAGATGAAAGCACCAGCACGATCGGCAAGCGATTTGATTCTATCGGTATTGAAAATAATGCAGAAAATCGACGCCAATACCGCTTAATGCTTGCAACAACACCTGAACTCGAAAACTACATCAATGGCGTCATTCTCTACGAAGAAACCTTTCAAAACCAAGATGTGCATGGTACGACTGTGCCACAATTATTGTTAGACAAAGGCATTTTACCCGGTATTAAGGTCGATAAGGGTTTGGTTACCTTAGCAAAAACACATGATGAAAAAGTAACACTGGGTTTAGATGATTTATCAGCACGTCTAGAAACATATAAAGCACAGGGTGCTAAATTTGCTAAATGGCGTAATGTTTATAGCATTAGCGAATTCACTCCCAGTTTGACAGCCATTAAAGCCGGAGCTGAAATGTTGGCTCGTTATGCTGCCGCTTGCCAAGCCGCTGGATTAGTACCGATCGTCGAACCAGAAGTCTTGATGGATGGCAACCACAGTATCGAACAATGTGCCGAGGCATCTGAAGTGGTTTTACATGAGTTGTTTAACGCCTTGTTTATTCATCAAGTTGAACTTGAACATATCGTCCTCAAACCAAGCATGGTGACTTGCGGTAAAGATGCGGCAACGTTTAGCACGCCAGAAGAAATTGCGCATTATACTTTGAGTGTGTTTCGCAATACCGTGTTACCCGCTGTCCCAACGATTAACTTTTTATCTGGCGGCCAAACACCAGAACAAGCAACAGCTAATTTAAATGCCATCAACAGCATGGGATATCAACCATGGGCACTGAGTTTCTCTTATGGCCGTGCATTGCAAGAAGATTGCTTGAAAGCCTGGAAAGGCCAACATGAAAACATCCCAGCGGCACAAAGTGCACTATTGCATCGTGCGCGTTTGAATAGTTTAGCGTGCTTTGGCGAGTATGCCGTTAACATGGAGACCGTGTCTTAAATCATGACAGACGCTGTAGTCTAAACGATTAGGCACTCATACTGCAATGGCACTAAATTAAGTCTATTTGTCATTCCCGCGTAGGCGGGAATCCATTTTCAATGTAGCACTGAGTCAGCTCAAAAATAGATCCCCGCACAAAGTACAGCCTAATATTCCGTAACTTAGTGTCATTGACTCATACTGTGAGTTCTAGGAGTTTCTGTTTCATCACCATCAACGACACCCATCTCAGCATTTTTGATTTGTTTTTTTTGCGCAGTTAAATTGGTAGCTGGATCAGCGCTTGCTATAGCAGGTTCTGTGGCTATAACAGAAGCTGGCACAATTTTTTCTTTTCTACCTTCCCTACCTTCTCTACCTTTTTGCGTATTTTGCGAAGAGAAACTATATCTAATCAATGTATATGAGTCACTACGATTTTTCACACGGATTGCATCAGATTCAGACATATGTACAGCACTTTTGTTTTCTACGTCTGACGACCATCGGTCCCATGCCTCATGCATATAAGTTACCAAGTCATTGTGTGCTTGCATGGCTTTTGCTCTGCTTTGAGATAGGCTGGTAATGCCAGACTCCTCTGCATAGTTTGTATCAATCCGACTTTTAATAGACCCATTTTTTCTCTCAATCTTAGGAGGAGCGCCTTGATCGACCAAAGGGATCATCGTGCTGGCACCGTAAGCACGTTGCAGATTATAGATACGATCCAGCTCGTGATTTAATGCTTTTGCAGCAATCTTAGCATCATTTTTTGTAGTTGCCTGACATAAGGCATTAAAAGCATCCTTAAGTGCTGTCTGAAGTCCTGTCTGCGTTATCAATACGTCCTTTTGATCCAGTACCGATGCTCTCTCACAAATGATAGGCGTACGTTCATTACCACTTTTACAACCAAACAGCGCTGTTTTCTCTACATGCAAAGACAATGCTTGGATTAACTTGGCATGATCATGGCTAAAATGTAAGTCAAACGCGGTCATTTTTTGTAATGCGAATCGCGAAAAATCCTGCGTTGTCGTACCAAGATTAGAGGAAATGGAGGTTTCTCTCCATGATTTTTTAATATCGACAATATTCTTTCGAATATCTTGCCCCTCTTTGGTTTTAAAAAGATAGACCGAATGCGTCCCCAACATTTTTTGCAACCAGGTTGGTGATTCTTTATTTAAAAACGTTTGGTATTGATCTTGGATTGTTTTGAATTGATTTTGATCACCACCTACACAGCAATTATTCATCAATGCCATTTCAGCCATTAACGTCGCTTCGTTTTGATCATCGATACGCAAACCCAAACCATTTCGCAAAAAAGGAATACGGCTGTAATATCCCAATGCACGGCCAGCGCCATTCACAGAAATCGCTTGTACATAACAAATAGGCACGGTGCCCTTGGTTCCCTGGGCGCTGGCGTCCTTATTTTCATGGACACCAGAAGCTTCACAGATGTTTTTATTATACTGGTGTGCGCCCAACAAGATGTGACGGGTGCTTTGTGTTTGACGATTCTTTCCATCCCTGATGGAGTTTAACGCGGTTAGTAAATTGTAAGTAAAGGGCTGTGTAATAGCGTATTTTTCAGCAATATGTGCTAATTTACTATTAACATCAGCAATATACGCATTTTCTTTTAACCCCTTTTTCACCGGTAAAGACGGCGTACGAATCCAAATACGATCCTTTTTTTGCAGAGAATCACCTGATGGCATATCGTAAGTAAGGATCGAACGATGCGCAAATTCTGTTCCTTCTCTTCTATCGTGAGCAGTATACTTGCTACCTTCAATGCGCGTGACGCTTTGGTTCTTTTGATCGATATGTAGTAAATGCATGTTGGTAGAGGTTTTTTTTTCTGCACTTTCTTTGCGTGCTATTTTAGCTTCGGAGGAAAAATGTGTTTCTGCCTTCAAAGCAGTGTTGGTTTTCTGTACATACTTCAGCAAAATATCATGTGCCTCAGGAAGAAATGCTTTGCATCTTTTATCGAGCACCCGATTAATGACTTGAATGAACGCTTCATCAGTCTGTTCATCTTTGGCAGCAATGAGCGCCGCCGCAAAAGCACCGGCAACGAATTTTTTATTAATCTCCTTCATTGCATAAGCATGTGCCTCTGAGACATTTGCTATAATAGTTTTTATTTCTGTTTTTATTTCTTCTTCTGTTTTTGTTTCTTCTTTTGTTTTATCCACAGAAAGGGCTTGCACGTATAATTGCTTTACTAATCCCAAATGATGATGCAATTCTTGCTGTAATGGAATAATAGCGCCCTTAGACGGCAGTGCTTTTAGTCTATCCACTAACAGATCAATGTCTTCGGCTGAACATTTTTGTTTTGCTAACGAGTTCCTCACCCAAAGATAATAACCCTCCTGTAAATTAGAATTTCTTGCTACATCATAACTAACTTGGTAGGTATCTTGATTTTTGATTTCTGCTTTAAACAAAACACGACCTTGAGGATCATAAGAAATGTATTGATTGTCTGTGTTTAAAAGCCCGACTACCTTTTTGTCCGACTCGTTCAGAAAGTCTTGTATATAGTTCGCATCAACCTTTGTAAATCGAGCCAATGCTTTCTTGTCCTTCTTCACATCCATAACATTAACCTATTTGCCAACACTCGTACTATAAATTCTACCATAAACCAATTTAAATGTAAAAAATAAAATCCGATTGCTTTTTATTTGTGCAAATAATAAGCGTAAAACGCTTTTATACCTTAATTGAAACAAGGATCCATCATCAAGCACAACGAAACCATCATCATCCTGGTATCAATGAGGGCGTAGCTTGCGCTGCTGGGCCATCTGACACAACCTCTTTTTTGGGTTTAAACAATCGGGGCATGTAATAAGAGGCAGCGAGACCTAATCCACCAGCTGCCGCACTGACAAAGCCGCCGATCACAAATCCCGTGATAACCGACGCACTCAAGGTATTAATCACCGGAATCGTTTGTGCGCCAAATGCCATAAATAAGACAACAAAAAAACCTATCAAAAGCAAAGCGATACTCAGGCGACTCAACCACAAAGCAATGGCGCGGAAGCGAAAAGTATGTATTGTATTTTGATCAGTCATGGTTGTTTTGGGATCATTGGTTACGGCGGATGTTGTCACTTGCTTGGGGAATGTCACTGAGGACTTGGTAGCTGGATTCGTCAAGTCTCGCTCATTAAGCTGTGTTAAAGGGGAGGCTTGTTGTTTTGATAGGATTGCTTGTGGATGTGATGCTGAAAACCAAGGTTCATTCGCATAATTTGTTTCGTCAGAAGCAACAGATTGACTGTCCTCAGGTACTGTGGCTTTCAATTTATCTTGTTCATCAGTGGTGCCACTGGTTATGGCAAATAAAGATTTAGACTGGGTACTGGCGCGCAACGCACGATAGAATCGATGTTTTTCTTCATTCGTAGGAAAGAATGCGGCGTGATCTATCCCTTCAATCGTATCGATTAATCGTTGTTGCTCTGCTTCCAGGATATCATCGTATACCGACTCATCTAGCATCTTCAGTGTGTGTTGAATCGCAAGCTCAAACTCTTTAATCATTTTGGGGATTGATAATGCCGTCTTAGGATTCGTGTTTTTCAAACCAGATAAAAAACTCAATAAATCTTTGTTGGATTTTTGCTCGTTTTCCGCACTATTAATTAATGCAGTGATGGCTTTAGTTAATTTTTTCTGTTTGTCTTTTAAGATGTTTAAACGAATGATTAATACCTTTTGAAATTCATCTGTATTACCAGTATGTCCTTGTGTTTGGCGAACCCGCTCTAATAAATCCACCAATGTCAGTATCGGAAACACCTTATATAGCCTTTTTTGATAGACTTGTTTCAAAGCTTCGCGTGTTGATGGATCAAGCGCGAGTAGTTCTATCACCCGTAATCCATGTACCGCATTATCATTATTTGCTTTTGCGTTAATCTCGCGAATTTGCTGATTGGCGGTTTTACCTTGATCAGTTGGTTGCTCAACTAAATTTAAGCGATAGACTTCCAGTAACATGGCAACGGAAGCAATAAAAAAAAGCCGTCCTGGGCTTAATGAGACATTTTTGTCTTTAGAATAACGTATCAATCCCCCCATCATTTTTGTTGTCATTTTTGTTGTAGATAGTTTTTCAATCGGCTTGATGTAAAAACGATCGATGTCCGTCAGTATGGCGACAAAACGCTGATGCCAATCGGTCTTCTGAGGTAATTTCTTTAAACTGCTACGACGCACCGAGGACTCAACATCACTCCACAATATCAGTAAATCCATAACCGTACGTGGTGGTGAATTCACACCTAAAGCCGCGTAATCAAATTTATCCTTTAACTTTAATTGTTTCACCATATCCGGAACCAACTCCGGATGGAAATAAATCAAATCAGCCAAATCAAGCATTTTACTATTCAAATGGTCTGGCTCAATAAAAGGCAACCCCATATAAACCACTTGTCGTAAACTGGAGGTCAAATGTTGTAATACCAAATGTTGGCTGTTAATCACTTCATTGACATTTAATCCTGTTTCAGCACGATTTTCGTAGGCCGTTTTTAGAATGGCTATACGACCATCGAGTGAAGCTAAAAATTTTTCCAGTGATTGATAATGACAAAGCGACGATCGGTGTTTAGAAAATGCTTGTTCAGTATCACTGCGCATACGTCCAATAATCGATCGAAATAATCCGCACAATTCCGCCGTATCCGCATAGCTCAATGGCATATTGGTATTGGGATTCATGGCAAACAACAGATTAGCAGCAATATTACCGAGAGAAATCACCAAAAAACGAGAAGCATTCAACTTGGTTAAGTAATCTTTTGCATCCACAAAAAGTTGTACATCCATCAACCAATCGTCGCGTAAATCAGCATCAATTTCGCTTAATAATTGCTTTAAATCGCCTAGCAGCAACGCATTTAATGATTTGCGTGCTTGGGTCAGCATGTCGCTGTCGTCTTCTGTTTGGGGGAAATAAATGCCTAAAGGCGTCGCAAAAGCAGACATCACGCCGTAACCAATACCCTGTCGTTTTTCAGTTTGAATGGTCTTTTGATGAACACCCGCACTTCGCCAAAGTAAGCGGCCGACATCATGATTTTGCATGTCTTGCAAACTTTTTAAGTAAGCAGCCACATAATGATCCCAGTGCTTTCGATCCGTACGATCGTTCACAACCACGTACGTCGACACACCTTGATCAATCATATCTTGGTAACTTTGTCTTTCATCATCAACGGATGATAAGCGCTTTGATATCGCGCTATAGGCAGCATATGCTGCAATCGCTGTTCCGGCAATGACGGTCGCAGCAATTGCACTTTTGGTGAGAAGTGGATTCGCTTCGGTGAGGGTTTTCATGCGTTTTGCTAGGTGCTCACCTTGTTGTTCAACACCGACCAGATCTAAATTCGTTTCTCCATTACTAAACGCGCCAAATACGTACTCTAGACCTAGCTGCATTCCACACTCCTTATGGTTTATCAATAACCAACTTTAATTGTGGACGTTTGCGCTTACGGGGCACCTCATCGGTTTGATGATAGACTTCAAACACACGGTAAGCCTCATCTGTCTCACTATCAACCAGCTCTACATCAATTCCACTTTCATCCAGTAAAGTAATAGAAAGATGCATTTCTCGAAATCCTTCGATACGATAACGTTCTTGTAACAAACGAATCATGCTACTCAAGCTATCAGCAGCTTCTTGGCTATCATGCCTGCCGTGAAAAATAATTTCCATAGCTTCTCTCCTTATTTTTTCACTTGCTTATGTCTTCAGATGTAATATCGTCTTTAAAACAACAATCTTGAGCAATATTTGAGCTTTATTTGAGTTGGTATATATGATAGAGAGCCTCATGCTGATTTTACTGGTAGTTGTGATGAAAAAAATACCTGCTGTCCATATCATTGCCCTAATCAGCGATAAACTTAAAACCTTTGGCAAAAAACTACAAATTTAAGAAACGATGGTTTACAATGCTTACTTATTTATTTGTCGGCTTTGAGTATGGTATTTGTCGTCTGCGGACTGAATCACACAACCGCCCCTCTCGCTGTGCGTGAGCAGGTTGCTTTATCAGCAAATCACCATCGTTTGTTACAACGCTTTATAGAGCAGCCCGATATTCATGAAGTCGCGGTGCTTTCAACCTGTAACCGCACCGAAATTTATTGTGAAACCGACGATCCTGCCCTCATCTTGCCATTACTGACGCAAATACTCTCCCTCACCACAGAAGACATCAGCACACACTGTTATCTACATACGGCACGACAAGGCATCAAGCATTTGTTACGTGTTGCCAGTGGTTTAGACTCGATGATGCTGGGTGAACCGCAAATCTTTGGACAAATGAAACAAGCCTACCAAAGCGCCTTTGAAGCCGGTGGGGTTGGCTCCGTGTTAGGGCATTTGTTTCCTTATATCTTTAAAGCCAGTAAGCGCGTACGAAACCAAAGCGGTGTCGGTAAAAACCCTATCTCCGTGGCTTTTGCCGCCGTACAATTAATCACCCAACAATACGATGATTTATCACCCTTGCGTGTTTTTTTGATTGGCTCTGGTGAAACGGCCTCCCTAGTCGCTAAATACTTACATCAGCAAGGCGTGACACAATTTCTCATTGCCAATCGCACTTTAGAATCAGCGGCTCATTTGGCAACGCAATATCAAGGGCATATTATCCCGATTGTTGATATCCCGCATCATTTAGCCAGTGCAGATGTCGTGGTATCAGCCACATCGTGCCCACTGCCATTTATCAATAAACGTATAGTTGAAGAAGCCATGCAGGCACGTCAAAATAAGCCTGTTTTTATGCTTGATTTAGCGGTACCTCGAGATATTGAGTCAGATGTTGCCACTATCCCTGATGTGCATTTGTATAATATTGACGACTTGCATCAGCTCACAGAAATAGGTAAAAAAAATCGGCAAACGGCTGCACTCAAAGCAGAACAACTGATTGACATAGAAATCGATAATTATTTGCGTTGGCACCGCGCTTTACGTGCCAAACGCGTGATCTGTGATTATCGTGATCACATGCAAGCCTTAGCCGAGTCAGAGCTAGAGCGAGCGAAACAAAAGTTATCAGCAGGCTTATCACAAGAAGATGTGTTGCATGAGTTTAGTAAACGCCTTGTCAATAAACTCACCCATTTACCCACCCTAGGTTTACGTCAAGCAGCCCTTGATAATCAACACGAAATCCTAGACTTAGCTCAATCGCTTTTAATACAAAAATCCCATGAAAAAATCACTTGAATTTAAATTGCAACAAATGTTAGAACGCTTCCAGGAAATTGCGCGTTTATTATCCGATGCCGACATTATCGCCGATCAGCAACAATTTAGAAGCTTGTCGAAAGAGTATGCACAATTAGAACCTGTCGCAACTTGCTACGAAACCTATCAGCACGCCCAAACCAACGTAGCCAGTTTACATGAACTCGTCGCCGGCCAAGATGCGGATTTAGCCAGCTTAGCAGAAGAAGAGCTCAGTACAGCCGAAGCGCTGGTTAATGACTTAGATGGCGAACTACAGCATCATTTAATTCCCAAAGACCCGGATGATGAACGCAATGTTTTCTTAGAGGTGCGCGCAGGAACAGGTGGTGATGAGGCGGCTATTTTTGCCGGTGACTTGTTTCGTATGTACAGCCGTTATGCAGAAAATAAAGGCTGGCATTTGGAAATTATCAGCGCCAGCCACGGTGAGCATGGCGGTTATAAAGAAATCATTGCACAAATTTCGGGGCAACACGTCTATGCCGAATTAAAATTCGAGTCTGGTGCACATCGTGTACAGCGCGTTCCCACCACCGAATCACAAGGGCGGGTGCATACGTCAGCCTGTACCGTGGCGGTTTTGCCTGAAATCGATGAAATTCACGATATTGCCATTAATCCAGATGATTTACGTATCGATACCTACCGCTCTTCTGGGGCGGGCGGACAGCATGTAAATAAAACCGACTCGGCTATTCGCATTACCCACATCCCCACCGGCGTGGTTGTCGAATGTCAAGATGAGCGCTCTCAACATAAAAATCGTGCTAAAGCCATGTCGCTATTGAAAACTCGATTGCTAAACGCCGAACAAACCAAACAAAAACAAGAGCAGGCACAAACTCGAAAATCATTGGTTGGCAGTGGCGATCGATCCGAGCGTATTCGCACTTATAATTTTCCACAAGGCCGCTTAACCGATCATCGCATTAACTTAACCCTATATCAGTTAATGGATATCATGGAGGGTGATTTATCCATGGTGATTGATGCACTCAAACGTGAATACCACGCAGAGTTATTGGCTGAGCTAGGGCAGCATGATGACTATCACTGAAATTATTCAACAGGCAGTGACCCAATTAAGCGTAACCAGTACCAGCCCCAGGATCGACACCGAGATTTTATTATGCAAAGCACTACAGGTTTCTCGGGCATATTTATACACACATCCTGAAGCCATATTAACAAACACCGCGCTTAACACTTTTCAAGGCTTATTAGATCAACGCTTACAAGGTCATCCTATCGCTTATTTGGTTGGTACCCGTGAATTTTGGTCCATGCCCCTCAATGTCTCACCAGCCACATTGATCCCAAGACCAGAAACTGAATTATTGGTGGAAAAAATCTTAGCATTATTTCCGAATGATGCCACCTTAAACGTACTGGAATTAGGTACTGGCAGTGGCGCTATTGCCTGCGCTCTAGCTAAATCACGCCCACATTGGCAAATCATGGCCGGTGACATTTCTGAAGAAGCACTTATCATCGCGAAAAAAAATGCAAAAACACTGGGTATTCATAACATTCAGTTCTTACAATCTGATTGGTTTAGCAATATACCAGATCATTGCCTGTTTGATGTGATTGTTAGTAATCCCCCTTATTTGGCGGCATCGGATCCACATCTACAAACAGGCGATGTGCGCTTTGAGCCGAAACAAGCTTTGATCAGTGGTGCAAATGGTTTGGAATCATTGCAATTTATCATTGAGCACAGTTACAATCGACTCATATCCAATGGCTATTTGTTATTGGAGCACGGTTGTGAACAAAAAAATGCAGTCTCTGCAATGCTATTGCAATATGGATATCAAACAATACAGTGTTGGCAGGATTATCAAGGCCACGATCGTGTCAGTAGTGCTAAAAAATTACCTGCTGCTGAATAGGCAGAAATGGACTATAATCAATTAAATAACTAAATGTGAGTATAACAGTGAGTAACTTAAAAACGGATGCCGTTGGCAATATGGGAATCGCTCCTTATCATGAAATGCCAGGCGAAGAATACATGAACGAAAAACAACGCGCCCACATTGAAAAAATATTGTTGGCCTGGCGTCAATCGTTAATGGAAGAAGTTGACCGTACTGTCACACATATGAAAGACGAAGCAGCTAATTTCCCCGATCCATCCGATCGTGCTAGCCAAGAAGAAGAATTTAACATTGAATTACGTACGCGTGATCGTGAACGTAAACTCATCAAAAAAATTGAAGACGCTTTAGAGCGTCTATACGAAGACGACTTTGGTTATTGCGAAGCCTGTGGTATCGAAATCGGCCTAAAGCGTTTAGAAGCCAGACCAACTGCAACACTCTGTATTGACTGTAAAACTTTGTCTGAAATTAAAGAGCGTCAAAATCAAGGCAGTTAAATCGCGTATAGTCGGTCAACGACTACCATTTTCGACATAGAAAACGAATAATATCTGAAAGTAGATAAGGTCGGTTAACCTGCATAAAATAGACTTAAAACAAAGGAATGTGAGGATATGATAAAGCAGCTTCAGGGATTTTTTTTGCTTTTACTGGTACAAAATGCAGGATTAGCCGCTTCTGGAAACTTGTTTCAAGTGACATCAAGCGGTACTGCTCTAACAAGTGCTGTCAGCATTACATTATGCCTAAACATCAATGGTAACTCACCGTTGAGTTGTCAAAATTATAGCGTACAAAACACGAATCTCACGATACGCACTACAATACCCAATCGCACCTACCAATACGTCGGCCTAAAGGTTAACACACCTAACTATACTTTCGCGCCAGGGACAGCCAACGCATTGGGTTTTATTGCGTTAGGAACGGTGAGTGCAACACAAGCTGCCTCAGGGACAATGACATCAACGCTTGCAGCCACAATGCCATTTTATATATATGTCGGCAGTAGCAATGCAAACAAGGTTTTCACGTATGGCCTCAATAGTTCAGGACAATTACAAAACCTCTCAATACCTGGCGTTTCTACCGCAACGAATCCACAATACATCAATGTTACACCTAATCAAAAATACGCCTATGTACCCTGCTTTGATGGGGGAGCTATTTCTATGTACAGCATCAACCAAAGCTCTGGTGTGCTTACACCGTTATCACCATCAAGCACTTCAATAACCGGCCCTCATAATGTCGCAATTACACCGACAGGCAGTTATGCTTACGCACCTTCATTCGGAAGTGGTGGTACTACTTTTATGTATAGCATTACTCAAAGTACCGGACAATTAGCGCCGCTCTCACCAAGCACTATTACAGCACAAAATGCTGCTCAATATGCCGTCGTTAACCCCGCAGGAACGTATGCTTATGTTGTCAATGTGGCAGCCAATACTGTTTCTATGTACAGCATCAATCAAAGCACGGGGCGATTGACAGCGCTATCGCCATCAACGGTCTCGACAGGCACCAATCCTGTATTTATCGTAATACACCCAACCGGCACTTATGCTTATATCGTCAACAGTTCAACTTCATCCGGAGGTAATTCTGTTTCCATGTACAGCATCAATCAAAGTACAGGTCAGTTAACCGCACTCAGTCCAGCAACAATCGCGACAGGCTCTCAACCATACTCTATCGCCATGAACGCTGCAGGTACTTTTGCCTATGTTACCAATCGAATAAGCAATACTGTTTCTATGTATAGTATCAATCAAAGTACAGGCCAATTAACTGCACTCAGTCCAGCGAGTATCGCTGCAGGGAGTGTGCCGACTAATATCGTCATTAGTAGCTCTAATTATGCTTATGTCGCTAATGCTGGCGGCAGCTCAAATTCGACTATTTCTATGTACAGTATCAATCAAAACACAGGCCAATTAACCGCACTCAGTCCAGCGACCTTTACGATTGAAGGACGCAGTGCTTATGGCCTGGCTATCATTAATAAATCATAACGTAGTTTGCGGGAAAGATTATACTTACATCAAAGCTTCAACACGTGCTACGTATTGAACCACCGTTCCTTGATTAGCTTTCAACACCGCACTGGCATTCGCAATTTGCGCTTGACGTTGCTCAGGATGCTGAGATAAATATATCAATTTTTGCACCAAGTCCTCAACATTTTTACACCATTGCAATGCTTCTGCTTTTTGTAAATCGGTACAAATTGTTTTTGAGTTTTGCATGAAAGGACCGGTGAGCACAGGGACATTGACTGCAATAGGTTCTAAAACATTATGACCACCAACAGGAATTAAACTCCCTCCCACAAAGGCATAATCACTCAGTTGATAAAAACCCATTAACTCACCCAATGAGTCTAATACCACTACCTCAGCCGCGGTCGTAATGGATTCTGGCTGACTGCGGCGTGCGGTACAAAAGCTTTGGCGTTGACACAATTGATAGACCTCTTCAAAACGCTCTGGTCTGCGCGGTGCGATCAGCAATACAAGATCTGGGATTGCTTGCTGTAATTGTTTTAAATGCGTTAACAATTGTTTCTCTTCATTATCATGCGTACTGGCGGCAATCAATACGGGCCTGGATTCACCCCAAGCAGCCTTAAATGATGAAAAACGCTCTGCTAACGATGCGGGCAGCGTCAGATCAAACTTCATGTTGCCTAATGTAGAAACGACCGACGGTGGTGCGCCCAATGCCAGATACCGTGATGCATCTAATTCACTTTGTGCACCAATAAATGTGAATTCTTTTAAAACGGGGGCAAAAAATACTTTCGCTTTGAGATACTGACCAAACGCTTTATCAGAAATACGGGCATTGACCAAAGCCAGTTTCATACCAGACACATGCGCATTGTGAATTAAATTTGGCCATAATTCTGTTTCTAAAATCACGCCAACTTTGGCATTCATCGCTTTAAAAAAACGCTTCACACACCATGGTAAATCATAAGGCAGGTATTGATGTTGTACCCGATCGGCAAACTTAGCTTGCACATGTTGAGAGCCCGATGGTGTCATGGTTGTAATCAATAATCGGTATTTTTTTGCCAATAATTGCTCAATCAAAGGCGTGGCGGCCACCACTTCACCCAATGAAACAGCGTGCAACCAAATGTCGGCTTTTTCTGGCATTTTTCCCAACATAAAACGTTCACGAATACGCTGTCGGTAAGCCGGGTTACGACGACCTTTCAAAAATAAACGGATGAGAATAAAAGGAATGAGTAAATATAAAAACAGGGTATACAATCGTCGCATCATACATATCTCTTTGTGAAATCGAAGGAGGTTCCGCCGAGAGCCGCATTAAACATCGCTCAAAAAGCAGTGGAAAGTATCGTACCAGAAGGTTCCATTCAGGCATTGTGCGGCATCTTTTTGAATAAATTTAATGGAGCAACCTCGGGGTTCCGGGTATAAGCTGGGATTATACACTGAAATTCGTTATAATCATGCATTTGTCGTTTATGTTCAAGGTAAACGCATCTAAATTTTGAGCATTAAACTAGCTTTTTCTCTACGTACCATGCTTTATGCACGGTGCATAGGCATTTTGAAAGATCACAGGTATATCATGGGGATACGTCAACTGTTCATCACCAAAACTTGGTGGGGAAAATTTATTGGTGCGTTTTTTGGCTTTTTAATTGCAGGGCCTTTGGGTGCACTGTTAGGACTCTTGGTTGGTAATTTTTTCGATCGCGGCCTTGCAGAGCATTTTTCTAAACCATTTTGGTTTTATTATGCAGAGAAAGATGCACAGGTTCGACAACGCTTCTTCGAAAGTACTTTTCTTTTGTTCGGATACCTCGCAAAAACGGAGGGACGTGTTTCTGAACATGCTATTTTAGCTGCTAAACAGACCATGCAGCGCATGCAGCTTAAGTCGCAAGAAAAACAACAAGCTCAAGATTTTTTTACCATGGGAAAGCAAAAAAACTTTGATCTTAAGCACACATTGCAACAATTGAGTGACGCGATTAGCCAGAAACCCACACTGATTCGCTTATTTGTTGAAACACAGTATCAATTTGTCCGTCAAACTGGATTAACGGAAAAGAAGATTTTAGTCATCAATACGTTATTAACCACTTTTCGTCTCGCCCCACTTTATGAGCAACAACATGTGAGAGATGACTTCAATTGGTCAAATTATTCTCATTATCAACATCGCCAATCGTCTTCACAACAATCCTATCAAAGCCCCTCTTCCAATCAACCACTCATTCTATCTTATCAAATATTAGGTTTGACGCCCGCCGCCACACAATCCGAAGTCAAACGAGCTTATCGACGCCTAATCAGCGCTAATCATCCAGATAGATTGATTGCCAAAAAAGCATCTGAACAAGATATCAAGAAGGCCAACGAAAAAACACAGCAAATTCGCCATGCATATGAGCATATTTGTGAAGTCAAAAACTGGTAGTAAGTATATTCACTCCGAACGAGGGAACGGGTCAATTAGAGGCTCGTCGTGAGAAGTGACCTTTTAGTCGGCAAATTCAATATGTGCTTCGTTCAACGCATCAATCACATATTCTGAAATCAAACGGTGTGTCAAACCCGTTGGATGCACCGGGTCAAAGAAAAAATAGCCATCACAAGCATCGGCGGCTTGCAACTTTGGACGAATGTGCGCGACCATATTTAATAGGCTGTGTGATGCTTTAGGATCAAGCACCGCTTCATAGCAAGTATCGGTTATGTTGCTAAATCCAAATTGCTGAGGATCAGCGATGCTTTTCTCAAAAAATTTGTTCACATCAAAAGACAGTAACTCAGCGGTCGGATTTTCTGATCGCAGTTGCGCTACATTTTTTTCTAACAAAGCATTGTGTTGATTCGCGTAATAACTGAGCTCATCCTGCATCTCCATTTCACGTGCAAATGGAGTCCGCCCTAAATCAGGTAAATTGATAATCAAAAAATGTTGCGCACCATGATCAATCAAGCGCTGTGTGCTGGTACGAATACCCCAAACGACATTTTCGATTGCTTCATCTTTGTCATCAGGAACGGTCAAATAATTGTTCGCACCAATCCAAATGACAAACATTGCATCTGGGCTTGCTTTGTCTTGGTGCGCCAGTAAATAGCTGTCTATTTCACGATTTAACGATAGCAGTGTTTCATCTTCAAAATCACCATCAGGGCCTAAAACACCTGCGCCACCAAATGCATAATCCAATAAATGAGATGACGCTGTGTTGGTTGGAAAAACATGATCAGCAAGCAATTCAACCCAAACTGGGCCATTGCTAAAACGCCCTTTGAAATAAGGCGGCGATAGTGGTAACTGCTGTTTCATATATTCGTACAAATTACCGTTATCGGATAAGCTATCACCAAATACGACGATTTGATTGAGTGGCTTAGCGGCAACGGTTTGCACGATAACACATAACAAAATGCTAAAAAAAACAGAAAGTAACCGACGCATGCGCTTCAACCTACAACGATTTTAAATTAAGCTGCCGTCCACAAACCCACGCCTTTGTTAATGCACGTAGCATTGTCTTATCAATGTCTTTGGGTAGGCGCACGGTAGAATGATCATCATGAATTTTTAAAGCGGTAATGTGACGGCTTTGTAATCCTGACTCATTGGCAATAGCGCCGACAATGTTACCCGGCTTCACACCGTGCAGACGACCAACATCGATACGATACAAAGAAGTTTGTGTGGAATCAACCACAAAATCACTTTTTTGACTGTCTCTAGACATCGGCGATTGACGCTCAAAACGCGCTCGCCCTGATTGTTTCTTTTGCGCGAATCGTTCAGAACCCGTCATATTGTCTTGCTTAAAGCGCTGCTCTTTTTTAACGGGCGGTAAATCGACTTCCCACGGCTTATCTTGATGCAACATTAATGCCAATACCGCAGCAACATCAATAGCAGACTGCTCACTGTTTTCACTTAAGTAGTTTTCGATCATGTTTTTATAAGGTGCTAACGCATCATGGTTCATGCGCTCACTGATTTTTTTCATTAAACGCGCCGTTTTGGCTTGTTGAATATTCTGGCCTGTGGGGATAGCCATTTTGGTAATGTGCTGGCGTGTGTGGCGCTCCAACAAATTTAACATACGCGCTTCACGCGGGGCCACAAACAGGATAGTACTACCACTGCGCCCAGCACGACCGGTTCGACCAATGCGATGTACATAGGTTTCACAATCATGTGGCATGTCGTAATTAATAACATGGGTAACACGATCAACGTCTAAGCCTCTAGCAGCAACATCTGTCGCAACGAGAACGTCGATAGAACCTTGCTTAAATTGGCTAATAATACGTTCTCTTAACGCTTGAGTGATATCACCATGGATGGCCATCGCACGATATCCTTGACGAATCAGTGACTCAGCCACTTCTTCCGTACTGCTTTTGGTGCGTACGAAAATAATCACGCCTTGATAATCTTCAACCGCTAATATGCGTAACAAAGCATCTGGCTTTTCTGCCTGCGACGCAAACAAAAAGCGCTGCTCAATCGATTTAACGGTTGCGGTTGCCATTTTAATTTCGACAGAAGCAGGATCATTTAAATAACGGGCTGCTATTTGACGAATACGCGGCGGCATAGTTGCTGAAAATAAAGCGAATTGTCTTGTTTCTGGTAATTTAGCCAGTACAGCCTCAACATCCTCAATAAAGCCCATACGTAGCATCTCATCGGCTTCATCTAAAACAAAGGTGCGTAATTGTGTTAAATTTAACGAGCCACGCTCGATATGATCGAGAATTCGCCCTGGCGTTCCAACAACGATTTGAGCCCCATCTCGCAACTTTTTAAGTTGTGGACGATAATCTTGTCCACCACAAAGCACTGTCACGCGGACAGCTGGCATATAAGCGGCTAAACTTTCTAAATGCTCACCAACCTGAATGGCCAACTCACGTGTTGGTGCTAAAATCAATGCTTGTGGTTTTGATAAGTCTATTTGTAAATTCTGTAGAATAGGCAAACCAAATGCGGCTGTTTTACCCGTACCGGTTTGTGCTAAAGCAATCAAATCTCGCTGCTGCAACATCAAAGGAATGGTTTGCTGTTGGATGGGAGATGGCGAGCTAAACTTTAAATCATCAGTTGCTTTTAACAAAGAGGCGGATAATTGCAGGTCAGCAAAGGTTTGTAATTCAATCGACATAGTAATCCTGATAAATACATGCAAAAACTGGTCAGTATGATATCAGTATTTCGGTTAAAATGCACGCGTTATTGTCTAAGAGAGCGTTCCATTCAAGCATTGTAACGTTATTTCTTGAGTTTGGCATTCAGATTTGTGTTGTTTTTTGATAAGAACCCAAATTTATTTTGTATTAAATTTGACCTAACTGTCGCTTATATGATAAAATTGTTTCCATAATATTTTTCTTTCGGAGTAAAAAATGGTTGAGTTAATTACGAAGGATGAAATTCCACAAAACTCGGTTGTTGGTGAAAGTAAAAACGGTGTGGAAGAAACTCCTATCGATAAGCCAATGAGCGTAATGCTAGAGCTAACTGATTACCATAAAACATCAGAAGTGCAGGTGAATACAAGAGAAAAACAAGCTGTTATCGATATTTTTAAAGCATTGGAATCATTTAGTGAAAAAGAATTTCTCCTTTTTTATGACGAGTTAGTAAACAAACAACGATCGATTCAAGAGGTATTAAAAAATACGCAGTTCAAGACCTACGCTCGTAGTCGCATTGGGCATATTCTTAGTAGAGATGAACTAAACAATGATGTGGTCGAAACGCTTTTAAAGAATCAGTTTCAAGCAATGAATATTGATAAGTTAAAAAGTAAACTTAAAACCAACTTATATGGCCAGGGCATTAAAGTTTTTCAAATCACTGAAGCGTAATTTAAAGCGTTGCAATATAATAAAGAAAGCGATGAGATTAAACGCATGTATGCCAAAGGTGCGGCATTAAGAATGTCAATCACAGCAAAAAATGGTGTTTTTATTTACGTAAAAGGTGAAGAAAATCAGACATTGTATTATTTAAATAATCAACACAAACCTGAGTACATTCAAGTAAACGTGAACAATAACTTTAAAGAATTCGTAACAAACAAACCCAACTCATTCTGCATGGAAGAAAAACAAATAGATGATAATATTGGCTATGATAATATATCTGCGGGCATGGAGCGAGATTTTAAATGGTCAAACGTCGCATCTGATAATAATCACAGCTTAGCTTATAAAGCAGCTGAGTGTTTATTATTAGGAAACATTTATATTTCATATATAACGTACACATATGCTGGTATTTTAACAAATATTGAAAATATCTTGATGTTGTTGTCAGCAAAAAATACGTCTCTTGCCATTCTGTCGAACATTAAAGACATCATCGTAAAAGCGGGTATTTTTGTGTGCGTGGTTCTTGCGTTTACAGCGATTTTTGCATCCAATCCCACCGGATTAGTATTTTTGGTAGCGCTTGGCGCAGGTGCTTTGGCAATATGTGCGGCAGCGTTTGCTAGGGGTATTTTTGTCGGTGACACGGCATTACCATTTGCTAAACAAATAGAAAATCAGCAAGCCGTCAGTATAGAACAATGGGAAGAAAAAGATGATGCGGTGTTGGCTGTAGAAATCGACAAAGCGCTTTTAGAGCCGAGTACAAGAAGACCTTGGTGCGCCTTCCTAGACCCTCACATTGCTCGAAAAGATCGTTTGATGACACAATCTTTTGATAATGATCTTAAGTTTGATGAACCAGGCATGATTCCTCGCCAATTCACACCATCGGCTTAACCAGACTGAGTCAAAAAGCGAGCTAGTTCGGTGAAAATTAGCTCGCTTAGACAGAACTGACGAAAAACGCCGAGGTTGAGACATTTTTAGTAAGCTCTGTTAGATTATAGCGGCTAATCGACAAGCTTGATCGATGGCATGTTTCGCATCTAATTCTAATGCTTTGTAAGCACCACCAATTAAATGTACAGAGCGACCTTGAGATTTTAATGTGTCATATTCGTAACGTGCTTCAACTTGGCCGGCACAAATCACAACAGAATCAACTGACAGTATTTGCGGTTTGCTTTCAACTTGAATATGCAACCCTTGATCATCAATGCGGACATATTCAACACCTGACAGCATGTGAACATGCTTGTGTTTGAGTCCCAATCTATGAATCCAACCTGTTGACTTACCTAGATTTTTGCCCATTTTCTCATGTTTGCGCTGTAGTAAATACACCGTATGAGCCGAAGGCGTGACTTGCATCGGCTTTAGACCACCTCGATGCTGCATTGTTATATCAATACCCCACTCATTGTAAAAAGCGTCTGTGGTATCTATTTTTTGATGTGTTAACGAAGTAGCCACATCAAAACCAATACCACCAGCACCAATAATCGCTACACACTTGCCTGGTTTTCGCTTTCCTTGAATCATATCAACATACGTCATCACTTTAGAATGCTCAATACCGTCAATATTCGGAATACGCGGCTCAACACCGGTTGCGATCACGACTTCATCAAATTCCATGAGCTGTTGTAAACTGGGCGTTGTGTTGAGACAAATTTCCACTTCGTATTTATTAAGTTCGTGGGTAAAATAATCAATAGCGTACTGATACTCGACTTTACCAGGGATCTGTTTTGCTAAATTAAACTGACCGCCTAATTCAGCACTTTTCTCAAACAACGTGACACGATGCCCGCGCTCAGCCGCAACTTTTGCAAACGCCATCCCAGCGGGTCCCGCTCCCACAACCGCTATCCATTTAGACTGCGTCGTTGATTGATAAACCAAATTGGTTTCGTGACAAGCCCGTGGATTAAGCATGCAAGAAGCTGTCCGCTTTAAAAAAACATGATCCAAACAAGCTTGGTTACAGGCAATGCATGTATTGATGGCTTGGCTTTCGCCTAATTTTGCTTTTTTAACAAACGCTTCATCGGCCAACAATGGTCGTGCCATTGACACCATATCTGCCGCTCCTTCAGCAATCACGGCATTGGCTAATTGTGGTGTATTAATACGATTGGTTGTAATCAGTGGAATCGATACTTCGGCTTTTAACCGCTTGGTGATATCTGTAAAAGCACCCGCGGGTACCATTGCCGCAATCGTTGGAATGCGCGCCTCATGCCAACCAATCCCGGTATTGATTAAAGTTGCACCGGCATTTTGAATCGCTTTTGCCAACGCAACGATCTCTTCCCAGCTACTGCCATTTTCAATCAGATCTAGCATAGACAAGCGATAAATAATAATAAATTGCTCACCAACCGCCGCACGGACTTGTTTGACAATTTCGACAGGAAAACGCATGCGTTTTTGCCAAGTTCCACCCCAATCATCGTCACGTTGATTGGTATGCGTCACCAGAAACTGATTAATCAAGTAGCCTTCACTTCCCATAATTTCTACACCATCATAGCCAGCTGCTTTTGCAAGCACAGCGCAGCGCACAAAATGATGAATGGTTTTGACAATGCGTCCCTGACTCATTTTCCAAGGAGTAAAAGGAGTAATCGGGGATTTAATTTTACTGGGAGCAACAATAAAGGGCTGGTAACCATAACGTCCAGCATGCAAAATTTGCAATGCGATTTTACCCCCCGCTTGATGAACAGCATGGGTTATTTTTTCATGACGAGCACATTCACGTTGGGTACTCAGTTTAGCGGCAAAGGGGGCCAAACGACCCGCACGATTCGGAGAAAAACCACCGGTCACAATCAGAGCAACATCGGCTAAAGCGCGTTCATGATAAAATGCGGCTAAACGCTCAAAATCATCCTTACCTTCTTCGAGCCCCGTGTGCATGGATCCCATGAGCACACGGTTTTTCAATTGCGTAAAACCTAAGTCCAGTGGCTGAAATAATGAAGCGAAGGGAGAGTTATCAACGACAAGCTCCATATTATCTTCTCCTTGATAAACACGCATGTTAACATCATGACAGCAAAAAAAACGTCAATCAGCCCACAAATCCTTTAAATGCTTTACGCCATTTCTTTTTTGAATGCGCAACGACCACGCGATCTTTTGCTAAACGTGCATCTTGCCGTAAAAACATTTGTGTAAAATAGGGTTTACCTTGAGTGTCTCGGGCAATACCAATCCCCGTTAAGTTATAATGCCCCATAATATTACGTCTATGCCCAGGACTGTGTATCCAACCATCAACAACAATTTTCGCCGTTTTATAGTTGTATGCCACATTTTCCGCACCCGATAATGAGTTAGCAATACGTTTATGTGCGTCTTTCATACGCTGGTTAAACCCATCGTGGCCAAAGGGCAAAGCATGATTAGCCATATCTCGGCTATGTTGAGCGGCTTCTTTTGTCAACACAGGATTCATGGCTAACTTAGTCAAGCCATGTTGCATGCGGTATTGATTGACATAAACCAAAATTTCTTCAGCCAGCTGTTGATCGTTGGTCGTCGCTTGAGCACCAGCCATCATCCACGTACTGAATACAAACACAATGACTTTGCCTAGCCATCCTGCAAAACGATTTTTAATACCTATCATATTCTGATAACCTCTTTGAAAGTAGAGTAAATGTTCATGTCGAACGATTTTATTTCAGCATCTTAATGCGAAAAAGTTGTCTTACAATGCCCATCCCGGCCTTCGCCGTGACAGGCCAAGCCTATGCTGCGCTTGTTCAACTATTTTTTCTTCAACTTGCACTCAAATTCAGTCGTTCCTCAAGATTCAAGCACTCTTCCTGAGCGATTACCCCTTGCGCTTATACTTCCTTAGGATCACGCAAAATAATCGTTGAATCACGCTCAGGTCCCGTTGATAACATATCAATCGGTACCTGAAGCAGGGCTTCCAAGCGCTTTATGTATGCTCGTGCATTTTCTGGTAAATCCGCTATCGATGTCACATCAGCAGTCGATTCTGACCAGCCTGGTAATGTTTCGTAAATCGGTGTTAAACCCACATAATCATCCGCAGGTTGAGGTGGATATGAGAGTGTTTCACCTTGGGCATTGCGGTAAGCAACCGCAATTTTGATGGTTTCCAAGCCATCCAACACATCTAGCTTGGTGAGACATAAACCAGAGATGCTATTTAACTCAATTGAGCGACGCAACAAAACCGCATCAAACCAACCACAACGACGAGGTCTCCCTGTCACCGCACCAAATTCACAACCACGCTCAAATAAGTGTTTACCGACCTCATCATGCAGCTCTGTAGGAAATGGGCCGCTACCAACACGAGTCGTATAAGCCTTGGTGATACCCAAAATATAGTCAATATACCGAGGACCAAAGCCACTGCCATTTGTCACACTGCCAACACAAGTATTAGACGATGTTACAAACGGATAAGTACCATGATCAACGTCCAAGTAAACGCCTTGCGCCCCTTCAAACAACATCATATCACCCCGTGTACGATGCTCGTGTAAGCGTGTCGTGGTGTCGGTGATAAGTGGTCTTAAAGCCTCTGCCCATGTCAGTGCTTGATCTAAAATTTGCTGACCATCTATTGCGGGTTGTTGGTAATACTGCGTCAACATAAAATTGTGATATTCAAGCAGGTGATTTAGTTTTTCAATGAAACGCTCACGATGCATCAAATCACCAACCTTTAAAGCACGGCGGGCAATCTTATCTTCATAAGCAGGCCCAATACCACGACCTGTTGTGCCAATCGGTGTTTGCCCTTGGCGATTTTCACGTGCTTTATCTAAGGCAACATGAAAAGGTAAAATTAAAGGACAAGCTTGACTAACAAACAAGCGAGAGCGTACTGACACACCTTTATTCTCAAGCTCAGCGATTTCTTCGAGCAGAGCCTGTGGTGAAACCACCACACCATTCGCAATGTAACACGTCACATGTTGACGCAAAATACCTGATGGAACCAAACGCAATACGGTCTTTTCGCCATTGATTTTGAGCGTGTGCCCCGCATTGTGACCACCCTGATACCGCACAACCACTTGTGCATCCTTGGTGAGTAAGTCAACGATTTTCCCTTTTCCTTCGTCACCCCATTGGGTTCCAACGACAACAATATTCTTAGCCATGCACATTCCTAGAATTTGATCCGCTTACACCTCGATTAAAATACTCAAAAAAAGCATTGTTTTGATCGAGGACAAACACATCACGTTGATGATTAAAACTGTTTCGATACGCTTTTAAGCTGCGATAAAATGCAAAAAATTCATTATTTTGACCAAATGCACTGGCATAAATGGCAGCAGCTTTCGCTTGCCCTTGTGCTCGCATTTTTTGTCCTTCACTGTTCGCTGTGGCGATAAGAACCGTCACACGTGCATCTGCAGTTGCTTGAATGGCTTCAGCTTCCGCATGTCCATCTGCACGATGGTGATTTGCTATTTTTTGCATATCTGCGCGCATGCGCTGATAAATCGCATTACTGGTATTCGCGGGCAACTCTATGCCTTTGATGCGAACATCAACAACGTGAATACCCAATTGACTGGCTTGCTCTTCAGCACGATCACGCAGAACATCCATGATATCATCGCGTCCGCCCGAGACTAAATCGGAAATCGTACGCTTACCAAATTGGGCGCGCAAAGATGTATTTAATTGCTGCTCTAATAAGGTTTCTGCTTTAAATTCATTACCACCAGTAGCCTTAAAATACTGAGCTAAATTGTCAATTTTCCATTTAACATAATAATCGACAATCACGTCTTTCTTTTCTTTGGTCACGATACGCGACGACTTAATATCTAAAGTCTGAATACGGGTGTCAAAAATACGCACACTTTCGATAAAAGGCAACTTCACATGTATACCAGGTGACAAAACCAACACTTTATCTGTTGACGAGTCATTAACCAATCGACCCAAACGCAGCAAAATACCATGCTGCCCTTGTGTAAGGGTAAAGACACAAGTCATGAACACAAATAAGACAATAAATAACGCCGAACCAATCAGGATTTTTGTCGACTTCATGATTCTACCCTCCTGCTTGCTCTGTGGGACGGACCGTCAAGCGACCATCTACGATGGCGTCCTCTTGATCAGCACGACCCGTTGTTTGTCGAGACACATCCAAAGGTGGCTTCACATTCAGCGAAGGAGATGCGATAGATTGTTGATGCATGAGTTGCTCTAATGGTAAATAGAGTAAATTATTGGACTTATTGCTAACCATAATTTTAGTCGCGCCACTTAATATGGTTTGCATGGTATCTAAGTACATGCGCTCCTGTGTGACATAAGGGGCTCGCGTATATTCTGGCAATAAAGCCAGGAACTCTGCTGTTTCGCCCTCGGCACGCAATACGACTTGCTGTGAACTGGCTTGCGCTTCCGCATAAATACGCTTCGCGTTTCCTTCCGCAATCGGAATGACGCGCGCGGCGTAGGCACGTGCTTGCTCTTTAAAGCGTCTTTCATCCTCTTGCGCTTTAATTGCATCATCGAATGCGTCTTGAACATTTTCAGGTGCGCGTGCCGGCTGTGGTGACACGTTGACAATTAAAATACCGACTTTATAGCGATTGAGAATTTTTACCAAAGAATCTTGTACATTGCTTCCCCAGGCATCGCGGCCCTCGGTAATCAATTGATCCAGCGTAGTGGTACCGACAACTTGTCGCAAAGCACTGGAAGTAGCTTGACGCAAGCTTTCTTCAGCATCTGCGACATTAAATAGATAATCCTGTAAATCGCCAATACGATACTGTACCGCGACTGCGACTGAAACCAAGTTTTCGTCCTTAGTTAACATTTGCGCGGAGTAAGAGTAATCAGAAACACGATCAACGTTTAGGACTATCTTCGAGTCAACGAAGCGTGGAATCCAGTGTGGACCGGGACCAACGGTTTTCAGATACTTACCAAATCGCAGGATCACCGCTTGTTCCGCCGGATCGATAATAAAGATACCTGAAATGACCCAAAGCAATAACACAACCCCTGCGATCAACGACACCAACGCCGTTTGTCCATTGAGGTTTGAGTTAAAAGAAGGTGATGATTTACGTGGCCGCTTAGATGTGGATGAGCCAGAGAACATTTTCTTAAATTTGGCTTGCATTGATTTAATTGCCTCTTCCAAATCTGGCGGTTGACTCTTCCCATTCCAAGGGTCTTTTCCATCTTTATTTGGCTCATTCCAGCCCATGCAAGCTCCAAAGATTATTCAGAAATATAGGATTCTATGAGGTCTTAGATGTTTAAGCAAGTCTTTCAATGGGATCGTCAGCGCAAAACAGTCTAGGGCGTGTCATCAATTAGTTTTTCGAGGCGAAAATTGAGATAATTTAGCGCAAATTTTAGTTTGAATGAGGCGAATAGCGAGCCCTATTTAACGAATTCGAACTAAAATTTGCGCAAATTAGCTCGGTTTTAGGTCGAAAATACTAATTGATGACACGCCCTAAATATCTTATTGAGGCCGTGGATACTGAAGAAATACTTAATGAAGTCCGCTTACAGCCCCCTGTTCGGAGTTTAAGTAGATAAATCACCGTATCTAGCCTGTAATAAACTGATAATCGCTACCGCCGCTGTTTCTGTTCTTAAAATTCTCGGGCCCAAACGCAAAGGGCGAAAGCCTGCCTCAATGGCAGAGTCAACCTCTTCATCACTCAAGCCACCTTCAGGGCCAATTAGCACAGTCATACTATCACCTTGCTGATACTGATAATCATCCAGCGTATCGTCTGCCTCTGGTGATAATATCCACTTCATATTGGTCCGAGCTTGTTGGATAAAAGGCTCAAATAAGCACGTAGCATGAACCGGTGGAATCTGATTACGACCACATTGCTCACAAGCATGCGTCGCAATCGCTTGCCAATGCATTTCTTTTTTTAAGGTTCGTTCATTATCTAATCGCACTACACTGCGTGCCGTTAAAATGGGCGTGATACTCGCAACACCAAGCTCTACTGACTTTTGAATCACCCACTCCATACGCTCACCTTTTGAGATACCTTGCGCAAGGTGAATGTGTAATGGCGACTCACGATCAACTGATTTAACTTGCTCGATTTTAACCACAACTTCACGTTTTTGCATGCTCACAATTGCAGCAATAAACTCTCGATTGTCACCACAAAATAAGGTAATAAATTGCCCTAAACGCAGACGTAGCACTGTTACAATATGTTGTACTGCTTCAGGGGACAACGTTAATGTGTCGCCCAACTCATAATGACCGGGTTGGTATATCCGAATGATTCTCATAATGCTGTTTTTGAAGTACAGGACTTACGCAAAACAATGCTCTCTTCGTTGGATTGTATTTTTAATTCGCTCATTTAGTCATCTAAACGCCCTCATTAAAATAAAATCCGCCTCGACCTCGATGTTTTGCGTCAGTCCTGAAATATTTGCGGCGTAGTATATTCTCGTAATCTTTTAAAGAAAACGCAAGATTAACAAATGGTTTCTCGCTCCAGCAAGATCAGCTTTTGAGCCTAGCCTTTTGAGTCTATTCAAAAACAACGCTTGACATCCGTACGCTTTAAACGAAAATAAGCGGGTGTTTTACACAATCTTCAGGGCGGGGTGTAAGTCCCTACCGGTGGTGATAGCCCACGAGCGCTTTTGTTAATCATACACAAAAGGTCAGCAGATCTGGTGAAATACCAGAGCCGACGGTGATAGTCCGGATGAAAGAAGATAAGTTCGTTATCTTATCGCCCTATGTCCATTTTTGTACTAAGGATATAGGTATGTCGAATGAATTATTAGCATTTGGAAAAACTGCTCAAGAACGTATTGAGCGTGCTTGTCATGCTTTTCAACAAGGTCAAGGCGTCATTCTAGTTGATGATGCTGATCGAGAAAATGAAGGTGATTTGATTTTCGCTGCGGAAACCATCACGGTTACGCAAGTGAATCAACTGATCCAAGATTGTAGTGGTATTGTTTGTTTGTGCCTTACACCCGCCAAAGCGCTTGCGTTATCTTTACACCCCATGGTATCAGAAAACACCAGTCGCTTTCACACCGCTTTCACCGTTTCAATTGAAGCGAAAGTGGGCGTCACCACCGGTGTTTCCGCACATGATCGTTGGGTGACTATTCACACAGCGATTCAAGACAACGCCCAACCCCAACATTTAAACCGACCGGGGCATGTTTTTCCGCTGATTGCCCGTGCGAATGGCGTCTTAGAAAGACGAGGACACACCGAAGGCAGCGTGGATCTGGCAACAATCGCTGGATTGAAACCAGCGGTGGTATTGTGTGAGTTGATGAATAACGACGGTACGATGAAAAAAATGCCAGAACTAATCGAATATGCAAAAGAACATCAGTATTCAATCTTATCAATTGAAGATATTTACGCGTATCGTATAAACCAAGATGAACGCACCTAAGTGCGCATTATTAAAGTCAAATGAGTGTGTTTCGTTCTTTATGAGCGAAACCAATTTCGATATTAACAGGACTTACGAAAAACATCGAGGTCGAGGCGGATTTTATTTTTAATGA
>CAZBNB010000023.1:0-44891 GCA_964493245.1 uncultured Legionellaceae bacterium
GAGATTGGTTGAGGTTCATTATCAAGGTGCTGACAATGCACCCTTGGTTGTTTTAGTTGGCAAAGGCATTACATTTGATAGCGGTGGCATTTCCCTGAAACCACCTGCAGGCATGGAGGAAATGAAGTTTGACATGGCCGGTGCTGCCAGTGTTTTTGGTGTATTGCGTGCCTGTGCACTGCTTAAGTTACCGATTCGTGTCATTGGATTGATGGCTTGTGCAGAAAATATGCCCAGTGGCTCAGCCGTCAAGCCAGGTGACGTGGTAACCAGTTTGTCAGGACAAACCATTGAAATTACCAATACGGATGCAGAGGGCCGATTGGTTTTATCAGATGCGTTAACATACGCCGAGCGCTTCAATCCAGACTTTGTTATTGATATTGCCACGTTAACAGGCGCCGTCATTATTGCTTTAGGGCATGAATACACCGGCATGATGAGCAATGATGCAGAATTGGCCGATTTATTATTAAAGGCGGCCACTGAAAGCCAAGATAAAACATGGCAATTGCCTTTAGATAAAGCGTATCAAGAATCGCTAGAAAGTCCGATCGCGGATATTCTCAACTCGCCTGCTGAACGCATTGCTGGCTCCATCATAGGCGGTAGTTTTTTAGCGCGATTTACAGAAAAATACCGTTGGGCACATTTAGACATTGCCGGAACCGCATGGGTAGGCGGTAAAAATCGATGTGCAACAGGTCGACCTGTGTCATTATTGATGGCATTTTTGCAGCAGCTTGTGCATAATGTCGATTAAATTTTAAGCGATAATAACTGGCTTATTGTCTAAGCGTTCACGACCTCGCTCTTAAACCTCGGAGAACGGTCAGATTTGGTACGATAGTGGAGTGACTCATTACATGCGCGTTGATTTTTATCTTCTTAATGATACGACACCCCAAGCAGACAAATTGTTTGCTTGTAAGCTATTGGAAAAAGCATACTATCGTGGTCATCGAATCTTTGTACATTGCGCACATCAACAAGACGCTTTTCAATTAGACGAGTTGCTTTGGACATTCAAAGATGACAGCTTTGTGCCCCATAATCTTCAAGGCGAAGGCCCTGAGCCACCACCTGCGGTACAAATTGGTTACCAACCAACAGCACCGCGTGGCTACAGCGATATTCTGCTGAGCTTATCGGGAACAATTCCTTCTTTCCACACGCAATTTCAGCGCCTCATCGAAATTGTTGCAACCGATGACGCCGCCAAAGAAATCGCGCGCTCGCACTTTCGAGCATACCGTCAATTGGGTTATACATTGAATACACACACACTGGAAGCTGCGTAAAAAATACTCACTTGTTTTTTTTGCATACTACATGGCCATAATCATACGTTTTATTGCCTTGTGCAAATGCAGGCTGGTAATAAACACCTGAATAAGTACCATGTTTAATATCAAATACAAGCTCCTTTAAAATTTCAAATCAGATGGAGGTGTCATTTCGTTCGGATCTTTCAGATCTTTCAGCACGATATCTTGCACACTTTGCCAAGTTTTGCTGCTTCCAAATAACAATGACATACCAGGGCAGCGCATTTTTAATGCCTTTGTTAGTGCATTATTTCCCTGAAGCGCCTTAATAAAATCATCTTTCGTCTTTATCTCCATGCTATCCAATGCTGTGGCAACTAAAAATGCTTTATTAGATGAAGGCGATAATGTGTCATAAGCGGCGAAGAACGCTCTACCATAAATGGCTTGCTTGTCACGAATAAGATCTGAAATTTCAGCCACCTTTAAACACCGTATAGAATAGGTGTCTTTGTAAAAGCTCACCGGATAGCGATGATCTTTCATGATGTCTTTGAGCTTATTTTCACTTAACCAGCCGCGCATAGACTCACGTCTGATATTAGCAAGCTCTGTTTTATGTGGCTCTTTATTTTGTAATTCGTATATTTTACAATCTATTGTTTTTTGATAATGCTCTGGGGATAAAGTTTCTCCATAAATACGCTTGTTCTGTTCCTTTATATTATCTAGAATACTTTTTCCATTTCCATCCTGTGATTTTTCTTCTAAAACAGACATCATATAGTCACGTTGATCTTTTTCTTGTTTTATTAAGATCGTCATCACTTCAGCTAGCAGCAGATTTCCTTTCGTTGTTCCAGCTAATCGATTATTGACCAAACGAGCGAGACAACGCCCTACCGCCGTATCTTGCTCACACAACGCATCCGCAGCGAGCCGGCGTTTTGCCAACATGATCAGATCATACAACGGATAAATATGTTTGTCATAACCGGGCCAACGCCTTCTATGACGATGTTGTAGATCGAGATTACGAAACACCTGATTGCAAAAGTCCTGTAACGCCGTAGATAATTTATCCAATTCAATGGGATTACTTGCCACACCACATGCTTCAATATCAGTGCTTTTGTTTATCTCTGCACGAGGGTCAACAGGATCGCGATTATAATCTCTCGCATCCACTAACGCTTTTTTAAGCGCTGCGATCGGAACTCTAATCAGCTCTCCTTTATCAGACCAAAGCGCGGTTACATCAGCAATACCGTACAGAAATACTGTTATAGCGAGACGTAAGCCCTCTTGTATTGTAAACTCTTCCATTTTCAGTCCCAAATATCAACAGAACCTAAGCAAGTTTTCCTAAAAATCTAGAGAATCTTCAGGCCCTGGTGCGTTTCCTTCTAGCTCTGTCAACACCTTATCCTGTACACTTTTCCACGTTTTACTATCTCCAAATAACAACGACATACCAGGACCTCGCATTTTTAATGCGTTTGTTAATGCATTATTTCCTTTAAGAGCATTAATAAAATCCTCTTTTTGCGTTATCTGCATTTCCTTTAATGCGGTGGCAACTGCAACCGCTTTATTAGATGACGGTGATAGCGCGTTATAAGCCGTTAAGAACGCTTCGCCATAAGCGCTCTTATTTTCATGAATAAAATCTGAAACTGTGGCTACCGTTAAATATCGTGTAGAATATGTGTCTTCGTACCTGCTCACATTAAAACGATGTTTCGCCATGTCATCCTTTAGATCTTTAAGATTACCCTCTAACCATTTGCAAGTAGATTCTTGTCTCATCTTAGCAAGATGCGTTTTATGTGGTTCTTCTTTTTCTAATGCATGTATTTTACGGTTTATAGCCTGTTGATACCATTCATCAATATCCCTGTCAGAGAAGTGTTTATCGCGATAAAAATCGTTTTCATCCCTTATCTTGTCTAAAATACTTTGTCCACCATCTAATTTTTCATTTAATACACCCATCATATATTCATGTCGCGCTTTTTCTTGTTCTGCCAAGCATGTCATAACTTTACCTAGAAGCCGATTCCCTTTCGCTGTGCCCGCTAATCGATTTCCAACTAAATGCGCAAGGCAACGCCCTACTGCCGTATTTTGTTCCTCCAACGCATTCACAGCAAGCCTCCGTTTTGCTGACATGATCGAATCATACAACGGATGAATATACTCATCATAATAGCGGCCACCGCTTCTATCACGATTCGGTAGCGACTCATTAGGATGCAGTCTTTTACAAAACACCTCTAACGCCTGATATAACTCATCCAACTCAATCGGGTTACTTGCTACACCATTTTCTTCAACATGAGTGCCTGGGGATCCCTCTCGAGGGTCACGATCATACTTTCTTGCATGTAGTAATGCTTGTCTAAAATTACGGACCGCAGGAATGCCCACATGACGATGAAACCCAAGCCCGTTAGCTTCATAACTTATTATAACGTTCTCATGTGTCACATCTTTATACCCTTCTTCCCGCCCATCAGCTAGCTCATCAACGGTAACAAAAAGCCCTTTATAAAATTCGTTTATAGCGTGATATAAACCCGGTTGTATGTCAGAATCTTTCATTATTTCAGTCCAAAAACATAATTTATTGTAATTTAATTATATTAAATGAATTAAAATTATTCAAACGCAATGGTTAAATTATGAGAACTTAACCATAACGCGCCAACAAATATTCCCCCACCGTCAAAATACCCATCGCCTCACCACCCTCTGGTTTACCAGGCTTAAATGACAAATTCCATGCCATGATATCAAAGTGCACCCATGGCACATCGGGCGTCACAAAATATTGTAAAAATAAGGCGGCAACGATTGCGCCGGCATAAGGCGATGGGCTGGAATTTGCAATATCTGCAATACTCGAAGCAAATAAGCTTTTATACCCCGCATACAAAGGTAAACGCCAAACCGGATCACCAATGCGCTCACCCATTGCTGTCAATTCTGCAGCCAATTGATTGTCATTACAAAACATCGCTGAAATTTCTGTCCCAACCGCGGTGCGCGCGGCACCTGTTAGCGTTGAAAAATCTATCAACAAATCGGGTTTTTCCTCACAAGCCTTCACCATCGCATCAGCCAATATCAGGCGCCCTTCTGCATCGGTATTGTCAATTTCTACCGTTAATCCATTGCGCATGCGAATGACATCACCTGGACGATACGCATTTGAACTCACTGAATTTTCAACGGCAGGAATCAAAACTTGCAAACGTATCGGTAGACGTATCGTCATCAACCAATCAGCAAGACCAATCACTTGAGCCGCGCCACCCATGTCTTTTTTCATTAAACGCATGTTAGATGAGGGCTTTAAATCCAATCCCCCCGAATCGAAACAAACGCCCTTCCCTACCAAGGTGACACGTGGATGTGCTGCATCGCCCCAAGTCAGTGACAATAAGCGCGGTGCGTCAATAGACGCGCGTCCAACTGTGTGAATCGCTGGGAAACCAGCGCTGAGTAGCTCATCCCCCACCCATTGCTGAAAATGTGCCTGATGTTTTTCGGCGAGCATTGAAACTACCTTGGCCAACGCGGCTGGTCCCATATCATTGGTCGGTGTATTTATCAAATCACGTACTGTAAAAACAGCGGATATTTTGGGTAATAAGGTGTCCAGTAACGCTTGTGAAACCAATAAAACCCGTGGCATTTCTTTCGCTTTTTTATAACGATCAAATTGATATTGCGTTAAAGCCCAACCCATCATTGCTTCATTCGATAGCGCTTGTTCAACATGGTAACTGCCCGCTGGTAATTTATGGACCACGGATGTTAAAGCCAACACATCAGATGCCTCTTTCGTACCAATATAATAACTGACAATCAACCCCTGCGAATTGGTCACGACCGCCGTTTGCCCAACTGCACACTCAAAATTTTGTTGTATCAGTGCATCACAAACTGTTTTCGATAGCGTGTTATCAATTTGATGACACAATATCAGTGCTATCGAATTATCGGCTTTGACTTGATAAAATGGCATTGCTTGCATTTATTTACACTCCTTGAGAAGCAAAACTTCAAAAAACTTACCCCTTAATCTGCCCACGAAAATGAGCCACTCGTACACCACATAATCCCAGCAGTAAAATATAGATTCCACCCGCAGCAAATACATGCAACAACAATGTACCTAATCGTACACCACGTGACAGACTCATCCAGGTATCAATATCACCACGCATCCACCACAAATAAATCGTCATGCCAACACTGGCAACAGCCATTTGTAATACAAAACGCCCCCACCCTGGACGAACCTGGTAAATTTTACGGCGAATCAACAAGGTTAACAAAACCGCACAATTTAAATAACTTGCCAGCGAAGATGCTAACGTCAAGCCCGCATGCGCTAATGGTTGAACTAATAATGCACAACATATTGAATTGAATAACATGGCAATCGCACCAATTTTCACGGGTGTTTTAATATTTTGTTTGGCATAAAATCCCGAGGCTAATACTTTGACCATCATAAAAGCCGGGATCCCCAAACTGAGCGTAATCAAGCTTTTTTGTGTTTGCAGCACATCTACCATCGTAAACTTCCCATACGCAAAGCAGCTGGCAATCATGGGCATAGAAAAAACCATCAATCCTATGCCAGAGGGCACGCCGATTAACAATAGCAACCGCAGCCCCCAATCCAGTGCCGATGAAAAATGCGCTGTATTTTGCTCAGCATGACGGCGTGATAAATGTGGCAAAATCACGGTCGCAATCGCCACCCCAAAAACACCCAACGGAAAATCCGTTAATCTATCAGTATAATAGAGCCAGGTGACACTACTGACCTGCAAAAAAGAAGCAAAAATCGTATCAATCATTAAATTAATCTGAGCAATCGACACCCCAAATAAAGCCGGAACCATTAACTTAACCACCCGTTTGACACCAGGATCACGCATCATAAAAGAGGGTTTTACCAATAAGCGATGCTTAAATAAAAATGGAATTTGAAATAATAATTGCACAACACCCGCTATCAAAACCCCCCATGCCAATGCCACCACCGGCACCGGAACATGCGGGCTCAAATAAACCGCACAGAGAATCATGCTGATATTTAATAAAACCGGTGTAAATGCGGGCACACCAAAATAGCCATACGTATTTAAAACAGCCCCCGCCATTGCGGTCAGGGATACCAACATCAGATAAGGAAAAGTTAATTGCAGCATATAAGAAGATAGGGTAAAACGCACCGAATCTTCACCAAACCCAGGCGCAAATAAATACGTGATAATCGGTGCACCAAAAACACCCAAGATGGTCACTAAACTCAACACAGCACTTAAACTACCGGTGACTTTCGCTAAAAAATCACGGACCTCATCCAAGGTGCGCGTTTTTTGATACTCAGCCAAAACAGGTACGAATGCTTGTGAAAAAGCGCCCTCAGCAAATAAACGACGCATAAAATTAGGAATACGAAAAGCAACATAAAAGGCGTCCATCCCTGCTTCAGCACCAAACATTTGCGCCATTATCATATCACGAGCAAATCCAACCAAACGTGAAATAAAGGTCATCATTGATACCAATGATGTCGCTCGTAATAAACTCTGCCGTTTCATGTTCAATCCTTATTGTATCAGGACTTACGCAAAACACCGATTTCTTCGTTGGATTGTATTTTTAATTCGGTCATTTAGTTATCTAAACTCCCTCATTAAAAATAAAATCCGCCTCGACCTCGATGTTTTTCGTAAGTCCTGTGTATGTATCACACTGCATCCGGAATCCTAACGATAATACGTGAAATTGACAACAACCAATACCTAAAACAACCATTTTAATCTTGTCAAAGCTGACAGAAAACGTCGATCTTTTCGTTAAATCCAAATTCAGCAGATAAGATTCAATTGCCGAATTGAGGTTAAAAATAGTATTCGTACGCAGGTCTTTACAAGCTTGACAAAAGCAAAAAAGTTGGGCATCATCTGGCGCTCGATAATCCTTGAAAAAAATGGAGATTTACGTGGCAAATATTAAATCTGCTATTAAACGTGCCCGCCAAAACATTAAATTGCGTCAACACAATGCCAGCGCTCGTTCTATGTATCGTACTTACATCAAGAATGTTTTAAAAGCGATTCAATCTGGTAACTTAGAAAATGCGCGTGCAGCCTACACGACTGCTCAAAAAGTGATCGACAAAGCGGTTGGCAAGGGTCTGGTTCATCAAAACAAAGCAGCTCGCCTTAAAAGTCGTTTGAATGCGCGAGTCAAAGCCTTAGCTGCTTAACCTTTAAATTTGATTCATGATTCCAAGTCTACCTCAACTTAGCCTTGTAAGGTTGAGGTAGGTTTTTCATTTTTATCTATAGTCATATCTAAAATATGAGCCATTCTACTTTCGGCTTGTCTCCAAAAAATAAACAAACGACCAACTTGAGATTGTAAGAAGTCGAGTTTCTTGTCTAGACCTAGGTCAACTTTCAGATAAGTTTGGTCATGCCCCTCAAAATAACTAGGCTGACAATGAGCATCAGGCATCTCGTTTTTTAATACAGCTTTAAACTCGTTTTTTAATATGGCTTTAAATAAGCTTGGCGTTTGTACAAAGACGCCTTTCACCATATCATCTACATCATTATCATCGCCTAAATCCTCAATATCAGCTAAAGAAAAACCATGTTTAGTCGACCGGTTTGCTAAATAAGCTTCCGCATCTACGCAGCTATTTTGATTGACGTTACAAGGATACAGCGTGATTTTTTTACAATACTGCGCGCAAGCCTGCACACAGGTGTGAAAAAGAGATGACACAAATTGAGAGTCAGGCTTGCCTAAATTCGAGCGTCCCAAGATATACCAACCATCAGACGCAATTCCAAGAGAGCCATTTTGTTTAACGCACTGAATAAAGGCTAAAAACTGCTTCAATGTTATTGGTGAATCAATATTCAACCTCATCAGATCAACAAATGACTTGTAAAGATGCTCTAAACGCACTTGTTTATCATGCATGGTTTTAGGAAAAGTAAGATAAAACAAACCATCTTGATAGTTTACGAACATCACCAGCGTCGCATAAGAATCAAACAGGTCAGGACACAATATAGCAGGCACGGTGGCGCTGGTATGATCAAAACAAATAAAAATATTTGGCATAAAATACTCCCATTATGAGGTCAAACCCGGTTAAGTTTATCCTTTCTATTGATATTTTTGCTATTTCAGTGCATTATCGCAGGATAAAGCGTTTGCATTTTTAATGCAAACTGCACGATACCTATCAACTTATTTTTATTCTTTTTGAGAGACATATGGCAAAAGAAGATCACATTGAAATGCTCGGTACTGTCATCGATACGCTACCGAACACCATGTTTCGAGTCGAACTTGAAAATGGTCACACCATTACTGCACACATTTCAGGCCGCATGCGTAAAAATTACATCCGCATTCTGACAGGTGATAAAGTCAAAATTGAACTCACGCCTTACGATTTAACCAAAGGTCGTATTATTTTTCGTGATAAAGACAAGTAATTTTTTTCTGCTCTTTTCTAAAAAGTGCAGAAAAACCCTTTCTTACGATCAACAATGTCCGTCACTGCTGACATTCCTTGAATCTAATCGCTACAGATTATAATCAGTAGAACACACCACTCAAATCTATTGCAAAAACCGACTTAACCCAGTGTTATTAGAAACTCCTGTTCGGAGTTTTTAGAAAGATACTGGGCGCAGGTAAATATTCACGCCTGCTCCTCTGGACTCAAGCATTCACCCTGAGCAATTGCGGGCGCGATAACACTTTAAGTGTTCACTATGTTATTTTTTAATTTAAAAATAACTTCATTTTATACATGAAAAGCAAAAAATATCCATTTTTTTTTGCTCTATAATAACACTAATAGTTCTTTTTTTTGAATTTCATGAAAATTAAAAATGAAACTGATGCCAAGCAGGTATGGGAAAGGATCGAAAAGAAATATACAGGTTTAGGACCTGAAACAAGCACAAAACTGCGTGATGCCTATTCAAAAAAAATCGATCCTAAGGATCTTCCTGAGAATTTTGAGGAAAAATTATCTAAATTATCTACTGAAAATTTCGAGAGCATAGAACACATAAAGCGCCGGTGGAAAAACCTAAGAAACCAAGACACACTCGTTTCAGTTCGATCAAAAGGTAATTATCCCAATGACAATGACCAGGAGCCAAAAGGCAACTATCCAGATGGTCTACATCATTTGGTTAACAAACAAAAAATTAAGCGCTCTTTAAATCGAAAAAAACTGTCTTCCTTATTACAAGCTATTCGGTCTGGGAATTGGGATGATATGATTTTTGAAGATAAAACCATCCCACAATTGGCTATGTCCTTGTATGCAGCAAGTCAAATTACACAACAACAAATTTACTCTATTTTAGAACATCATCAAGTTAAAAAAGAATTAACGATAAACAAAACATATCCAATACTCGATGAAAACAACCAATTTACACCGGAGGCAATGAAATATTTAAACAATATTTTTAAAAATAGACGTTATTTAAAACCACTCTCTGACGAACAAATTGAGGAGTTTCGTCTACTCATATCAACACTTCCAAGTTCCGAACGTGTTTTGTACACCACAGATCTAGGATCTGTGGCAAAGTTCTCATTAGGAAACCAATTGGTCAAAGTAGATAGTGTTTATATGCACGATGATGAACTCATTCATCTTACAAGCGGGGCTCGTGATGCACTTGGTATTGCACGCTTTGGAGAAAATGAATACGTTCGTCCCATGCTTCGTTTAGGCCAGCAAACAGTTCATGACATTGAGCATGGTGTTAAAAAACAAGCTCGTTATACTGCTATTTCTTATCCAGAAACAAAAGCTTACTCCGATGGACTTCATAATTGGCAAAATGTAACCCCTTTTGAAGCAACCAGCCATGATTTTTATCATATGAATGTGATGTCTAGCATTCCGAAAAACTTGCTTTGTGGATTATGGCGATTCATTGATCTAACCAGAGAGCAAACAAAGATTAATATGTCTGCAGAAATATGGGATTGGATTGACGCTGACTACAATTTCACATTTCACAAAAATGCTCGGTTAAAGTCACCTAATATAAATGATAATACGGAAACAACAGAATTGTTTTGCAATATATTACTGCATAAATTAAGGAAGAAAGATCGACAAGCCGGAGCTCTTGTTCAGCGCAATAATACTTTCTTTTACCATGATCAGTGGTCACCAACGATACTAGGCATCATATTTTATTTAGATCTGATTAAAAATCAAGATAAATGGTTGGAAATGGGGATTGATCCGAATGCTTTGACATCCCCTTTTAAAGAACATTTAGCCGCCATCCGAGCTATTTACCCGGAAATTAAAAACAATTCTTTTAAAATTCAATTAGTTAAATGTTTAATGCAGCTTCAAATGAAGCATAAATTAACACAAAATATGTTACAAACTATCGATGCGCGCGCCGGGGAAATAGAGGAAAAAATATCCATTAAAAAAATAAAGAAAGCAGACGCAACAGACAAAAATCCAGCAAATACGATTCAATTCACATATGATAATGCAGAAATTTCCTGCGCTAAAATATACAATGACTTGAAACATTTCCATCAACAGAAAAAGGCAAATAACTCAAAAAAACCAGATAACGAGAAAGAGCGTTTTAAACATGCTTTTGATGAGTGGAGCAAAGAAAACCCCTACACTTTCACCTTGAGTTCGTGCCTGTAGTCGGGATTCTTTTTTTTATATACACCGTAATACAAGTCATAAACAAGCTTAAAAACAACAAGCAGAGTACCAATATCGAAGAAGTCGAGCCTTTGGTTTCACTGACTGAAGACAAAGACCCTCCCCATAACGATGACGGCGCCCCAAGCTCCACTCCCCCTTAAATATTAACGCTTGCCTGAACAACTGTATTTTGCATCAAACTCAATGCGTTCGGCCTCTCTTTTTAAGCTTGGAGAGCGGTTACCTTAATGCCCCGCAACCGTCATAGACTCAATCAACACCGATCCACAATGCGTGGAAATGTTGGGGTTAATATCGGAGCCAACTGCCACAATCTGTTGAAACATCTCTTTCAGATTGCCTGCTATGGTAATTTCCTCAACAGGATGCTGGATTTTTCCACCTTCAACCCAAAAGCCACTGGCACCACGAGAATAATTTCCCGTTAAAATATTCACGCCTTGCCCCATTAATTCGGTGACCAACAGCCCTGTATCCATTTCTTTGAGTAACGACGCCAAATCACCTGCGGTGGCATCGACCATTAAATTAAATACACCGCCACTGTTTCCAGTCGTTTCTAACCCCAGTTTACGTGCAGAATACGTACTCAACGCGTACTGACACAATCGGCCGTTTTCAATAAAAACATTATTGCGCGTTGCCACCCCTTCTCCATCGAAAGGGGCACTACCTAAGCCTCGTAATAAATGTGGCTGCTCATAAACACGAATGAACGCTGGGAAAATGTGTTTACCTACCGCGTCCAATAAAAATGTGTTTTTTCGGTAAATGTTGCTGCCACTGATAGCGCCAATCAAACTCGAAAATAAACCACTAGAAACACGTGATGAAAACAACACAGGCACTTTTTGTGTTTTAACCTTTTTAGCTCCTAATCTTTCCGTGGTCCGCTTGGCAGCCGACTGTGCCAATATCTTTAAATCACTCAAATCTTTCGCCGAGCGTGCGGTGGTATAATCATAATCACGTTGCATATTATCACCCTCTTGGGCAATCAACGAACAACTGACTGAATGACGAGTACTGTTTAAATAGCCTTCAAAACCATGGCTATTGGCATGCCCCAAACAAAACTGATAAGTAGCCACATGCACACCATCTGAATTGGTAATACGCTTGTCAGCGGCCAAGGCTTCTTGCTCGCACGCCAAGGCCTGTTCAATGGCCTGTTGAGGTGATAAATCCCAAGGATGATACAAGTCCAAATCCATGGTTTGATGACTCAAAAGCGCTTTATCAGGTAAACCGAAACAAGGGTCTGCGGCACTCACCTTCGCAATATCCAAAGCCGCAGAAACCAAGGCTTCCAAGGCTTTTGGCGAGGTATCACTGCTACTGGCACTACCCTTAGATTTACCAATGTAAACATTCAATCCAACACCTTGATCTTCACTAAAAGCAACGGTTTCCACCTCTCCCATACGGACATCAACCGAAAAACCACTGTCTAAATTAACCGCGACAGATGCTTCGGTAGCACCTTGTTGACGTGCCAACGCCAACACATGATCCATGATTTGTTTTAATTCATTGGTTGACTTTGGTATTTGACTGTTGTTATGTTGCGAATGTGTTTTCATTTTGTTTCCAGTATCAGCAAAAAATCTTTTAAGGATACAAGATTACCATGCGAAGAGCACGAGATAAACTCAGTTTAGAGTCTATAACCAATAAACTTCAATGGATGGCTTTGCCATATTTGAAAAGAAAGGCGATTGGCTTCAAGACAGCCAAATATCGGTGTCTCATAGCGATGCTCTTATCTGTATTCACCTGCCAAACCGTTGCCAATACTTGGACAAAACTAGCTCCGGGTATTGAATATCAAGATCTCAATACCACGGTACTTTCACATTGGTCGCATATTCATGTTTTTCGGATTGACTTAAACCACAATAAGCTCGATTCGGTGATGGCAAATATGTTTACGCAAACCCAAGCATTTGCCCACGAGTTCGCTAATCACAGCAACGCATTGATCGCGATTAATGGTGGCTTTTTTGATCAACAACATCACCCGTTAGGATTACGTATTAGCAACCACCACCAATATAACCCATTAAAACAAATCAGCTGGTGGGGCGTATTTTATGTCAAAAATAACGTACCTTATATCAGTAGTCTCAGCCATTTTTCACCAGACAAGCAAATTAATTTCGCCGTACAAAGCGGCCCGCGTTTGTTAGTTAATGGCGAAATCACTGCACTTAAACCCGGCTATGCAGAGCGTACCGCACTGGGCATTACCGCACATCATCAGATCATCATTTTAGTCACTGAAAATAATCCCGTAACCACAACCTGGCTTGCTGAACACCTTAAAGCCCCCCCATTAAATTGTGTCGATGCACTCAATTTAGATGGCGGTAGCTCCAGTCAGCTCTACGCAAAAATAGGCAGCTTTAAAATCAATGCGCCTAATTTTGTTGGCGTCAGCGATGCGATTGTCGTAAAACCGACACCATAAAAAACCATCAAAATACGAATAAAACTTTTTCGCTCATGCACACAAGATATATTTACCATGAATTATTGACAACTTATCCACAGGATATTCTCATACTTATTCTATTGCACTTTCAATTCAAACACATTATATTGTGTATATTCACACAAAAAATAACTATATATAGTGTTTGCACACTGGAGGGAGCATGTCTGAAATAGCCGAGCCTTTACAATCACACCAAACCCCATCATCTATTGAACTCAGCACACAAACGCCCGGTATGCTGAAAATTATCAAACGTAATCGTAAAGTTGAAACCTTTAATGATACCAAAATACAAGTCGCGATTACCAAAGCGTTCATTGCTGTTGAAGGACCCAATGCCGTTGCTTCAGATAGAATTCGAGATCAAATTACTCAGCTAACACAACAAGTGATGCAAGCATTTAAACGCCGCTTACCCGCTGGCGGTACGATACATATTGAAGACATTCAAGATCAAGTCGAATTAGCTTTAATGCGCAGTAGCCAAAATAAAGTTGCCAGAGCGTACGTTTTATACCGTGAAGAGCGACGTAAAATTCGCGAAACAGAGCTACAGCAAGTTTCTCAAGATAGCAAAGCACGTTTAATCACTATGCCAGATGGCAGTGTACAACCCCTGGATATGGAGCGCGTTACCACCATCGTCAATGAAGCCTGTCGTAATTTAGACGCCGTGCAATCAGAACCCGTCCTGAAAGATGCATTACGCAATCTATACAGCAAAGCCAAACTAGAAGATGTGCATAAAGCCCTGATTATGGCCGCGCGCGCATTGATTGAAACAGAGCCCAATTACACTTATGTCAGCGCTCGTTTGCTGTTGGATAATTTCCGTGGAGAAGCTTTAAATAAAGTAGGCTTCGAGCACAGCGCCACATTTGATGAAATGGCAAAACTGTATCCTGCTTATTTCGAACGTTATATTGCACAAGGTATTCAACAAGGTATTCTCGACCCCAAACTCGCTGAATTTGATTTATCCAAATTGGGCAAGGCGCTATTACCTGAGCGCGACATGCAATTTACCTACTTGAGCTTACAAACACTGTATGATCGTTATTTTATTCATGAAAACGGTGTACGCTATGAATTACCACAAGCTTTTTTCATGCGTGTTGCGATGGGCCTTGCGATTCGTGAACCCGATCAAAATGCACGTGCTATCGAATTTTATACGCTGCTTTCTTCGTTTGATTATATGTCATCAACGCCCACACTCTTTAACGCAGGCACTGTACGTCCACAGCTATCCAGTTGCTATCTGACAACTGTTCCTGATCATCTAGACGGTATTTACAGCGCATTAAAAGACAATGCGTTGTTATCCAAGTTTGCAGGCGGATTAGGTAATGATTGGACCCCTGTGCGTGCTATGGGAGCGCACATTCAAGGCACCAATGGTAAATCACAAGGCGTTGTTCCTTTCTTAAACGTTGCGGATGCCACGGCCGTCGCCGTTAATCAAGGCGGTAAACGCAAAGGCGCGGTGTGCGCTTATCTTGAATGTTGGCACCGTGACGTAGAAGAGTTTTTAGAGCTGCGGAAAAATACCGGGGACGATCGACGACGCACACACGACATGAATACAGCGCTGTGGATTCCTGATTTATTCATGAAACGGGTATACGAAGAAGGTGAATGGACGCTCTTTTCACCAGACGAAGTACCCGATCTACACGAACAATATGGTAAAGCTTTCGATACACTATACACCCAGTACGAACAACAAGCCCGTGAAGGCGGAATAAATAATGTTAAAACCGTGCCTGCTATTAAATTATGGCGCAAGATGCTTTCTATGTTATTCGAAACAGGACATCCTTGGTTAACTTTCAAAGATGCTTGTAATCTGCGCTCACCACAACAGCATGCGGGCGTTATTCACAGCTCTAACTTATGCACAGAAATCACTTTGAATACCTCAGAGGATGAAATCGCTGTGTGTAATTTAGGCAGCATTAACCTTCCTGCGCACATTAAAAATGGCAAAATAGATCGTAAAAAACTACAACAAACGATCGTCACTGCCGTACGTATGCTAGATAACGTCATTGATATCAACTACTATTCTGTTCCACAAGCGCGTAATTCAAACTTGAAACATCGCCCCGTTGGCTTGGGCTTGATGGGCTTTCAAGATGCCTTGTTCGCAATGGAATTAGACTACGCATCTTCCAAAGCCGTTGAATTTGCTGATACATCAATGGAGCTTATCAGTTACTATGCGATTGAAGCATCTTGTGCTTTAGCAAAAGAGCGTGGTTGTTATTCCAGCTATGAAGGCTCACTATGGAGCAAAGGTATTCTGCCGATTGACTCTGTGAGTTTATTACAGCAGGCGCGCGGTAAATTCTTAGAACAAGATCGTGGCCAATCGCTGGATTGGGAAGCCTTACGTATCAAAGTACGTACACAAGGAATGCGTAACTCAAACGTGATGGCCATCGCCCCCACGGCAACCATTTCTAATATTTGTGGTGTATCACAATCCATTGAGCCGACTTATCAAAATCTATATGTAAAGTCGAACCTTTCAGGCGAATTCACGGTTATCAACCCTTACCTAGTTGCTGATTTGAAAGCATTGAAACTCTGGGATGAAGTCATGGTGAATGATTTGAAATACTACAATGGCAGTGTTCAACCCATCACCCGAATCCCTGCTGCACTCAAAAAACGCTATGCCACTGCTTTTGAAATTGATCCCGTATGGCTAGTAGAAGCAGGATCTAGACGACAAAAATGGATCGATCAAGCGCAATCATTAAATATTTATATGGCACAACCTTCGGGTAAAAAGTTAGATGAGTTGTATCGTCAAGCATGGTTACGTGGCTTGAAAACCACTTATTACTTACGCAGCGTGGGCGCTAGTAACGCAGAAAAATCAACCATTAGTGATGGTGCATTAAATGCGGTTAAAATTGAAGAGCCTAAAGTCTGCTCGATTCTTGACCCAGACTGTGAGGCTTGCCAATAAATTATATGAGGCATGCGTATCATTTAATTTTGATAATTGGCATTGACGATAAGCCATAGCCAACATAAGCATCCTGCATAACGTTGCAGTTCGAAACGCAATGTTGTGCAGGATGCCATTTGGACAACATGGTTGTCTAAAAGAATGTTTAAACGAGGAATTAATCATGAGTGACATTGCAGAACTAACCACATCGACATCGTATCAAAAAGGGGCTACTGGCCTAGAATTATTAGAAATGGGCGCAAATCGAATTCAAGTTGACGACAAACAAATCATCAACTGTCGCGCAGACTTGAACCAGTTGGTTCCTTTTAAATACAAATGGGCTTGGGAAAAGTATTTAACTGCCTGTGCAAACCATTGGATGCCCAATGAAATCAACATGAGCGCTGATTTGGCACTGTGGTCCGATCCCAATGGCTTAACAGCCGATGAGCGTATGATTGTATTACGTAATCTCGGCTTCTTTTCAACAGCTGATTCGTTGGTTGCAAACAACTTGGTCTTAGCTGTTTATCGCCATATCACGAACCCCGAATGCCGCCAATATTTGTTACGTCAGGCATTCGAAGAAGCTTTACATACGCATGCGTATCAATATGTCATCGAAAGTTTGGGCTTAGATGAGGCCGCTGTTTTTAACATGTACCGAGAAATTCCTTCTGTGGCTACTAAAGCAGCCTGGGCATTGCCTTTTACACAAAGCTTAGGTGATCCAACGTTCCAGACAGGTACGCCTGAGAATGATCAGCGCTTATTACGCGATTTGATTGCTTTTTATGTGGTATTTGAAGGTATTTTCTTCTACGTTGGTTTCACGCAAATTCTATCCATGGGGCGCCGCAACAAAATGGTCGGAACGTCCGAGCAGTTTCAGTATATTTTACGCGACGAATCGATGCATATGAACTTCGGGATTGATGTCATCAATCAAATCAAAATCGAAAACCCACACTTATGGACCAATGATTTTAAACGTGACATCATTGAATTAATTAAAGAAGGTGTTGAGCTCGAATACCAATACGCTAAAGATACCATGCCGCACGGTATTTTAGGCATGAATGCTGAAATGTTTGAGGAATATATTCACTTCATCGCGAATCGCCGCTTACTGCAAATTGGGTTACCAGAACAATACCCTGGCGCAGAAAACCCATTCCCATGGATGAGCGAAATGATGGATCTAAAAAAAGAGAAAAACTTTTTTGAAACCCGCGTGATTGAATACCAAGCGGGTGGTACATTAAGTTGGGACGATGAAACCTAAACGTAAATGTTCACTCCGCACGGGGAACGGCCATATTTGGCCGCGCCCTCGTGCAGAGTGAGCCCTTAGAAAACGTTTTTATGCGTTAAAGCCTGGATGCTCCGTAGCTATCTTCGCTGGCATCATGCTTTTACTCATATATCTACAAGCAAAAAATAATCCCACACTCGCACCCGCACACGCCCAACCAGCTACAGCCATATGACTGGTTAACGAGCTAGCCAATAGTAATAACAGAATAGCCGTGACCGCTACCGCCAACGAAACAACCCCCATGGTGATAGTCATTCTTAACCAAAAAGCTAAGGAAAACTTCGCAGCCTTCGGCGCATGTTGCATGCTGCTAGGCTGTTTAAGATTAGACTCAAGCGGTCGTCGGCTTGAAGTTGTCTGCGGATTGATAGGTACAAAATTATTTTTCTCATGAACACGAAGGCTGTCTTCACTCCCATTAAACTCAAGTTCAAGGGGGCGACATATTGTTCTATTTAAAGACGATTGGAATTGACTCACCTGCTCTGTATAAGGAATGCTGTGATTGTGATACTTACCCCAGCTTTGTTTTGTTTCTAACGGTGATAAAAACGGACTGACAAGATCACTGAGTGTGCTCATATGGCTTATTGCCGGCGACTCCACCAGTGGTGTCGAAATAATAAAGGGTAATCGGTCAATAATATGACTCTCGGAGTGTAAACTCGCAGGACTGGATCGTAATGATGGAGAAAAAAAGGTCTTACCAGCAGGCATATGTTTATTTTTTTCAGTCGATACACGGTTACAGAGCAACTCTACTTGCTGTTGAATCTCATTCACTTCTTCTGATTGTTTTTTGGTAATATAAGGATCAAATTTGGTATTTTGAATGTCATGATATAAACTATCTAGTATAGATATAATCAGCGGTGAAGGCCCGGTGTTCATAAGCGAATCATAACGCTTGCGATACAAATCTATTCTTTTTACCAGCCGCGCCGTCATGTCTGCACGACGAGACTCCACATCTAAATAATGTAATAAATCTTGATGCTCTTTTGCTGCTTCAAAAGAACTTTCTCCATCTTCTAAATTCGCATCTACATTCACATACTGAACGTACTGCGCATATAAATCGAGCAACATGTTTAGATTTTTTATCGGCGATTCTTCAAACAACACTTTCATCTTGTGTAATAAATCAAAATCCATTGCAACGTTGTTTTTATCTACACTCGATTTCGAGTCACCAGGCGTCTCTGACGGCTGTACGTGTTGCTGTTGTATACCAAAACACTGAGAAATAAACGCCATGGGTGGTAAGATTTGTTGTATTTTCTCATAAATTGTCTCGTCTTCTTCGTGACTGTCGAAAAGACAAGAAAAATCACAGTAATGTGTACTAAAAGCCAATAATTCGTCCGGCGAAACAACCACATTTTCTTTAAACTTAGCCACTAAATCGGAAAATAACAAAAAAATCTCTCGTCTTCGATTAATGAGCGTTTGTTCTTCGTAACTATCCGATTTTTGCTCCATTTTACAATCCAAAACTATTCAAAATTAATACTTATTATATATTTTTTGCCCTTTAATAACAAGTATTTTAGCGTATAAGCAAGAACACTCCCACATGAGTGAGAGTGTCATTAATGCGTGTTCGTAATCACTCACACTTTTCGTAAATGAGGGAAAAGAATCACATCTCGAATGGACGGAGAGTTAGTAAACAGCATAACTAAGCGATCGATACCGATCCCCTCTCCCGCTGTCGGCGGCATACCGTACTCCAATGCTTCGATATAATCGCTGTCAAAATGCATGGCCTCTAAATCACCCGCATCACGATCTTCGACTTGTTTACGAAAACGAGCAGCCTGATCATCTGCATCGTTCAACTCGGAAAAACCATTGGCCATTTCGCGACCAGCGATAAAAAACTCAAAACGATCCGTCACCTCGGGATCCGCTTTGCTACGACGCGCTAAAGGCGATACTTCGGTTGGATACGCTGTCACAAAGGTCGGTTGAATCAGCTGGTGCTCAACCGTTTCCTCAAAGATCACCATACGCAGCTTTCCTAAACCATCACTGGGTTTGAATGGCAAGCTCAAACGCGTTAAAAGTGCTCTGCATTGCTCTACTGTCTCTAGGTCTTTCGCATGGATTTGTGGATTATATTGCAAAATCGCCTCTGGGATCGTCAAGCGTGCAAAGGGTTTATCAAAATCAATGATTTTGTCTTGATACGTGACCTGACGCGTTCCCAATACCTCGTCGCATAAATAATGCAACAAATTTTCTGTGAATATCATCAAGTCTTGATAATCAGCATACGCTTGATAAAACTCAACCATGGTAAATTCTGGGTTGTGGCGCGGTGAAATCCCTTCGTTACGAAAGTTACGGTTCATTTCATAGACCCGCTCAAAACCACCCACAATTAAACGCTTCAAATACAACTCTGGTGCAATACGTAAAAACATTTGCATGTCCAGTGTATTATGATGGGTCACAAACGGTCTTGCCAATGCACCACCCGGGATAGGATGCATCATCGGTGTTTCTACTTCGAGGAACTGTTGTGAATCCATAAAACGACGAAACGCTTGGATAATGCGTGAGCGTGTTAAAAATGTTTGCCGACTTTCTTCATTCGCAATTAAATCGACATAACGCCGTCGATAGCGTACTTCTTGGTCCGCCAAACCATGAAACTTATCTGGCAATGGGCGTAAAGATTTAGTGAGTAATACCAATGAATGCGCATGAACGGTTAATTCCCCGGTATTGGTGATAAAAAGGGTACCGGTCACACCAACAATATCACCTAAGTCCCAATGTTTGAAATCTTCGTATAGTGCTTCAAATTCATTTTCACGCACATAGACTTGAATACGGCCGGACATATCTTGTAAATGAACAAAACTCGCTTTACCCATTAAACGCCGTAATACCATACGTCCCGCAATCGACACAGAAATATTTTTTTCCGCCAATTGTTCTTTACTCAACGAAGCGTACTGACTCATCAAATCAGCAGCCAAATGCGCACGTTTGAATTCATTGGGGAAATCAAATCCTTGATCACGCAAACGGGCTAATTTCTGTTTGCGAACTTGGTATACTTCGCTTTCGTCTAAGGTTTCTTCAGTTACACTCATTACAGCTCCTACTTTATTTGGCGTGCATTCAGGTAAGTGTTCACTCCATACGAGGTTAGCGACACACTTACTCGATGCTTTCTATTTGAGCTTTTAAACTGGCCTCGATAAAGAGATCCAAATCACCATCCAATACGGCTTGCGTATTGGTGTTTTCAACACCGGTGCGGAGATCTTTAATGCGTGATTGATCCAAGACATAAGAACGAATCTGCGATCCCCAACCAATATCTGATTTTGCTTCTTCTAATGCTTGTTGTGTGGCATTCTTTTTTTGCACTTCCAATTCGTATAATTTGGCGCGCAATTGTTTCATAGCCTGATCTTTGTTTTTATGCTGGCTACGATCATTTTGGCATTGTACCACAATTCCACTGGGCATATGCGTAATTCGCACCGCAGAATCCGTACGGTTAACATGCTGACCACCCGCGCCTGACGCACGGTAGGTGTCGATACGTAAATCAGCTGGATTAATCGCAATTTCAATATCATCATCGACTTCTGGCGATACAAATACGGAGGCAAAGGATGTGTGTCGACGATTTCCCGAATCAAAAGGTGACTTTCTTACTAAACGATGCACACCCGTTTCTGTACGTAACCAACCAAAAGCATACTCACCTTGCACATGTACCGTCGCGCTTTTAATGCCAGCAACATCACCCGCTGAACACTCAACCAGCTCAACTTGAAAACCATGGTGCTCTGCCCAGCGAAGATACATACGTAATAACATTTCCGCCCAATCTTGGGCCTCGGTTCCACCCGATCCGGATTGAATATCTAAAAAAGCATGGCATTTGTCCATTTGGCCAGAAAACATACGTTGAAATTCGAGCTTATCCACTTGTTGCGCGATGCGTTGCACTCCCTGTGCCACATCATGCAAAGTCGCCTCATCATTCTCTTCACGCGCCATTTGAAAAAGTTCTGCAAAATCACGTAAAGACTGTTTCAAATCACGTAATTGATACACAATGAACTCTAATTGCGCTCTTTCGCGACCCAATGTCTGAGCGCGCTCGGGATGATTCCAAATAGCAGGATCTTCTAATTCACGAATGACTTCTTCAAGCTTTTCACCTTTGGTATCGACGTCAAAGATACCCCCAAAGGGCCTGAACACGGATATCTAAATCTTCTATTAACTGAATGGTCTGATTGACTTCTAACATTTAATCGCTCTCTAAACGGGCCTTAATTCGGTGTGTAGCCTGACTATGAATCTGCGAAACACGCGATTCCGTTACGCCTAAAATATCACCGATTTCTTTTAAATTCAGATCGTGTTCATAATAAAGAGACAACACCATCTGTTCATTTTTTGGTAATCCTTGAATGATCCCTGTCAAATGCCCACGCGTGTCTTTGCGCAACACATTGATATGTGGCTCATTCATCGTGCTTTCTGAGTTTCCTTTTAAAACATCATCTGTGACACCTAAATCATCAAAACCATATAGATGCGCACCATTCACATCGGTGAGCATTGCATGGTATGCCGAAAGATCGATATCTAATTCTTTTGCGACTTCTTGATCAGTTGCCTCACGCCCTAAACGATTCTCAACGGTTCGTACCGCATCCGAAATCAGACGTGAGCTACGATACACTGAGCGCGGTACCCAATCGTTACGTCTCACTTCGTCTAACATATGACCACGAATCCGTATGGTCGCGTAGGTTTCAAAAGAAGCGCCTTTGCTTTCATCATACGATCGCACGGCCTCTAACAAACCCAACATACCCGCTTGCATTAAATCATCCACTTGCACTGAGCGTGGTAAGCGTCCTGACATATGGTAAGCAATGCGCTTAACCAATACAGCATGCGCTTTCACCAAAGCTTCTTGTGTTTGTTTCTCAACCCGGCCTCTTACCAAAGCGTCCACACTTTCTCCTTCCTTGCTAGGCTTTGTGTTACGCTACTGATTGTAGCAGCATTGCTATTTTTGCGACACGCGCATCCAAGTCAGCAGGAACAGCTCCCCCACCCTGCGCCATATCGTCACGACCACCGCCTTTACCGCACAATTGCTTTACGAATTCGGCAGCAACTGGCACGTGCCCATGTAGGGAACGACTCACACCCGCAATGACGGAAAGACGATCATCTTGAACAGCATAAAGGACAATCACCGCTCGATCTAATGAGGATTTAAGATTGTCTAATAATTGTCGTAAACCCTGTGAGTCCAACTCATCCATGCGTTTCACCAAGAGTTTGACGTCACCAATGGTTTGACATTCATTTATCAACTGATTGCCAGACTGTGCCGTCATTGTTTGGCGAAATTGTGTCAGCTCTTTTTCATACGTCTTAATGAGCTGTGATTGTTGCGTGATTTTTTCTACCACGTGTACGGGCTTGGTTTTTAATTGATGCGCCGCTTCTTGTAACCAATTTAAGTTTTCTTCAATCCAAGAAAAAGCAGCATCACCGCTAACAAACTCGATTCTACGCACCCCACTGGCTACACCATATTCAGCCACAATTTTAAATAGCCCGATGTCACCAGTACGCTTAGCATGGGTTCCACCACACAACTCTTTAGAAAACTCACCCATAGCTAACACACGCACACTGTCGCCATATTTTTCATCAAACAACGCCAATGCACCTTGTTTTTTAGCCGACTCAATATCCGTAACGTGTGTTTCAACCGCATGGTTTTTACGAATTTCTGCATTAACTAAACGCTCAATACGCTGGAGCTCTGCGGGCAAAATGGCGGTTGGATGTGAGAAATCAAAGCGAGCGCGAGTAGCTTCAACCAAAGAGCCTTTTTGTTGTACATGTCGTCCTAAAACGATTTTTAACGCAGCATGCAATAAGTGTGTCGCCGTATGATTTAAGCGAATGGTATCACGTCTTGAGGCATCGACCACCGCATCAACTGGATGCTTTCTAACTAATTCGCCACGAACGACCTCACCATGATGCACAATCACTTGTCCTTGGCGCTGCGTATCATCGACACGAAAGGTCCCGAACTCGCCGTGTATTTCACCTTTATCACCCACTTGTCCACCGCTTTCGGCATAAAAAGGTGACGCTTGTAAAATAACCAAACCTTTATCGCCTTGAACCAGCCGCTCAACCGTTTGCCCATTGCTCATTAAAGCAAGCACCTGTGTGTTGAGCTTATCTTGTTCATAACCATGAAAAACCGTTTCACTGTCGACAGGGAGAGTAATTGAATAATCGACTTGAAATTGGCTTGCTGACTGCGACTGCGCACGTTGACGATCCATGCATTGCTGAAAGCCATCGCTGTCTACTTTCATGCCCTGTTCGCGGGTGATATCCATGGTAAGATCCAATGGAAAGCCGTAGGTGTCGTACAATTTAAATGCCACCTCGCCAGAGAGTGTTTTGTTTTTTGTTTGTTGCATCGCGTCTTGTAATAGTGTTAACCCTTGTTCTAGCGTGCGTGCAAATTGTTGCTCTTCACGTAACAGCGTGGTTTCAATTAAGGTCTGCTGTGTTTCTAGTTCGGGATAAGCATCTCCCATCACATCGATTAAGGGTTGTACCACACGACTGAAAAAGGGCATAGGCAATCCTAAACGATGGCCATGTCGTACAGCGCGTCGAATAATACGCCTCAACACATAACCACGCCCTTCGTGTGCAGGCATTACACCATCTGCGATTAAAAAAGCACAGGCTCGAATATGATCAGCAATCACTTTGAGAGACGGATGTTCCAAATCCAAATCATCACCCAAAGCAGCAATCGCACGGATAATATGCTGAAAACTATCAATCTGATAATTATTATGAACGCCTTGTACCACAGCGGCGATTCGCTCTAATCCCATACCGGTATCCACAGAGGGTTTTGGTAAAGGATGCAATTGACCTTTTTTATCACGGTTAAATTGCATAAACACCAAATTCCAAATCTCAATATAACGATCACCATCTGCATCAGGGCTACCAGGTGGACCGCCGGCAATATCGGCACCATGATCATAAAAAATTTCCGTACAGGGACCACACGGACCGGTATCGCCCATAGACCAAAAATTGTCCTCTTCACCACAACGAGAAAAACGCTGTGGCGACACGCCTACTTCATTTAACCAAATATCAGCTGCTTCATCATCATCACGAAACACCGTGACCCATAATTTTTCAGCGGGTAAATGCAAAACCTGTGTTAAGAACTCCCAAGCAAATTGAATGGCTTCGCGTTTGAAATAATCACCAAAACTAAAATTACCTAACATTTCGAAAAAAGTATGATGTCTGGCTGTATAACCAACATTATCCAGATCGTTGTGTTTTCCGCCCGCGCGAACACAGCGTTGCGCAGAGGTAGCGCGCTGATAAGATCGGTTTTCTTGTCCAAGAAAAACATCTTTAAATTGCACCATTCCAGCATTGGTAAACAGTAAAGTGGGATCATTACCTGGTATCAATGAGCTGCTGGCAACAATTTGGTGATTTCGTTGTTTAAAATAATCTAAAAAGAGTTGTCTTATTTTTGAGCTACTTATCATAACCAATACCTTTTATACAAAAAATAAACACTGTACTCTTTCCAAGGGGGAAAGATCGTTTGCCATCTTATCTTGCACTCATCTTTCAATATTCTTTTCCCCAGGGAAAAAGTAGCTAGGGGTCTGTTGACATTTCATCTTAAGAGGCACTACATCCCGCGACTTGTTCGCGGGATCCAGAGATCTTGCTTAACAAACAAGCTCTACGTGTCAACATAGATCGAAATGGACCCCGCGAACAAGTCGCGGGGCGTAGGCATCTGAAATGTCAACAGACCCTAGTCATTTCGCAAAACATGACTAATAGTATGCATCGAAAAGCCACGATAATGCAAAAATTGTTTTTGTTTTTGACGTACAGAAATAGATTTACTCAACATGTTGCCATATTTTTTACGCAGTACCGCTTGCGCTTCCACAATCCAATCATAATCGGCTTCGGCGAGTGTATTTTCAATCAGCTCTCGTGCCACACCTAAGTGTTGTAGCTCCATACGAATACGTTCTGGGCCATACCCTTGCGTCACTCGTGTGCGCATTTTTTGCTCGACAAAACGGGCATCTTGTTGCAAGCCATGTTGCTGACATTTTTCTAGTGCTTCTTGAATGGCAAGTGCTGTATGCCCTTTTTGAGATAATTTTTTAGTTAACTCCAACGCGCCATGCTCGCGTCTTGCGAGCAGAGCAATGGCGTGTTGATAGGCATCAAGCATCGGCAGTGGCTTCTTCTTTCATATCCGCAACAGGCAATGGCTTAGCCAACAATTCAGCACGAATACGTTGTTCAAGCGCTGCAGCAAGCGTTGGATTTTCCTGCAAATACGCACGCACGTTATCTTTACCTTGACCAATTTTTTCTTGATTATAACTGTACCAAGCGCCAGATTTTTCAATAAAGTTTAACTGTACGGCTAAATTAATAATTTCACTTTCACGTGAAATACCTTCGTTATAATAAATATCAAATTCTGCCATTTTAAAAGGAGGCGCGACTTTGTTTTTTACAACCTTGACACGTGTCTCGCTGCCCATGATTTCTTCGCCTTTTTTGATTGAACCAATACGACGAATATCTAATCGAACAGATGCGTAAAACTTCAATGCGTTTCCACCGGTAGTGGTTTCAGGGCTTCCAAACATAACACCGATTTTCATACGAATTTGGTTAATAAAAATCACCAGTGTATTGGAGCGTTTAATATTAGCGGTTAATTTACGTAGGGCTTGTGACATCAAGCGGGCTTGTAAACCAACATGCGAATCACCCATTTCACCTTCAATTTCGGCTTTGGGTGTTAAGGCGGCAACGGAGTCAATTACTATCACATCGACAGCAGCTGATCGAACTAACATATCGGTGATTTCAAGTGCTTGCTCACCGGTATCGGGTTGTGAAATCAAAACATCTTCGACTTTCACACCTAATTTGGCGGCATAACTGGGGTCGAGTGCATGCTCAGCATCAATGAATGCGCAGGTGCCACCGGCTTTTTGACATTCGGCGATCACTTGCAAGGTAAGCGTCGTTTTACCAGATGATTCTGGTCCATAAATTTCAACAATACGCCCTTTAGGTAAACCACCTATTCCTAACGCAATATCAAGCCCTAATGATCCGGTAGAAATAGCTTCAATATCACGAGCTACGCTGCCATCACCCATACGCATAACTGAACCTTTGCCAAATTGGCGTTCAATTTGAGTCAATGCCGCATTCAATGCTTTTTGTTTATTATCATCCATTCGAGTTCCCATGATTCACCTATTTTTGAGGAGGAGTGCTGTTTTAAATCAAATCGCGTACACGCAATTTTAAACTTTAAAATTATCCCACAGATGTGCTATCTTCACAATCCAAAGTGTGATGGAGCAAGGTATATAGGGATAGCATTATGAAAAAAGCGTTGTGGATACCGAGTCAGCCTAAAAACAGTCAAATGTGGCAGTTCATGCAATTTGTTGCTGAAAAATATACGTTACCTTGCCAAGATTACCAAGCGCTGCACACTTGGTCTACTGAACACGCCCCCGATTTCTGGCAAGCTTTGTGCGATTTTCTGCACATCACTTTTGATAAGCCAGCTCAACACATCCTCACGCCTGGCCATGATATGATCGATGCGCGTTGGTTTTCTGGGGCGTATTTTAATTATGCAGAAAAATTGTTGGCCCGTCGCGATAATCATCCGGCCATTGTCAGCATCAATGAACAGGGGCAACGGCAATCGTTAAGCTATGCGGCCTTGTATCAAGAAGTGAGTCGATGTGCAGCCGCTTTACGTGCGGCGGGAGTTCAGTCTGGTGATCGTATTGCGGGCATCATGCCCAATGTTGCTTTTACGATTATCGCGATGCTTGCCAGTGCATCTATCGGTGCCACATGGTCGTCTTGCTCTTCTGATTTTGGTGCGCAAGCAATTGTTGACCGCTTAGAGCAAATACAACCGAAAGTTGTTTTTATCTGTGATGGCCATCGTTACAATGGCAAAACATATTCTGCCGAAACCAAAATACATGCTATTTTGGAAAAATTACCTTCGTTAAAACAATTGGTTATCTATCCTAATCTGTCTATTTCACTCAACATTGCAAACACGGTCGCGCTGAGTGATTTTTTAAAGCCAGCGTGTGACATTGAGTTTGCGTCACTGCCATTTGATCACCCACTTTATATTTTATTTTCATCAGGCACCACAGGTAAACCAAAATGCATCATGCATGGTGCAGGTGGAACTTTGTTACAACACGTCAAAGAATTGGCGCTACATTCTGATATCCGAACTGAAGATAACTTACTTTTTTATACCACGTGTGGCTGGATGATGTGGAATTGGATGGTATCAACGCTGGCCTTAGGTGCCACGCTCACACTCTATGAGGGCTCGCCAACACACCCGAGTACCACACACTTATTTGAAATCATTCATAAAGAACAAGTGACTCATTTTGGCACGGGTGCAAAATTTCTCTCCTTATTGGAAAAAGAAAACATTAAACCGCTTGATGCCTGTGAAATGCCAAATTTACGTGTACTGTTATCGACAGGCTCACCTTTATTACCACATCAATATGCTTATGTTTACCAACATATCAAAGCGAACATACAATTATCTTCTATTTCAGGTGGTACAGACATTGTCTCTTGTTTTGCACTTGGTAACCCAATATTGCCTGTTTACGAAGGGGAATTACAATGCATAGGGCTTGGAATGGATGTGCAAATTTATGATGATCAAGGACAATCAATACAGCAAACACCAGGCGAACTGGTTTGTACCCAACCTTTTCCCTCCATGCCTATCGGATTTTGGCAAGACCCGGACAAAGCCCGTTACCGCAGTGCTTATTTTGAAAGTTTTCCTGGCGTATGGACACATGGTGATTTTGCACAGATCACCGCACAGCATGGTCTCATCATTTATGGGCGCTCTGATGCGACCTTAAATCCAGGCGGTGTGCGTATTGGTACTGCTGAGTTGTATAGACAGTTAGAAACCATTACAGAAATCACTGACAGCGTGGCGATCGATCAGCACTATGGTGACGATACACGCATTGTATTATTCGTAAAATTACAACCTAAGCTAGACTTAACCGAGACGTTAAAAGACACGATTCGCCAGACGATTCGCACCAACACATCACCACGTCACGTCCCTGCTGTGATTATCCAAGTCCCTGATATTCCGCGTACCATCAATGGAAAATTAGTGGAAATTGCAGTGAAACAAACCGTCCATGGTGAAGTTGTCAAAAACCTTGATTCATTAGCAAACCCGGAGTCTTTACTGTATTTTAAAAATCACGCGGAATTGTAAAGCGCGTTTTCAGTATCCCGGACTATTGACATTTGGTACCACGAGTTAAAAATCAAGCTAATTTAGCTCGTTCCCTGAGAATGCTTGTATCTCAGGGGAACGGCTGGACTTGAGTGCAGCGAATAGCCAGCGCTATTTAATGAACTCAAGATGGAATTTGCACACATTAATTTTGTTTGTATTGATATCCTTCTGAACTCTCCTCATTTTTTATGTGATTAATAGGGCTAAGCAGCACTCCTCGCCCAGGCGAAATGGGTGTAACGGGTCTAAAAAATTGGCTCCATGCTACCCCTATCGCCTGATGCAGACTGCTTTTTGCTTTAAAATCACTCCAAGAAGGCGTCATATCCCGTGAAGGCGGACTTGCAACAGACTGTGGCGTTACAGATAAAACCAATTCAGCGACCTTGATTGTCATATATTCAAAGGCTTGGATGGCGTCTTTTATAGACGATCGTACTATCGGATCAGCCGCTGTCATTTGGATAACAGCATCGTAAACCAGTGGCAGGATATGAGTAGCCATGGGATCTTCTGGAAAGAAATAACCGATGATGGCTGCGATTTTTTTCTCACGCCCAGATTCTGTTGTCGGGAGTGGCTCATAACCAAACCCCCAAATCGCTTGCAGCGTTACCCCGATAGAAAACATATCTATTTTTTCATCCGTAATCGCGGTGCCAATTACTTGTGCCTCCGGTGCAACATAATATTTTGTTCCACCAGGCCTAGTAATCACGGCTCCATACTCTTGACTAACATTGCCGATGTCAAAAATATTCAGCTGAATATCATGCTGAGCATCAAAATCAAGATTGATATTTTCAGGTTTAATATCTCCGTGGAGAATGTTATTTTTTACAAATTGCTCATTGAAGTTTCTCAACAACACTCTTGAGATAGTGAGCAGATCTCTAATTGATGCGATATCTCGCCTCTCATAGCGACGATAGATAGACTCAAAAAACTCTTCACCCTCCATTTTTTTCATAATAAATATAGGTTGAATTTCATACCTGCAATTGCCATCTTCAGACTCAACAACTATCTCCGTAAAAATAGGTTTCCTCATACCAATATGAGGAGTGCGTAGATTTAACTGGTATTGGCGCATGTATTCATTGTAAATTTTTTCATATTCTTCCCGCGAGGAGATAGGTATTGTGTTATGAATTTTAGCTACCAGCGCATTATCTTCTGAGGCAATGATTTTCCCTGCAGACAAGCTAAGAACACATTCAATTACAATAACCTCTGAAAAACGCCCTCGTCCTAAAACCTCGTTAGAAAATACATAATAAGATGCGTTACCTTCTTCATAATCGGTACGATCATAATCGGTACGATGTATATCGTGTGTCAAACAGATTTTCTGTTCTCCAACCTTGTATGTACGCCCATTAAGCCACGCAACATCATCATCCGTGGCCAATAAGGCAGCCAAAATCTTATTGTGCTCTGGGTTATCTAATATCAATGGATTAATCGTAATCATTTTTCAACACCCGCTCAAAAAAAGACGCATATTATAGCACAAACAGAACAAAAATAGTATCGTTAATTGAAGAAAAGTAACTGTGCCGCAACCCTGGTACAGCGCGATAATCTTCGCTATAATTTGAACCTTTCGAAAACGGTATTGAGCGCTGTGAATGGAATAATCACCAAATGATCGAACTTATTGACTTACACAAATCCTTCGCTGGTCATGTCGCACTGCAACAGGTGAATCTATTCATCCAAGAGGGTGAAATTTTTGGCGTTATTGGCCGCAGTGGCGCAGGCAAATCCACTTTATTGCGTGCCATGAATTTATTAGAGCGCCCGGATCAGGGTGATGTCATCATTGATAATCAAAATATCACTCAATTGCCCGCCAAAAAATTACGTTATGCCCGCCACAAAACCGCGATGATTTTTCAGCACTTTAACCTCTTAAATTCAAAAACCGTTTACGAAAACATCGCTTTACCCATGCGAATTCAAGGCATGGATGAAGTGCACATTCGTGAAAAAATTGATGAACTTCTGCCTTTAGTTGAATTGGAAGAAAAAAGACACGCATATCCGAGCAAACTCAGTGGTGGACAAAAACAACGCGTGGCCATTGCACGTGCATTGAGCTGCTCTCCTAAAATTTTATTATGTGATGAAGCAACCTCTGCTTTGGATCCAGAAACCACGGAATCAATCTTAGCGTTATTGCGTAAAATTAACCGACACTACGGCATCACCATGGTGCTCATTACCCATGAAATGAACGTCGTAAAACAAATTTGTCATCGTTTAGCCGTGATGGAACGAGGTAAAATATTAGAAATTACCTCTCTGGCTGACGCTTTCAGGCACCCAGAAAGTATCGCGCGTAAGATGTTATTTACGCAGCTCAGCCCCAAATTACCCGAGTGCCTACATCATCAAATCACCCACACACCAAACGACAAACCGCTGTTACGGTTGTTTTTTGAAGGCGAAGAAGCAACCGTGCCATTCATTAGTCAAACCAGCCGTGAATTGCATTTGGATATTAATATTCTCCTAGCCAATATCGATCGATTTGATGATTTAACCTGCGGTGTGCTGATTGTTGAATTAAAGGCGCATCCTGATTTATTAAATACGTTCGTTCAACGCTGCCAACAAGCTAACTTAATTGTAGAGGTATTGGGTTATGTCGCTCACGCTGATCACTGACATTGCTTTTGCAACAGGGCAAACTTTGTATATGGTTGTCATCAGTACCTTCTTTGCTGTGGTACTGGGCCTACCATTGGGAATGTTACTCTATTTAACGCGGCGAATTAAACCACACACAACCTTACATCGCGTCACGGCAAGTTTGATTAATGGATGTCGGTCGGTGCCCTTTATTATCTTATTGGTCGCATTAATACCTTTCACACGCGTCATTGTTGGGACGTCTATTGGTATTCATGCTGCAATTGTTCCTTTAACGCTGGGTGCTGCACCCTTCTTTGCGCGCTTGGTTGATAACGCATTTCAGAGTCTACCGAATGGCTTGATTGAGACTGGACACGCGATTGGTACCTCTGTATGGCAAATGTTTTCTTATATTTTATTACCCGAAGCAAGACCGGCGTTGATTCACGCGGTGACGGTGACTGCGATTACTTTAGTCAATTATTCAGCAATGGCTGGCACGGTTGGTGGTGGTGGCTTGGGTGATTTAGCCATTCGTTATGGCTACCAACGCTTTAATCCCTTGGTGATGGTCGCCACGGTCGCGGTTTTAATTATACTGGTTCAATTATTACAAATGGGTGGTGATCGCTTAGCAAAGCATTATCATCGAGCTTAGAACCTGTCTTCACAGTCGCCAGGCTGAGTCGAAAAGCATGGTAGACTGTGAAGACAGGTTCTTAATTATCCTTTTAAAGAGGAGAGGTTACTGTGTTTTATTTAAAGCGTATTCAATCGGTTATTCTAGCCGGTATTTTCACTTGTTTTTTGAGTGCTTGTGGCCATCAATCCTCACCCAATACATTGGTTGTGGGAACGATATCTGGCCCTGAAACAGAACTCATGGAAGTCGCACAAAAGGTGGCGCAAAAAGAATATGGCTTAAATATTAAGATTGTTGAGTTCAGTGATTACAATCTGCCTAATGCCGCTCTGGAAGACGGTACTTTAGATGCGAATGTGTACCAGCATTTACCCTACTTGAAATCAGCGATGGTATCTCATGGGTATCACTTGGAAGCCATTGGCAAAACATTTGTCTACCCTACAGGCATTTATTCAGAAAAATATAAACATTTGAAACAATTACCCATGCATGCCATCATTGCAATACCCAATGATCCCAGTAATGAAGCTCGTGCACTGCTGCTATTACAGCGCGCCGGTCTGATTCGCTTAAAAAACAGTGAGGGTAGCACATTAGCAAGCATCAGCAGCAACCCCAAGCAATTGCGATTTAAAGAATTGGACGCAGCGCAATTACCACGTATTTTACAAGACGTTGACGCTACCGTGATTAATACCAATTACGCCATCCCAGCAGGATTAAGTCCTTCACGTGATGCGCTGTTCATAGAAAGTAAACATTCGCCTTATGCTAATTTGATTGTGATTCGTCAAAACAGCGATAAGCGCCCGCAATTGTTACAGCTGGTCAAATCACTAAACTCATCCGCCGTACAATCAAAGGCCCAACAATTGTTTGGTGATGCTGCTGTACCTGCTTGGTAAAATAACAGTGACATTACCTTCTTTTTTAAGCTATAATATACTCATGTTGTTTTATTTTAAATCAAAATGGTGTTCTAAATATGTCTATAGAAAACGGCTTCGCTGCGGCAGCCTTTGGTAACACACTAACCGATTTAGGAGAAGGTGCAGCAGCACTTGCAAGCACAGTCAAGAAAAATATAAATAAGCTGCCTACAGGCGGCTACACTATGCGCTTTGCGCGTAATGCCGCTGCAGATGGACTTGCATACATTCCAATCCTTGGTACGTTTGGTAGCTGGGTTCTGCGTCACAAAGACACCGCAAGAGTGGCTGAATTATCTCCTACCAAGATGCACGCGAAACTCGATGAGTATGGTGAAAGCTACAATTTAACAAAGTTCCAAGCATTATCTGAGACTGCGATTGAAGGCATTCACAGCAGTGCATCACACATAATAGGTAGTAAAGGCACGGTCGATATCAGTGCACTTGAATCAATCAGTAAAACGTTTGACAAGAACAACGATCCTGCTGCTGTTAATGCTAGACAAGATGCTATTAAAGCTGTCAATACTACGCTCAGTGATGGTATTCCTAAAACTAAATTGGGTGCAATACAAGATAAATTTAATGATATAAAGCGCGCTATTGAAAAAGGGGAAAACCCAAGCGATCCTAAACTGGCTGCCGATACAAAACTTGACCCTATATACACACCTTATGCCGCAGCAGAGGCATTTAATAATATTTATGCTGTTGCGCAAGAAGAGTTGAAAGAAGAGCGTAAAACAGCCTTAGAAAAATTAGAAGCGTTATTCAAAGAGGCCACGCCCATATCTGACTTTCAAAAGAACTTCGCCTTACTGTTTAATGCAAAAGCTCGAACCGACGATGAAATTCGTGCCACCATTAAAGAACACAAAAAAAGCATTATTGATGAAGTCTCTGCCAGCTATACAAAAGCTGAAAATGAACTCAAAGAACAACTTGAAGGTAAACCAGCAAGCAAAGACGCGAATGGTAAAGATGTCGAAGCGGTTGACGGCATGAAGGAAAAGGTCCGTATTGCCTCAAATGCCAGCAAAGCTGATTTAATTTCACGTATTAATGTATTTGAAGGGTTATGCAAACTAGACCCCAAAGTAACCCTACCCAATCAAGAATTAACAGGAACCGTCAGCTCTAATGATATCACCATGGATCCCGCTGCCAAAAGACGATGCTTAAAAAATTTAAGCCGTAAGCAGCTAAATGAAATAGAAATTGCTGGGTGGGCCTGGGGGAAAAGAACCCGTGGAGATAAAACATCAGATGGCACAAAGCTGATGATTCAAAATGAAAACGGTGAATTTAGAGCGGGGCTTAAGGTCCCCGGTCTCTGGTTTCCCTACCACAAAGCCACACCACAGCAATTATTCAAAGATATGCTGGAAGTAACCGATTTAGTATTGGCACAAGGCGAAGTGCCTCCCAAAATAAAATGGGATATTGACGCAACAACGGATGAGCTCAGAGACAAAATGATCGTGGCTGCGTGTTTAGCCGCGTATGCCCGCGGAGTTGACCCAAAACATGTGACAATAAATGCCAGCGGCTCTCCTGAAGAAAAAAAGAATTTCACAAAAAAAAATGCGGCCGACCCTGAGGTCATGCAAATTCTGAGAGCATCCGGCGATGAAGAGGTTAAGAAAATGCTCGATGCTTGGCAAAAGGAAGAAAAAGCGATTGAAGGAAAAAATAATAAAGTACAAACACAAGCGTCAATCAAAATGAGCATCCAATCGCTGGTTGAAAAGCAAACGGTTGAGTCCGCTAAAGATCTGAATCCAGATGAGGACAACAGCTTAGCACATAATCCTCCTAGAATGTGAGCAGCGAAAATCGATCAATATGTTCAGGCCACAGGAGAGAACCGCTGTGAACAATGGCTCTGCTGTCATTCCTGCGAAAGCAGGAGTTATCTAGCACGACGCCTTAAAATGCAGGGTAAACGCATCTAATTTTTGAGCACAAATCACGGCTTTGTCGGCTACGTCCTGCGCTTTATGCGCATAATCCATACAATTTTAATCAAGATCGCAATCTGGATTTCGCGCATAAAGCGCGTAACGCAGACAAAGTGACTTTATATCACACGATTAGATGCGTTTGCCCTGCCTTAAGATGTAATCTTCACAACCTCGCTCTTGAACCTCGGAGAACGGTCAAATGATACCTAAGTGCCTGTTGTTGGGGGAAGCGCGAAGCAATCTCGAGCTCTGTGTGCTTACTCTGGGTTGCTTCGCTTTGCTCACAGGACGGCGTCATAAATATTCGCCGCTATGTGGAATCAAACTGGATGTTTAACAATCGTTGCTTTTTTCATTAAATCATTGATGTACAGGTTATAGTCCATCAAGCCATTGCTCGCTTCGATTTGTTGTTTGATACTGGCAATTTGCTCTTTGTCTAAAGAGTCTAATTTGCCGTTATTTACTTGCTTTAAATGCACAATGGCATAGTCACCACCGACCAGTGCGCACCCAGCTTTGTCTCCTTTGCTAGGTAAATTAAAAGCCAGCTCATTAATAGCACCTGTCACCGTGTCTGAATCTCGAGTGACATCCAAGACGTCTTCCCAAATGAATGGATTTGAACTTTCAAATTTGAAGTGACCAAATTTTAATGAGTCAATAGAAGAAATTTGCTTACCACTTTGCGCGATTTTAAGTAGCTCTTGACCAAAACGCTTGGCTTCGGCTTCTGCTTTTTTATGTGCTAATTTCTTAGCAATTAATAACTTAACGTCCACTAACGCTTTTTCACTTGCCGGCACATGTTGATTAACTCGAATCACAACCACGCTGTCATTATCGAGCTGGATCGGATCGCTGTTATTCGCGAATTTCAACACATCTTGGCTAAAGGCAGAGCGGATGATTTGTTTGTTTTTGGTAATCTCATTATCACCCCCTTGACGATCAAACAACGCAGTATGATTCACGGGTAATTTTAATACTTTGGCAACCAACGACAATGAGTCAGGGGTCTGATAACTTAAATCAGCCAACTGCTCTAACGCTTGGGTGTATTTCATTTGTGCCATTTCGGTCAGTAACTGCTCACGAATAACCGGGCGCACATCTTCAAATGATTTGGTTGCCGCTGGTTGATAGGCCACTAGCTTGAAAAGTTCGTATCCTTGCGCTGTTTTAATCGGTGCTAATAGCTGCCCAGGTGTTGTCAACGACGCTAAATCTTTGTCAAATGGAGTATGTCCAGCCACAAGCCATGGTAGCAGAATATTATCTGTAGAAGTGTTGTTGGCTAGTCTGGCCTTCGCTTGTGCTTCAAATTGTTGTGGGTCTTCTTGTAACGACTGGTACAACTGCTGTGCTTCTTCATGCACTTTTTCTTGTGAATCTGCATTCGCATTGGCTGGGAAAGGCAACATAATATGTGCAACCTGCCATTGCGCTGGCTTCAAATAATTGCTTTGATTTTCTTCATAAAAGCGGCGTAATTGATCCGTAGATAGAACAAGATGACTCTTGATATCACGCATGGATAAGCGCACGTAATCAATGCTTACTTTTTCAGGCGTTAAAAAGATATTTTTATGTTTAGTGTAGTATGAGCGCACATCCTCATCTGAAATATCGACTTGATTTAAAAATTGCAGTGCAGGGATACGTAAGTATGCATAGTTCCGTGTTTGTAAATATAGCTTCACAAAGTGTGTTAATTCGTTTGGTAAAGAAAACGCCGTACCAATCAAAGCAAAGCGCTGTTGATTCAGCAGCATGCCTTGGCGTACTTCTTGTTGAAACGACTCAGGCGTAAAGAATGCATTATTCAAGGCTTGAGCGTAGCGATTTGTAGAAAAATGGCCATCCACTTGAAACTGAGGAATACTGACAATCGCTGCATTTGCTTGCGCAGGGTTTACTTCAAAGCCCTGTTTGCGTGCTGATTGTAAACTCAAACTGTTAACAATCATGTCATCAAGCACTTCTTGTTTAAGTTGATGTTCTCTGGCTAGATTTAATTCGCCGATATCATGCAATTGGCGTGTTCTACGATAGCTGAGATCAAAGGCTTGTTTACCGATGGGTTGCCCATTCACAACAGCCTGCGGCGCTGCTTCGTGACGGGACTGAAGATAATAGTCAACACCAAATAAGGTGAAAGTCACCGTTACCAACACCACAACAATCCACGCAACGGCACCTTGGATACGCTCATTTAACTTTTGCAGCATAGCTATTATTCCAAAAACAAATCAACATCATGATCGTAAGAGTCCACGCCTTGACTTACAGTGAACAACTGCACGTTGGCGCATTTATACCTTAAGCTCATGGGTTTTTGGTTTTTTAGCACTCAGATATGGTTCAGCTCGTGTGTTAAAAAATGCGCGCATAGTTATTCATATGTAAGCCTTTTTTAACACACGAAATGAGCATAGATAGGATGCTAAAAAACCAAAAACTCATGTGCGTAAGGTATATTTGCAGTAAAATATCACAATTTACGTGACATTAATAGTAATTGCCACGTCATCCGTATGTGAACATTGTGAAATGACTTTTTCGTTCAAACTGCGCCAAATATGGCTGTTCCCTTGTGAGGCGTGAACATTACTAAAAAAAATGCGCCCTTAGGCGCACTTTGTATTGGCGGAGTGGACGGGGCTCGAACCCGCGACCCCCGGCGTGACAGGCCGGTATTCTGACCAACTGAACTACCACTCCTAAACTTGGTGGGTGCTGTAGGGATCGAACCTACGACCCTCGCCTTGTAAGGGCGATGCTCTCCCAGCTGAGCTAAGCACCCGAATACGATTACTTCTCTTGCACGGCTTCTTTTAATGATTTGCCGGCTTTAAACTTAGCAACACGAGCAGCTTTAATATTGATAGTCTGCCCAGTTTGAGGATTACGGCCCGTGCGTGCAGAACGAACTGATGTTGAGAAAGAACCAAATCCTGGTAACACAACCTGATCACCACTTTTTAAAGCACCGGTAACAGTCGTAGTAAAAACATCTAATACTTTACTGGCTGCAACCTTGGTTAAACCTGCTCCTTCAGCAATGGCATCAATCAATTCACTCTTATTCATCTTATCCCCTTAGTAGTTAGTCATCCTTTTACACCTTTAACTTTACTGCTTTAAGGCGCATCGGTCTACAGACCTGAATTGATTAAATCAGATCTGTGTTTCCTCGTCAAACTATACTTGCTAGCCGGACGAGAATATACGCCTTATTTTTCGTTATGTAAATCCTTCTTTACATTTATTTCAGTCTTTTTTTTACTCTTGGTGCTTTTTTTAACAACGGCCTTCATTTCTGGGTTACGTTGTAAGGCTAAATTCAAAACTTCCTCAATGGTTGTCACAGGGTGAATGGTTAATTTTTTCAAAATATTCGCAGGAATTTCCGTCAAATCTTTTTTATTTTCTTCCGGAATAATGACTTGCTTAATCCCACCACGATGTGCAGCCAAAAGCTTTTCTTTTAGACCACCAATAGGCAACACTTGTCCTCGCAACGTAATTTCACCCGTCATAGCAACGTCAGCGCGCACTGGAATATGTGTCACCACAGATACCAACGCGGTACACATGCCGATACCTGCACTCGGGCCATCTTTAGGTGTGGCACCTTCAGGGACATGCACATGAAAGTCCTGCTTTTCAAAAAAGTTATCCGGCAAACCGTATTTTTTAATACGCCCACGCACAACCGTCATCGCCGCATGAATAGATTCTTGCATCACCGCACCCAGCTGCCCTGTATGTAAGGTTTTACCCTTACCAGGCATCATGGACGCTTCGATAGTTAATAACTCGCCACCGACACTGGTCCACGCCAATCCGGTAACTTGTCCCACCTGATCCACGGTTTCCGCCAAACCATAGCGAAACTTCTTCACCCCTAAGAATTTTTCAATATTCTTAGGACTGACGCTCACTTTGTTAACGCGTTTACTGGATAAAATATCTTTGACAACACGACGGCAAATATGTGCCAACTCACGCTCGAGGTTTCGTACCCCTGCTTCACGTGTATAGTAGCGAACAATATCGTGAATCGCGCCATCGGCTATTTCTATTTCCTGATCCTTTAAGCCGTTTAACTGCTTTTGCTTCGGGATGAGATAATCTTTTGATATATGGACTTTTTCATCTTCGGTATAACCCGCGAGACGAATCACTTCCATTCTATCTAACAAAGGCGCTGGGATTTCGAGTGAGTTTGCGGTTGCAATAAACATCACATCACTGAGATCATAATTGACTTCTAAATAATGATCGTTAAAAGTGTGATTTTGCTCTGGATCCAATACCTCTAATAATGCAGATGCCGGATCTCCTCGAAAATCCATAGCCATTTTATCGACTTCATCAAGCATGATCAGTGGATTTTTAACGCCGGCTTTACATAATTTCTGAATAATTTTTCCAGGCATTGAGCCAATGTAAGTGCGTCGATGCCCACGAATTTCTGCCTCATCACGCACACCACCTAAAGCAATACGGATAAATGTACGCCCAGTGGCATTTGCAATCGATTGCCCCAACGATGTTTTACCAACGCCCGGTGGACCGACTAAACAGAGAATAGGACCCTTAAGACGCTTCACACGCTGTTGAACAGCTAAATACTCGATGATCCGTTCTTTGACCTTTTCTAATCCGTAATGATCTTTATCTAAAAGCTTTTCTGCTTTATTGAGATCAAACTGAATGCGATTACGTTTTTTCCAAGGAACACTGAGTATCCAATCCAAATAACTGCGAATCACGGTTGCTTCAGCAGACATGGGTGGCATCAGTTTTAATTTTTTAACTTCTGCATGGGCTTTATCCAAGGCTTCTTTAGGCATACCTGCTTTTGCAATAGCTCGCTCAAGTTGCTCAATTTCACTACCCTCTTCGCCCATTTCGCCTAATTCTTTCTGAATGGCTTTGATTTGCTCGTTTAAATAATATTCGCGTTGGCTTTTTTCCATTTGACGCTTAACGCGCCCACGCACACGCTTTTCAACTTGCAGTAAATCAATTTCATTTTCAATTGCTGCCATCAGGCGTTCAAGTCTTAAACCGACATCTAATTCCTCAAGCATTTCTTGCTTGTCATCAACCTTTAAGTTGAGATGTGCCGCAATGGTGTCTGTAAGACGACCAGGCTCTTCAATACTAGCCAGTGATCCCAATACTTCGGGTGGAATTTTTTTATTGAGTTTGATGTACTGCTCGAATTGTGACATCAAAGAACGGGTCATAATTTGAATTTCTTGTTCTTTGAATGCTTTATTGATGTCTTCAACTGGCTCAAGCTCAGCGGCAATATATCCGCCTTCTTCCGGTAAAGAAAATGATTTAACCTGAACGCGCTGCTCGCCTTCTACCAGGACCTTCACGGTACCATCCGGTAGCTTTAGCAATTGCAATAAACTCGATACCGTACCCATTTTGAACAAATCATCTGGGCCTGGATCATCGTCAGCAGACTTCCGCTGAGCAACCAAAACAATGCGCTTGTTTTCGATCATAGCCGCTTCAAGCGCACGAATGGACTTTTGTCGTCCTACAAATAATGGAATCACCATGTGCGGATAAACGACAACATCTCGAAGTGGTAATACGGGTAAATTGGACAAATCAACTACTTCTGTCGATGGCAACTCACTCTCAACCGACATAATACGCCCCTTAGTTAAACGACTGATCGATCATCTTCCTGATTTTCATATCTCAAAATCGGCTGCGTCATATTTTTGACAACATTTTCGTCAACAATGACTTCTTTTACATTATCCATGGATGGCAACTCATACATGGTATCTAATAAAATAGCTTCTAAGGTTGCACGTAAACCACGCGCACCAATTTTTCTCGCCAAAGCGCGTTTTGCAATTTCATGCAGTGCGTCTTCTTTGAATTCCAACTGTGCATTTTCCATTTTGAACAAAGCACAAAATTGCTTAATCAGCGCATTTTTGGGTTTCGTCAAAATATCTATGAGTGCCGCTTCGTCTAATTCATGTAAAGTAGCAACAACAGGTAAACGACCTACAAACTCAGGAATCAAGCCGTATTTAACTAAATCATCTGGCTCTAACTGCTCTAAGGTTTGTACAAAATCATGATTGTCTTTTTTGTTAAGCTCAGCGGAAAAACCAATACCTGATTTATCACTGCGTTGACGGACAATCTTATCAAGACCCGCGAAAGCACCACCACAAATAAACAAAATATTAGAAGTATCTACTTGTAAAAACTCTTGCTGTGGGTGTTTTCGACCGCCTTGAGGTGGTACCGATGCCACAGTGCCCTCTATAAGCTTCAATAAGGCCTGCTGCACGCCCTCACCAGAGACGTCGCGCGTAATCGATGGATTATCAGATTTACGAGAAATCTTATCAATCTCATCAATATAGACAATACCACGCTGCGCTTTAGCAATATCGTAATCACATTTTTGTAACAACTTTTGAATGATGTTTTCTACATCTTCACCAACATATCCGGCTTCGGTCAATGTTGTCGCATCTGCGATAGCAAATGGCACATTTAAAATACGTGCCAGTGTTTGCGCAAGTAAGGTTTTACCACTGCCTGTTGGGCCAATTAATAAGATGTTACTTTTACCTAATTCGATATCGTCCTCTGTCTTGCGATACATGCGTTTGTAGTGGTTATAAACCGCTACAGACAGGACTTTTTTTGCATGGACTTGGCCGATCACATACTCGTCAAGAAAAGCGGCGATTTCTTTTGGCTTTGGTAAATGAATTTCTGCTGTTTCGGGTGTACTTTTGGATTCTTCTCGAATGATGTCATTGCACAATTCTACGCATTCATCGCACACAAAAACCGACGGGCCAGCAATTAATTTTTTGACCTCGTTCTGACTTTTACCACAAAATGAACAATACAGCACCTTCGTGCCACCACTTCCAGCTTTACCCATTCGATTAACCCCTTTTTATCACTGATCGAGGATGTCTCTTCCGTGCAAGACTTTATCAACCAGTCCATAATCTACTGCCTGCGTTGCGCTCATGAAATTATCACGCTCTGTATCACGCATAATTTGATCAGGTGTTTTTTTCGTGTGCTTAGCCATAATTTGGTTTAATTTTTCACGAATGGTCAACGTTTCACGGGCATGAATTTCAATGTCTGTTGCCTGACCACGGTATCCACCTAATGGCTGGTGAATCATAACGCGTGAATTTGGCAAGCAAAAACGTTTACCCTCAGCACCAGCACACAACAACAGCGCCGCTGCACTGGCAGCTTGACCAATACACAAAGTGCTGACATCAGGCTTGATAAATTGAATCGTATCATAAATAGCAAGCCCGGCTGTCACAACGCCACCAGGCGAGTTGATGTACAAGAAAATATCCTTTTCAGGATTCTCAGATTCCAAAAATAACAATTGTGCCACAACCAAATTTGCCATGTGATCTTCAACTTCACCGAGCAAAAAGATAATACGCTCTTTCAGTAGGCGTGAATAAATATCATATGAACGCTCTCCTCGCGAAGTTTGTTCAATGACCATGGGTACTAAACCGCTTACATTTTGAATGCTATTGATAGAATCTATCGACATTATTTATGCCCCTTGATTATCTTCTCGTGATTGATTAATCACTTGATCATAATTGAGAGCTTCCGGAACAACTTGAGCAGTTGCAATAATCTTATCTGCGACCAGCTCTTCCATGACCAAAGCTTCAACTTCTTCCAAGCGCTCTTTGTTACCGCGATACCATGTACGAACTTCTTCTGGATGCTCGTATGCGGAAGCGAACTTTTCAATCATAGCATCTACACGCGTGTTATCAACTGTAATTCCATGTTTTTTCACATATTCGGAAAACAATAGACCAAGGTGGACACGGCGTATCGCTTGTGCTTCAAACATTTCACGTGGGAAATCAGGAATTTTTTCGTTATCTGAATGTTCATGACCAAAAATACGGTGATACATTTCATGTTTCAAATGTTCGATTTCTTGATTCACTAATGAGTTGGGCAAATCAAATGTATTTTTAGCTAACAATGCATTGAAAATCGTTTCACGATTCATGCTGCTAACACGACGATCCAATTCACGCACCATATTTTCACGTATATCGCGCTTTAGTGCGTCTAGACCGCCTTCTTTAATATTAAACTTAGCAATAAACGCATCATCAACTTCAGGCAACTCACCTGCAAATACTTTGATGACCGTCACTTTAAACACAGCGTCTTTACCAGCCAGATCTTGATGACCATAATCTTTGGGGAAAGTCACTTTCAAATCAAACTCTTTGTCTATTGTGGCACCCACAATTCCTTTTTCAAAACCAGGAATCATACTACCAGAACCTAAAACAACTTCAAAATTCTCGCCTTTACCGCCTTCAAACGCCTCATCGTTGACAAACCCTTCAAAATTAATGAGGACTTTGTCACCATCAGCAACCACGCGAGTTACTTCCGTCCATGTTCTATTTTGTTCACGAAGATTTTCGATCATTTTGTCAACATCAGCATCACTCACTTCCGCTGTTACAATCTTAATCGTTTCGTTCTCTAATTCGTGTACTTCAAATTCAGGATACACTTCAAATATCGCTGTGTAAGTAAAGTCTTTATTTTCATCCAAATCAAAAGGCTCAACATTGGGTGTCCCTGCTGGCACAATATTATTTTCTCTGAGAGCTTCAAACAGTGTTGACTCAATTTTTTCACGCGCAACTTCATGACGAACATTTTCAGAAAAACGCTGTGCGACAACTTTCAACGGCACTTTACCGGGACGAAAACCATCGACTTTCACCTTATGGGCCAAACGCTGAATACGGGATGTCACTTCTTTTTCAAATTCTTCGTTGGGCACGGAAATCGTCATTTTGCGTTCTAAACCTTTTAAGGTTTCAACTGAAACTGCCATCTAGTCACCTCATTGACATATGTATTGTATTCATTAGGAGATATGGTGCGAAAGGAGAGACTCGAACTCTCACGGGTTACCCCGCTGGAACCTAAATCCAGTGCGTCTACCAGTTCCGCCACTTTCGCAAACAGGGTGGAATTATCAAACAACTTACCTGATATTGTAAAGATTTTTTTCGTTGGTCTCAGCAAATTTCGTTCAAAAGAATGCTCTCAACAGCGCGCCTTTAGCCAGAAGGCCTTATCAAGGTGACGCTTGCTCAAGAGAAACTGGGGTGAACGATGGGACTCGAACCCACGACAACCGGGATCACAACCCGGGGCTCTACCAACTGAGCTACGCCCACCATATCTATGACTCACAAGACGATGATCTGTCCTGATTTTTTAGAATACTGCTTGGCGACATAATGGTACGCCCGGCAGGATTCGAACCTGCTACCCTCGGCTTAGAAGGCCGATGCTCTATC
>CAZBNB010000024.1:0-40987 GCA_964493245.1 uncultured Legionellaceae bacterium
AATAAATGTTGCTGCTTCAATTTCTCTTTAAGATATACTGATTGACTGATCTTGGGCTTTTTTATAATAACGACCGTGATCATCTTGAACAAAATGTGTCCGCAAGACATGATGACGTTTCACTACTTGTTGTAATGCTTTTTTTAATGCCTCAAAATCTATTTCTTGATTTAATTCGTAGACCATTGGAATATGGTACGCCACTGCTTCTTTAGCATATTGCTCAATAAACCATATACGCTCTTGTGCATATGATAAGGGCAATAATGAATCATTAGTAGGTATAATATCTAATAACACTTCTCCTTTATGCATCACCTCATAAATGCCTTTGATAGTCCGATATTTGAATATATCTGCTACAGAAACAACTCTACGCACCATTTGGGTTATGCGATGAGCTGCTTGTATTGCTAAAATGGAATGTCCACCTAAACTAAAAAAATCATCCATTATCCCAACACGCTCAACTTTAAGAATCACCTGCCAGATCTTCGCTATCATTTCCTCAACTGTATTTCTCGGAACCTCATAATTACCTTCATTATTTTGAAATACCGGGATCGGTAATGCTTTTTGATCCAGTTTACCATTTACCGTTAATGGCAATTTCTCCACGCGAATAAAAGCACTAGGTGTCATATAATGAGGTAAATAAGTAGATAAATATGCTTTTAATTCCGATTCATCCAATTGTTTTTTTGATACATAATAAGCCACAATATGATCTGATATATATTGCACCGTCAGTTGTATTATTTCATTATGACGGCTTAAAACACTTTCTATCTCCCCTAACTCAACACGATATCCTCGTATTTTTACTTGAAAATCGTTGCGTCCAATATATTCAATATTTCCATCTGACAAATAACGAACTAAATCTCCTGTCTTATATAATCTACCTTCGGCAAAAGGATTTGCAATAAAACACGTCTTAGTTAATTCAGGTTGATTGAGATAACCTCGGGCAACGCCCACACCACCAATATATAGCATTCCAATTGCACCTGGAGGAAGAGGCGCCAATTGTTGGTCAAGAACATACGCTTTATAGTTATTGAGTACACGCCCCACAATTACATTTTTTCCTAGATAATCCCATAAATTTTCTTGAGAAATGGCACACGTGGTACATCCTACAATGGTTTCTGTAGCTCCAAAATGTATGAGTACATCCAACTTAGTTGATTCAGAAAGCCGTTGGAGCTTCAATGCCGTACTAGAACTCAACTTTTCTCCACCAATAACTACTTTGACGGGATAACTTCGACAATACTCTGAAAATATAGATTGTTGCAAAGCAATAGAATCTATATAGGATGGTGTTGATTTAATAAATGTAATTTGGTTGTCAGCAATATATTTCGATATATATGTGGCATCAAATTTATAGATAGCATTTAATAAATACAATCGTGCCCCACTTAACAGCCCTCCAAATAAACTGGTTAAAGTAGATCCAAATACGATTTCTTGAAATAATAAATGGCGATTATTCTCGTTTAATTTAAATCGACTAATAATTGCACAGACATAATTCACGGCTCCTCGATGTTCAACCATCACGCCTTTTGGCAATCCTGTGGTTCCAGAAGTATAAATCACATAGGCTAAATCATCTGCCTCCCTCTTTTTAATTAAATTATGACGACATTCTTGATAATAAGGATTCATGTCTAAAAAAATCAAATAAGTATGTTTTTTAACCAATGGTTTTAATATCTCACGAAATGCTTCCTGAGTGAGCAGCACTCGAGAATTAATATCCTTCAACACAAATAAAATACGTTCTTTAGGATAATGTGGATCGATTGGTACGTAGGCTCCTCCAGCTTTCAATATTCCTAAAACACCAATCACCATCTCAAGCGAACGTTCCAAACATAGTCCAATAAGAGTATCAGGTTTTAATTCATTATTTGGATATTGACTGCATATAAATCGTGCTAGCTGATTCGAACGTTCATTTAATTCTCGATAGGTTAGCTTCTGCTCTTCATAAATTAGTGCCACACTGTCTGGAGTACGTGCAACTTGTTCCTCAAACAATTGATGGATCATTTTAGTGCTTGGATAAGGACATGCCATATCATTCCAATCATAAATAATCCGTTGATAATCGCCTGCTTTTAATAAGGTGATTTCAGAGTAAAATCCTTCCAATTTTATTGTCAACTGAGAAACAATGTTCTCAAATTGGGTTAACAGCTCTGCTGCTCTGCGCTCTGTTATTAAAAGCCCTTCATATTTTAAAGCAATCCAAAGTGAGTTTTGGGTTTCCCGCAAAGACAAAACCAAAGGATAATTTGATTTTTCTATTGCACCACGCATATTAAAGCCCAACCGCTTTATAATAGATGGTTCAGAAATTTCTTCTATTGGGTAGTTATCAAATAAAAATAAGCTATGAAATAATCGTTGTCCATCCCGTTGCAAGGAAGCCAAATCAACACAATGATGCTCATTCATCGCCACTATATTTGCTTCAATATGCCTTAATTGATCAATAACTGTGGTTTCTAAACTCCAATCAACGATTAATGGTAATGTATTAATATATAAACCAACGCTTTTTTCTATTTCAGATATAGAAATAGCTCGACCTGAAACAGTCGTTCCAACAATTGTAAATTTATCACCAGTATAACTATGAATTAATTTATGCCAAGCAAACTGCAATAACACATTTAAAGTCACACCTGTTTTCACAACTAATTGTTTTAATGCTTCATAGATATCACCTGTTATTTCTAATTGTGTGACTTTAGATACTTTCAACACGGTTGTTTCGTGAATATTGATTTGCTTACTCATCAATAAACTTAAGTCATTCGCTCCACTTACATCAGCGAGATGCTCTTTCCAATAATGGTCTGATATAGATTTATGTTGATAAATGTAATATTGAGCTTCTAGATAGGCTTTATCTATACTTATTTCTGGTATCTTCCCATCAAGTATTTGCATGTAATATGCATGTACTCGATTTAACAAAATTGAACCACTCCAACCATCCAATATACTATGATGAGCGCTCTTCAAAACAATATAGTGTGATATTTTTTGCTTTATCAAATGTAGCCGCAATAAAGTAGGGCGTTGTAGGTCAAAAGGAATCAACCGATCTTGTTTTTGAATTTCATCAATTGCAGCGGTTTTATTAACCACGCTACTGATGTCATGTTGCATAATATCCAACTTACCTTGCTTGCTTGTAACCTGAATCAAAGATTCATCCCAATTAAAATAAGTGCGTAATATAGGATAAGTATCCAACACAAAACCCCAAGCTTTTATATAAGCAGCAACATCCAACACATGCTCATACTCTAACAACAATTGTACGCGATAAGCATCATCTTGGGGCTCACGTAGTGCATGGTATATAAACCCCTGCTGTAAACTATTCGCGGGCATAATCGCTTCAATATGCTTATCTTGTTCTTGTAGTTTATCCAATAATGCTTGACTCAGAGCCACCATATTAAAATCACTTGAAGTAAACCAAGATAGCTCTTGACTGAGACAATGTTTTAATATTAATAAAAGATGTTTCTTATATCTTGAAGCAGCATTCTTAGCCAAAGCAGCTGAACAATGACTAGATATTGAAAAATGAAAAGCGCCATTTAATACCATTCCGTGAATATCTAAAACAGCCGCTCTAACATTCTCAATAGGTACACTTTGACCAGAAGACTCCGCCACCACTTGCCAATACCCGGACGAAGTATCAAACTGACCTAAGTAATTGAATATAATTCCCAATGTGTTTTCATATCCAAAACTACCAAACCCAAGACCTTTATTCGGAATATGGCGTAATCGCTCTTTTATATAACAAATACTTTCAGATAAGCTCTCTTTTGCTGACAATTTCACTGGATACATACTCGTAAACCAACCCATCGTACGTGAAATATCTAGAGCATCCTCGATTAGCCACCTACCATGACTCTCTAGCAAAATGGTATGATTTACTTCAGAAAAACACTCTGCGAGCGTATAAATTAAAGCTGTTAAAAGTAAATCATTTATTTCCGTATGATAGGCATCGTTAGCCAGCTGAAGTAACTGCTCTGTCTCTTTTTTACTTATCTTACATACCGTTGTATAAACTGTATTAGATAACATCGGATAAGTCGTTTGGCTAAGTAATTGTTCTTGCCAATATAAATTTTCGTTCATGTTTTTTTGAGAATAAGCTTTCATCGCCTCTGTCCACTGCCGATAGCTACTCCCTTTTTGACCTAAAGATTCCCCATCATATAATCGTTTAATATCCTCAATGAAAATCCGCCAAGAAACCGTATCTACAATCAAATGATGTAAGGCAACATATAATCTAGCACTTCCATCTTCGTAACCACGAACATATCCCAATTGCCACAAGGGACCATTACTGATATCAAAATGACTTTGCCAACTGGTAAAAATATCTATTAACTCTTTTTCTTTAAATAATCTCTTATCCAATTGAGAAACGGAAGGAATAGAAATTTTTTCTTCATAAATCTGAGAAATTTGGCCCATCGAATCTTCCATAAAACGTACGCGTAATATGTCATGATGCTCAACCAATACTGGTAATATCTCATTTAATCGAGTAATCGATAATTCAGGAACTCGTATCAAAAAAGATTGATTCCAATGGGCTCTACGTGGAAAATTTTGCTCAAAAAACCAAGTTTGTATCGGTGATAAACTTATATCTCCTCTCAATATACCTTGTTCGATATTGATCTTAGGTGTTATATCTAATACCTGTAATAAGCCTTCTACATGACGCTGCGCAAAAATATCATTTACTCGGCAATGAAACCCTGCTCGATGCATACGAGCCACCACCTGAATACTGACAATCGAATCTCCTCCTAATTTGAAAAAATCATCTCGCATACCTACTTGCTCTACACCTAAAACATCTGCCCAAATTCGACATAATTCAATTTCTCGATGCGTCTTTGGAGCCACATACATTTTCCTATCATTCGCAAAACTATAAGCAGGTAATGCACTGCGATCTAACTTCCCATTGTGAGTCAATGGCAACGCATCTAATTGCATAAAACCTTGTGGAATCATGTATTCTGAAAGCAGTTTCTTAAGATGAATACCTAACTCAGTAACACTTATTTGCTTTGAACTCACAAAATAGGCAATTAAATATTGAGCATTATCTTCTCCCCCTCTCGTTTCTGCTAAAACAACCGTTTGTTCTATTCCTTCATAAGACAATATTGCTCGCTCTATTTCACCTAACTCGACCCTATAACCACGTATCTTAATTTGAAAATCATTACGACCTATGTATTCTAAATTCCCATCTTCACGCCAACGTACCAAATCACCCGTCTTATATAAACGCGTATAACCTAAGCGTTTGTCCTCTTCACTCGCAAAAGGATTCGGAATAAAGCGCTCTGCGGTAAGTTCTGGTTGATTCAAATAACCACGAGCCAATCCAGCTCCACCTATATAAAGCTCGCCAATGCAACCGATTGGAAGAGGATGATAATAAGCGTCTAAAACATATACCATTGTATTGTATATTGGCTTACCAATAATCATCCCTTGATTTTCATTTTTTAACATACTAGACGTTGAACAAACGGTCGTTTCTGTAAGACCATATTGATTTATAAAATAAGGCACCTCTGGTATAGAGCCTCGATAAATACCTCCTCCTGTAACTAAAACCCTAAGAGGTAATTTAAAGGAAGCATTCAATTCTGATAACAAAATAGGAGGGATCCCTACACAAGTAATTTTATTTAAAACAATATAATTGTATAGTTCTGAAACACTTTGTCTGGTATCTTCACTGAGTATATGTAACGTATTTCCATTCAACAAGGCTGGATATATATCTAAAGTAATAGCATCAAAAACGTAGTTAAAATAACTAGCAATAATATCATTCGAATTCAGAAGAGATAATTGATAGGTTATAAAATTAACTAAACTCGTATGCTCAATCATCACTCCTTTAGGCATTGCTGTAGTTCCAGAAGTGTAAATTACATAAATCAAATTACGACCGGTTATTACTTGATGAGGGTTAATAATGTCTTGAGAATTTAATACATTTTGCATCTCATCTGAATCTATCTCTATCAACGAAACATGCTGGTTAATGATAGAACAATTTTCAACTGTCTGCTGCGTTTTGAATATATAACTACTTAGTAGATCCGATGCCCATTTATCTTGATAGGAAACATTAGAAATTATCAAACGCGCATTTGTATCATTTAATATGTGGCAAATTTGGGAATCTGGATCACTGGGAGCAAGGGGAACATAAGCAACGCCAGCTTTTAATACGCCAAGCATAGCTATGATCAAATACTCAGAACGATCCAAACATAAAGCTATCAACTCATCTTCTCTAAAAGAATAATTTTTTCTTAAATAATGTGCGAGTTGATTCGCTTTTTGATTTAACTCGTTATAGGTTAATCTTCGAGTATTGTAAGCAATAGCCACATGTTCCGGAGTCTTTACAACTTGCTCTTCAAACAACTGATGAATTGTTTTTTCGCATTCATAACTTTGTTTAGTCCGATTAAAATCATCAATAATTCGTCGATACTCTTGTACGCTCAGCACACTAAATTCACTGATGGGTTTATCAAGGCTTGTAACCATTTCCGTCAAAATGCATTCATAAGAGCTGATAAGTCTTTCAATCGTTTTGGGTTCAAACAAAGAAGTAGTATATTGAATAATGCCAGTAATGTTTTCTTTTGAAACCTGAAGCGAAAGTGTCAAGTCAAATGTAGAAACCTGATATTTATCAGACAATGAAAGTGGCTTTAAATGTGCTTGAATACCTTCATTGGTACCTTCAAAAATCTGGTGCATTACAAACATAACCTGAAAAAGGGGATGTTTAGATAGATCACGCTCTAACTGTAAACTATCAATCAACTTCTCAAATGGCATGTCTTGGTGCAATTGAGCTTCCAGCATCTCTGCTTGAATCGATTTAATATAACAATTCAATGTATTTGACATTTGTAATTGAAATCTCAAAGGCAGCGTATTCGAGAAAAATCCTATTAAATCCGCTAATTGGGGATGTTGTCTGTTGGCAACGACCGTACCAATGGTTATATCTGTTTGATTAGCATATTTTGATAAAACTAAAACAAATCCACTCAGTAAGATCGTATGTAACGTCACATTAGATGTTTTTGCTAATAATTTGAGCTCTTCTGACAACGATCGTTTTAACTTAAAATCAATTTCATTTCCACGAAAATCAATCTTTGGTAAACGAGAATAATCCGTTGCTAGAAATAGGGGAATATAATCTTTAAATTTATTTTCCCAATACACCATAAGCTCTTTTAAACGCGCTCCCGATATTCTTTCTCGTTGCCAAACAACAAAATCCTTGTATTGAATACTTAAAGAAGAGATAGGGCGTGGAAATATGTCATTATTTATTTCTCTTTGATAAAAATAATTAAGATCTTTAATAAAAATATCGTATGACCAACCATCAAAAGCAATATGATGAAATGTCAATATTAGATATCGTCGCTTCACATCCTCCAAAGTACATAAAAAAGCTCTAATAGGATATTCCGTCTCTAAGTTAAATGGAGTATGTATCGCATCATATAAAATATGATTAAAGTGTCCTACAGAAGTTTCTCTATAAAAAATCTCTAAAGGCTTACATTGGACTTCTTGATAATATATGCCATCTCCATCTTCAGTAAGATAAGTCCGCAAAATCTCATGTCGCATCACCACATTTTGTAGAGCCAGCTCCAATACACCTTCAATAATAACATCATCCAATTCGTATAAAATTGGAAGATGATATGGACGAACTTCCTCTATATATTGCTCAATAAACCAAAGACGCTCTTGTGAAAATGAGAGAGGTGCTCGATTAGTCGGAATGGGGTGAATATCAACAAGCTCGTCTTCAAAGCTCATTACACTACAAATTCGTGAAATCGTACGCTGTTGAAATAAAGTTGCCACCGAAAAATCACGACGAAAAATTTGACTCATACGATGAGCCATTTGAATCGCTAAAATAGAATGCCCACCTAGTTTAAAAAAATCATCCGACACGCCAACTCTGTCGACTTTTAAAACTTGAGCCCACATCTGACATAACATTACTTCCAACTCATTAGCTGGTGCAATATAACTTTCTACTGATAATAAAAATTCCGGTGGAGGTAATGCTTTTCTATCTAGCTTTCCATTAACTGTTAATGGCAATGATACTAACTCTATATAAACAGTAGGTAACATGTGCTCTGGTAACTTCTTACGTAAAAAGGTATCTAATTCTTGTGATGTAATTTTTTCTTGACTCAAATAATATGCTAATAAATGCTCATCATCGTATAGCACAACAGTTTGTTTTACAGCCGGATGCTGCATCAACAGTGTTTCTATCTCGCCCAACTCCACTCGATAACCACGGATTTTTACCTGAAAATCATTACGACCAATATATTCCAAATTACCATCAGCTAACCAACGTGCTAAATCACCGGTCTTATATAAACGATTATATCCTAAAACTTTATCTTCTTGTGTTGCAAATGGATTATTGATAAAACACTTTGATGTTAATTCAGGACGATTCAAATAACCTCGTGCTAAACCTGCACCACCTATATAAAGCTCACCAATTACACCAATAGGCACTGGAGAGCTCATCTTATCTAAAATATAGACCTTTAAGTTCTGTAAAGCTTTCCCTATATGAACGTCGGAATAATTCGGACTGCATGTAAATGTTGTTACCTCTGCACCTTCCGTAGGGCCATACCAATTATGTATGGTCAAATCATGTTGGCTTAATTTATAACAAGCGTTGACGTGCTGTAATAAAAGCGTCTCTCCACTACAAAACAAACAACGGATGGATGCAGGAAAAAGTTGTTCTAAACTTGTAAGAGCATGCGTAAGCTCTACTAAAACACTGGGTACAAAATGCACAATTGTAACTTGTGTATTTTTTATTAGTTCTATCAAATAGATCAAATCTAAATGCTCCATTGGTTTCGCTACCACAATCTGTGCACCAAACCAATTCGCCCAAAATATTTCCCAAATTGATACATCAAAAACATAAGGTGTTTTAAAAAGAACAACATCGCTTGGTTGTAATTGATATACTTCTTTCCCCCAACACAATCGATTTACAATACTTGAATGCTGAATTGCAACGCCTTTAGGTAAACCAGTTGTGCCTGATGTATAAAGAACCTGAGCTAAATCATTTGCGCCATTCACAGGTCCCAAATTTGACTTGGCAAATGGCTTATAAAGCGCTTCATCATCTAATGCGGTACTGTTTGAAAAAAGATACTGTAAAGCACATTGCGTTAAAACTAATTGAGTTTGTGTATCTTCCAAAATAAATTCAATGCGCTCTTTCGGATAATGTGGATCAATTGGTACATAGGCACCTCCTGCCTTCAAAATTCCCCAAATACCAATGAGCATCTCAAACGATCGCTCAACACAAATCGCTATTAAAGTATCAGGCTTGAGCGATGTAACATATTGCTCACGTATCCAATACGCCAATTGATTCGCTTTTTGATTTAAATCTTGATAAGTAAGTTGCTTATCTTCGTATCTAACAGCAATATAATAAGGTGTCCGTTCTACTTGCTCTTCAAACAATTGATGTAATGTTTTCTCTCGTGGATAAAATTGATTTGTCTCATTCCATTTATACACAACAGTTTGATACTCATCTAAGCTCAGTGATGTATAATGTTTTAAAGGTTTATCCTCTAAACGCAACATCTCTTGTAATATGTTTTGATAATGATGAACTAGACGCTCCACAGTTTGTGGTTTAAAAAGAGAGGTCGCATACTCAAACTTTCCTTGTATCTCTTGGCGACCAACAACTAAACTTAATGTCAAATCAAATTTTGCTATACCATATTCCATATTCATTGCTGGACTTTCTACAATGCCAGTTGTCTCTTCACATTCCTCTTCATCTTCATAACGAATTACAAACATAATCTGAAACAAAGGATGCCGTGAAACATCGCGTTCAACTTCAAGCTGCTCAACCAACATTTCAAACGGTAAATCTTGATGTTGTTGTGCCTCAAGCACAATTTCTTGAGTTTTGCTTAAGTAAGAGGATAATTCCTCATCATGTTCTACGGGAATCCTTAACACTAATGTATTTAAGAAAAACCCAATTAAATCAGCTAGTTGAGGATGTTGACGATTAGCTATCTGTGTACCAATCAAGACATCATCTTGTCGTGTATAACGTGATAGTAACAACGTAAATCCAGATAATAGTAAAGTAAATAAAGTCACCTGATATTGTTGAGCTAATCCTTGAAGCTCTATAGGCAATTTAAAAGCAACCTCTGAGCCTCGATAATCAAATTTCGTAGGCCGTGGATAATCTGTAGGAAAATTTAACGGCTCTGCTCCTAAAAGCTGATTTTCCCAATATGAAAAAAGCTCTGGAAGATGAGAAATAACTTGTTTTCTTTGCCACACTGCAAAATCTTTGTATTGAATTTCCAACGCTGGGCTTGTTTTACCGACATAAAAGTTTTTTAGCTCTCGATTAAAAATGCGCGCTGACCACTCATCAAACGCTATATGATGAAACACAATCAGTAAATAACGTTTATGATCTCGTGTATAATGCCCTGCTCGTATGGGATAGATTTTTGTCAACTCAAAATGTCGATGTATAAACTCAATCGGATCAATCTCAACTTCCATTCCAAATGCTAAGAGCTCGACACTTTGAATATAGCACCCTTCCTCACTAATGCTAAATCGACTTCTTAAGACCTCATGACGTTCAACAATATATTGCAATGCCATACCATATTTTTCTAATTTTACGTCATGATGTAGCTCATAATGTAAAATAGTATGATAAGCATCTGTACCACCTTCATACTGCTCAATAAACCACAATCGCTCTTGAGCATAAGACAATGGAGCTTGATTCTGTTTAGTAGGTTCTATCGCCTCTAATACATCAACGTCTTTTATATGCTGATAAAGTTGCTTTATTGTACGGCACTTAAAAACGTCATCAACCAAGACCACACGCCTCAATACTTTACTCATCCTGTGTGCAACTTGCATTGCTAATATTGAATGCCCACCTAATCTAAAAAAATCATCTGAAACCCCAACACGCTCTACTTTTAAAAAGTGAGCCCATATCTTACATAAAATTGCTTCTACTTCATTAACTGGCGCAATATAATTTTCTATCAATAATGAAAAATCAAACTGCAACAATGCTCTTCTATCTAACTTTCCATTCGACGTTAACGGAAACGAGGTTAATTCTATGTAAGCAACAGGCAACATATATTCTGGAAGCTTATCGCGTAAAAATGCCTCCAGCTCTTGCGATGTAATTTTTTCTTGAGTCAAATAATATGCTAATAAACGTCCATTCTCATACAGTACTACGCTTCTCTTGACAGAAGGATGTAACACTAAGTTGGCCTCTATTTCACTCAATTCTAAACGAATGCCATTAATTTTTACTTGAAAATCATCACGACCAATATACTCTAAATTACCACTCGATAACCAACGAACTAAATCACCTGTCTTATAAAGCTTGGTATAACCTTTCTGCATATCTTCTTTTGTAGCAAAAGGATTGAAAATAAAACGCTCTTTTGTTGATTTTGGTTGATTTAAATAGCCCCTTGCAAGCCCTACACCACCGACATATAACTCCCCTATAACACCCACGGGTACAGGCTGAAGAAAATCGTCTAAAACATACACCTTATAATTATAATAAGGTTTTCCAATGTTTCCGATAAGAGAGAATGAGTCGGCTTTCTTAATATTGCAGACACCTACCGTTGTTTCCGTAGGTCCATACTCGTCATAAATTTCATCAACATACTTAGCAATTTGCTGTATATGTTGCTTATCAAGTTTTTCTCCACCAACAAAGCATCGCTTAACTCGAGTCGGCTGTTTTACAAAAGATAGCTGTATTAAATAAGATGGGGTTGATTTTATAAATTCAATACTAGATTCATTTAAATGTGAAGCATAACGTTCAATATCCTGTAAATGCCCCGTGTAAATAATAATTTTTTTACCGCACATTAAAGGAATTAACGTGGTTGTTATTGTCAAATCAAAACTTAAGCGTGTTGAAAAATCAATATTTTTTATATCGTGAAAATGAGATAATACATTTTGATAGTAATTAACAACACTTCTATGTTCTATCATTACCCCTTTGGGTTTGCCTGTTGTTCCCGAAGTATAAATAATATAAGCTAAGTCTCTTGGTTGACTATACCCTGGGAAATTGCTGATTTTTTCTTTTTGGTAAGGTTTTTCATCAAGCACAATATACTGTATAGTTTCGGCAACTTGTTTTAACTTACTTAGAAAATAAGATTGCGTCAGCAACAATGCGCTCTTTGTATCATCTATCAAATAGCAAAGTCGCTCACTTGGCAGATCGGGTTCTATCGGTACATAAGCTGCCCCTACTTTAAGCACCCCTAAAATACCAATAAACATATCTAGTGAACGATCTAGGCATAAAGCTATCAGCGTATCTGGTTTTAACTTATTTTGATAAAATCGACAAATATAGTGTGCCAGCTGATTGCTTGCCTCATTTAATTGTCTATAAGTCAGTTGTTGGTTTTCAAAGACAAGAGCAATATGGTTTGGATTCTTTTGAACTTGTTCTTCAAACAATTGATGAATAGTCCTACTATCAGAGTATCCATAATCTGTTTGATTCCAATCATAAAGAACCTGTTGATACTCTCCTGGCATAAATAAATTAATTGCCGTATGCGAACGCTCATAGTTTTTATCAAGCTGATTAATGATGTGTACTAATTGACAAACAATACGCTCAGATTGCTCGTCATTAATACACATTCCTTCATAATTAAGACTAATGTGTAATGAGTCATCAACCTCATAAGCAAGTAGTGCTAAAGCGTAATCTATTTTTTCATAAGAAGCTCGCAAACTTACTGCAACGTCTGACTCATCCTCTAAGAATGGATAATTTTCAAATATCAATAGACTATGAAAAAGACGTTTTCCATTTTTTTGAAGATCTGCCAAATTCACTGTACTATATTGATTAATCATCGATAATGCTCGATGAATTAACTGTAGTTGTTCGCGGACACTATGGTCTTGCGACCAATCCACAAGCAAAGGCAAAGTATTTATGTGTAACCCCACACTTGATTCAATTCCAGCAATCGGTAACTCTCGACCAGACACTGTCGTTCCAACAATCGTTTGATTATTTTTCGTATAAATTTGAATCAATTTATGCCAAGTAAATTGCAAAATAACCGTCATGGTAATACCAATCTCTTGGACTAGACACTTCAGGGAGTGATATGCATTACCTTCAATCACTATCTCTTTCTTAGCAGGCTTTTTAAGCCTCTTAAATGACTCTAAATCTATCGATTGACTAAATAGAGCGCGGATATCATTCACGTGTTCAATATGAGTAATAGCTTCGGCCCAGTAGGCATTCACCACATCTTGATTTTTTGCAATATACGCTTGTGTTCGTAAATAAGTCGTATCTTCCTCTATCTCAAATCGCTCTCCAGAACATAAACGCTTATAGTAAGCATGCACACATTTTAGTAAAATTGGACTACTCAAACCGTCCGAAATACTATGATGTTCTGTCTTAAGTACTGTGTAATAAGCCGTATCTTGGCGTATCACATGTAGCCGTAATAATGTAGGATGTTCTAGATCAAATCCCTTTCTCCTATCTTCTTCTTGAATTCGTTGTACCATCAACGCTTTATCTATATCATGCCTCACATCATGATACTGAACAGTTAGTTTTCCTTTTTTACAAACAATTTGAATTAACGATTCTTCCCAATTAAAACAAGTTCTTAATATGGGATATCTTTTTATCGCATACTCCCAAGCTAATATGTACGCATCAACATTCAGTGCATGAGAATAATCCAATAACACTTGAATGCGATAAGCATCATCATCTGGTTGAGTTAGCGCGTGATAAATGAACCCCTGTTGTAAACTATTTGCAGGATATAGTGCGTCTATCTCATAACGTTCCTGTAAACATGACAATAAGAGCTCATTAATTTGTATCGTATTAAAATCACTCACCGTATAACGACTTTCTCCTTTTAATACGCGTGCAACACAATGCCCAATAACACGCTTTAATGCTGTCTCAAATCCTTGGGAAAAATAAGCACTTACTTCTTTTGATAAGCGAGTCACTACATTAAATTGCAATACACCTTCACTCACCAGCCCATTAATATTAATTAAATGCATATCAGCATTTTGAACATCAACGCTCAAGCCAGAGTCTTTATTCACAATCTGCCAATAGCCAGTTGTACTATCAAATTGTCCTAAATAATTAAAATTAATTTTCGGTAAGTTTTTATAATCTAATAATACGCCATACCCAATCCCATTGAATGGAACATGTCGTAAACGTTCTTTTATCTCAGAAATACTTTTCTCAAACTGCCTCTCAGATGAAAGACGGACAGGATACATGTTCGTAAACCATCCTACCGTCCGGCTAACATCTAACATCTCATCAATCAACTCTCGCCCATGCCCTTCTAATGTAATCACATGCGCTACTTGAGGTTGCCATTCACATAATGCTTCCCCAAGTGCTGTCAATAGCAAATGATTAACTTCAGTGTGATAAGCCTCATTTGCAATAAACAATAATTGTTCTGTTAAAACTCTATCCAGAACCACTCGATGCTTATTTGGCTTGGATAAAGTAGCATAAATCTCATAATCCGGTTGCTCAATTTGTTGCAACATCCAATAATTTTTCTCTTTTTTATGAGCATGAGCATAAGATGAAACTGCCTCAGTCCACTGCCGATAACTACTTCCTTTCTGACCTAAAGCTTCTCCTTCATATAGTCGTTTAATATCCTCAATTAAAATCCGCCAAGAAACTGCATCTACAATCAAGTGATGGAGAGCAACGTATAGTCTGGCACTTCCATCTTCGTACCCATTTACGTACCCCAATTGCCATAAATAACCATTGCTAATATCAAATTCACTTTGCCAACTGGTAAAAATATCTATTAATTCTTTTTCTTTAAATAATGCTTTATTCAATTGATAAATAGCCGGAATTGACATTGCGTCTTCATAAATCTGAGAAATTTTTCCCATCGAATCTTCAATAAAACGGACTCGTAATATGTCATGATACTCAACCAATGCTGGCAATATCTCATTTAAGCGGACAATCGATAATGCAGGGACTCGTATCAAAAAAGATTGATTCCAATGGCCCCTTCGTGAAAAATTCTGCTCAAAAAACCAAGACTGTATCGGTGATAGGTTTAGCGCTCCTTTCAATATACCCTGCTCTGTATTAGTCTTGGGGGCTGCATCTAATATCTGCAATAAACCTTCTATATGACGATGCGCAAAAATATCATTCACTCGGCAATGAAACCCTGCTCGATGCATCCGGGAAACTACTTGTATACTAACAATCGAGTCTCCTCCCAATTTGAAAAAATCATCTTGCATACCTACTTGGTGTACACCTAAAACATCTGCCCAAATTCGACATAATTCAATTTCTCGAGCCGTTTTGGGGGCTACGTATGCTTTCTCATTACCCGAAAAACTATTATGAGATGCTCGTAAGACCTGTGATCCAAATATTTGATGAGTTGTTTTATCTTGCGAAAAAACTCGTTTGGTAGCAGCAAAATGAACCCTTATATTTTGTATTTCTTCTGGAGTTAGTACATTTATCTTACCATGTGATTCGTGCAATAACTGTGGAATCTGTTGCAAAATAGTTGTTAGCTGCCTTAGTAATTGGCTCGCTTTCCCATCATTCAGATAAGCAGGATCATATTTTAAATTGAGTCGCAAAGTATCTGTTGATTTACTAACAATCAGAGCCAAAAAATAATCAACCTTTTGAATGCTACGATGTTGAGCGATCACTAATGAGGGGGTTTTTACATAACTTTCAATACTACTTGCATGATTTTCAATAATAAGTAAGCTATGAAATAATCGCTTACTTGCTGTTTGTAAAGCAGCTAAATAAACAAAACTATAACGAGTTAGCTCAACTGTTTTTTCATGAATGAAATAAAGTTGCTCTCTAACACTAAGTGTATTATCCCAACGAATCATTAAGGGTAAGGTATTAATATATAACCCAACACTATTTTCTATGTCCTCAATGGGAATCGTTCTTCCGGATACCGTTGTTCCAACAGTTGTTTTTGGATCTCCAGTATAAATTTGAATTAATTTATGCCATGCAAATTGAATAAGAGTACTTGTCGTTAAACCTTCATTTCTTACTAAATTCTCGAGTATTTGATAGTCAGCATCGACCAATTCAATACTTAATTCAGCAGTGCTAGAAATAGAGTTTGAATGATCTAAGTCAATCGGGTTATCAAAAAATATACTCAGATCATTTGCCTGCTCCATTTGATTAACGATCGGTCGCCAATATTGCTGCGCTACATTCTGGTGTTTAGTTATATAAGCTTGAGCCTTAAAATAAGTTGTTTCAGAAGTAACGTTAGGAATATATCCACAAATTAATTCCTCATAATAATCATGTACTTGTTTTAATAATATAGGTTCACTCCACCCATCTAAAATACTATGATGAATAGTGACAATTAATGTATACAATTGTTGATGTTGCTTAACTAAGCATAATCGAAAAAGCTGTGGATGAGACAAATCAAACTTATATCTACGTTCCTTTAATCTAAGAGCTAACAGTGCTTGAGCTTTATTAGCCTCTTGAGATACATCGTACTCAACAAATTCAAGATAAGCTTGTTGATTAATGATTTGTATCAAAGAATCTTGCCAATTAAAACATGTACGCAATATTGGATATCTTTCTATTGCAAGCTGCCATGCTTGACGATAAAAAGCAACATTTATTATACATGGGTAATCAAAAATATTTTGCCCATAATACGTATGATCATCTGGTTGGCTCAATGAATGATAAATAAAACCTTGTTGTAAACTATTGGCTGGATATATGGTTTGTAAGTTAAACTCATTTGAAAGTACATCTTTTTCCATTACTTATAGACTCCATCGCATTCAAGCTATTATAAAGCTCAAATCATATTAATATGTTGTGCTAATTTCTTAATATTGCGATATTTAAAAATATCATCAACCGTACAGCTGAGTCCTTGTTGACGTAGCTTGGCTATAACCTGAATACTACGAACTGAATCTCCACCTAATTTATAGAAATCATCCAGAACACTGATTTTATCTATGCCTAAAACTTCTTGCCAAATTGCACACAAAGAATTTTCATACTCAGTTTTAGGTATTGTGAATGGTTCTTGCTTGTGGATAGTGGGAACAGGTAATGCGTTATAATCAATTTTCCCATTTATTGTTAATGGTATTTCAGAAACTATCTGATAAAATTTTGGTAACATATAAGAAGGAAGATATTCACTTAAATAAGTAGATAGAGCATCAAAAATATAATCAAATGACGAAGCTTCGGAAGAGGGCGACATTAAATTAGATGTATCGATTATAGTGCACTGTGAGTAATAATGACTACGTTCGTTGTCTAAAATAAGATAAGCTACAATATTATCTTCATAAATTCGAGTAAGCGCCTGTTTGACCCGTGGAAAACTCATCATTCTTAATGTAATCTCTTCAAGCTCTACTCGATAACCATTACATTTAACTTGATTATCTTTTCGACCTAGAAATTCCACATATCCTATTGAGTTCCATTTTCCCATATCACCGGTCTTATATAAGCGCCCTAAAGTAGGATGTACAATAAAGCTACTCTCCGTTTTTTCATAATCATACCAATAACCACGAGCAAGCCCCATACCGCCTATATAAATATCCCCAGGAACACCTGTTGGACAATGCTCTCTAAATTGATTTAATACATATATTTTTTGATTAGGCATTGGATACCCATATGGAATCATTCTCCAATCAGGTGAAACTGCTGTAACCTCATACCAAATGGACCATATGGATGCCTCTGTTGCTCCGCCTAAACTCATAACCAATAGATGAGGTGCTCTTTTTTTAATATCTGATACAAGACAAAGAGGAAGAGAATCACCACTCATCAAAATAAATTTTAGAGTCCTAAGCCATTCATCTTCTTCACTTTCATCAAATAATAGCTGTGCTAGCTGTGGAACAGTATTCCATAGTGTAATACCATGCAATTTAATTAAATTTTTCCAATGTATAGGATTTCTCACCTCAAGTTGGCTAGGAAATACAATCTTCCCTCCACCCCCAAGAACTCCAAATATGTCATAAACAGATAAATCAAAACTAAGATCTGAAACAGATAGCACTGAGTCACTTTGACTAATATTTAGCCTATCATTCAGGGCATATACTGTATTTACAACCGCTCTGTGAGTAATACATACACCTTTCGGTTTTCCAGTACTACCTGATGTAAAGATCACATAGGCTAAATCATCTAATAAAATCGAGGGAAGCGTAACATCGTTCTCATTTTCTATTTCAATTTCCTCTATAATATGCACGCAAAAATCAATAATGAGATCAGTATTTTTTATCAAATCCCATTGACGTCTGGAAACAAGCAGCAGCGAAACCTTCCCCTCTTTAAGTACTTCCTTCATCCTTTTTAGTGGCCACTCGACATGTAATGGTAGATAGGCCGCTCCAGACTTCATAATGCCAAGAGTAGAAACTACTTGTTGATAACCTTTTTCAGATAAAATACCAATCAGTTGATGACGTACAGGATAGTGTTGATAAAGATAATGAGCAATATTGGCGCTTTTTATAAAGATATCTTGATAATTAAGCAGACGAAACTCATCAATAACTGCAATATTATTAGGGAATAACGCTACTTGATGCTCGAACAAATCAATCAGTGTATCAGATAACTCTTTTTGAGAATTTGAATTTACCCTCTCTATAATAAATTGATTTGTATCCATCAAATTTACAATAGGTAATGCAGTACACCACTCATATTCAGCAACATATTCAATTAAATCGCAGTATAGATTGTTTAGATTATGAACAAACTGACCATCAAACAATTGTGAGACATACAGCCAACCACTAGAAAGTCCCTCATCCTGCTCTATCACTTGCAAATCAATCCATGCCTGTGACGTTTGTGAAGCGAAATACCTTTCTTGCGTCAATTCACTTTTATCAAAATAATAACTAGGCCTCGCTTTTTCACGCCCTCCATCTCCTACAATACAAGTAAAAACAATTGGAGACACTGCTAATTTTGGATCTAATTGATGTGCTTTCATCAAATCACGTTGTACTTGCAAACCAGAATATAAAGTGTGCGCTATATCTTCCATCAGTAAATCATGCATTTTTTTAAAAAAAACATGAGCACTATCATTACTACGCGAGAAACCAAATAAACTCGTAGATGTAAACTCGCCCCACAAATATTGCACATCAGAATGTATATCATATCGATTAAATAAGGTTAGCGTTATCAAAAAATCACTCATTTCTGAAAACATTGAGATAACCAGCCCATATATTGACAACAATATTGACGCGTAAGATACTCCTAAATCATCTGCTTTTTGCTTTACTTTATTCCAATGTGCTTTTGATATCATCCGTCGATTTGTTTTGAATATTGGAGAAACTATTGTTGAAGGCTCACATAAGAACGGTAAATTTGGTCTTAAAGGTAAATAAGCAAGTTTATCGCTCCAATAAGCTTTGTCCGTTTTATACCACTCTGAATAGGTCAAATTATCAACATATTGTTGATAATCTCTAAATGAAATTGCTGTTTTTTGTAATACATGGTTTTCATTTTCAAATAAAACCGTTAGATCTGAAAACAATGACTCGCTACTTTTAGCGTCGAGCAACAATAAATCTAAACTACAGTGAACCACTATTCTATCTAAAAAAATAGATGTTTTTATACAAAATAATGGATATACAGACACATCATATACTTTGTGTGACAGCTCATTACGCACAGCAATCAACATCGATTCGTTGTATAGCAAATCGTACCGGTTATTTTCGATGAGATAATAAGTGTTTTCATCAAATACCAAATGGCGTTGGGTTAATGTATTTTCATTAAAAATAGTCCTTAATTCTGGGTGATGCGCAAGAAGACGATTAAATATTTTTTCTAATTTAAGAATATTTAAATCCGAAAAATGAAACTCCCTATATAAATGATTTGCTATATTTCCAATTTCAAAACTGTTTCCTCGACCTAATAAATAGGATTTTTGTAACTCCGTCATTGGAAATGAATTATAAAGCTCATCCACGTGAGAATGCACAGGTAATACCTTAAAATCAGCGTCACTTTTTATTGTCTTAAAGTCACTGAGCGTATATATAAATTTATTATGATTGATTTGATGCAGGCAATGATTCGTAATTGCTTTTAATGCAGTTATAAACCCCTCAATTAACTTTTGACCTGCTTTTTCATCAATTTTTAAAGCAAATTTCACTTGCAGTTTTCGTTCAACTATCATGCATTGAATGCTAATTAAATAATCACCTGTATTTTCTGAGTGAATAACTAATCCGGGAGACTCCTCAATAACTTGCCAATAACCTGTTTGATTATCAAATTGTCCTAAATAATTAAATCTAATGGAAGGCAAACTTTGCTTATAAAGACGCCTGTCTTTTCCATAGTATCTTAATGCACTATAGCCAATTCCCTTATTTGGAATAGAGCGAAGACTTTCTTTAATATGAACAATATTGTCACTTATATTATCTTTAGCCGTTTTAAGGCTCACTGGATAGAGTGTCGTAAACCAACCCACTGTTTCTGAAACATCTATTGTTTCAGATATAGACTCACGCCCATGTCCTTCCAAAATCACATCATTCATTGATAATCCAGACCACTCAGATAAACAATATGATAGTGCCGTCAATAATAAATCATTCACTTCCGTATGATAAGCAGCTCCAGAATACCTAAGCAACTGTTGAGTGAATTGCTCATCCCATGTATGAGATATAAAGTATGGAACAAGATACTTGGTGGCACTCCTCAATTCATTAATGTAAAAGTGACAAGAATTCAACCAAAAATCAATCTCATGGCCGTTCACATCAGCATATTGTTGAATGGTGTATAACCATTGACGATAACTGCTCTTTTTAATACCTAAAGACTCTCCCTCATATAATCGTTTAACATCATTGATTAATGTCCGGCAAGATACAGCATCAACAATCAAATTATGCAATGCAAAAAATAAACGGGCACTTCCATCTGAGTAACCATCTAGATACCCTATACACCATAATGGTCCGTCGCTTAAATTAAAGGCACTTTGCCAACTTGTTAACAATCCAAATAAATCCCTATTTCTTGTAGATTCTGAAAATTTAGAAACATCACAATATAAAACTGACATCTTACAAAAAGAAGTATTGAAATGCTGTTGATACTCACTCTGACCATTTTTAAAAAACGCAGCTCTTAACATGTCATGATGCTCAATAAGTGAAGGTATAATTGCTTCTAACCGTTCAATTGATAATTGAGGCACACGTACTAAAAAAGCTTGATTCCAATGTTCTGGAGTATGAATGGATTGGTCAAAAAACCATTTTTGTATAGGTAAAAGATCAAAACTTCCTTCGAGAATACCTTGCTCAGCATCTATCTCTATATGGATAATTTGATTCTTTAAATATTGTGTAAGACGCTCAATGGTTCGATACTCATAAACATCTCTAACTCGACAATCAATTCCGGACTGCCGAAGTTTTGAAACCAACTGAGCGCTTAAAATTGAATCCCCACCAATTTGGAAAAAATCATCCGAAGCACCAATATTTGGAATACCTAAAACCGCTACCCATATCGAACTTATTTTTATTTCGAGCTCATCACGAGGAAAAATAGAATGCTCATCTTTTGTTTTTATTGTAATTTGGGGAAATGAATAACGATCTAATTTTCCATGAACTGTTAAGGGAAATAGCATCAATCTCATAAAGGCGCGAGGGATCATAAAATCAGGAAGATATTGTTTTAAATATTGAACTATTAACTCATCTACAATCTCATGTGTACTTTGATAATACGCAGCTAAATACTGAGATTGACCGTTCTCTTGCAAAATAACTGCGGCTTGAGTTATCGAAGAGTAGCTCAATAACACTTGCTCAATTTCTTCAAGTTCAATTCGATATCCTCGAATTTTTACCTGCAGATCATTTCGGCCTATATACTCTATATTACCATCTACCAACCAACGAGCTAAATCTCCTGTTCTATATAGTCGTGTATATCCATTTTTTTTATCAAGCTCTGTTGCAAAAGGATTGATAATAAAACGCTCTGCTGTTAACTCTTGTAAATTTAAATATCCAGATGCAAGCCCCATCCCTCCTATGCACAACTCACCAATAACACCAACAGGAACCTGTGTCATTTTCTCATCCAATATATATATATTTGTATCGTTTATAGGACGACCAATTGGAATAACTTTAGTATTTTTAAGCAATTCAGGAGAAATAACATAGGTAGTTGTAATTGTAGTGTTTTCTGTTGGTCCATATGCATTTAATAAATATTGAGGCATATTCTCAGGGGTTTTTAGTAGACTCATAACATGCACTAAACTTATTTTATCCCCACCTATTAATAAATAAGTTAAGCGTCTAAAAATATACGGCATTTGCTCTACAAGTTTATTGAATAATACAGGTGTTAATAAAAGGATAGAAATACCATTATACTCAAGAAAGGCACTAAACCGTTCAAAGTCAACAAGCAATTCTGATGAAACCAATGCTAAACAAGCACCATTTAACAAAGCACTCCATATTTCAAAAGTAGCGGCATCAAAACCAATACTAGAAACTTGAGCGATACAATCAGTTGAGTCAATATATATATAATTTGTGTTTTTAACTAATCGAATAATTGCCTGATGCGGAACTATCACCCCCTTCGGCCCTCCCGAAGTACCCGAAGTGTAAAGTACATAAGCTGGATCATTTGGTTTGCAGCTTATCGGTAAATTTTGATTACTTTCTAGTTGAAAAACATCTTCTTCATATAAAACAAGTTGTGTATTGCTCAAAACAATTTCGTTGAATATAGAAGCTTGAGCTTGTCCCACTAATATCAGGCAACAGGCAGTATCCTTAATCATATGCTGGATTCGATAAGATGGATAACTAGCATCTATTGGAACATAAACACTACCTACTTTTAATATCGCTAAAAGACTAACCACCATTTCATAAGAGCGCTCGAAACACAAAGCAATGGGAGCTTTCGATTTTAATGTATATCGCCGTCGAAGATGATGTGCCACTCGATTCGACTGCTCATTTAATAAATGATATGTAAATGTACGATTATTACAAATAATAGCAATCTGATGAGGTGTTAAATCGACTTGTCTTTCAAATAATTGAGATATTATCATCTCACGTGATGAAGTCTGTTCTATATCTTTACATTCAAAATCAGAAAAATTTAAAATTACACTCTCTATGACAATCGAATCATCCATGAGTTATCCTTAACATCAAAATACCATTTTCTCAACAGCTACTTTCTTCGCTACTTATCAAGTGTATCATACGTTATAGTCATCAGACTGTCACGTAATGGTCTTGAATTGTAACAACAGAAGGAGTAGCATGCCAATGCGTTATGCATATTTATAGAGCTTGTTAAATTATGACCGGCTGATCACTTCGTTCAAACTAAAGCTGGAGTTTGATTGTCTCAATTTTAACCTCAGCAAACGGATTGAAAACAACCTCTAATTTTTAAAGACGGATGTTAAGGGATATATTATGATAAATTCACCACTATCAGATTTAAGCATTATTTCTAATCCATATCCTACCTACGAGGCCTTATCAGAAAAAGAACCTGTACATTGGTGTAAAGAATTAAATGCTTGGGCGTTAATGAGATATGTCGATTGTGCAACTTCTCTTAAAGATCCTCGTCTTAAAGCTGAACGAATGGAATCTATCCTCGATCTTAAATTTCCGAATCACAATTTACCGACAGACAATATTTACCATCAATTTACAAAAAACACTGTAATGTATACTGACAATGATAAACACGATGCTTTGCGAAAATCAACCAACCCAGGGTTTACCAGAGATGCGCATGAACATTATAGTAAAATTATTGAAGCTGTTGCTTTTGATTTAGTTAAATCAATTCCACAAGGTTGCCGTGAAATTGATGCAATTACAGAGTTAACCGCAAAACTGCCTATTAATGCAGCAGTACATGCTTTTGGTCTTCCTGAAGAGGATTTAGCCTTCGTATTACCTCGAGTTGAAATGATTATGACATATTGGTCTGGCCCACAACTTCAGCCAGTAACCTTGAATCAAATTATTGATAGCCTGACAGAATTACATATCTATTCTACTGAGTTGATAGAAGGAAAACGTGGTAAAGTTATACCAGATACAGTGATCGCACGTTTAGCAGCTGGTCAATCAAGTAATATTTACTCCACTATAGAGCAAACAATTCATCAACTAGTCCTACTTATCATAGCATTATTCGCTCCAACAACACCTGGCTCTGTCAGCAGTGGTATACTTTCTTTTGCAACACACCCTAATCAAATCGAAGTTTTTCTATCTGATCCAAGTTGTTTGGAGAATGTTGCAAACGAAGTGGTTCGTTTTAATGCTTCAAATCAGTTTACATGGCGAGTTACATCTGAGGATTTGGATATTGGTGGTGTTCAGATAAATAAAGGCCAGATAGTGGTACCATTTTTAGGGGCTGCAAATCGTGACCATCGTGTTTTTGAAAATCCACATCAATTTGATCTTCATCGTAAAAACAGCGCAAAAAACCTATCTTTCGGAATGGGAGTCCATTCCTGTTTGGGACGTCAAATCGCAAGTCTTGAAATTCGTTGGTTTTTTATCGCTCTTTTTAAGCGCTTTCCACGAATCCAATTGGCTGGTGAGCCAATTTGGAATTCAAATTTGGAGTTTCGATCATTAAAATCATTACCATTACAGCTTTACTAAGAAAACTAAATATTTTTTATTAAAAACTAAGGATATACGCGATATGTTAAACGATCCTGTTTTGTTAAATTATCATAAGGCTCTAACATCCCACTCCATGTATAGAAAAATTTCAAATCTTACTAACCTTAAAATTATGATGGAAACACACGTTTTTGCAGTATGGGATTTTATGTCTTTGCTTAAACGATTACAGAGAGAGATTACTTGTGTAAATGTCCCATGGACTCCCAGTCATTACTCCAAAAAATTAGTCCGACTACTGAATGAAATCGTTCTTGGTGAAGAAAGTGATCTTGATCCGGATGGTGAACCAATCGATCATTTTTCTTTATATATTCGTGCGATGGAAGAAGTTGGGGCTGATTCAAGTAAATTATTTGAGTTTATCAAAAACAATAACTACGATTTATTAACGAAAGCACAACAAGATTTTGTACGATTTAATATTGAACTTGCATGCTTTGGTAAACTACATGAAGTGGCATCTGTTTTTTTCTTTGGGCGAGAAAAATTAATCCCTGATATGTTTACATCGCTTTTATCTAACCTGAAGAAAAATTTGAACTCTCATCAATTTTCTAATTTAATTTTTTATTTAGAGCGACATATTCAAGTTGATGGAGAAGAACACTCCCATTTGGCTTATGACTGCCTTAAAGCCCTTTGTGGTGATGACGCACAAAAATGGAGTGAAGCAAAAGAGACTGGGCTCCAGTCATTAAAACTTCGAAAGCTATTATGGGATGATGTGGAAAAAAGACTATTACATCATTCGCCAATGGAGTTATCGATATAACACCTCTCTTAATCAAAAGTCGCTCTATCCGAGTTTGATTTGACTATGTTATAGAGCGTATTTAATTGTTTTTCAGTAATACGAGGCAAAGATAACTCAGGTAACTCCGTCACAGAGAAAAACCCAATCTCAGAAATTTCCAGATTAGCTTCAGGTTCTCCGCCAATCATTTCACAATGAAAAACACACTTATAGAGATGTGGCCACTGTAAGGGATGATTATGTTTCAATGTATCCCACAATGCCAAAATTTTTATGGGGGAAACATCATAGCCAGCTTCTTCTTTGGTTTCTCTGACCACAGCTTCGGCCGGTGTTTCATTCACATCAGCAAAACCACCTGGTAAAGTCCAACGGTTATCGGCCCGCTCTCTGACTAAAAGAATTTTATCATCTTGTAACACAAACGAGCGAATATCGAGCCTTGGCGTTGCATAGCCTGTTTGCATGGTAAACATTTGATGTATTTGTTCTATAGGTAAGTGCGTCATTTTAGACGTCATTTCTGCGGCGAGAACCAGTAATCGATGAAAGCGCTCCACATCAAACTCATTGGTGGTATAAGCGAGCCCAGATTGCGCTATTGCTTGTATTTCTGAAATCCATAGGAGGCACTGCTTTTCTCTTTCGTTCATTTTGCTTACCTCAAATTATTTCTATCTCCAAAAAAAATAGTGTAGTGGTAACTCATGTTGCGGCAAACACGCCTGTGTTGCTTCTGAACAATTAACAGGTATACAACAATTTACATCTTGATCTTCACATTCTCCAAGAAAAAACGCAAAACGATGACGCGGGTTACCATGCTCATCACTTAGCAAGCGAATTAAAACAGAATGTACTTCGTTAATATTAGCATACCGAATAACTTTCGTACCAATTTGATAAATTGCATCACCCCTTAAAGAAAAAGGTGCTTCTTCAGATGTGTTAAAAGCATTCAAATTTTGGTGATGATAAAAGCTTGCTAAATATCCGGAGTAACAATCGGATGAGGTAAGGTAGTGAATATGAATACCTGTAATTGGTTTTGCCATACCCGCTGTTGGCAAAAACGAAACTATTTTGTTGTCAGGTGTCGTCTCGCTTGTTAAAACATCGCTCAATAGTATTTCGTCAGCAAACAGTACGTTTGATGTAAAAAAGAAAAATATCCCTATCAAATAGCGCAACATATCATTATCCTTGATATACCTACAAAATATAATCGTCAAGGCTCACGCCTGCTCTCCGAGATTCAAGCAGTCCCCCTGAATGATTCTCGTAATATCAAGACTGACTGACAAACAACACCGATCGGGAAGTTAAAAAATAATTTTAATTCGGCCATTCAGTTGCCCTAAACTTCTCCATTAAAATTATTTTTTGCTGCAAGATCGGTGGTTTTCAGAAGTCCGGATCATTTTAAGGGTGTGAATTCGTGGACTACACCGCATAAACAAAACCCCCGAGCTCAAAAAGAACATCGGGGGTCAATAGAATCGATTTTCAGCGGGTCAGAAGAATTAAGACGCGTCTTCAGAAACCAATTCAACATCAGCGGGTCTGTCAACTAACTCAACAATCGCCATGGGTGCATTGTCACCAGGACGGAAACCGCATTTCAGAATTCGAACATATCCGCCTGGGCGCTCAGAATAGCGTTTACCTAAATCAGTAAACAACTTCCCAACAGCGCTTTTTGAACGTAACTCAGCGAATACATTACGTCGTGAAGCAACAGAATCTGTTTTACCAACAGTAATTAAAGGCTCAATATAACGTCTTAATTCTTTAGCTTTTGGCAACGTTGTTTTAATCATTTCGTGTTCTATCAATGAACAACACATGTTTGAAAACATCGCTTTTCTATGGCTACTTGTTCGGCCAAAACCGCGACCAGTATTTCTGTGACGCATAACTCAGACTCCCGTTACTCGGCCAAATTTTTTGGTGGCCAATTTTCTAATTTCATTCCCAACGACAACGAACGCGCCGCCAACACATCTTTAATCTCAGTCAATGATTTTTTACCAAGATTAGGTGTCTTTAACAATTCGTTTTCTGTTTTTTGAACTAAATCACCAATATAGTTAATACTTTCAGCTTTTAAGCAGTTAGCAGAGCGAACCGTTAATTCAAGATCATCAACTGGTCTTAACAAGATAGGATCAAAATCTGCTCTAGCCTTGCTGTCTGTTGCTGCTTCTTCATATTGCATATCAACAAATGCAAACAATTGGCGTTGCAGAATACTGGCTGATATACGAATCGCATCTTCTGGATCGATCGTGCCATTTGTTTGAAGCTCTATCGTTAATTTGTCGAGATCTGTTCTGTTTTCTACACGTGTTTTATCAACGTGATAAGCCACTTTCTTAATTGGAGAAAAGGCATTATCAATTTTTAATTTACCAATTGATTTTTGAACTTGCTCTTCTTCAAATAAGCTCGGTAGAATTTCTGACGAATGATAGCCGATGCCCTTTTCTACTTTCAAGCTCATCTTTAATTGACCATATTCATTCAAGTGCGCGATCACCAATTCTGGATTAAGCACTTCAACACCGTGCGTCAATTGAATATCACCCGCAGTCACTTCACAGGGGCCTTTTTTATCAATTGTTAACATAGCAACGGTGCCAACACTCATGCGAATAGCAACATCTTTTAGATTCAAGAGGATATTAATAACATCTTCTTCAACCCCTTCAATCGTGCTGTACTCGTGTAACACCCCTTCAATCGCCACTTCAGTCACCGCACAACCAGGCATTGATGACATTAAAATTCGACGTAGGGCATTACCTAATGTATATCCATAGCCAGGTTCAAGTGGTTCTAGGATAATACGCGAATGAAATGGATTATCTGATTGAACTTTAAGTACCTTAGGGGTCAACATTTCATTAATATCTGTATACATTCGGCTATTTCTCCAATCTTATTTAGAGTAAAGTTCAACCACCAAGTTAACGTTAAAATCAGAAGACATATCAGATAAGACAGGTAGTCTCATTAAGGTGCCTTTGAAGTTTCCAGCATCTACGTTAATCCAATCACAAGTTGGTCGTTGTTCAGAAAGTGCAAGTGCCGCTTGAATCCGACCTTGAGCTTTTGATTTTTCACGCACGCTCACAACATCGCCGACCGCAACCAGGTAAGATGGAATATTAACCGCTTTACCATTTACCATAATCGCTTTATGAGAAACAAGTTGTCTCGCTTCGGCTCTAGTGCTTGCGAATCCCATGCGATAGACAAGATTATCTAGACGTCTTTCTAGAAAAGCCATTAAGTTTTCGCCTGTAGCGCCTTTTTGCTTAGCAGCATGCTTATAGTACAAGCTAAATTGCTTCTCAAGAACGCCATAGAAACGACGGATTTTTTGTTTTTCACGTAACTGAATGCCATAGCCACTCAAACGCGCTTTTTTATCCCCATGCTGTCCAGGAAGCTTCTCTGATTTGCATTTTGATTTATGGTCACGAACACCGCTTTTTAATAATAAATCAGTGCCTTCTCTACGTGACAACTTACATTTAGGACCTAAATATCTAGCCATTATTGCTCCTGAATCTTATACTCGACGCTTCTTAGCTGGTTTACATCCGTTATGCGGAATACCCGTGACATCCGTAATCTCAACAATTTTAAATTCTTGTGAGATTAATTCACGAATCGTAGATTCACGACCAGGACCGGGGCCATGAATAAATACAGCAACTGATTTCATACCATATTCTTTCGCAACAGCAGATGCTTTTTCTGTTGCAACCTGCGCGGCATAAGGTGTGCTTTTTCTTGAGCCACGAAATCCTGAACCACCTGAAGTCGCCCAACACAACGCATTACCCTGTCTATCAGTAAACGTTACGATCGTATTGTTAAACGACGCATGTACGTGGACGATTCCGTCCGAAACAACTCGCTTAATTTTTTTACGCGTCTTTTGTTGTTTAGCTTTATTTGTTGCCATCTTAATTTATCCTAAGCAAATTAATTAATTTGTAACACCTTTGCGGCGACCTTTACGTGTTCTAGCATTTGTCTTAGTACGTTGGCCTCGAACAGGTAAACCACGACGGTGTCTTAGGCCGCGATAACAACCCAAATCCATCAGGCGCTTAATACTCATCGTCACAGCTCTACGTAAATCGCCCTCAACCGTCATTTTAGCAATTTCAGTTCTCAATTGTTCTAATTGAGCTTCGGTTAATTCTGATACTTTCGATGCAGGATTTAAACCAAGCTGTTCACACAATTTTATGGATGTTGGTCTTCCAATTCCATAAATAGATGTTAAGGCAATCACCACATGTTTGTGATCCGCTATATTTACACCTGCAATACGAGCCATGCAATTCTCCGATCATTATTTGCTCTGCCAGAAAGGGACAGAATATTACTTAGTTTTTATCAAAATTTCAAGAAAAATTAACCTTGTCTTTGTTTATGTCTTGCATCTTTACAAATTACACGAATGGTTCCATTACGTTTAATAATTTTGCAATTTCTACAAATGCGTTTTACTGACGCTCTTACTTTCATGCCTTACTCCAAACATTAATCACAATAAACCAGGTAATTTATTACCCTTTAAATTGGCCTTTTTTATCAAAGAGTCATACTGCTGCGTCATCAAATGTGCTTGTATTTGCGCAACAAAGTCCATAATAACAACAACGATAATCAACAGTGACGTTCCACCAAAATAGAATGGGACGTGCCAAGTATACATTAAAATCTGCGGTAATAAGCAAACTAGGACTAAATAGATTGCTCCAACTAAAGTCAATCTTGTCATTACCGTATCAATATAACGCATGGTTTGATCGCCTGGGCGAATACCTGGAATATATGCACCCGATTTCTTTAAATTATCAGCTGTATCTTTGGGATTAAAAACCAACGCCGTATAAAAGAAAGCGAAACATAATATTGCAAAACCATAAACTAACAAATACAAAGGCTTACCTGGCTGCATAGCAATACCGATATCAGCAAGCCAGCCCATTGCCTTATTTTTGGCAACAAACTGCCCAATAGTTGCTGGCAACATGATAATGCTCGAAGCAAAGATAGGCGGTATCACACCCGACATATTTATCTTCAAGGGAAGATGACTAGTCTGTGCTGCATATACTTTTCGACCCTGCGTTCTTTGCGCGTAATTCACTCGAATACGCCTTTGTGCACGCTCAACAAACACAACAAAGCCTGTTACCAGCACCACAATCAAAGCGATGACAAAAACAGACAGCAACTGCATCTGACCTTCTTTAACCTGCTGGAACATCGAGCCTAAAGCATTAGGTAAACTGGCCACAATACCCGAAAAAATAATCAACGAGATACCATTACCGACACCTTTCTCGGTCATCTGCTCACCCAACCACATTAAAAACATGGTTCCTGTCACTAAGGTTACGACCGCAGTGAAGTAAAAAGTGACATCCGACGACAGTGCAATATGCTGATTCGCTAACCACTTAGCCAACCCCATAGAATGCACCAAAGCAAACAATAACGTCAGATAACGGGTATACTGATTTACTTTTCTTTTCCCAGCCTCACCTTCTTTTTTCAATTGCTCAAGGGATGGAACCACAACAGAAAACAATTGAATAATAATGGAAGCCGTGATGTAAGGCATAATACCAATGGCAAACACCGTTACACGAGAAAGCGCACCACCAGAAAACATGTTAACCAAACCAAAAATTGTATTTTGTTGCTGGTTAAAAAAATTAGCCAACTTAACAGGATCCAATCCTGGGACTGGGATATGTGCTCCCAGTCTATAGACAAGTATGGCAATCAAGACAAAGAATAGTCTTGCTTTGAGCTCAGCTAATCCACTGAGCGCTTTGATCTGTTGGTCCGGTCTCATAATTAAGATTCGATCTGTCCGCCAAGTTTTTCAATGATTTCACGAGCACCTTTAGTGACTCGCAACCCTTTTAGTTTCACTGCACTTGACAGTTCACCAGACAAAATCACCTTAACACTGAGAATATCTTTTTTGACGATACCGGCTGCTTTCAGCACATCCAAGTCAATGATATCCGCTTTAATGCCAGCCAATTCAGTTAATGTGACTTGATCGATTCCTTTAGCAACACGCGATTTAAAGCCCATCTTAGGAAGACGTCTTTGAATCGGCATTTGTCCGCCTTCAAAATTAATCTTATGAAAACCACCTGATCTGGCTTTTTGACCTTTGTGCCCTTTTCCAGATGTTTTACCAATGCCTGACCCAATACCACGGCCAACACGTGTACGTGCGGGTCTTGAACCTGCATCCGGTGAAAGTGTATTTAATCGCATTATACAGACTCCTCGACTTTCACTAAGTAACTAATTTGGTTAATGAGACCGCGTATACAAGGATTGTCATTATGCGTTACGGTTGCATTCATTTTTCTCAAACCGAGCTGCTTTGCTATCTCAATATGTTTTGGTAATCGGCCTATCAAGCTTTTAACCAATTGAATTTGAACTGTCGATTTTTTCATTATTGTTCCGCCATTAACTGCTCAACTGTTTTACCACGTTTAGCGGCTACATAATCTGGGGTTCCCATGTTAGTTAACGCACCAATAGTCGCTCTCACAATATTGCTAGGATTGGTTGAACCAATGCTTTTTGCAAGTATGTTTTGCACGCCGAGAACTTCCAATACAGCACGCATCGCACCACCAGCAATAATTCCTGTACCTTCACTTGCAGGCTTCATGAATACTTTTGACGCACCATAATCCCAAGTGATTTCGTGATGAACTGTTGTACCAGCCAGTGGCACATAAACCATATTTTTACGTGCTTGATCCATTGCTTTTTGGATAGCGATAGGCACTTCTCGCGCTTTTCCGCGACCATAACCTACTTTACCTTTACCATCACCAACAACAACCAACACAGCAAAACCAAAAACTCGACCGCCTTTCACTACTTTTGCCGTTCGCGTTACAGAGACTAATTTTTCTTGATAGCCTTCTGATTTATTTTCTTCAAATGCCATAATGATTCCTTAAAAATCTAAACCACCTTCGCGTGCACCATCGGCAAGTGCTTTAATGCGGCCGTGATACTTATAACCTGAGCGATCAAATGCGACTTGAATTATTTCTTTTTCTTTCGCTCTTTTTGCAAGAAGCTTGCCAACTTCCATCGCTTGATCAACTTTTTTGTTTTTCAAGCTTTTCTTGAGTTCTTTATCAAGCGTTGAGGCACTGGCCAATACAACATCTCCATGCTCACCTGAAACAATAATTTGTGAGTATATGTGAACATTAGAGCGACTAACAACCAATCTTGGTCGATGAGAACGTGCTGTACGAATAATCGCTTTTGTCTTCTGGGCTCTTCTTTTACGTGCTATGTCTTTATTCATCTCAATCTACCTTACTTTTTCTTCGCTTCTTTGAGAACGATAATCTCGCCAGCATAACGGACACCTTTTCCTTTATAAGGCTCAGGTGGACGAAACGCTCTAATTTCAGAGGCGACTTGTCCTAAAAGTTGTTTATCAATGCCTTTGAGCACAATTGTTGTGTTACTTGGTGTTTCAACAGCAACACCGGCAGGTAATTTATACTCAACTGGATGAGAAAAACCGAGTGATAGACCAATCGAAGTTCCTTTCGCTTGCGCACGGTAACCGACGCCAACCAGCTCAAGAGCTAACTCAAAACCATTCGTAACGCCATGAATCATATTGTTCACTAAGGCACGTACTGTACCTGCTTGTGCCCATGCATTAGGGTCATTTGCCGCAGGACGAAATTGAACGGAATTTTCTTCGGTTTTAGTAACACTGACTAATTTATTACAATGTTGAGTCAGGCTTCCTTTTGGACCTTTAATCGTTATTTCGTTTTTACCAATGCTAATTTCAACATTTTTAGGCAATACGATATCTGCTTTAGCTACTCTTGACATATTAATCCTCGTTATCGGCTGATGTATATGGGCTTTTCATCAAGCGATTTCACAAATGATTTCACCACCAATATTTTGGGCACGTGCTGTACTATGTGTCATCACACCTTTTGATGTTGAAAGAATTGACACACCAAATCCAGGTATAGAAACCAATTCTTTAACTGACTTATAAACACGTAGTCCAGGTCTACTGATACGCTTTATTCTGGCAATGACAGGCTTTCCTTGAAAATATTTCAAAGAGATAGTCATCATTTTTCTTTTGTTCTCTAATGTTTCTACTACGTAGTCGCTAATATAGCCTTCTTCTTTAAGAACACGTGCAATTTGTTCTTTTAAAAGAGATGAATCCAAAACAACACTGGTGTGTTTTGCTTGCTGGCCATTTCGAATTCTAGTTAACATATCAGCAACCGGATCTTGCATACTCACAGTCGTTCTCCAAATATTTCAATCGCTACCAACTGGACTTTCTTCCGCCAGTCACATTGCCAAACATAAGTTGCTGACGCAAACAAATTCTACAAAGACCAAACTTACGATACACAGCATGTGCACGACCACATTGCTGACAGCGTGTTGAGTGTCGGGCTGGGCATGAATTGATTGGCAACTTAGATAATTTTGCTTGAGCTTCCATAATGGTATCAAAATCAGTTGATGATTTAATCACTGCTTTCAATTCCAATCGACGCTCATGGTACTTTTTAACCAGTTTTGCCTTTTTGAGCTCACGCTCTAAAATTGATTTTTTAGCCACAATATAACCCTTTGTTAATTTTTGTCACGTAAAGGAAAATTAAACAACTCAAGAAGTGCACGTGCTTCTGCGTTTGTCTTCGCTGATGTTGTAATACAAATGTCTAAACCACGGATCACATCAATTTTGTCAAAGTCAATTTCAGGAAACACTATTTGCTCAGTGATACCAAGACTGTAGTTACCACTACCATCAAATGACTTGCTATTTAAACCGCGAAAATCACGTACTCGAGGAAGCGTGATAGTGATGAGTCTGTCTAAAAACTCATACATACGGTCATTTCGTAAAGTAACTTTACAACCAATTGGCCAACCATCGCGAATTTTAAATCCAGCGATAGACTTGCGTGCAAGCGTAACAACTGGCTTTTGACCAGCAATTCTTGTCATATCTTCTAACGCAAAATTCATTACTTTTTTATCAGTAACGGCCTCACCTACCCCCATGTTCAAGGTAATTTTCTTTATTTTGGGGACCTGCATAACGCTTTGGTATCCAAATTTCTTCATCATGGAGTCAATGATTGTCTTTTTGTATAAATCTTTCAGTCTTGCCATCTCTGTCACCTAATTAAACAAGGTCAACGTTTTCGTTGTTCGATTTAAAATATCGGACCTTGTATTTCTTCCCATCTTTTTCAACAAATCGAAAACCAACGCGATCTGCCTTCTGAGTTGCTGGATTATATAAAGCAACATTAGATACATGTATCGATGCTTCTTTAGTAACTATGCCACCCTTTTGCTCCAACTGTGGATTGGGTTTGACATGCTTTTTAATTAAATTAGCACCTTCAACCCATACTTTATCATCAAGTACACGGATTACTTTGCCTTGATGACTTTTACTTCTACCAGTAAGAACCACAACAGTATCGTCTTTCTTTATACGTTTCATAATTAGCCCTTTTTACAGCACTTCTGCAGCCAGAGAAATAATTTTCATAAATTTTTCTCGTAACTCACGAGTCACTGGTCCAAAAATACGTGTTCCAATTGGCTCATATTGATTATTCAACAAAACTGCTGCATTTCCATCAAAACGAATGAGCGAGCCGTCATCACGCCGTACACCTTGTGCAGTACGAACAACAACTGCGTTCATAACAGCACCTTTTTTTACTTTACTTCTTGGGATTGCATCTTTAATGCTTACCTTGATTACATCACCTACGCGAGCGTAACGACGATGTGAACCACCCAGCACCTTGATACACATCACTCTACGTGCACCGCTATTATCAGCGACATCGAGCACTGTTTGCATTTGTATCATCTTCTTCTCCAGCTCAAAATCGGCCTAAAAAAGGCTGCTAATTATATCAGGGGAGTAACCGATTTGAAAGTAGTGAATTAAGAAATCACTTCATCCAACACCCAAGTCTTGTTTTTAGACAAAGGTCTCGATTCACGAATCTTCACGATGTTACCAATTTTACAAACTTCGTGCTCATCATGTGCTTGTAATTTTGTTGTGCGGCGCATCATTTTCCCATATTTAGGATGCTTGATAGTACGCTCAACTAAAACAACAATTGTTTTTTGCATTTTGTCACTGACAACTTTACCAACTAAGGTTCTACCTTTAGATTCACTCGTTTCCATGACTACCACCCTTTTCAGTCATAATCGTTTTGACGCGTGCAATTGCCTTTCGTACTTGTGCAAAAACATGTGTCTTATCTAACGTACCATTTGCCTTTTTCATACGTAAATTAAACTGTTGTTTACGCAAAGACATCAATTCAGTTCGCAACTCTTCGGAAGACATTGCTTTCAAATCTTTTATTTCGTTCATCACATCACCTTGCGTTCTTCAAAGACCACTTTGAATGGGAGTTTAGCCCTAGCAAGATCAAATGCTTCTACGGCAAGCTCTCGTGTTACGCCTTCCATTTCAAATAAAACTTTGCCCGGTTGAATTTGAGCAACCCAATACTCAACATTACCTTTACCTTTACCTTGGCGGACTTCAAGTGGTTTTTGTGTAATTGGTTTATCTGGGAAAACGCGAATCCAAATTTTACCACCACGCTTAATGTGCCTTGTCATCGCACGTCGCGCTGCTTCAATTTGTCTCGCAGTCAGTCTTCCACGTTCAACCGCTTTCAACCCGAATTCACCAAAACTGATCTTGCTCCCTCTGAGTGCAAGACCTCTGTTTCGGCCTTTCATTTGTTTACGAAACTTTGTTCGTTTTGGCTGCATCATTTTCGATAGTCCTCGTTACTTGCTGCTTTCGGTGGCACGATTTTTTTGTGTGGCTTGTTCGCCTTTGAAAATCCAAACTTTCACACCGATGATACCGTAAGTTGTTTTGGATTCAGCTGTACCATAATCAATATCAGCTCTAAAAGTATGTAGCGGAACACGCCCTTCTCTATACCATTCACTGCGAGCAATTTCAGCACCACCCAAACGACCACTCACACAAATCTTGATTCCTTTCGCACCCGCTTTCAACGCTGCAGTCACTGCGCGTTTCATCGCTCTACGAAACATAACACGTTGTTCCAATTGCTGTGCAATACTTTCAGCAACCAAAACAGCATCAAGATCAGGCTTACGTACTTCTTCTATATTTAAGTGAACTGGAACACCTAATTTCGTGGCAATTTCAGCACGCAGACCTTCCATTCCACCGCCTTTTTTTCCGATAAGAACGCCAGGGCGAGCAGAATGAATTGTCACGACTGCATTGTTAGCAGGACGGGAAATTTGAATGCGGCTAATGGCAGCAGACATCAATTTCTTCTTCAGCTCTTTACGTAAGTTAATATCTTGATTTAGCAACTCAGCATAATTTTGGTTTGCATACCAATTTGAGTTGCAATCTCGATTAATACCCAAGCGTATACCAATTGGATTTACTTTTTGTCCCATGGCTATTCCTCGTCAGACACTTTAATGGTGATGTGGCAGTTACGTTTTGAAATTCGATTCGCACGCCCTTTTGCCCGCGGACTGATTCGTTTTAACGTCATGGCTTCATCAACCAGGATGGTACTGACTTTCAATTCATCAATATCCACACCATTATTGTTTTCAGCATTTGCAATCGCAGACTGAAGAACTTTCAACATCAATGCAGCACCTTTTTTAGGTGTAAATTTAAGCACATCAACTGCGCCTGACACATTCATGTTTCGAATCATATTTGCTACCAATCTGCATTTTTGCGCAGATAATGGTGCATTTTTTAATCTTGCAGTAACTTCCATCATCGCCTCTTATTTGCCTTTGGCCTTACGGTCGCCTGAATGTCCTTTGAAGGTACGGGTCATAGCGAACTCACCCAGTTTATGTCCAACCATATTATCTGTAATATAAACAGGAACATGATCTTTACCATTATGCACTGCTATCGTAAGTCCAATCATATCTGGAATAATCGTTGAGCGTCTTGACCAAGTTTTAATTGGCTTTTTAGACTTAGCTGCTAAAGCAGCCTCTACTTTATTCAGCAGATGACTGTCAACAAAAGGACCTTTTCTTATCGAACGAGCCACTATTTTATCCTCTTAATTATTTCTTTTTACGGCCTCTGACAATAAAAGCATCCGTACGTTTGTTACTTCTGGTTTTGTATCCTTTTGTTTGAATACCCCATGGTGTAACTGGATGTCTACCGCCTGAAGTTTTCCCTTCACCACCCCCATGTGGGTGATCAACTGGGTTCATTGCCACACCGCGGACGGTGGGTCTGATACCACGCCAACGCTTCGCACCTGCTTTACCAAGTTGGCGTAGGCTGTGTTCAGAATTGCTCACTTCACCAATCACTGCTTTACAAGTCAATAAGACTTTGCGCATTTCGCCTGAACGAAGACGCAACGTTGCATAAGAGCCCTCTTTAGCAACGATTTGGCCACTTGCACCGGCGCTACGCAACATTTGCGCGCCTTTTCCAGCTTTAAGCTCAACACAATGAATGGTTGTACCTAAAGGAATATTTTTCAATGCCAATGCATTTCCAACCGAAATAGGTGCACTACCACCACTCATGACTGTCGCACCTTTTTCTAGACCGGCTGGCGCGATAATATAACGACGCTCACCATCTAAATAAACTAACAGTGCAATCAAAGCTGTACGATTTGGATCGTATTCAATGCGCTCTACTCGCGCAGGGATACCATCTTTATTTCGCTTGAAATCAATAACGCGATATTGTGAACGTGTACCGCCACCGATATGACGCACTGTAATACGACCAGCGTTGTTTCTTCCGCCTGTCTTATTCAATTTTTCAGTCAAGGCAGCATGAGGTTTACCTTTGTGAAGGTGTTGATGAACCACACGTATTTCACCACGCTTACCAGGTGATGTCGGTTTAGAAATTACTAATGCCATCTTAATTCTGCCTTATTCTGTCACAGTGAAATCAATATCATATTCAGGAAGCAACGAAACAAACGCTTTTTTCCAATCGCTGCGCTTTCCTTGAATTTGCTTAAAGCGCTTACTTTTACCTTTGACATTCGCTACAGTTACATTACTTACTTTCACATTAAACATTTGTTCAACTGCTTGTTTGATTTCGCCTTTTGTAGCGGTTTTCATCACTTTAAATGTATACTGTTTGCACTTGTCTGCCAAAATGGTAGATTTTTCAGAAGTATGCGGTTGTCGAAGAACCATCAATACCTTTTCAGCGTTCATTGTAGCTGCTCCTCAATTTTGCGTATTACATCTTCTGTCATCACGACTTTTTCATAACGAAGCAAAGAGACAGGGTTAAGTGATTCAAAATCACAGACATCATACTCAACCAAGTTTCTAGACGCGAGGTATTCAGACTCGCCAATTTCGCTCATCACAACGAGTGCATCATTCAACTCAAACTCATTCATTTTCTTTAGAAAATCTTTTGTTTTGAGTGTTGCACATTGAAAATCGCTGACAATAATTAAATTGCCTGTACGATAAAGTTCGGAGATTATACACCGTAATGCGGCTTTGTACATTTTTTTATTGAGTTTTTGCGAATAATCTCGTTTTTTCGCAGCAAATACAACACCACCAGAACGCCATAATGGGCTTCTTATTGTACCTGCACGGGCTCTACCAGTTCCTTTTTGATTCCAAGGTTTTTTACCGCCACCACGGACTTCAGAACGTGTTTTTTGTGCACTGTTACCGCTACGTGCGTTATTCATAAACGTCACAACAGCCTGGTGAACAAGGCCTTGATTAAATTCGCAGTCAAACACAGCAGGATTAATTGCAATCTTGCTTTGAGTATCTTTTGTTGTCGCTTGCATCATTTACTCCCTTTTGCTTTAACAGCAGGTTTCACTTCGACTCTTGCGCCAGGAGCACCTGGTATTGCGCCTTTAATCAGGAGTAAATGTCTATCAGCATCAACACGAACCACTTCCAGTGTTTGTACTGTACAGCGCTTATTACCCATCTGCCCAGCCATTTTCTTACCTTTGAATACACGCCCAGGCGTTTGGTTTTGACCAATCGAGCCAGGAACTCGGTGCGAACGAGAGTTACCATGGGTGGCATCTTGTGTTCTAAAATTGTGACGCTTCACTGTGCCCGCAAATCCCTTACCTTTTGAAGTCGCTGTCACATCAACATACTGCCCTTCAGCAAACAATTCTTGAACAGAAACAACTTGTCCAGATTGATACGCATCTGATTCAGTTGTGCGAAACTCGCACATCATGTCACCTGCTTCAACCTCAGCTTTGGCAAAATGACCTGCTAAAGGTTTGCTAACACGGCTAGCCTTTTTGCTACCCGCTGTTAGTTGCACTGCCATGTAACCATCTGTGTCGATTTGTTTTACTTGCGAAACACGGTTGGGCTGAACTTCTACCACAGACACAGGGATAGATATACCTTCCTGCGTGAAGACACGTGTCATGCCAATTTTACGACCTAATAAGCCGATCCCCATTCTAACACCTCTTTATTTTCCCAAACTGATTGGTTTTAAGACTATATCAATCATCTAAACTAATTTGCACATCTACACCCGCGGCTAAGTCGAGCTTCATCAACGCATCAACTGTTTTTTCAGTTGGGTTAACAATCACAACCAATCGCTTGTGTGTACGCAATTCGTACTGATCTTGAGCATCTTTATTCACATGTGGTGAAACTAATACTGAAAACTTTTCTTTGCGAATAGGCAATGGAATTGGACCACGGACCTGTGCGCCTGTACGCTTTGCTGTTTCAACGATTTCTTTAGTTGAAACATCGATCATTCGATGATCAAATGATTTAAGTCTAATTTTAATATTCTGGTTAGTACTCATAGTAATTACTCAATGATCTTCGAAACAACGCCAGCACCTACGGTGCGGCCACCTTCACGTATTGCAAAACGTAAGCCTTCATCCATTGCAATCGGTGCATGTA
>CAZBNB010000025.1:0-36376 GCA_964493245.1 uncultured Legionellaceae bacterium
GCGCTAAATTATCTCAATTTTCGCCTCGAAAAACTAATTGATGACACGCCCTAATAAAAGTCTTTAAATTCATGATAAATCAAGTATACTTTCCGGCTTGGAGAGGTGGCCGAGTGGTTGAAGGCGCACGCCTGGAAAGTGTGTATACGGTAAAACGTATCGAGGGTTCGAATCCCTCTCTCTCCGCCAATTAAATCTCGATAAAACCTATTGTCTGATTGTTTAAAAACATGGATAATAATTTTTTTAAGTAATATTACTTAGGATGTCCAGTGGCTAGAAAACGTGCCCCCGTCCCTTCTAATCTTAATGATGGTGATTTTAAACGTGCGCTCAAGTCACGGCATGTTCAATTAATTGCACTTGGCGGCATTGTTGGTTCTGGCTTTTTTCTTAGCACTGGTGAAATGATCCAACAAGTAGGCCCTGCCGTATTTCTTGCTTACATACTCGGTGGACTGATTGTTTATTTAACGATGCTATGTATGGGTGAGCTAACGGTTGCTATTCCAATTGCTGGCTCATTTATCAATTACACCGCTGATTTTATTTCTCGCCCTTTAGCCTGTGGTGTGGGGTGGTCTTACTGGCTTAGTTGGGTTGCCTATATTCCTGCTGAATGTCTCGCCGCGGGGATTATTATGGAGTATTTTACCGGCGTGAATGGCTACGCGTGGGCCATTTGTTTTGGTCTTATGATTACGTGCATCAACTTTGCTAAAGTCGGTACGTTTGGTGAAATCGAATTTTGGTTAGCATTGATAAAAGTATTCGCTTTATTCAGTTTTATCGGATTAGCTATTCTTATTTTCTTCGGTGTGATTCATGGCGATCAGCCGGATCGCGTTATTGGCGCAAAATACCTGCTTCATCAAGGCGGTTTGTTCCCTAACGGCTTCATGCCTTTCTTAACCGCCATGGTTTTATTGCTTGTCAATTATCAGGGTTCCGAAATCGTTGGATTGGCCGCAGGAGAGTCGATTGATCCTGGACGAATGATACCCTTCGCTATACGCAATGTAACCGTGCGTATATTATTTATTTATATTATTCCCGTGTTTTGCTTAGTGCTCATTTTTCCATGGCATAAAGCAAATTTAAGTAACTCTGTTTTTGCTGACGCATTAAATATGTACGGCTTAAAATGGGCTGGAACAGTAACCAGCATTGTCACCTTAACTTCAGCACTATCTTGCTCTAACTCTGGCGTATTCGGTATTGTACGTGCTTTAAATGCATTAGCACGTAACGATATGGCGCCTGCTTTTTTAGCCAAACTGAATCACAATGCGGTGCCACAAAATGCCGGTATTGTCACTTTGGTTGCAATATGGATATTGCTGATTGCAAGTTATTTTTTTGCACAAACAACATTGTATATTGCCTTGTTATTGGTATCTGGTTTTACAGGAGCAACAGCTTGGATTTCCTTGTGTTGGGCGCAAATCAATTTCCGTCGCAAGCTATATCAGGCTGGTTATACCGCAGCTGATTTAAGTTATAAAACACCTGGCTCACCTTACACGGGCATTATCGCGATTGTATTAATGTCTATTTGCCTTATTTTTTTAGTTTTTGATCAAGATGTCACTTATAAAATTGCATTTTTTATCGGTATCGTGAGTTTAGTGTTTCCTATTATTATTTATAAATTAGTTGATTTTTTTGCGCCATCGAGAGTGAAACCACGTCATCATAAAACATATAAACAGCTTAAGTTTGACGATATTTTTCCAAAGCGTTAAGTCATGTCGTTAATAACCAAGAGAGACCTCGCAACCGATACTTCAAATAAATCACGACGCTTTGTTTCGCTGGATGTCTTCCGTGGCCTCACCATGATCCTGATGATTTTGGTTAACAGCCCTGGGAACCAAGTAACCTATTCCTGGCTCGAACACTCAGCTTGGAACGGATGTACACTGGCAGATGTGGTTTTTCCTTTCTTTTTAGTGATCGTCGGCGCCTCAGCTGTATTATCACTCCATTACACGCTCAGCAAGCATTTACCTCGGAAACAGTTGCTGATCAAAGTTCTTAAACGTGGCATTTTTTTGTTTTTAATAGGCTTATTATTAAATGCCTTTCCTCATCATTTTGATTTATCAACCATTCGAATTTTAGGTGTACTACAACGCATTGCTATTTGTTACATCTTAGCCGCTGTTTTATTTTTAACGACAACCCAACGCCAACAAATAGGATTGATCGGCATTTTGTTGATAGGATATTGGGGTTTAATGTCACATTTTGCAATCAATCAACCGCTGACGATGACTCATAATTTGGTAGGTGCAATAGACATCATCCTTCTGAAACCATCCCATCTTTATACAACGACCTTTGATCCAGAGGGCCTTATTAGCACCCTACCCGCACTGGCTTCTACCTTGTTTGGCAATCTGTTGGGATACGCTTTATTGTCATCTCGTCGTTATCAACAAACATTTGCTTACATCACCATATCCGGTTTGTGTTTAATCACGTTAGGTTGGTTATGGCACGTCATTTATCCTTTTAACAAAGCGTTGTGGTCTGGCTCTTATGTGCTTTGGACCAGTGGCTTAGCTTATTTGATTTATGCACTTTGTTTTTGGTGTATCGAAATAAAAAAATGGCATACAGGATATGGGCTTGTGGCATTTTTTGGTAAAAATGCACTGCTGGTTTACGTGTTACATGTTTTTTTCTTAAAAATACAGGCGATGATTATGATAAGCACTACGCAAGGAAAAGCTGTTAATTTGCGTGTGTATATGACTGATTTATTGTTTGGTAAATTAAGTTTACTCAACGCATCTTTGGCTTATGCCGTTTTATACACCTTGTTTTGGTTTTTTATAATACAGTTAAAGAAAATGTATACACTTAAAAGCATTCAGTAGTTATTTGGGGAGAATGCTTGTGTCTCGAGAAACGGCTGAATTTGGTGTGAGCCGTTGTAACCGTTCTCTTGTGGGGAGTGAACATCTTCTATCAACTATAGTAGATACATTTTAGGCGCATCATCCAACTCTGGAATAGATGGCGGATCTTCCGGTAACTTACTTGTATTTTTTTGCAAAAAGTCAGCTACATTTATATCTTTTCCATCTACGATAATCTTTTCTCCTGTTTTATCAAAATGCATGCTTAAATTACCCTTCGGGAAAAAATCCCAACTCAAAAGATGATTCTTGCTCATATCAATCGCTAGTATTAATATGCGGTTATCAGGAAAACTCAGCTCTATTTTAAAAGCGGTATTGTCTTCTCGAATGATATTTTCTTGTTGAATAAGTTGAGAAAGATCATTTTTAAAATCCAAAAATACTTGTGCCTTTCGTTTCTTAAGAGTATCGACTGTATTATCCTCAGTAAGTTTATCAAAAAATGGGAGATTTTTTGGGCTAGCTTGTAAATCACAGGGTCGCAATGCCCTCGTTAAAATAAGTGTCCAGTAAAGTGCTGCAGCATTAGCTTGTCGCTCAGTCACTTTTTCGCCTGCTGCGGCATTAATTTGTCGCTCAGTCGCTCTTTCCAGTGCTACGGCATTAGCTTGTGCTCTTTCCAGTGCTGCAGCCTTAGCTTGTTGTCGCTCAGTCGCTCTTTCCACTACTGCAGCCGCCTTAGCTTGTCGTGCAGTCGCTCTTTCCAGTACTGCAGCCGCCTTAGCTTGTCGTGCAGTCGCTCTTTCCAGTACTGCAGCCGCCTTAGCTTGTTGCTTAGTAACTTTCATAGACATTTCCATTGACTATAATAAAACAATATTGTACCAAAAAAACGCAATTTTGTCGACAACAACCTTAACAATTGTTGATAATCAAAGAATTTTTTTGTACCAGCAACTTATAATATAGTTGATAACAATCTTGTCTCTTTATTTTTAACTTGTATTTGAAACTCAGGAACCAAGTTTTTTAATAAAATGAGAATTTCATCATTTTGTACTTTTTCGATAGAAGAGCGAATTAATTGAAAAGCGTTTATTAACTCATCCCAATCAATGGCTCGGTGTTGGGCCTTAAATAGTTTTTCATGATCGGTTTCTACCAGTTTTTCTGAACCATGAAATAACTCTTCAGTTAGCTTTTCGCCTGGGCGTAATCCCGTATAACATATTTCGATGTCCTTTCCAGGTTCTTTACCACTCAGTCGAATGATTTGTTCAGCAAGATAGCTAATTTTAATCGGATCACCCATGTCTAGGACAAAAATTTCGCCACCTACTCCTAAAACCATCGCCTGTAAAATTAACTGCGTCGCTTCTGGAATCGTCATAAAATAACGCTGAATATCCGGATGCGTCACCGTTAGTGGACCACCTTGACTTAATTGCTGTTGAAATAAAGGAACAACACTTCCCGTTGATCCCAGTACGTTACCAAAACGCACCGTAATAAATTGTGTCGATACCCGCTTACTTAAATTTTGGCAGTAAATTTCTGCAACCCGTTTGGTTGCTCCCATAATATTCGTAGGATTCACTGCTTTATCGGTAGAAATCAAAATAAATTTTTTCACACCTATACGTACACTGGCTTCTGCTAATAATTGTGTTCCTAAGACATTATTGTGCGCAGCCATGCGGATTTGCGTCTCTAACATAGGCACATGTTTATAAGCAGCAGCATGAAATACAATTTCTGGTTTAAAGCTTTGAAATAAATGCTCAATACCCGCAGCATCGGTAATGTGTAATAATGCGATTTCAATAGAGGTATGCGGATACTCCGTTTGAAACTCTTGTTCTATTTTATAAAGATTGTATTCATTGTTGTCTAAAATAAGCAGCCGCTCTGGCTTTAAGCCAGCAATTTGTCGACACAACTCGGAACCAATTGAGCCGCCTCCACCGGTCACCAATACCCTTCTGTTTTCAACATCGGCCTTAATGTGATCCCAATGAATTTTAACCTGCGCACGCCCTAGCAAATCCTCTAAATTAACGGTGCGTAAAGCGTTAACTTCAACACGACCAGAAGCAATACTTTGCATGCTTGGTAGTGTCCGATAAGGCAAATTAGTCTGATTACAATACATGACAATTCTACGCATCAAGCTAGAGCTTGCTGAAGGAATCGCAATCATAAGCAAATCAACACGATGGCGCTTGACCAGCTCAGGTAGATGACGGATTTCTCCTAAAACACGCACGCCGTGAATATCTACGCCTAATTTTGCAACACTGTCATCAATCACACCAACAGGAAGATAATTTGGAATACGCTTTAATTCGCGAATGAGACTCTCACCAGCCGCACCGGCACCGATAACGAAAACACGTTGAATATCTTTGTTTTCAGAGCGTTTTTGTCGCTTATCCCAAATATGGCGGACACAAAACCGCCCACCAAAAAGCAACGTAATCAAGGTAATAGCATATAGCGGTAATATAGAGCGCGGGATATGATTCCATAACGACAAATAAATAATAGGGATAATCAGTAATGAAGCACAAACAACCGACCGCACAATTCTAGCCACATCATCAATAGAAGCATAACGCCACAAACCACGATAAACTTTAAAGTGGTAATAACAACCAACTTGTAGACAGATTAATGTCAGTAATGTTTTACTCGATTGTGTTTGTAAAATACTATGATTGAAAAACTGCATATTAGCTCTTGCCCAATAAGCAAAATACCAGGCAACAGGAATAGCCATGATATCATAAAACAAAGCTAAAAATTTTGAGTATCCTTGTTTAAAAAACTGCATTATTTGCCCTCTTGGCGCGATTATTTAGATCCACTGAGTTTTGAGGTTATATTATTCACACTGGATTGGCACTGTCAATAAATTGGTGTACCAGATTAAATTTTGTTGCCAGATGATCGCCCAGTGCGTGTATACCATATCGCTCTGTTGCATGATGACCACATGCAAAGTAGTGGATATCCAGTTCTTTCGCTTGATAATAAGTTCGCTCAGATACTTCACCACTGATATACGCATCGACATCTAAACGCTTGGCGTCTTCAATAAAATCTTGGGCAGCCCCAGTACACCAAGCAATGCGTTGGATTTTAGGTTGTTTACCCTCGATCACCAAAGGTGTGCGTTGTAATACTTGATTTAAATGTGCCGCAAGCTCATGTGGCGTTAATGGTGCTGTTAACGCTCCAGACCACAATAGATTAGGCGTTTTATTGACAAGATGCCCCGTAGCATGATGAACACCAATTCGCTCACCTAAGATAACATTATTTCCCAGTGTTTCATGACAATCTAAAGGCAAATGATAAGCCAATAGATTCATATCTGCTGTCAAAAGCGATGCTAAACGCTGCTTGCGCATACTTGCAACGACCGGATCTTCACCGCGCCAAAAAAAACCGTGGTGCACTAAAAGTGCGTCAGCCTGCATTGCAACAGCAGACTGAATAGCTTCTAATGAGGCAGTCACTGCCGTACAAATTGTACGGATAGTCTCTTTACCTTCAACTTGTAACCCGTTGGGCGCGTAATCTTGGTGAGCCGCAACAGATAATAAGCCATGCAAATAATCTATCAGTTGAACACGCTGAATCATTCTGTAGAGCGTCTCTTAATGTCGGCACCCAGCATAGACAGTTTTTCTTCAATACGCTCATATCCCCTATCGACGTGATAGATTCGTTCAACGGTTGTTTCACCTTCTGCGGCGAGACCTGCTAAAATTAAGCTGGCTGAAGCACGCAAATCTGTTGCCATCACAGGAGCGCCTGTTAATTTTTCTACACCGCTTATCATCGCCGTATTCCCATTTAAACGAATTTTGGCACCCATGCGTTGCAGCTCTTGGACATGCATAAAGCGGTTTTCAAAAATGTTTTCGATAACAGACGAGGTTCCATCTGCAACGGTATTCATAGCCATAAACTGCGCCTGCATATCGGTTGCCAAACCGGGATACGGTGCGGTATAAATATCCACTGCAATTGGCCTTGCGCCTTGCATATCTAACGTGACCCAATCTTCACCAATAGACAACACCGCACCCGCTTCTTCAAATTTACACAGCATAGACAGTAAGTTGTCTGGTTTAACTCGTCGAACAGTAACCTGCCCACGTGTCAATGCAGCAGCAGTCAAATACGTACCTGCTTCAATCCGATCTGGCATAACAGAAAACGTACCGCCCGATAAGGCCTCTACACCTTCTACTTCAATGGTGTGCGTGCCAGCGCCTGTAATCTTGGCTCCAATTTGATTCAAAAAGTTGGCCAAATCGACTACTTCAGGCTCTCGAGCCGCATTTTTAATGATGGTTTTACCTTCAGCTAAAGCCGCTGCCATCATCACATTTTCAGTGCCGGTTACAGTCACTGTATCAAATACCAAAGGACGCCCTTGTAAACGCCCTTGTTTGCAACGCGCTTTGATATAACCATTTTTTAATACAATTTCAGCGCCCATTTGCTTAAGGGCTTTCAAGTGCAAATCAACAGGACGGGTACCAATCGCACAACCACCTGGCAGTGACACATCGGCTTTACCAAAACGAGCTAACATGGGCCCCAGTACCAAAATAGAAGCACGCATAGTTTTAACCAACTCATACGGTGCAACCAATTCATTCACATGATTGGTATCAATCTGCACATTCATTTTTTCATCAAGTACCAACTTTGAGCCAAGATGACCCAATAGCTCCATCATGGTTGTCACATCTTTTAAGTGCGGCACATTGGCAATCGTGACATTATCTGTGGCCAAGAGTGAAGCGGCCATAATCGGCAAAGCGGCGTTTTTAGCACCCGATATTGTGACATCACCATGTAGTGGCTTACCACCGTTTATAATTAATTTATCCATGTTGTATCTCCCACTCTGACTTCGTCCATGTTTGCATTTCTATGGCATGCAAATCGCCAGAAAGTATCATATCTTTTAAAATAGCATATACCCATTTTTGACGCGTGATTTTCGATTGATTGATAAAATGGTCAGACACCACTGTCAGTCGATAGTGATGGCCATCACTGTCAATCGAAATATGGTCAATTTCTGGTATTGCTTGAAACGCTGCTTTTAATTGCTCTACACTCACACTCATTTAAGACATGCCCTCAGTTAACTATCTTTATTTTGTGCGAATTATACCCTAAGACAGAATGGTTTTCACGCCACAAAACTCTATCAAATCAGCGACTTTTTGTGGCATAGCCGTAATCGAAAACGTTTTGTGATAAAAATCACACAAACGACGCGCTTCAATTAATAAAGCCAAGCCTGCACTGTCGCACTGTTTGACATGATTCAGATCGAAACAAAGTCCTGTAACGTGTTTATCATGCAAACAAGTTAACAAGCGGGCTCTATCTGTCGTAACGGTATGAAAAGTAAGATTGGGTGATGGTTGAAAAGAAATCATTTCACAATCCGCGCCCTGTTTTTTTAAATCAAGCGCAATAGGCGATGCTTGTTTTTTATTCATCATAGGCTCCCATAATCTAAAGAAATCCCTGACCATTAGGATCTGTTGTTACCCCGTGTCAACAGACCTTATGCAAATCACCCCATTTTTTGCTTCTGAAACCCCAGTTCGGCGTTTTTATGCTTTTAAACCTTCGATAAATCAATGATTACTTCGTTAAACGCTCTAAAAAATGCTCACATTAGCGCTGCTAGTGCTGCGCTTTTTTAGAGCGTTTGCCTCGTACTCATTGATTTCTCTCGATTTAAAAGCATAAAAACGCCGAAATGGGGTTTCTGAAACATTAAGCGGCTTTTTTAGCTTGGCTCATTTGCTTAATCAGATCATCCATAGACGCGTTTTGCAGCATCGCACCAAATTGAGAGCGGAAGCTCTGTAGTAAGCTAACGCCTTCAACACTTAAATCATAGACTTTCCACTCACCATTTTTAGAAACTAAGTTATAACTTAATGGGATAGTTTGTCCGCTAGGGCGAGAAATCACACTGTTAACGCGTAAGAAGCGTCCTTCTGTTGAACCTCTGACGGGTAAAAATTGGATAGTTTCACCAGAATATTCAGCCAAGGGTGTTGCATAAGTGCGAACCACCAATTGTGTAAAGGCCGCTGTAAATTTTCTTTTTTCTTCAGCCGATGCTTTCATCCACGCTTGACGACCTAACACAGAACGAGACATACCCTCTAAATCCACATGTGGCAGTAAATAGCGTTGAATCGCACCGTAAACCACTTGTTTATCAGATTTTAAGGTCGATTTGTTTTGCTTAAGCGTTTGAATAATTTGATTGGCTGTGCTCTCTAGCATGGGCACAGGTGATGACTGTGCTTGCAGTGCTTGAAAAGAACACAAACCCAACCATACAAAGATTATTTTTATTATTTTCATTATTCACCTATTTTTTAACATTAAATAACAATTGGCCAATTAAGTTTTCCAAAATAATGGCTTCTTGTGTTTTAGCAATGACATCACCAGCGCGCAAATAGGGGTGCTGGCCATTATTGTCATCGTACCCAGGAACAATACTAATATAATTTGAGCCTAGCAAACCTTCCGTTAAAATACGAGCGGAAACATCTTCATAAGGAATCGGTTTATCTGATCGCAACGCCATTGTCACTTTCGCATTCAATTGATTTGCTTGTAACTCAATTGCGGTGACTTCACCAACTTTAACACCCGCAATGGTAACTGGCGCTCGAACTTTGAGTCCACCAATGTCATTAAAATCAGCGGTCACCGAGTAAATTCGACCCGTTGAGGCATGGGTAATGCCACTCACTTTCATCACCATAACCACCAATGAAAGTAATCCAAAAATCATAAATAAACCAACACTTAAGTCGATATACTGATTGCGTAATCTAGCCATTTACCAACCCCCAATCATCATTGCTGTCAAAAGAAAATCAAATCCAAGTACTGCCAGTGAGGAATAAACCACTGTTCGTGTGGTCGCCTGACTAATACCTTCTGCTGTGGGCACACAAGCAAATCCCTGAAACAAAGCTATCCAAATGACTAAAAAAGCAAACACAAAGCTTTTAATCATGCCGCTTAAGACATCAACTCGAAAATCAACAGCTGATTGCATATTAGACCAAAAACTCCCCGCATCAACCCCTAACCACAAAACCCCTATGAAATAACCACCATACACAGCAACTGCAGAAAAAATCAAACTTAAAACAGGCATAGCAACGATACCCGCTAAAAATCGGGGGTAAATGATCTGGCACAGGGGATCAACACCCATCATATCCATACTGGCAATTTGCTCTGTGGCTTTCATCAAACCAATTTCAGCGGTCAAAGCCGAACCAGCACGGCCTGCAAATAACAGCGCCGTAATGACTGGCCCTAACTCACGTGCGATACTTAACGCCAACAATTGGCCTAATTGACTGGTCGCGCCAAATTTCTTTAGCGTATTATATCCTTGCAGACCAACTACCATACCAATAAACAAAGCAGAAACGACGATAATAAGACAAGACAAAACGCCCACAAAATGCAGTTGATTTGAAAAGGCGCGAGGAAGGCGCGAAAAATTTGGTTTTCGAGACAATACGCGTAATAAAAAAATGCCAGATTGCCCTAATAATTGCAATTTATCAACCGTAAATTGCCCTAACCGTCCGACGGTTTCAAGCATCAAGTAACTCCTCCGTATATGCTCTTGCTGGATAATGAAAAGGAACCGCACCATCCGCTTCACCATGCATAAATTGATGCACTTCTGGTTGCGTGGATTGCATCAATTCGTTCGGTGTTCCCTCACCAATGACATGACCATTCGCAATGAGGTAAATATAATCCGCAATGGAACAGGTTTCTTCTACGTCGTGGGAAACTAAAATTGTCGTAATATGTAATAGTTCATTCAATCGTTTAATAAGCCGTGTCAGAACCCCTTTGGAGATAGGATCTTGGCCGGTAAATGGTTCATCGTACATCATTAATTCGGGATCTAACGCAATGGCTCTGGCTAACGCCACGCGCCTTGCCATTCCACCTGACAGCTCAGCCGGCATCAATTGCGCCGCACCACGCAACCCGACTGCTTCAAGCTTCATCAACACCAAATCACGTAACATGTTAGGCGTTAAATTGGTGTGTTCTTTCAACGGAAAAGCAACATTATCAAACACAGACAGATGCGTGAATAAAGCACTGTTCTGAAACAAGAGCCCCATCTTGCGACGCAATGCATAGAGTGCTTTGTTTGATAAGGCATGAACATCATGTCCATCAACAATAATCTTTCCATCATCTGGTATGAGTAACGCGCCGATTAAACGCAACAGGGTGGTTTTACCGCTGCCACTGGGGCCCATAATAGCCGTAATTTTACCGCGACGAACGACAATATCCACACCGTCAAAGATGAATCGATCACGATGAGCAAAAGTTAAATTGGTGATTTTCACCAAATTATCATTCATACACAAATCCTAATTTCCGAATTCATTTTGAATTATATACCCAATAAACTTCAAAATGCTATGTTTAGGAGGGTGCGATTTTAAGTGCAGTTAAACCGTTCGACCTGAGAAGGATGCGTGAACTTCCGTCTTGAAAGCTTTATGTTGGAGAATGGCCTTCGAAACGCAGCTGATGCTGCTCCTCAGGCTGAACGGGTACTTGTGCATACAAAAACCGCACTTTGTTTAGGAAGGCGCAAGCTTGAAGAAATGTTTTTTGGTAAAAAGGGCTGTTGACAATTATGCTAGGCTAGGCCCAACCGCTGGTTTTTCTTTTAGCTGTTTTTGCTGCCACAAACCGTATCCTGCTGACAGTAAACCGACACCACCTGAGACACTGGCCGTGACTAATAAAATAAAGCCAACCGCAACTGATAGAGAGAACGCTTTCGCTGCGATTAATACGGCTAAAATAACCAATGCAGCACTGGCTAAAAATAAAGCTTGGAGACAGCGTAACTTGAAAGATTGATTAGATGCAGGGACAAACTCACTTCGAAAAAAAGTGGATGACGAAGGCTTTTCACCGGAAAAAACTGCTTTCTCTGGTTCGTCTGTTTCCTGTGCTAACCTTTCTACTGGTTCGTCTGTTTCCTGTGCTAACCTTTCTACTGGTTCGTCTGTTTCCTGCGCTAACCTTTCTACTGATTCGTCTGTTTTATCCACCATTACCCTTACCGTGTCTATTTCTGATAAGACACTTGTATAACAAAAACGTGTTTTCGATGGTGCGACTTTTTTTAGTTCAACCAAATTGGCTGCATTGACTTTTTGAATAAAGTCCTCAGCTATTGAAGCATCACGATTCATGTGAGCAGCGAATGAGCATGTCCCTGCTCCACCTTGCCCGAAATATTTCTTATTTTTATGTTCATTTGCTAGGTTTCTTATATTTTGAGCATAATGGTAATCGATCCGCCCAGTGCCTTGACACTCCAAATAAGTGAGCTCTTTAGGCGTATACACGTCTCTTGGATGCTCACCATTACTGTAAGGCATGAGACGAAGTTTAACGTTTTTGGGTAATAAATGAGGATATTTTTCAAACAATATTTTGATAGTCTTGATGGTTTTGAATGCATCACTATTGTTATGATAATAATCGTAATCTATTTCTACACCAGGATAATCACTTGCGAGTTTATGAATTTGGGTATAAATAATTGAAAATGCAGTCTCATCAACTTTCCAATCAGCATGTTTGAAAATATATTTATTGGGATGAGTGAATGCCTGTTTTAGTGCTTTTTCAAATGAGTCGCCACTGGGTGTATATGCATACATCTCATCACTATCAGCTAGATAGTCAGAATCGCTGTATATATCAGCGAGCAAAAAACCGTCCATTGTCGCACCGATTTCTTTGCTAATTTCACATATTTTCACAAAAAAAGAAGGAGTTAGGTATTTTTTTGAATACTCTTTGTCTGAGTCGTATGATTGTCGTTTGCTTGAGCCAACAAAACAGATGGTTTCGTCATAAGCAGCATTTTCTCGTTTTATTGTATCTAACAGTGTTTTATTCGGTTGAATAACATCTATGCGTATGCGTTGCTCAGGGCTCCGCAATTTCTTGACGCCTTCATGATAAATAGAATAATCGGCGTCAAGCGCCACGCCACGAATGCGCTTTTTTTGCAATTTTGTTTCTGAGTTGTTATTCATGAATTAATTATAAATCAATTGGTTCATTAATATAACATACTATTCATATTTAAAAAAACATCTTTTTCAAATTAATTTAGTCCATATAGTAAAAGATAGATGCGCAAAAACAGCCGCTATGTTAACATCAAAAATACCTTGAAATAGATAAAAAACCATGAATTTTTGCAAACTGGGTTTAGCGGTCATCGAGACCGAAGCACAGGCCGTTTTTGAGTTGTCACAACGTATTGATGCGCGTTTTGAGCAAGCTTGTCATATACTGATGGGATGTCAAGGGCGTGTCGTCGTCACAGGCATGGGTAAATCCGGGCATATTGCGCATAAAATAGCAGCTACTTTTTCCAGCACAGGAACACCGGCGTTTTTTATGCATCCGGGGGAAGCCAGTCATGGCGATTTAGGTATGATCACACGACAAGATGTTGTGGTGGCCATTTCTAACTCGGGTAACACCAATGAATTGGTTGTTTTATTACCGTTGCTAAAGCGCTTGGAGGTCCCTCTTATTGCTTTAACCGGTAACCCAGAATCAACCCTTGCAACATCTGCGATCGTCAACTTAGATATCAGTATTCGCCAAGAGGCTTGTCCTTTAGGTTTAGCACCCACCACCAGCACAACCGTATCTTTAGTGATGGGAGATGCGCTGGCTATTGCATTATTACAAGCCCGTGGGTTCAGTGCTGAAGATTTTGCTTTATCTCACCCTGGTGGTATTTTAGGCAAGCGATTATTGTTACGCATTGATGATTTATTGCACAGAGATGACGCCTTGCCTATCGTCAGTGAGAGCATGACCATTCGTGATGCTTTGATTGAAGTAACCAATAAAAAACTAGGTATGACCTGTGTTGTCGATGCACAAGGATACTTAAGCGGTGTTTATACTGATGGTGATGTCCGCCGCACATTAAATCAAGAGCATGATATTAATGTCACGCCGATCCATGAGGTCATGAGCCGCCATTGTAAAGTTATTCAACCGGGTTTATTAGCAGCAGAAGCGCTGACCATCATGCAAAAACACAGTATTACTTCTTTAATTACGATTGATGAGGCACGCCGCCCTATCGGGGTCTTGCATTTACACGATTTACTACGAGCAGGTGTTTATTAAAATGATCGAAACCATGAAAGCAGTGATTGAAAAGGCGAAGCAAATCAAATGTGTGATTTGTGACATAGATGGCGTATTAACCAATGGGTTAATTTACATTGACAATCAAGCCAACGAACTCAAGGCATTTCATATTCAAGATGGCATGGGGTTAAAGTTACTCATGTCAGCAGGCATAGAAGTCGCTATCATTACTGGCTCGGCCAATGCGGTAATAGAACACCGAATGAAACAACTGGATATTAAGCATTATTTTAAAGGCCAAATTAGAAAACAAATTGCCTATCAAGAATTAAAAACACGTTTGGGTTTGACTGATGAGCAATTTGCTTATATAGGCGATGACCTACCCGACCTAGTGGTAATGAAACAAGTGGGATTAAGTATTGCTGTATCGAATGCAGTTAAACAAGTAAAAGCAGTTGCCGACTGGCAAACTGAATTGCCTGGTGGACAAGGGGGCGTGCGAGAGGCATGTGATCTGATTCTAGAAGCACAAGGTATGATGCACCAAGCACTCGAGCATTTTCTTACAACTTGAGTTATCACAACGTGACACGAAAACGGCAAGCCTTTTCAATCCATCGCATGGTACAGTGCTTTTGGTTCATCATCGCATTGACATGCGTATTGGGTTTCGGCTTCCTTTATATCCAATTGTTGCGCCCCGCTCAACCAGCAACACCTTCGCTTTTATCTGGAAAAAAAATAGACTCTTTTCTTGTTAATTTATCGGTCAAAGAGTTTTCTGACAGCGGACAATTGATTCATTACCTACAGACACCTTTAATGCAGCACCTTCCCGAGAGCAACACCCATTTACTCCAAAAGCCACATTTCATTATTACTGAAGCGAATCAAACACCGTGGGAAATTCGTGCGGACAAAGCACGTGCTCAAAAAGATAATACCATCACATTAATACACCATGTTATGATTGAGCAAAAAGCCTCTGACGTTAAAGCCGCTACGATATTAACGACGGAAAAAATGCTTTATTTTCCTAAAGAAAAACGGGCCAGTACAAATAAAAAAGTCACCATCCAGCAAGCGCAAAATCGTATGCAAGCGGTTGGCATGAATGCTTATCTAGCTGATAATAAAGTTGAGTTATTGAGTCACGTTCGAGGGCGCTATGAGCCAAAACAGAAAGATAAATAAGATGTCGAGATTCATTGGCAGCTGTTTGGTGTATAGCTCTGTTATATATGCATTACCAGAAGATAATCTCGCTGTTCTTGAAATGAGTGCTGGAAACGCGATGTTTGATCAAAAAAAACATTGTGGCGTTTTTACTGACGAAGTAGCGTTAGATCAAGGCAGCACTCACATTCGCGCACAGCGAATTAACACAGAAACAGACGAAAAAAATCAATTAGTTAAAGCCCTTATCTTTGGGGAAAAAAAGGCTCTGGCGCACTACTGGACCACCGTTTCAAAAGAAAAACCTACTTTTCATGCTTATGCCGAGCGAATAGAGTATCATCCCCACGATCATGTCATTAAATTAATCGGCCAAGCGCGTATTGAGCAAGGAGAGAATTCGTTTGCTGCGGCGACCATCGATTATAATACAGAAACACAAACCGTCTTAACAGACAATTCGCAACAAAAGCATGAGCGTACGCTTATCATTTTTCACTCAGAAAAACGCGACTCATTGTTAGAAAAATCAAACACAGCCGCTACAAAACAAACATCAAAGGCAAGCATATGAGCCAACTCGCCGTCCATCATATTCAAAAAGCGTTTAAATCACGTGTAGTCGTTAATGACATTAGCTTAAAAATTAATCGTGGTGAGTGTGTGGGGTTGCTAGGGCCGAATGGTGCAGGTAAAACAACATGCTTTTATATGGTTGTGGGCTTGCAATCGTGCGACAAGGGCCAGATCATTTTAAATGATCAAGATATTACCAAAACAGCGATGCATCAGCGCGCTCGATTAGGCATTGGTTATTTACCACAAGAAGCCTCTATTTTTCGTAAAATGTCGGTGGAAGATAATATCAATGCGATTTTACAGCTACGCCGAGACTTATCAAAAATACAGCGCCGTCAGCGGCTTGATCAGCTATTAGCCGAGTTTAACATCGAGCATTTGCGTAAAAATCTAGGTATGAGCCTATCGGGTGGAGAACGGCGACGTGTCGAAATTGCGCGGGCTTTAGCCATTGAGCCCACGTTTATTTTATTAGATGAGCCATTTGCCGGGGTTGATCCCATTTCAGTTTTAGATATCAAAAAAATAATCATGCACCTGTGTGATAAAAATATTGGGGTTTTAATTACAGACCACAATGTGCGTGAAACCTTGGATATTTGTCAACGCGCCTACATTGTGAATCAAGGCCAAATCCTATGTGAAGGCTCACCAGATGTGATTTTAGCCAATCAACAAGTGCGAGCGGTTTATTTGGGCGAAGAATTTGAGCTTTAATTAGGGTCTGTTGACATTTGGTTACACGGTCAAAAAACAGGATAATTTGCACAAATTAGCTCGGTTTTAGGTCGAAAATACTAATTGATGACACGCCCTAGCTTAGTCGATGGGTTTCTGTTTCGGACTCATGCTTACCCAAATAACGCATAAAAGGTGTTCCGCCGGTACCAATTGCATGTGGATTGGCTTGTGAATCTTGATGTTGTTTTTGGATATATTGTGCCGCATATTTGAGATGAGTGGAGCGGAATCGCGTCACCAAATCAATGCATTGATTATACAGTTCTTTTAAAGCCGGTGTTTTGGCAGATTGCTGTTTTACATATTCACGAATAGACGTACTTTCTTGTAAACCCATTAAAAATGCTCGGTGTTGATCAGGCATATAATTTTGCATGTTTTTTAAATACACACTGAGCACATCTTCATGATGTTGCACACCCAATACTGCATCTAGTGCGGGAATAATGCTGCTTTGTGCCCCTGTTTCACCATGAAAAAATTGCGCTTGATTTTCAAAACCACCCTCATACAACATGCCATTTGGTAGCGCAGGATTATTTTTCCACCCATGAATGTAAGGACGCACACGATGATAATAAATGTGAGGATCACAGTGTTCTGGCATACGATCCATAACAGCGCAAATTTGTTTTAAGCTTTCAATCATCTGCATTAAACAAGCTTGTAATTTTTCCGCATCCCCCATTTGAGCCGCCATTTGTGCTGGTTGTAGTGCTTGTAGCGCAGCGCTTGCTTTATACTCAATATCAATATGTATTAAAATAAACCACTCTTCATCCATGCCTCCCAAAAAATTCTGTAATAACGCAATATTACCTAATTCGATGGGTTGGGTTGGATCCAAACGATACCAATTGTGCAAAGCATAAGAAGCGTAAGAAAGCACGGGAGGACGTTTTAAATGTGTCGCTAAAGCACACCATGGTTTTGCTAAAATAGCTGGGATTATTTGTGCGACTGATTTTTCACCAAAAACATACGCATGCCCAATAAAAGATAAAAGCAGCATGGCTCGCTCGTATTCAGCATCGGTCTTTAGTTTTTCCAATGGAAAGGCTGGCATCGCTTCCATTTTTTTTCTTAACTGGGTACTCATTAAATATTTGGGTAACTGCGCCGAAAACACTTCCCAAGCTTCAAATGCTTCAGGAAGTTTTTTTAAAGGATCGGCCGTTGGTAAAAATCCGCGTGAAAAATCTAAAGCTTGCATCCTTTCCTCACCATTTATGTTAGGACTATTTTTGAAATATCATAATGTAATCATACATAAATGAGAAGCCTTATAAACACGAGACTTATTGGATTAAAAACGTGTATGACTTACGCAAAAAAATCGATCGCATCGTTGAATTTTATTTTCAAAAATGAAGCTAATTAAGCTTCGATCATAGCCTAAAAGCTACAATATTTAATCTGTGCATCAATTAAAATGTTCTTTGTCATCCCCGCATAGGAAGGGATCTATTTTTGAGCTGGCTCGATGCTACATTGAAAACTAATTCCCGCCTACGCGGGAATGACAAACAGGCTTAACTGAGTACTATTGATGCCACCGCTAATAGAAAGTTCATTTTTTTGCGTTACAATAATGCATTGCAACCAGAATATGCACAAAAAGTATTAGATGGCATTTTTTGAGCACTTATGCGTTTCCCCTGCACAACTTGCAGAGGATTTGATTTTTTAAACCAGATCATTTATCTTTCTCATTCCCTTCATGATATAAGCTGTTTACCAATCTCATGAATAATACATCTTCAACCAAAACGGCTTCATTTTTCCTGTTTTTAACGCAATATATGCCTACGCTACGTAGTTTGTTTGCGGGATGTTTGTTGCCATTAAGTTTTGCGCCTTTTCATCTTCCTGGATTAGCTATTTTAGGCTTGGCTCTGTTTTTTAACCAAATATTACAATCGCAAACTTGGAAAAAAACCATTGGGTCTGGTTTTGTTTTTGGTATTGGATATATGGGGTTAGGTGTATCTTGGGTTTACGTCAGCATCCATCTTTATGGTCATTTGAACGCGCTGATTGCTGCTTTTATTACCTGTGTTTTTATTGCTTATTTAGCTTCCTTTTTTGCTTTTTTTGCTGGGCTAGTCCATTTTTTAAAATATGCATCTGAGCGCTTAAATCGCCCTGTGGTTGCATTCACACAAGGACTACTTTTAAGTGCTCTTTGGTGTTTGATAGAGTTTTTTCGTAGTGTGTGTTTTAGTGGTTTCCCTTGGTTATTACTCGGATTTGGACAAATTGATACCCCTCTCGGTTATGAGTTACCTTGGGTTGGTTTGTATGGTGTTGGGTTTATTACTTGTTTTACCGCAACGTGTTTGGTTTGGGCAACACGAGGCAAAAACTTAAAAATGGGTTGGTTGTGTCTTTTTGTCGCACTCATCTTAACACCCAAATGGCTCAAAGAAACACCATCTTCGCCCATAAACAATGCTCAAGCGATCTCTGTTGGCATCATTCAGGCCAATCTCTCGATGCGCGACAAATGGGATGAAAGCTTATTTTGGAATCTTCTAGAGCATTATCAACAACGCATTGATCGCTTACTCGGTCAAGCCAATTTGATTGTGTTACCAGAATCAGCGATTCCTGTGCCAGCCAGTTATTTAAACGATTGGTTACCTGACTTAAATACACGAGCAAATCAAGCCAATACCGCACTGTTAATGGGCATTCCCAAGCCGACTTCTCGAGCAGAAGTTTATTATTACAATACCCTTTCTGCACTCGGACAAGCGAAAGGAACCTATTTAAAACAACACTTGGTTCCATTTGGAGAATACACACCCAAACCATTTCAATCACTCATGACATGGTTAGATATACCAGAAACATCGATGAAGCCAGGGCGCCAGCATCAATCATTAATCCATGTTCAACAACACCCGATTGCAGCTTTAATATGCTACGAATTGGCTTATCCGCATTTACTTCGCCAACAAATGCCACAAGCAGAATGGATTGTTTCGGTGAGTGATGACGGTTGGTTTGGTCGCTCATTAGCCATGTATCAACAACTTCAAATGGCGCAAGCCCTGTCTATTTTAACCAACCGCTACCAAGTGGTTGCGAATAATGACGGGTTGTCTTCGATTATTGATCCACAAGGCCGTATTATTAACACCTTACCGGCTTTTACCTCTGGTGTTTTGGAAGGGAAAATTTATCCGTTACAAACCCAAACACCCTGGATGAAATGGGGTGATCAACCGATTTTGATATTTAGCCTAGTCATCGCACTAATTGCGTTATTTTCAAAGAGGCGTTATCCTTATCAATCAGCAAAACTTTGATAGTTGCATTATGAGTATCACCTATTGTCCCCAAGACGTTGAAGAACAAGCCCAACAATACTGGCAGAAAAAACAATCATTTAATGTTCAAGAAGATTTAAATAAAGAAAAATTTTATTGTTTATCCATGTTTCCTTATCCTAGCGGATCATTGCACATGGGTCATGTACGTAATTACACGATTGGCGATGCCATTGCTCGCTATCAACGTGCATTAGGAAAGAATGTTTTACAACCGATTGGTTGGGATGCATTTGGTTTGCCAGCTGAAAATGCAGCCATTAAAAATGGCATTGCGCCAGCAGAATGGACCAAGCAAAATATTGCCACTATGAAGTCGCAACTGATGAAGTTGGGTAATGCTTATGATTGGCGTCGCGAAATCACCACTTGTGATCCTTGTTATTATCGCTGGGAGCAATGGTTTTTCATCAAATTATTTGAGCGAGGCCTGGTATACAAGAAAAATGCGTTGGTTAACTGGGATCCAGTTGACAAAACTGTCTTGGCTAACGAACAGGTTGTCGACGGCCGAGGATGGCGTTCAGGCGCGTTGGTTGAGCGTAAAGAAATTTCACAGTGGTTTATCAAAATCACAGCCTATGCCGATGAATTATTAAATGGTCTAGATACGCTGGAAGAATGGCCTGATCAAGTCAAACAAATGCAACGTAACTGGATTGGCCGCTCTGAAGGCAGTGAGATTTTTTTCAAGGTGGAAGGCTTTAGTAAACGACTTAAAATTTATACCACCAGACCCGATACACTGATGGGTGCCACTTATTTGGCTGTCGCACCCGATCACCCACTGGCCAAACAAGCAGCCAAAAGCGATCCAACCATCAAGGCATTCGTTGATAGTTGCCAAAGTGTTCGTATGGTAGAGGCAGAGTTAGCAACGATGGAAAAACGCGGTATTGATACCGGTATGAAGGCCACTCACCCCATCACACAAGAAGCGATTCCGGTTTGGATAGCAAATTTCGTTATCATGCAATATGGTTCTGGCGCCGTCATGTCGGTCCCTGCTCATGATCAACGAGATTGGGAATTTGCGCATCAATATGCGTTACCCATGAAAGAAGTGATCCAGCCTACACAAGGCCAACACGATTACACGCAATCGGCTTACACCGATGAAGGCACGCTGATTCATTCTGGTGAGTTCAGCGACCTGCCCTCCGCAGAAGCCAAAAAACGAATCACAGCCTACCTGGAAACACAAAATGCAGGTAAGGCAACCATCAATTACCGTCTTCGTGACTGGGGCGTATCACGACAACGTTATTGGGGTACACCTATTCCCATGATCACTTGTGAGCAATGCGGTGTGGTTCCGGTAGCTGAAGCTGATTTACCCGTCTTGTTGCCAGAAAACGTCGAGCTAACAGGAAGCGGTTCACCCTTAGCCCAATGTCATGATTTCATCCATACTGCCTGTCCAAAGTGCGGTCAAGATGCGTTGAGAGAATCAGACACCTTTGATACGTTTATCGAGTCATCTTGGTACTATGCACGTTTCGCATGCAAAGGGCAAACCAGTGCAATGTTAGATGATCGTGCAAAATATTGGACACCTGTCGATCAATATATTGGTGGTATTGAGCACGCAGTGATGCATTTACTGTACGCGCGTTTTTTCCATAAATTAATGAGAGACGAAGGATTAGTCAATTCAGACGAACCCTTTAAAGCGTTACTCAGTCAGGGTATGGTATTGCGTAATGGTCATAAAATGTCAAAATCTTTAGGCAATACCGTTGATCCGAATCACCTCATTGAAACATACGGAGCAGATACAGCCAGACTGTTTGTTATGTTTGCTGCACCACCTGAACAATCAATGGAGTGGTCTGATGCCGGTGTTGAGGGATCTCATCGCTTTTTAAAGCGCTTATGGGCTTTTGCGCATACGCATCGTGATGCCATCATAGACATCAATGAATCATCATCTGATGGCAATGTTCAAATTCAATGGCAAGAATGCGATAGTCGTTTGAAAAAAGCGCGTTTAGTCGTACATCAAATCATTTTACAAGCAACCAATGATTATGAGCGGCAACAGTTTAATACCGTCGTTTCTGCTTGCATGAAGCTATTCAATGAGTTAAATGCTTACGAAATCCAAACGGATCAAGATAAGTATTTTATGCATAACAGCATCAGCCACTTACTGCGATTATTAGCCCCTATTACACCTCATATCTGTCATGTTTTGTGGCAGCAATTGGGCTTTTCAAAGGCGATCATTGATGCATCTTGGCCTAAAGTAGATAAAAGCGCACTGAAAACAGAAGAAGTCGACTTTGTTGTACAGGTCAACGGTAAACTCAGAGCCGAATTTAGCAGCCATGTTGATACCCCTGAAAGCGAGCTCATTGAGTTAGCTAAAACACACGCGGCCACATTCTTAACTGGCAAATCAATCACCAAATCAATCGTGGTTGCACATCGTCATTTAATTAATCTGGTTGTGAATTAAATATGACACTATCAATAAAACGCTTAGACGCACAAGCATTCAAAAGCTTTTTATTGATGTGTTGCTTATTATTATCGGGATGCGGCTTTCATCTTCGTGGCATGATAGACATGCCAGCTTGGTTAAACGATGTGGCCATTATCATTGAAAGCGGCCACCGTGATCTTGAACCTATGTTGAAAGCGCAATTAGACGCGTATCACATTCAGGTCACATCCGAACCCAATCAGGCGCATTATTGGCTTATCATTGAACAAGATCGTGAGGAACAACATATCACCAGTGTGAGCTCCAGTACCACGCCACGGCAATATCAAATGACATATGTGGTTCGTTATCGACTCCAACAAGCCAAAGGCAAAGAAATTATTCCCTCATCCCAAATTGCCATTACACGGCAAATTACGATTAACAGCGATCGCATTTTAGGCTCAAACGATGAAGAAAATACACTTAAAAAAGAAATGCGCCGTGATGCAGCAATACAAATTTTAGATAGAATTTCGAATCAAAGCCTAAAAGCAAATCACCCGTCATGATTATTAAATATCCAGATTTAATAGCACATTTACAAAAAAAAATGCCCATACACATGTATCTGTTGATTGGCTCTGAGCCATACATGATAGAGGACTCAGTCCGTTGTATTAAAAATGAATGGCAAAAACAAGGTGATTATGATGAGAAATCACTGTCTATTCAGCATACAAATGAATGGGCAGATTGTTTTCAAGAGGCCAACCATTACAATTTATTTTCACCCTATCAGCTGTTAAAGATTCGTTATGATAAAAAAAGTCTGGATGCGAATGGAATAAACAGCATCAAGACTTATTTAGAAAACCCTAATCCACATTGTCTCATTCTATTAGAGGCACCACAACTCACGCACAAACCACTGCAATGGATAGCACCTTATAAACAAGCGGTTTTAATACAAGCCACTCCCCTTGCCCCGGCAGCATTTACAGCATGGATCAAACGCTGCTTACAAGAAAAAAATCTATCCTTTGAAGCCAATGTTCCTCATTTTATTCAACAATATAATCAAAACAACATGCTGGCTGTATGGCAACTCATAGAAAAATTAAGTTTACAATCACCTCAAACCATCTTGACGACAGAGATGTTAAGCACAGATATGCTTGATCAGTGTACCTATTCGCTGTACGAATTAGCCGATGCGTGCTTAATAGGCGATAAAAACAAAGCCTTACATCTTTTACGATATTTGAACCAAACCAAAACTGAACCAACTTTGGTTTTATGGCTAATGACTCAAGAAATCAAAGTATTATCGCAATGGCAATATTTAATCCAACAAAAAATGCCGACGGAAGCCATTTGCAAACAATTGAATATTTGGTCACAACGAATGAAAGGATATACAGAAGCCATTCAACGCCTGAATACAACACAGCTCCAGGCTTTATTAGCCCAATCCCATCAGATTGATAAACAAATCAAATCGTTACAGGGTCCCCAGGTATGGCATGGGTTAGAGTCATTAGTCATGTCTATGATGGCGTAAATATACCCTTGCGTACATGCCGTTTTCGGTTTTTTAGCATCTCATCTACGGCTCATCTCGTGAGTTAAAATAGGCTTACATATGAATAACTATGCGCGCATTTTTTAACTCACGAGATAAACCATATCTGGGCGCTAAAAAACCGAAAGCCCAAGAGTGCGGCTGTGAACAGGCTGTATTCAGCGCTTAGCGAGGCGTAGATGAGCTGGGCCCCTGCTGTTCGTTTGAAACATCAGCGTTGGTTTCTGCTGATGAACTTTCTGTGCTTTGATTTTGTAAGCGATTCGCTGTGTTTTTAGTCGGATTTAATTTTATATCCTCTTCTACAGCTGTTTTATCTCGTTGTTGCTCTTCTGCAGCCGCCTCGTTATCTAGGCGTTTTTCGTCGCCTGCCGCAGCGGCCTCCTCTCGTTGCTCTTCACTCGCCGCCGCTTTTCTTTGATTCAGATTTCTTTGTGAAACCGTTAATGGCTGGCCTTGGCGTTGAATTTGTTGCGGCTGGCCTGCTCTAGCCGGGAGTTGTGTTTGTGAGGGATTCACGGCTTGATTACCGGGCTGTGATACATTAGCTGATGCCGGTGTTTGCATCAAACGACTTTGAGCCGATACCTGTGTGTTTGTCGTCATTGGGCTCATATTAGGTGAAGAGGCCGATGATGTTGTTGCTTGTTGGTTCGGATTATTTTGTGATTGTGCTTCTGGCTGCTCCTGAAATTGGCGAGCTAATTGTTGACGCTCATTTTGATGACGCTGTCTCATTTGATTGACATCTTGAGATTGTCTAATACGTAAAGCATCTTTTTCAGTCGTATGATGGCTGGTGACTTGCTTTGTATCTTGCTCTGTCTGATTCGTTAAATCTAATTTGTCTTTTGCTAATTGATTATTTAAATCTTTTTTCTTCTGTTGATACGCGTCTTTAATTTCAGCCTGCTTTATTTGCTGTTCGTTCTTAAAACTTTTTTTATCTTCTAACTGCTGGCCGCGCAACTCTCTTTTTTCTAATGATCTTCTCTCAGTACTTTGCTTTTCAACAGCGTGTTGTTCTTTATGTAATTGGTTTGTTTGACCGTCGTGCTCTTTATAAAGCTGTTGCTCTTCTTTTTGTTGTCGTTGCAAAACGCGTTTTCTTTCTTCTTGGTTTTTAGGCGGAATTTTATCTAACTCTTTTTCATGCTTATCTTCAAGCGCGCGAACTTCATTTTGTTGTTTTTTTTCTAGCTGTTGAGATTGCGCCTGATGTCGTTGCGTTTCTGCGCTTTTCTCTTGGCGATGCTTTTCTCCTAAATTTTCGCGCTGCTTTTGTTGTCCTTGATCAAAACGCGTCTTGTCCTGCTTTAATGAGCCCAGCTCTTTTTTTTCGGCTGCTTGTAGATCTTGCATATTATTAAAATGCTGCGACTTAATTCTATCCATCTGTTGATGACGGCTTTTTGATACATCACGTAATGCTCGGTCAAACGCACTATTTAGACCTTTTGTTTCGTTTTCATGGCGGCCTTGTAATTCTTTCGTTTCGTTTTCATGGCGTTCATTTAATTCTCTAAAAGCCTCTTGCTCCAATGAGTCTTTCTTCGGTTGTTGATTTTCTTCACGTCGCAACGTATCTTCTTTGATTTGTGCCATGCGATGCGCTTCAGCTTGCCTTTCTTGAACCGCACGAGAGCTATACGGATCGTCTTCTTGCTTTACTTTATCTTCATCGGCTGTTGAAACGCCACTGAGCGAAGAAACCTCGTGTTTCACTTCACCGGTTTTTTGACGGTGTTCGATTTCTTGCGCAATAAAATCATCTAACGCCTCATCAGAAAGTGATTTTAGTGAGCCTCGACCTGGATTCATTTTCATAGCCATGACGCAGTTATCCTATGTTTAACGAGACAATGCTATAATAGCGTCCCATTCTGCTTTAGAAACAGGCAAAACAGACAGACGATTCCCTTTCCTTAAGAGTAGCATATTTACAAGATCAGCATGTTGTCTTAACTGTTCTAGTGTGATTATCTGATTAAATTTTGTAACAAATTTTATGTCAACCATATACCAAATGGGATTTTCTGGTGTGCTTTTGCTATCTGGATGCTCACTTTTCGGGTCAAAAGCAGTGTGATCGGGATAAGGTTTACTGATAATTTCGGCAATACCAACAATACCTGGCGGTTGACAATTGGAGTGATAAAAAAACACGTGATCATGGATTTGCATCTGATCACGCATAAAATTACGTGCTTGATAGTTACGCACGCCATCCCAACAAGTGGTTTGATGTTCTGCTTGCTGCAGATCATCAATACTAAAGCAAGATGGCTCTGACTTCATTAACCAATGGTTCATATGCTTTAACCATTAAACTTATAAATGAATGATAAAGCACCATCAAGAAGACTGAAATCATTAGTGTAATACTGATATTGTCTGGGTGCGGTTGTTGTGAAACCTTTGCTAGATTGGCTAGCAAAATTGGTATACATCGCATCCAATCGCACTAAGAAACTCGGGGTTGCAGATACCAAGAAACCTAAGCCACTTTGAAAACCACTTTTATGTACACTTTCGTTTAGATAGCCATAAGCGCCATTGTCTTGCATTCTAAATTGTGTATTAGAATAGCCCAATATGACATGCCCTACTGCACCGGGAAGAAACTCATAACCGGGCAGGACACGAAGCCCCAAACTATAACGCGAACTTAATTGATAAGATGCGCTGGGGTTGTAGTACTGCACAGAGGTATTCAAAGCATTTGCTTGACCAAAAAACTCCATACCAAGCTTAACACGATCAGACACACTGTAATCATAACCAGCAAAACCACCGCCAATCAAACCCACACTACCCAGTTGTTGTGTTTGTATACTGTTCACATTAGACAACTTATCTAATAGATTAGAAACACCCAGATCAGCTCCCAAATAAAAACCGTCATAAGGACTATACATATCGGTTTCACCCATCGCACCAGCCCATGTACAATGACTCATACCACTCAGTAGTGCGGCTAACCAATAATGTGACTTTGTTAACTTCATTATGCTCCCTCATCGATAACACGTAATTGATTTAAAACCGCTACATTGGTCACCAAAACATAACTGCTGGTTACCGATGGCACGGGTTGCAACAACGTGTGATTCTTTTTCAAAATGGCGTGCTTTTGAGTATCCCATTCGTCTACAGAATGAAAACGCGGCACGTTCACCACAACCTTTATTCGCGGTATAACACCAGTCTATTCGATAATGGTTAAATCGCGGATACACAAACTCTCTACCGCGAAAATAATAAGCGCGCGGTGGCTTGTGTAAATGTTTTGCAACACAAGTAATGCGTTTGAAGCCATTACAATTCCAAGCTTTACACCCTTCACACGTTGCAAAATAACGCGTGACACCCACATTATGAGCAATGGTTGATTGATTCGATTTGTCATACCCCATTGCACGACAATATTGATTTGCAACTGGCTCGCCGCAGTGTTTTTTACCCTGCAAGCAATAATCCAGCAGTTTACCATGATATTGTGGATTCCAAAACGTACGATAATAATTTTGTTGATCATCGGCTGCGTGTATGCTCCCTTGAGCAAGGCAGAGAAAAAGTATCCAGATGATAAAAGATCGTTGACAATCCATGCATATACTCCCAATCACTCAAAATGCTGTTGTTCAGCTGCGCATTATGTATAACATAATTCGATATTTTGTTGAGAAAGCAGCTGAGTCAGTGCGCTAAACAAAGCCTCTTCCGGTCGCACTCTAAAGGCCAAACCCAGGTTCATTGTAGCGCGAACTTGTGAATTCGTGTAACGAATTTGTACGACACATTGTCCAGGGAATCGTTGTAAAATTAATTTCAATTGCTCAATCAGCGACTCATTGGTCGATGATAACGTCAATGCCACATATTTTGCAAAACGTACCCGCACTTCATCAATCGTCAAAATAGCTTGCGTCACAATTCGATGACCACCATTATACTCATCGCGTTGTAGCTCACCTTCTACAACCAAAATACGGCCGACAGCCAAATGCTCCAATTGTGGCTCAATACGCTCAGCAAAAGCAATCACATCAATCTGACTTCCTTCGTTTTCCAGCGCTAAAATAATGAGTTTTTTACCACGCTTTGTGATCACCGTACGCATGGTTGTCACCAAACCACAGACAAAAATATGTTTCATCTTAAAGGGATCTAATTGAGAAATCGGCTGAATAAATGAAGCAAACTCGGTCAAATAAGGCTGTGTTGGATGACCGGTTAAATAAAGGCCTAATGTTTCTTTTTCACCGTCTAAACGAATTGTTAATGAATAAGGCTGACATGCAATGTAATCTTCTTGATCGGTGGGCGTTTCGTCTATGGAAAACATGTCTTGTTGTCCCGAGCGCTGGTTTTCTAAATATTTAACACCACTTTGCATGGCTTTTTCTAAAGATGCCGCCAGCACCGCGCGATCATGTTCCCAGATATCCATACTGCCACTTTTAATCAAGGCATCTAAAACACGTCGATTGACTTTACGCATATCCAAACGACGGCACACATCGAATAAACTGAAATAATCGCCATTGGCTCGTCTTTCATCGACTAAACACTCAATAGCAGACTCTCCCACCCCTTTAATTGCACCCAAACCATAACGCAGGGTTTGGTTATCAACGACAGTGAAAGTATATTGCGAACGATTCAGGCACGGAGGTAATACCGTTAAACGCATATTTTCACACTCGCGAATAAAACCAACCACTTTATCTGTATTGTCCATATCCGACGACATAACAGCAGCCATAAAAGCCGCAGGATAATGTGCTTTTAACCAAGCGGTTTGATAGGCAATCAAGGCATAAGCAGCCGAGTGGGATTTATTAAACCCATAGCCTGCAAATTTTTCCATTAAATCGAAAATAAGCGTGGCTGTATCTTGCGGGACATCACGTGCCACAGCACCTTCGGTAAAAATAGTTCGCTGTTTGGCCATTTCCTCTGGTTTTTTCTTTCCCATCGCACGGCGAAGTAAATCGGCACCACCCAGCGTGTAATTAGCCAGTACTTGTGCGATTTGCATCACTTGCTCTTGATACAAAATGACGCCGTAAGTCGGCTTTAATATCGGCTCTAAATCAGGGTGAGGGTAAACAACCACGGCAACCCCATGTTTTCTATCAATAAAATCGTCAACCATCCCTGATTGCAATGGTCCTGGTCTAAACAGAGCGACCAGTGCGATCACATCTTCAAAACAATCCGGTTGCAAACGGTGAATTAACTCTTTCATACCCCGAGACTCTAACTGAAACACAGCGGTCGTTTGGCAAGCTTTTAATAAAGCAAAGCTCGCCTCATCATCCATAGGGATAGTTGAAATATCGATGGGTTCAAGGTTATCGGTTTTGCGTGACCGATTAATAATTTTTAGTGCTGCATGGATAATGGTTAATGTTCTCAGACCTAAAAAGTCAAACTTCACAAGCCCTGCTGCTTCCACATCATCTTTGTCAAACTGACTGACCAATTGAGAAGAGCCTTCTTCACAATAAATCGCGCTAAAATCAGTGAGCTCTGATGGCGCAATCACCACCCCCCCGGCATGTTTACCCGCATTGCGTGTGATCCCTTCTAGCTTTAAGGCTAAATCAAATAATTCTTTAACATCATCCTCATTGGCATAGCGTGATGCGAGCTCTTCTTCTTTTGTCAGCGCGTCTCGTAGTGTAATACCCAGCTCAAAAGGAATAAGCTTGGCTAGTTTATCAACAAACCCATAAGGATGGCCCAATACACGGCCAACATCGCGGACCACAGCCTTCGCGGCCATGGTACCAAAGGTGATAATTTGTGACACACTTTGTCGACCATATTTTCCAGCCACATATTCAATCACCCGATCACGGCCATCCATACAAAAATCGATGTCAAAATCAGGCATCGATACCCGCTCTGGATTTAAAAAACGCTCAAACAGCAAATCATAAGCCAGCGGATCAAGATCAGTAATTAACAACGCATAAGCAACCAAGGATCCGGCACCAGACCCCCGCCCCGGACCAACCGGAACATCATGCGATTTTGCCCAGCGAATAAAGTCAGCTACAATCAAAAAATAGCCTGCAAAGCCCATTGAGTTAATCACATCTAACTCGACTTCTAACCGCTCATCATAAGGCTGTCGGTGTAAAGCGATATCTTGATTTGAAAATAATTGCTGTAAGCGGGCTTCTAATCCTTCTTTGGATAACTGCGACAAATAGCTTTCAATACTGATATTCGCAGGTGTGGGAAAATTAGGTAGGCAAGGATGACCTAAATTGAGTTTTACCGTACACCGCTTGCTGATTTCAACGGTATTTTGTAAAGCCTGAGGCAAATCAGCAAACAAAGCATGCATTTCTTCTGCTGAGCGAACATACTGCTTAGCGCTGTATGGTTTCGCGCGCTTTTCATCATCTAATACAAAACCATCGTGAATGCACACGCGAGCCTCATGCGCATCAAAATCAGACTCATCTAAAAAACGCACATCATTGGTCGCAACCAACGGTATTGTTAAGCTGTCTGCTAGCAAAACAGCCGCAGCATTATAGATGTTTTCATCAGTACGATGGGTACGCTGTATTTCAATATAAAAACGATTTCCAAACGCTTTTAGCCAATCATTTGCGCGTTGGCGTGCCAAATCTTGGCGTTGATTCAAAAGCGCGCTGCCAATATCGCCCTCACGACCACCCGATAATGCAATTAAGCCCTCGGCATACGCCACAATCCAAGCCCGTTGCACCAATACGCGCCCGTTCATCTGCCCATCTTGGTAAGCTTTCGAAACCAAGCGCGTTAAGTTACGATAACCCACCTCATTTTGACACAGTAGAACCAACAAATATTCTGTTTCCGGCTGCTCAGGATCATAATAATAAATATCGCAGCCTAAAATAGGTTTGACGCCCGCAGCAATCGCGGCCTGATAAACCTTAACAGCAGCAAATAAATTACAATGGTCCGTAACGGCAACAGCTTGCATGCCGCGATCAACCACCGCATCCATCAACGGATCGATGCGTACTAAGCTATCAACCAAAGAATATTCTGTTCGTAAATGTAAATGAACAAAGTGTTTCGACGTTGCTTTTGTATTTTCCGACACCATTTATAGCGTATCCCTCATCATCTCTCGGTAGGTGGTCTCATCTAGGATAGTTACTCCCAATGCCGTTGCTTTCTGTAATTTAGAGCCCGCATCATCACCAGCTATCAGGAAGTCTGTTTTTGCTGAGACACTACCGGTCACTTGGGCTCCCACCGCTAACAGTGCTGCTTTAATGGTGTCACGTGCCTCACTCAAAGCACCTGTTAATACAATGGTTTTATGATAAAACGGATGATGAGTTGCCTGCGTTTTGACAGCTTCTTTTGACCATTGAATCCCTAAGCTCAATAACTTTTCAATCACATGCAAATTATGCGGCTGTTGAAAAAAATGTACAATATAATCTGCACCCACAGGACCAATATCTGGTAATGCCGTTAGCTCATCAACAGAAACCGATCGCAACATGTCAATATCCGTAAAATGCGCCGCCAAAACGCGAGCACTGGCTTCGCCAATTTCTCTAATGCCCAGTGCATAAATAAAGCGCTGCAAAGTCGTTTGCTTACTTTTTTCTAAGGCAAAAATCAAATTAGCAGCTGATTTTTCACCCATACGCGGTAAATTGGCCAACGTTTCCGGCTGTAGCTGATACAGGTCACTCACATCCCTAATTAAATCAAAATCGACCAATTGTTCGATAAGTCCTGCACCTAAGCCATCGATTGCCATCGCGCGACGTGAGGCAAAATGCCAGACCATTCGTTTCAATTGTGCTTTACAAAATAAGCCCCCTGTACAACGGGCAACGGCGTCGCTCCCCTCTTTTATAACTTCGGCACCACATACAGGGCAAGATGAAGGTAAAACAATCGCTTGTGTGATCTGAGGGCGCTTTTCCAACACCACTGCAACCACTTCCGGAATCACATCTCCTGCACGACGAATGATCACCGTATCACCCATACGGATATCTTTACGTGCAATCTCATCCATATTATGCAAGGTTGCATTACTCACCGTCACACCACTGACTCGCACAGGTTCTAAACGGGCAACGGGCGTTAACGCTCCTGTTCTGCCTACTTGAAAATCCACTGACACCAGCGTCGTCATCTCCTCTAAAGCAGGAAACTTGTGTGCACAGGCAAACCGTGGCGCACGAGAAACAAAGCCGAGTTGTTGTTGTTTTTCAATATCATTCACTTTATAAACCACACCATCAATCTCAAAGGGTAAGTCAGCACGCTGACTTAAGATGGACTGATAATAATCAAGGCATCCTTTCATTCCTTGCTTGAGTTGGCTTTCTGAAGACACGCGAAAGCCTATTTGTTTCAGCCAAGTCAGCTGTTCAAAATGGGTTTTAGGTAGCATAAACCCGTCACACTGACCGATGCCATAGCAGTACATTTCTAAAGGTCTTGATGCCGTGATCATCGGGTTTAATTGCCGCAAGCTACCTGCCGCAGCATTACGCGGATTCGCGAATATTTTTTCACCTTGTTGAGCTGCCTCCTTATTAAGGCGTTCAAATCCTGCGAGTGGCATATATACCTCGCCTCTTACTTCAAGCAAAGCAGGTGGATGCTCCAGGCGTAAATTTAATGGTACAGACGCAATGGTTTTAATGTTATTTGTCACATTTTCACCAACACTACCATCGCCTCTGGTTGCTGCGACCGTTAATTTTCCATATTCATAGGTTAAATTAATGGCGAGGCCATCTAATTTAGGTTCACAACAAAACATCGTCATTTCGGCTTGAGACACATCAAGCTTTTCTTCCACACGCCGAATAAACGCTTTTAAATCTTCTTCTGTAAAAACATTACTCAGTGACAGCATGGGTAAGTGATGTGTCACTGGCAACAGCTCACTGGCAATAGGCGCACCAACACGTTGTGTCGGTGAATCTGCTTGTTTGGTTTCAGGATATTTTTCTTCTAATGCCTGCAATGCTTTAAAACACCGATCATATTCAGCATCTGGAACCTGAGGGGTATCCAACACATAGTAATGATAATCATAGAGGCGGATTTGCTCGCGCAATGATTCGATTTGCTTTAAAATAGTTTCACTAACCACGTTGCTTGACACTCCTATGATGACACTGACACCCAACTTGCTCGCACTGATTTTCGGCAGCATTGGCTTATTATTTTTAATACTACTCAGTATACTGGTATATCGCTCCGGGAAAAAAATGCGCGGACTACAACAGCGAATGGAAGACGCTTTGAGTCAATCGAATCAAACCATCACAACCCATCTACACCAACTGCATCTTGATTTACTTAACCACTTTCAAACAGGCCAACATAACACCCACGAAAAAATAACGCAAAGCCAAACAACAAACCAGACATTAATTGTGGATACCGTACAAAAACAAATGACCGATATTCGCGAACAAATTGGACACAGTTTTCAACACCATGCCAACGCTCTCACAACGCAGCTACGCACACTGACCGAAGAAATTCGCAATCATCTGCATACCTTGTCGATGCAAGTCAATCAACGTTTAAACGAAGGGTTCGAAAAAACATCGTCTACTTTTATCGATATCGTCAAACGCCTTGCTATTATCGATGAAGCACAGAAAAAAATCACGGAATTATCTCAACATGTCGTCAGTTTACAAGATGTGTTGGTCGATAAGCGCGCGCGTGGTGCTTTTGGTGAGGTGCAACTAGCCGGTCTCATTTCTAATGCCCTACCTGCCGCGCACTATCGCTTACAATACACATTGAGCAATCAAAAGCGTGCAGACTGTATTTTATTTTTACCAGAACCAACGGGCAATTTAGTTATTGATGCTAAGTTTCCGCTAGAAACTTATCAAAAGCTCATGAACACGCAGGTGCAAACAAACGAATACAAAAGCTTGCAACAACAGTTTCGTCAAGATTTACAAAAGCATATCAAAGACATCGCTGAAAAATACATCATTCCCAATGAAACAACCGACAGTGCGATTATGTTTATACCAGCAGAGTCAATTTTTGCTGAAATCCATGCGAATTATCCAGAAATAGTTGCCCTTTCACAGCGATTAAAAGTATGGCTAGTCTCCCCCAGTACCTTAATGGCTGTTTTAACCACCGCAAGAGCGGTACTGAAAGATGATGCAACCCGTAAACAAGTCCATATTATTCAGAGGCATTTACAGTCTTTGGCCGATGATTTTCAACGTTTTGAACGTCGTATGGATAAATTAAGCAAGCACATTGATCTTGCTCATCAAGATGTCAATGAAGTGAATACGTCAGCGAAAAAAATCACACAACGCTTCCAGAAAATTGAATCAGTACAACTCATTGAAGAGGGTGAAGTTGAACTCATTGAGTAAAAACGCAATACAACTATTTTTTACAAGAAACTGAACACTTAGAAAATATGAACTATCCTTATAATAGTTCATTAAAAAACACTGTTTTCTCAGTCAAAGGAATCATTGACGATCATGGTAAAATTAAATAAAACACTCGCGTTCTGCTTTTTTTATATCATGACGATGACCACCTATGCAGCCTGTGACAGTGGCAATTGCTGCAGCAGAATGGGCGGGATACATTATTGTGACTCATCTGCTGGACGCTATGTTTGCCGCAACGGTGATTACTCTGCTTGTTATTGCACCCGCCACGCGGTGATGGATTTACAGAAGCTAACTGGCTGTTGTTTATGGCAAGGTGGGGTATTACGAGTCACCGAAACGGGTATTGTGCTTTGTAACAATGGCAGTTTTTCAGAAATCTGTACCTTGCAAAAGCCTCATGGTCAAACGACTTTTTATTAACAGGACTTACGAAAAACATCGAGGTCGAGGCGGATTTTATTTTTAATGAGGGAGTTTAGATAACTAAATGACCGAATTAAAAATAAAATCCAACGAAGAGATCGGTGTTTTGCGTAAGTCCTGATTAAGCAATATTCATAGCGCACCGTTTGATGGTCCTTTACCTACCGCCCATTCCTCATCTTGTTTAGCCCATTCCTCCTTTTGTTTCGTCCACTCTTCCTCTTCTTTAACCCATTCTTCCTTTTGTTTCGTCCACTCTTCCTCTTCTTTAACCCACTCCTCCTCTTGATCTTTCTTTTTTTGCAGTGCAACTATCTTTTCTTTTCGTGCTCGTTCTTCTGCTTTTTGCTGAGTAAGTCGCTCTTGATTCTCTTGAGAAAGTTGCTTTAAAAAGGAGGGATTTTGTTGTGATGCGCCAAGAGTTGCAAGAAAAACCGAACGATCACGTTCATCACCTCGGTTAGTTTTTCCTACCGGGGCATGACGCTCATAAATTGGTTTACCATTTACATATTTACAGATAGCATCAAGACTGTCGTTGATCACTAAAGATCCTTTTTGGATAAAAAAGGAATAATATATCACAAATTAAATCAAATGTAAATCCATACACAAACTCAAAATGCTGGATTATTCAATTAAAAGACACTATTTATGTTTGATATTTTATCAATTTGGCCTAATAATTAATTATATGACGCATAAAAGGTGATTAAATGACGAACGCTAAAGATGAATATGATGTAGGGGACAGAATTATATTGGGCGAAGAATCACCGACGATGGCTGAGAAAATGATATTGAACCAGATCGGCACAGTCGAACGTAATTATTTATACGGTCAGTATTATTTAAAAATTGCAACTGAAGAGCGTGAAAAATTCATTAGATGTCCATTTGTTAGGCAAAATATTGATGGTTTAGAGTGCTATGAACATATTTATTACCGTGGTTATCCCATAATGGCGTGCAAAACCAATGACGAGAGTGGGAAGATTATAGGCAATCAGGAAATTAATTTGTTTAATATTTGCATGGCAATACGGGACGATACCAACCTGAATCGCGATCAAATTAAAAAACAGATTATGTCTGTACAAAGAGACTATGCTGAATCTCGCAAAAAAACAGCCATTCAATTAATACAGAACGATGTATTTATTGACGAAGAAAAGTACAAGGAAAATGAAAAGACAATAAAAGAGGTAGAAACTTATTATAATGAAGCTATACGGATTTATAACGAAAATACAACAAATATGCCGTTTGTTGAGGAGGTATATTTACCATCGTCAGATAATTCAAATGTTGATGTCGCGGTCCCTGAAACGGTTCAAATTAAAATCGCAGCAATAATTAATACAAAGTTGGAAAAATTAAAACGAGAAGAGGGAATTTTCAATGATTACAAAAAAACAGCCTTAAAAATCGTTTATTTAGAAAAACTTTATAATGAAGTTGGTGCGGCGGTAATCCTCCCAAAAAATAACTGATGTCAAAAGTAGAATTTTCTCGTAACCTAT
>CAZBNB010000026.1:0-35317 GCA_964493245.1 uncultured Legionellaceae bacterium
ATCATTATCAATAATCAAATGTTGAAAGACATGGGGAGGGAATCCAGCTTGTTTAAAAAGATCTGCAATTGCCTCTCCACATCCGGTTGTAACCGGAGCATGCCGCAACACACCCACATTTCCAGCCATCAAGTTGGGTGCTGCAAAACGAAAAACCTGCCAAAATGGAAAATTCCACGGCATAATTGCAAAAATAACACCCAGCGGTTGATAACAGATAAAGCTTTTTTTCTGCTCGGTTTCAACAACAGACGGTTGCAAATAATCTTTCGCGTGTTCTGCGTAGTGTCGACAGACCCAAACACACTTACTGACCTCTTGTCGCCCCGCTTCCAAAGGCTTACCCATTTCGCTGGCCGCTAAATGCGCGAGTGCTTCGCTGCTTTTTTCTAACACGGATACCATTGCTAGCATGTGCTCACGGCGCTCTATCACAGACGTTTTACACCATTGTGAAAAAGCTGTTGCTGCATTTTCAAGTTTTTTATTCATCGCGGACGATGTTAATAATGGATATTCTTTTAGCACTTGCTCGTTAGCAGGATTGATTGTTTGAATCGACATATTCTCGCCCTCATTAAAAATAAAACCCGCCTCGACCTAGATGTTTTGCTTAAGTCCTGTGAGTGTCTTTATGGCTGCTATCAATAAAATCTCGTAGACATTATTGATTTATGCTTTAAAATATTCACAAATCAATAAAAAACATCACTTTATTATGGCACGTAATCTTAAATTAGCTATCGTTGTTTTGAGTACCTTACTTCTTTCTTTTAGTGCAATAGCCGCGAATACCGCACCTAATTTCCCCAAAGGTTGCGAAGTTTCTGGCTTTGGTTTTAGTAAAAACTTTTTGGTTCTGAACGAACATGGCGATCAAATGTTTTACTTATTACAAAATCACGGGGATCAAGCTATTGAGTTGGAGCATTACGAGACACAAACAGATGTCTTTATGAGCCCAAAACTAGAGAGCCAATTGGGTGCTACACATTGGTCTGCGTTTGCTTCTGATGTATCTGGCTTATATTTTCAATGTTTTGTTAAAAACAACGATCAACGTCAAATGATTGATTGCAGTGATGTTTTGGATGTATGTCAATATCCTCGGGTTAAATTTGCCTTAAGTAACATGGGAAATTATTGGGTTTCAACCGATAAACCACTCTCCCAGGTTATCAAAGACGCAACAGCTAAAGGCATCTTTTTACATTGGTAAAGTGGAGATTTTTCTATGGCAAAGACACCTTCAGCGATGATTCCTCTCGGCACACATGCCCCGGCTTTTTCGTTAACAGATGTTGTCACTGGCAAAGCCATTTCCTTAGAGCACCATAAAGGACGTGTGGCAACCGCCATTTTTTTTATTTGTAACCACTGTCCATACGTGAAGCATGTGATTGATGAGTTGCCAAAGCTAGCTAGAGATTACCAAGATCATGGTGTGCAATGCATCGCTATTAACGCGAATGATATCAGCACCTATCCTGACGACTCACCAGAAAATATGAAAAAACTCGCCATCGAAAAACAATTCCCATTTGTTTATTTATTTGACGATACACAAGAAGTAGCACGTGCTTACCAAGCACAATGTACGCCTGATTTTTATGTTTTTGATGACCAATTGCAATTGGTATACCGAGGCCAGTTAGATGACTCAAGGCCGGGAAACCACATTCGAGTATCCGGGCATTCTATTCGAACAGCACTCGATTGTTTAATTCAGGATAAGCCTGTTTCTGAGCAGCAACAGGCAAGTTTGGGATGTAGTATTAAGTGGAAAGATTAAGAAGCATATTCGCGTAAGTGTTTTTAGCCGAATAGCATTGTTCGGCCTATCTCGAGCTAAATCATCGCGACATCTTAAGATGATGTTTTTTTACAATGACCCGTTCTTGTAAATTGTAATTTATGATGATTATCCAAATGCACGTGGCTAATCAATAACTCTTGATCATTAATTTGATAAAGTTTTGATTGCCCGCTATCTAATCCTTTCTTACTTTTGTAATCCTCTATCATCATATTTTTACCGGTAACATACGCGATACCTTCATCTACGACCTGCGTGTTTTCGTAAGTCCAAAGCGTGTTATAAACATCTTTTTTATTCGTAGAGGTCATTGTTAATTTAGAAGAGATTTTTTCTCCATCAGAACTCATACCAACACAATCATATGTTATTTTAGATTCAGCAAAGCTGATAAGTGGATTGGCAATAAGAACGCTTATCACAACCATTTGTTTTAAAAGTATTCCTTTTTTCATAAGTAAGCTCCCTAATAAAGTATCTCAAAGAAAGAATACAAAATGATTTTGTTTAATACAAGTGGGAAATTCGAGTAGGGAGAGTACTTAAATGAAGTGGTGAGTGCGGTTATTCAATTTTAATATCAAAACTGTTAAGTATTCACTCTGCACGAGGAAACGATCATATTTGGCACATTTTGAAAGAAAAAGTCATTTCACAATGCTCATCCCGGCATTCGCAGGGACAGGCCAAGCTGATGTATACAGCGTTTTTGAAATGACTTTTTCCTTCAAAATGCACTCAAATCTGACCGTTCTCCGAGCTTCGAGAGCGAAGCCGTGAACGGTTACCAAAACAAATTTATTTTGCAGCGACAATTTCTACTTTGATAGTAGCCATCACATCGCTGTGTAGTTGAACTTCAACATCAAAAACACCGACAGAGTGGAATACACCATCTGGTAAGTTGATTTCGCGTTTGCAAACTTCCAAAGACATGCCTTTTAGTGCATCACGAATTTCAATAATACCAACCGATCCGTATAACTTCCCTTCATCACTCGCTTGCGCAGGAATCGTTACCGTCACTGTGTTTAATTTTTCGGCACGTTTTTGAGCATCAGCTAACGCACTTTCAGCTTTCTTTTCAAGCTCTGCACGACGCTTTTCAAACAACTTTTTGTTTTCTTCCGTTGCAAATACAGCTTTACCTTGAGGAATCAAAAAGTTTCTACCATACCCAGGTTTAACATGAACTGTTTCACCCAAGGCACCTAAATTACGGACTTTCTCTAATAGAATTACTTGCATTTTATTTAACCTCTTCTTTTTTGCGGTTTAACTGTCTTAAGTTAAACAAACCATCTAATAACCCCAGCGTGCCATATAATGGAACCATAAAAAACGGCATCACAAACAAGGGCGTAATCAGTAAAACAAAGACCAAACGCGTATTTTTTCTAATCAGTGTGTTCGCACTTAAACTCAAGCCTGCCAACAAAAAATAAAGCACAATTGTTGGTAACAACATCAATGCAATCACATTATGCCTTACGGCGGATAATGCCATTATCAAACTAACGATGATGCCCAGTTTAGCAACACGAAAAGTGAGAACTTCCTGTCTAAAACCACCTGGATTAAACAAACGAGATTGCATTGATCTCGCCATCACCAGTGACAAAATAGCAGAAAAAACGACACTGACTAATTGCACACCAAATATAAAACTCGCTATCACTTGCGGGTCAATATGAGACGCTTGCTCAAGCATTTCCGACATTGCACCCTGCTTGTTAGAAAGTTTTACCACCTCAATAACATACTGGTATTGCGTAAGCACTAATTCAGGCAAGCATATCTGAACCAGCAAAGCGACTAGGCATAAACACAAAAAGAAAAAAGCGGCTACACCTTGCCAGTTCGCTGTCAAACGCAAAACGCATGCTGCGAGATAACATGGCACAAACAAAATAAGCGTATTCAAAAGTGCAGCAAACATCGGTAACGTCGCCAATGAGTAACCCCAATGCGCCATTACCGTAGGAACAAGCACAACAATACCTTCACGCCAACCTTTACGCAGCGTTATCAACGCAATAATAACAACGGATAACCAGTTCGTATAAGGCAACAGTGATAAGACCATCGCATATAATATCGCTGCGGTTTGACGCGATAAAATAAGTGTTGCTTGCTTTTGCCAAAACGCTTGAATGCGCTTCATGTGTTTTACCGGTGGCTATCGCAATAAGGCAACAAACCTAAGAAACGAGCGTACTGAATCGCTTTTGCGATACGGCGCTGTTCTTTTGCTTGCGTGCCAGTAATACGGCTAGGGACAATTTTCCCGGTTTCACTGATATAATTTTTTAACAAATTTACATCTTTGTAATCAATCTCAGCAACACCATCGACTCGAAATAATTTTTTACGACGAAAATTTTGTGACATTTAGATCGCTCCTCTAGACAGCTTCTCGTGATTCTTTTAACTCTTTCTTCATCATGATCGATTCATGCGTAATGGCATGCTTTTTCTTGATGATAAGATTACGTAATATTGCATCATTGAATTTGAAAGCTGTTTTAATTTCGTCAAGTGCGACGTCATTACATTCAACATTCATCATAATATAATGCGCTTTATGCACATCATTCATAGGATAAGCGAGCTGTCTGCGGCCCCAATCTTCTTTGCGGTGAATTTTTCCTTGTTGCTTAGCAATAATTGATTCATAACGCTCAATCATACCAGGCACTTGTTCACTTTGATCTGGGTGAACAAGAAATACAATTTCATAATGTCTCATGTTGTATCCTCGTGGTTAAAGCCTTCATACAAGCATGTTTTAACTCAAAAATCAGAGCTAATGCATTTTTCCTGATGTAAGGCAAGGTTTAAGGCGACTTATACTAACTTATTTTAACTTGGATTTAAAGAGATAATCAGATATAAAAAATTTCCCATCAATGATGCTTGCAGAAACTTCTTCAAAAAAATGAGCGCTCTGAATCTATGGCAGCATTCACTGCTTTGATTGTTTTACTTAAAATTATGATTTTTATCATTGGCTTGCCGTAAATCAATCATACCAAATGATAAAACTTAGTTATTCTTCAATGTTTCGCGTCACGACCCGAGGTGTACATTTATGCTTCACTATGATAATATGAAAACCTAAAGTTGCCTTTTTAATCATAAGGAAAATAATATGACAAGACAATTTATTATGAATACATTGGGTATTCAGGAAAATGATCCTCGTGTTCCTTTGTTGCATGTTTTGAATATCAATCATAATGAAGTTCAAATTGATGACAATCATAATGAAGTCCAAATTGATGACAATGCTCTTTTCAGGATAGTCGACCAGAGCTCAGTAAATGCATCCTTTTTAGAACCGTTAGTAAATCATTTATCAGCACATCCACAAGATGATGAGCATAATGAAAGCATCTTAAAATTCTTATATTTTACTATAATTTTACAACGTAATGCTGTTGGCACAGATCCAGAACTTTTGTTGATAAATCCACGTAATAAACTTGCTCGCATTGAGAAAAAACTATTTCGTTTCTTAACTACCGCATTACGCAGAGAGGATCCTGATCTTGTTCAAAAATATGTAGATATCGTAACTGGTCTAGTACGCTGTATCGGTATAAAAGTTCCACAGGCTCTTTTGGTTCAGCTTATGGAAAATACAGTAAATCACTACACAATGAGCGTGGCAACAGAAGAGGCAACAGAGAAAGCAAGAGCATTGGCAACATCAGAACTACTAATCATTGTAGAATTACTATCTAACGCTCTGTATATAAGCCGCAATGATGATATAACGTACGATGCAAATGTAGCGTCTTTTCATCGAAGATTAGTGCTTTTAGCACCAGTAGCAGATGAAAGGTACCTACCTGAAGCTTTAAGCCGTTTGGATGAACTACGATCCAGAAACTCTAGAGGTGATGCTCTTGCAACCTATAGCATAATGAACAACACAACTCCAAGAAGAGACGATCCTCCGAGCAGTAGTAGTCGTCATTATAATCGATTTGGTGGTGGGTACGAATCACAATAATTTTATATTGCGCGCGGCCAAAAATCGTATTTTGTGGCCGCGCGCAATATAAATGTAGATTCTGATGATTTGAGTGTAGTTTTTTTGGCGCGACAAAAAATAATACGGCATTGATCCAGGGACTCTTCCACAGGCCCCCTCATTAAAATATGCTCAAAAAATGCCACACTATGTTCTAGCACGATACTTCTTCCAGCGATATTTTGAGACAATGGTAGACATTTAAACTCGCTGCATATACCAACTTAATCGATTTTTAATAGGCCGTATCAGCGATTTTTGATGACAGAGTGATTGTTTTTCAGGGACTGCAACACGCATCCAAAGGAGTATATGTCGCTGACTTTCACTGTAAAGGATAATCCACCAATGGTGGCTACCGGTTTTATTTGAGGCTGTTGCTATCTGTAAACAAGGGAATATACCGATACTTGCAAATAAATAATGATATTTCTCATTTTCTAACGTCAGCTCACATCCCTTTTGCTCTATCCACGTATCATCAATATTCGACAAATCATTTGCAGCAACAGCACAACCATTTTTCAATACAGCAATATTGTGGAATAAATAATCCGCAGTTAAATCCATAGCATAAAATGTATGATGTTGTGTACGAATTTGTTCGTACAATTGCGACGAAAACATAAGCTTTTGCAGCATAGTTAGTATCAATAATGAAAACACCATCATGCAAACCAAAGTCATAATTAAAATAAACCCATTTTCCACACGTGCTTGAGTCATCATATTCTCGGCCGTATATCAACATTGACTGATTTATTATAATGCTTCAATATATATTTTAAGTGCACCATGCCTTCTGAATAATGCGCATCAAGCCCTTGAATATAAGGTGTTAATACATCTGTGTGATCTTTTCGATACATCAGATTTTTTTCATGATGCACATTGGTTTTTATCCAAAAACGCTCTTCAATCCATGCACCAAGATAAAAAGGTATGGCATACTCAAAAAAAAGTGGTTTGCGAATAGTTAGGTATTGCTGTCCTGCTATCACATGAATGTTCTCAATCGTGTGTATTTCAGCATGGACACAATCCGCAACGATCACTGCTTGACCTTCTTCTAATATAAGCGGTTTATCAAGCTTAATCTGTGCTGTATGTGGCTTTGCAATGGCGAGAGAAAAAGACTCACTTATACGACGAATGATCAAATCATTATTTAAAAAATCCCATGCTGTCATATCACTTTTCCCTGTACGCGCATCCATTATTGTTAAATGCGACAATCCTCGGCACGGTGCAAACCCAGCATGACGAACACGATCACGGATAAAATCGATAGCTAATTGCGTTTCGATTGCTTCATCTAATAACGTATTCATATGTTCATATTGTTGTTTTATTTGCAGATATTGCTGCATTAAAATACTCAATAATGCCGAAATTAAAACAAGTGTGATACAACACTCAACTAAGCTAAAACCAACGAAGGCTTTGTTTTTTGCTGTTTTATTATCAATCATTGTGTAATCAATCGATTTTCATGCTGATTATCACTGTTCAACAAATTATCAACATTATGAATAAATGACGTAAAAAAGGCATTACTTTGCCACTGTTGTTTCAATACAGCTAATGATATGCTTGTCAGCAACAATAAAGAGACTAATACTTCAAACAACGAAAACCCTTTCGGTAACCGTTTAGAGAGAATGTCTGGATTTTGGTATAAGAGAGTCCGCTGTTGATAACCTTCATGGCTTAAACCACATCGGGCATGCCAAAATTGATTCATTTTCATTCCTTGAGGTTGGATAAATAGCTTGTAAACAAGCTTTAGAGTCTGTTGACATTTTGAAGTAACGAGCTAAAAATTAGGCCGTTTTAGTACAAATTAACCGGGTTTTGGGTCGTGTCATCAATCGTCAGCAGGCTCTAATATAGCATAGGATTTATATATGGTGCATATCAATTTTAATACGCTTTCACATGCTGGTATTCGTGATTTAAAACCTTATGTACCAGGCAAGTCGGCTGAAGAAGTGGCGAAAGAGTATGGCTTAAAGGATGTCATTAAGCTAGCAAGTAACGAAAATGCGTGGGGATGCAGTCCAGCGGTCCATGCCGCGTTGAATAAGATGTCTAAACAAACATTAGCCAGTTATCCGCAATCTTATGTCCACCCTTTTCGTCAGCAATTAGCCAATTATCTTAAGGTAGATGCAGACATGATCACCTTTAGTAATGGTTCTGATTTGTTAGTTGGACTATTAATTTCTTGTTTTGCGATTCATCAATCCAAACACGTTATGACACACCGTTATGCTTTTGTGACCTATGAAGTACAAGCACAAACGCTTGGCGTACCTATCGTTGTGACACCAACAAAAAATTGGCAAGTCGATATCGATGCAATGATCGAGACATGCAATGAAGACACAGCCTTAATTTTTATTGCTAACCCCAATAATCCCACTGGTATATTGGTTGAACAAAATGAAATTATCCGCCTTCTTGATAATATTCCTAAAACGACCATACTCGTCCTAGATGAAGCCTACTGCGAATATGCGTTTGATAATCCCAATCACTCGTTGAGTCTTTTAGAAAAATATCCTAATTTAGTTCTTTTAAGAACTTTTTCTAAAGTCTACGGTTTAGCTGGACTACGTCTTGGTTATTCGGTTTCTCACCCGGATATTTCTAAACTGTTATATCGTATCCAACTGCCATTTACCGTTAATATTGCTGCTTTAATTGCAGGCGAAGCAGCATTAGATGATCAAGCCTTTGTGAAAAAAACCATTGAGCTTACCACACAAGGCCTACGTTTTTTAGAAAAGGCATTTCACGCATTACAGATAGAATATCTTCCCTCTCATGCTAATTTTATAACAATTGATTGTAAAAAAGACGCGTATCAACTGTTTCAGCGTTTTCAAGAGTATGGGATAGTACTCAGGCCTTTAAACCCCTATGAGATGAATCAATATATGCGAATCACCGTAGGTACTGACGAGCAAAACAAACGTTTAATTGACGTATGCCAGAAGCTACTGATTTCTTAACATTTTATTCAAATATTATATAAAGGACAAAACATGACTGATTTATTTAATAAACACTGCGAATCTTGTGAAGGGATAGGCGAATCGCTCAATGCTGAGCAAATCAAAAATCTGATGCCGCAGTTATCAAAAGAATGGCGTGTTATCAGCGAGAATACGGAAATTCGTAGAGACTTCGCCTTTAAAGACTTTTACGAAACCATGGCTTTTGTCAACGCGATTGCCTGGATAGCCAACCGCGAAAACCACCATCCTGATTTGGAAGTAGGCTATAACTATTGCTATGTTCGTTTTACAACGCATGCATTGAAAGGACTGTCACACAATGATTTTATTTGCGCATCAAAAATAGATCAAATAGTGCTGTAAATTCGCATTTACACGTATAACAAGTAGCGGAGCAAAAGCTCCCTTACTTCAGCATAAAAAATACCAAAACAACATACCAAAGTGAGTAACATGCCATCTGCTTCTGATCTTCTTCCTACAGTCACCCCAATTACAGACTTACCTGAAATTATTCAAAAAATGAATCCGGAAAAATGGCCTCCAGGTTATCCAGTCCCCCCTGCTGAACTGGTATTTATAAAAATAATTTATTGGGGGTTTGATGACCAAGAGCATGTTGGTGAGTTAGTTCTACATCGTGAACTAGCACAAGATATTTTAGAAATATTTTTGGAGCTACATCTCAGTCATTTTCCAATAGAATCAATCCGTCCAATCTATGAGTTTAATAATGATGACGACCTTTCTATGGAGGCGAATAACGCTTCTGCGTTTAATTGCCGAGAGGTAACCGGGCAGCCGGGAATCTTCTCCCAACATGCCTATGGCCGAGCTATCGATATCAATCCCAAACAGAATCCTTATGTGAAAACATCGAAAAATCTGGTCATTCCTGAAAGTGGTCGAGCATGCATAGACCGACAGATACCAGAAAAAGGTAAAATAACAAAGGACAGCTTAATCTATAGATTGTTTACTCAACGAGGATGGGATTGGGGTGGCAATTGGAACGACATACAAGACTATCAACACTTTGAAAAAAGAGCGAATGGCGAAAAACGCAATCCCGATGGATATAGTACGCCTACCCCATAAAAATCGCGTAAAGGTACACTCGCCTTATTTACTTTTAAGATCACGATAAAAATTTTCATGCACACCCAACGCTAATAAAAGTCGTTGTACAGCATCCCATTCATAGGCTAAAAGAAATTCTTGATGATGAATTTTAAATTTATAAACGTATATTCCAGATAAATCCCCCTTTTTTTCATCTTCAAGCCGTGAATTAGCAATAATATCTTTAATTGCATGATTGACAATCAATTGATGAGCGCACGGCAATTTTTTATAAACTTTTTTAAAAGCGGGCATTTGTTGTATGCTGATATCACTCACCTTTTTTCTCGAAATCAAAAGGTTCTGCTAATGTTTTATCTTGAAGCTTTGATAAAAGGACATCTTTTATAAATTCGATTGGTAAATCGGGGTTGTCCAGAGCACATTTTCCAAGCTTAGCCCAATATTCAATTTGATGTGGAATAGAGCGAAATTCAGCAGATGCAACTTTCTTTGCTTCATAATAAATTGATTCATCAATTCTAATTGGAATACCCATAGTTCACCACAATAGTAATTGTTTGCTACATTTGTAGTATAGTATTTTTAGTAATGAGGAACAATCGATAGCCGTTAAAATAGAGTCATCCCATCCGGCATTTTTTTTCTTAGACGCTTAAAGAATTCAAATTGGTAAATAGTTACTTTTAGGGATTATCATCCGAATCACGGCGTTGCTTTTTCATAAAATCTTGGCTACTTAACCCCATCATCACTGCCAATGCACCGGCGACATAAATAGATGAGTAAGTTCCGATGACAATACCAATAATCAACGCCAATGAAAATCCATGTATCGTTTCCCCGCCATAAACAAACAAGGCAACCACAACAAACAGTGTGAGTACAGATGTCATAATCGTTCTGGAAAGCGTCTGGTTGATAGAGATGTTCATGATTTCAAGCGATGTGGCGCGTCTTATTTTGACAAAATTTTCACGCACTCGGTCAAAAACAACAATGGTATCATTCAAAGAGTAGCCAATCACTGCTAATAATCCAGCCAATGCCTTTAAATCAAATTCAATATGAAACATGGCAAAGATACCTAAAATTAAAACCGGATCATGTATCAGCGCAATGGCAGAGCTCACCGCCAAACGGTATTCAAAACGAATAGCAATGTAGAACATAGTTGCTAATAAAGACACGACAATAGCCAAAGCACCTTTGGTCGCTAACTCTCGCCCTACTTGCGGTCCAACGAAATCAACACGCTGCTTTGTCGCATTGGGCAGTGCTTTCATCACAGAATCAACGAGATTGAGTTGCTCTGCTTGAGCGTGAGGCGCAATACTAATTAACACATCGTTTGACGCCCCATAACTAATCACTTGGGCTTCTTTATAACCGGCTTGATAAAGGCTTTGCCGTATTTCCTCCAGATGCGCAGGCCCAGGATAAGTGACTTCAATTTGAGTTCCGCCAGTAAAATCCAACCCCCAATTTAAGCCATTTATCAATAAAGCACTGATAGAAACAATAAAAATGAGGACAGATAACGCAGCAGTCCACTTGCGTGCTCCCATGAAATCAACATTTGAATTCGGATTAAATAGTTCCATGTTTATATTCCAATCGATAATTTGTTAACTGTTCTACCACCATAAACGGCGTTAATAATCGCACGAGTATAAGTAACACCAGTCAGCATAGAAGTGATTAAGCCCAAAGACAGCGTGATCGCGAATCCTTTAATAGGCCCAGTACCAATTGAAAAAAGAACAATTGCCACGATTAAGGTGGTTAAGTTCGCATCTAAAATGGTAGAAAAAGCACGCTCATAACCCGCATAAATAGCCGCTTGCGGTGTCACACCGTTTCTGAGCTCCTCACGAATCCGCTCATTAATTAAGACGTTGGCATCCACAGCCATCCCCACCGTCAAGACAATACCAGCAATACCCGGCAAGGTGAGTGTCGCACCAATCATAGAAAGCACAGCACACAATAAGATCAAATTAAGCAGTAAGGCAATATCGGCAACCAAGCCAAACAACCGATAATAAATAACCATGACAAATAAAATCAGCCCCATACCCACTTCAAGAGAAAAAATACCTCTTTGAATATTTTCTCGTCCTAAAGATGGGCCAACGGTACGCTCTTCAACAGGATAAATCGCAGCTGGCAAGGCGCCTGCTCGTAATAAAAGGGCTAAGTCGCTGGCTTCTTTACTGTCTGATAGGCCGGTAATTTGAAAGTTACTACCTAATGCACTTTGAATCACAGGCGCACTGATAACACGCTCATCGCGGTGCGTGACTTTCTTTTCAACGCCATCAACTTGTTGAATCGTGGTTTTGGTTTCAACAAAAACAATCGCCATACGCTTACCAATGTTTTCACGCGTGACCTGAGAGAAAAAAGACTCACCACCGCCACCTAATTGAATGGCAACCGCCGGTGTGGCTGTTTGTTGATCAAAGCTCGAAACTGCGCTGGTAATAGAGTCACCACTTAATACAACTTGGCGCTTTAATAAAATAGGATATCCTTCCATTTTATAAAGTTTACTGCTAATTGGAACCGCCCCTGTTCGTTCAGCAATCAATGCGTCATTGTCTTGGTCAACTAAATAAAACTGTAGGGTTGCTGTTCCGCCTAAAATTTGTTTAGCTCGTGCAGCATCTTGTATTCCAGGTAAATCAACTGCAACACGTGTGGCACCTTGTTGTTGTACCACGGCTTCCCCAACCCCAAGTTCATTCACGCGGTTACGCAAAATTGCCATGGTTTGCTCAATGGTATTTTGTTGCACTTCATGAAGCTCAGATTCGGATAATTGAATTGTCAACGATTGATCATCTTTGCTTGATTCAAACGTCAAACCAGAAAATTTTTGTGTCAGCTCTTCCTGAGCTTTTTCAGCGGAGTAAGGCTGTCTAAAACGCAGTGCTATCCCCTGCTTATTGTCATAATGAATGCCGGCATAACGAATTCCCGCTTCGCGTAAATCCTGACTAACCGCTTTCATTAAACCTTCGTAGCGGCGATTAACAACACTGTCAATATCCACCTCAAGAAGAAAATGCACGCCCCCACGTAAATCTAAACCTTGCTTCATAGGCTCTGCACGTAAAGCCATGAGCCAAGCAGGTGTTGAAGGAACGAGGTTAAGCGCAACGATATCATTTGCACTCACCTGACTTTTAATGGCATCACGTGCCAATAGTTGCGCATCCGTTGATTTAAAACGTACTTCAACGCCATTCTCTTGAATGCTTATTTTACGATAAGCAATATGAGCCGTTTCTAAAGCGTGTTGTACTTGTTGTTTTAAAAGCGTGTTATCGCCTGTCGTTGATGAAGAAACCTGTACAACCGGATCCTCACTATACAAATTAGGTATTGCATATAACAAACCTAACAAAACGATAACAACTAATAAGATGTTCTTCCAGAGGGGATATTTATTTTGCATGTTCGTCCATTCACTTACAGCGATTCAATTGTACCTTTAGGTAACACACTGGCTACAGCAGCGCGTTGCATCATCATCTCAACACCTTCGGCTAAAGCAACTTTAATATACTGCTCATCTAAATTAATCACTTTAGCTAAAATACCACCGGTGGTCACAACTTCATCACCTTTTTTTAATTGATTAATCAATTCACGGTGTTGTTTTGCGCGCTTATTTTGTGGGCGAATCAACATGAAATAAAACAAAACAAAAATAACAGCAATCATAATCAACGAAAATGAACCGTCACCTTGTGCTGAAGCACCCGCTGGTGCCGCGGCAGCCATTGCATCTTGAATAAAAAAACTCATTGTTTACTTTCTCCACATGGATTGTATTATCAAAAAATAGCCTCAAATCATAACGATATTTCTGACGAAGGTAAATGACAAGATTGAAAAACATTATGTTGTATTAACAGCCGCTGACATAATAAAGGCGTCTGTGTGTACAAATGATGAAGATAAGCACGTGTCAATCCTTGCTGACAGGTTGGGCAGCGGCAATCTTTATCTAATACTTCAAAAACAGTGCGCTCTGACTCATCTAACAAAGAAACACTGACACCTTGTACATACATTTTTCCATTTAATGCATCTTCAACCGGATTTTTAGACTCAAACATTAACAAACTGTCACTTAAATCAGCGGGCGGTAACAAAGCAACTTGCCAATCTTCCTGCGGAAATCCTTGACCGATTAAAAGATAGTTGATCCCCAAATGTTGAATCAATCGACGCACATCTTGCCAATCAAAGACGAATCTTTCACCATTAAAATGCGAGCGAACATGGCATTTTTCCTCTTCATTAAACCGCAATGAGGTCGCGTTTAAAATCAATTGATGAGGCCAACCAACATAAGAAGCTAGATTTGGGTAACGGTATAGCACATCCATGCCTGGTTTTACTAAAAGTGCTTCCAAATCATAAGCAACACAAAAAACCCCGACTTCCTGCCAATTGGCCATCGTCAAACAAGAACCAGCGGGAGTGGATAAGTTTGGAATAAATTGACATGTCATAATAGTAAACTGGTATCCCCGTAACTAAAAAAGCGATAACGCTCTTCAATAGCCAAAGCATACAACGCCATAGCCTGCTCATAACCAATAAATGCTGATACCAACATCAGTAGTGTCGACTCTGGTAAATGAAAGTTGGTAATGAGGCCATCACATATCTGAAATTGATATCCGGGATAAATAAAAATAGCTGTATCACGTGAACAAGGCTCAATATCTCCTTTTATTGCAGCACTTTCTAAGCTACGCATAGCCGTGGTTCCAACCGCAATCACACGTTTCCCAGCTTTTTTTGTCTGCCTAACTGCCTGGCATAGCGCCTCGTTGACGGTAAAGTGCTCAGCGTGCATCACATGATCACGAATATCCTCGGTACGCACCGGTCGAAAGGTCCCGGCTCCTACGTGCAATGTTACATACGCAATGTGAATCCCTTTTTCTTTCAGTGCTAAAAAGATGCTTTCATCAAAATGTAATCCGGCGGTTGGGGCCGCGACGGACCCTTTCTCTTCTGCATAAACCGTTTGATAACGGGTTGTATCGAGGGTTTCATCGTTTCTTTCTATATAAGGAGGTAAAGGAATATGGCCAATTGCTTCTAACATCGCATGCACAGAGCCATTCGCTTGACAATGGTACAAGTCTGCTTCTTTACTTAATACCGTAATTTTCCATTCATCTGTTAAGTCTATTTCAGTGCCTGACTTTGGTGTTTTACTGGTTTTAATGTGAGCGAGAAAATGAGTGTCATTTAAGATACGCTCAACCAATAACTCAACTTTGCCGCCACTGGGTTTAAAACCGTATAAACGTGCTGACATAACTCGGCTGTTGTTCATCACCAATAAATCACCAGGCTCTAAATAATCTACCAGTGATTTAAATGTGCTATGGGTATAATGGCCTGTATTGCGCTGATGAACCAATAAACGGGAATCACTTCGATCCGCAAGCGGATATTGCGCAATCAACTCTGGCGGTAAAACGAAATTAAATGCAGATTTTTTCATGTAGAGATTATACAATAACCTCGAATTCTATGCACTTATCTTTTTAGGAGAGAGTTATGTTTCGATTAACAAAGTTATTAACAAGCGTTGTTCTAAGCTCTGTGTGCGTTGGTGCTGTTTTTGCAGCCCCTCCTAAGGTCATGATCACCCATAATACCACTGATGTTGAATCTAATGCGTATATTGCTGGGACGATTCCATCAAAGCATCCAACAGCGGCACACTCAGATAATCGTGTTGCTTGGGCAGAAGTTCGTTTGGCTTGCTTTGGGCATGTAAACGCAGGTAAGTGTGATGCACTGGTCAAAGTGGCAACTGGGCCATCTGATGGTGGTGCTATTGATATCGGTGTGGTCTCTGTTGATTTAAATACTGGGATGATTACGCCGGGTGTTCTCAGTGCTAACGGCTATTCTTTGATTGTAAATGGTCCTGGCGAGGTTACGTTAGTAAAGGATTAGTTTTTGTTCGTTGAGGGAGGTGGCTTTGTTTCCCTAATCCCCTCCCGCAATCACTGATTCTCTTGATGTAAAAAGCACCACAACACCCTGATTTTGATCAAATAACTAGAGCCAGGGGCGCTGTCTCTGCAGTGGCCAGTACTGCTAGCGCTACTTCCGCCCCTCTGTTGAAAAACATCAGCCTTTTATTAGATGTGTCATAAATAACATGATCTATTTCTGTATCTATCTTTTTATCGCTGTCGCTGACGTTGAAACGAACATTCGACGTCAGAAACAGTAGTTCATCTAGAGCAGTAACAATGTTTCGCATAATAATGGCAGTGCAACTCAAAGGTAAAATCACGACCGTATAGAGAATCATCGAGGTAATATCACATAATGATTGTATAAAAAGGCCTAAAGCCTTCGAAAATTGTAATGTGATTAGATAATACAGACTCTCTGTGAAATGATAAATAATATCGTACGGACAAAATATGGCAATGCGCAAAATTAACATAAAAGGATGAAGCAACGCTCTGTTTTTATCGCTTTGTTCCTTATAAGGGATAATGTGTGATGTACCTAAAAGGATAAGACTTTCTAAGGCAGTTCTCAAAGAGTCACAATAAAAATCAGCTCTATCATACTCATCTCGAGAATGTTGTAGGAGGGAAAGGGGCTCACTTTCTTCCAATGCGCTTATGATTGCTGCATTGGATAGCCCGTTTCTCCTAACGGCAACGAGACAGACTTCACTGTCATCGATTAGGTCGATTTGGTTATTCATTTTGGCCCCCTAATATTTAACTCACTATAGGCTCCATTTCACACAGTCATAAGCTCATAACAATCTCTATAGATGCGTCATTCTGAAACTTTTAGCTCATTAAATATCGGATATATAACACAAAAGACTCATTTATTCCAATCGCAAATTAAGCAGTATGCTTCAAATCAGCATCAATACTCCACACAACCTGTGCGGCGACCAAGTTTACATGACTATTACCTACAGCTTGAATAATATTCACAGATGTCGGTCCCAAAATTTGGGCTTTATCAATAAAGGCATTTTGTGCTGCCCAAATATACGAGTAAGCTAAATCAAGCCCAATATTAGGCCTGACTTGAAAATGTGTACCCGCAGCGACTGCCCAGCGATTTGCATCAGGCAGACGGATATTGCGCTGTGCATTCACTGTCGGCGTTTGATCAAATCCCCAACCAAAACGCATCATCCATCGATCTGTCATGTGATAGTTTGTGCCAAGCGAAAAACGCCAAGTATTACGATAGTCTTCGTCGCTCACAACTTGCTCATACGATTGCTCACTGGATTCCACCGAGTAAGCAGCGACATTATTAAGTTGAATCGTTTTAAAATGACTCCAGCCGGTATAAACCACCGAACTCAATAATGCCCATTTTTTTGTCAAATCTTGATAGCCACTTAAGGTTAAAATATCAGGTAATTGAACACGGTTACTACTGAGTAAACCGCTAAAAAAAGTAGCATCCGGATCAGTTAACTCAGGATCGGCCAAGCGCCCTGTTAATAAGCTACTATCCGTAAATTGATGTGAGATAGAGGACTGATAATTCAAACCCACACGGGTATGTTTATTGTTAAATATACCTAAAACACCCGTATGGTACCCAATACCAAAAGAAGTACCGTGGTTATTGGTTGTAGAATCCAATGTCGTGGGGCTGACCTCACCACCGATACTTTCCAAATATTGTAAAGCGGCAGGCGAACCAACAACACCGTCAAAGGTGACCTTAGCCCACTGAAAATCAAGACCAGCTCCCCATGACCAATTGTCTGTGATAAAACCGGCTAACTCTGGTGAGGCATTCAAGGTGAGTAACTGTGTATAGGTTCCGGAATAACGAACCGCAGAGTTATCACCCCAGTCAGTAGACAAACCCAAAGGAGAGACAATATTAAAACCAAAAGCCGCTCTTGGCCCCAATGGTTTAACATAGTGTAAAGCCGGTACAGCAGCATTTTCTGCCCCTTCTAATCCACGAAATGATTGTACATAAGGCTCGTCAAAATCTTCTGTTTGAAAAGTACTGGTACCGGTGGCACTAATACGGGGGAAGACACCAACACCACTAAAAACGGCCTGCTGCTCACCCAGAAGAACCATACCAGCAGGGTTATACCAACCAATAGATGCATCCGCACATTCTGCCGCAATGCCTGCGCCGAAATTACCAACAGCAACCGTACTGGCTTCCGTGTATAAAGAAAATGCGCCAGCATAAGCAGTTGATAAAGACAGACCACTTGTGGCGACAAGTCCGATTATTTTTAAAGTTGTTTTTAAAGAGAAACGTTGTTCAAAAACAGGGGTATTCGTCATCATAAAAGCTTGGTTATATTGACTTTCTTGATTCTGAAAACGATGGCAGTTTTTAATTATTTTTTGCATGGACGTACTCCTGTAACAACAGCCACACTAACAGATGTGAGCGGAGTATTATCCTGAAAAATCTCGATAAAATCTACGATTTATTTCTAACTCGATGAGGAAAATTAAAGCGCGTTAAAAAATTTACACAAATTCGTTTAACGTGACATTCCTGGCTTCACAATAGCACTAAAATCACCATCATTTGATAGTAGATCCAACCTCTGAAATAACATTACACTATGCTTGTGACGGATCTGGTGAAGCAACGTTTCATATCAAAGGCAAATTTTCTACTTACTCAAACTACAAATTGTCTGTTGATATCTCCCCTATAAATATGACGGCTACCTATCAAACGCAGAGCATAGATAAAGCAGGAAAACATATTATCCTCCGTTTAGAGTAAAGAATATTCAATAAGTTTTTAAGCTTTTTAGGATACAACATTGAATTTGGATACGTCTCCATCGGTAGAACAAGACAAACTCAAACTGGAAAATAACTTCACAAAACTTGCACCATAACGCATCTACATGATATGTTAAACTAGTATTCGTCATCAAAATTTCTATTGGCTCTATCAATATGCATCAAATCATTACAAAATTTGGTGGGACCAGCGTCTCATCGAGAGAAACTTGGAATCATATTCTAGCAATTACTCGAAAACACCTTGCAGACGAAAAACAGCCTATTATTGTTTGCTCAGCGCTGACGCAAGCTTCGAATAAACTCGAAAAAGTCATTGCAGCCGCCCTGCAAGATAAACATCAAGTGTTGCAAGCAGAGCTTACAAAAGGTTATTTAGACTTGGCCGCTGCTTTGGAAGTTGCTCCCCATTTAATTCAGCTCGACTTAGAGCAATTAAAACAGTGGCTAACTGGCATCGCATTGCTACGTGAAGCCCCTGCTAAAACACACGCGCAAATATTAAGTCTTGGCGAATTAATGATGACGCGCCTAGGCCATGCTTTTCTCACACAACAAGGACTAAATTGCTTATGGTTTGACGCCCGCGAAGCATTGACCTCCACACCAACACCGGGTGATGATACAGCCAACTATTGTCGTGCACGTTGCGAAGTCAAACCCAATCCAGAATTAGCACGTCAACTAGGTGCTAGTGGCGCACAAGTTATAATCACACAAGGCTTTATTGCCACGAACCCTCAAGGCGAAACCGTTTTACTCGGCCGAGGGGGTTCAGATACTTCAGCAGCATTACTCGCCGCCATCTTGGAAACAGAAGCTTGTGAAATCTGGACTGACGTTCCGGGTGTTTACACCGCGAATCCACACCAACTTCCTCATGCTCGTTTGTTGAAACAATTAAATTATGATGAAGCACAAGAAATCGCTTCCATGGGCGCAAAAGTGTTACATCCCTTGTGTATTCCACCGGTAAGGCAAGCCAACATTCCTATGTCGGTTAAATACACCTGTATGCCAGAGCACTCTGGAACACGTATTTTTAATGAAAGTGATAATGATGCGCCCCCCATCAAATCAATCCAAATTAAAAACAGTATTACTTTAATTTCGATTGATACCGTTAGCATGTGGCAACAAGTTGGTTTTTTGGCTGATGTATTCGCTGTATTTAAACAACATCAGATTTCGGTCGACTTGTTGGCTACATCAGAAGCAAATATCACACTATCACTGGATAGCAGCCAGAAGTCCTCTCGCGAAGCATTAGACGCACTCATAAACGATTTAAACCGTTTCTGTCGTGCAAAAATGATTGAGCCATGCAGTTCAATTAGTTTAATAGGACATCATATTCGCCGTGTTTTACCACAATTGGGCTCAACATTAGAAGTTTTTGATGATCAACAAGTTCATTTGATGTCTCTGGCTTCAAACGATCTCAACCTCACTTTTGTGGTTGATGAGTCTAAAGCAGAAAAACTTTGTCAAAAGTTACATGCCCTTCTCATTGAAAACAATCCACAAAGTTTTTATTACTCAAAAAGCTGGCATGAAGAGTTTGTTGAGACGGGAGATAAATGCATGCCTTGGTGGGAAAATCGCCGAGAAGAATTATTAAACCTCGCTCTGCATCATTCTCCCTGTTACGTCTATGACACTCAAACGCAACAACGTAAAGCAGATGAGCTATTGTCAGTACGTTCAATTGATAAACTATTCTACGCGATTAAAGCTAATCCACATCCAGACGCATTAAAAACGTTATACGGCAAAAAAATAGGCTTTGAATGTGTCTCACCACAAGAGCTTGATTTGGTTTTTCAATTGTTTCCTGATATTGACCCTCACGATATTCTTTTTACACCTAACTTTGCAGCAAGGGCAGAATATCAATATGGTCTAGAAAAAGGCTGTTATCTTACAATTGATAGTTTGTATCCTTTAGAGCATTGGCCTGAATTATTTACGGGTAAAGATATTTTGCTTCGCCTTGATTCTGGCTCGGGTGCCGGGCATCATAAATTTGTCTGTACTGGCGGTAATGAATCCAAATTTGGTATTCCCACGACCCATCTCGACGAAATTGCAACCTTATTACATAAAAATAAAATTAATGTGATTGGGCTGCATGCACACTCTGGCAGCGGTATTTTATCCATTGATTTGTGGCAAGAAACCGCTATGCTCTTAGCACAACATAGCCATTATTTCCCTAATCTACGCTATATCAACCTAGGTGGTGGGCTTGGTATTGTAGAAAAGCCTGGTCAGCAACCCCTTGATCTGAGCACACTGGATCAATCATTACAACAATTTAAAGCGCAATACCCACATTTGGCAATTTGGCTAGAACCAGGACGTTTTTTTGTTGCAGAAAGCGGTGTTTTGCTGGCTAAAGTCACGCAATGTAAGGAAAAAGGCAAAGTACGCTTTATTGGTGTAGAAACAGGTATGAATTCGTTGATACGTCCGATGCTTTATGGCGCTTATCACCAAATAGCAAATCTAACGCGTTTACATGATGCCAACCAGGCTTTTGCTCACGTGGTTGGTCCGATCTGTGAGTCAGGTGATACATTGGGTTATGATCGTATGTTGCCTGCTACATTTGAAAATGACATTATTTTGATAGCTAACACCGGTGCTTACGGACATTGTATGAGCTCATCATATAATTTAAGACCCCCAGCCACTGAAATCATACTGCCATAATGGCTATTACAACACTTCAAGATGGTGCACAGCGCCAACAGGCAACCGATCCATCTTGCTCGTATATTGTCCAAGCACCGGCTGGGTCTGGAAAAACGGAGATTTTAACTCAACGGTATTTGCGTTTATTAGGAACCGTTCAATACCCTGAGCAAATCATCGCGCTTACATTTACACGCAAAGCGGCCAATGAAATGCGTGAGCGGATTTTGACTGCGTTACAACACGCAGCGCAAAATGGACCGGTTGACTCCGAACACCAGCGCACTACTCGCCAATACGCACTAGAAGCATTGACACGTGATCGACAGTTTAGCTGGCAACTATTAAAACAACCGTCTCGACTGCGCATTATGACCATTGATGCGCTTTGCCAAATGCTAGTACATGCCATCCCCTTCGAAGGCCAACATATTCACTATGCTGAATTATGTGATAAACCACAAATTTATTATCTGCAAGCGGCTCGCAATTGCTTTCAATTTACATTGGAACATCCGGACTATCAACACGCTATTGAACTGTTATTAACACACTTAGATAACCGCCAAGATAAACTAATACAATTGTTTTGTGATTTGCTAACAAATCGTGAACAATGGCTAACGTTACTTTATCAGGCTAAGCATCAAGATAAAGCCGTTTTTGAGGCTGCCATTGCACAAATAGAAAAACATGAATTGAGTCGTTTTATAAACAGTGTACCCCAAATATTATCTATTGAAATGCTGGGTATCGTACGAACTTTATTGGACATTACCGGGGCTACCTCTTCTTTACAAAAAGTTGACTCCTTAGCGTCGTTCAACAGTCAAATGGCTGAGGAATTAGCGAGTTTATTACTCACCTCTCAAGACAAGTTACGTAAGGCCTTCGATCACCACGTAGGATTAAAGCGCGAGCTTTGTACTGACGATATGTACAAGCAATTAAAACAACGCAGCCAAGCAATTCTTGCAGAATTAGAAATGTATCCGGACTTTGTTGATAGCTTATGTCGGGTGCGTGGTTTACCAGATCCGCATTATGATTTAAAACAATGGGATGTGTTGCAAGCGCTGTTTCAAATTTTACCGTTACTGGTTGCTCATTTGTCTATTTTATTCACAGAACATAATTCTGTTGATTTTGCTTCTATTTCAGAGCAAGCTTTATTGGCTTTAGGTAATCAAGAACAACCGACTGATTTGGCATTATACTTAGATTACCGTATTCAACATTTGTTGATAGATGAATTTCAAGATACATCTATTCAACAATTTCAACTGCTAACGCAATTAGTCCAGGGGTGGGAGGCACAAGATGGCCGAACACTTTTTATTGTTGGCGACCCTATGCAATCAATCTATCGATTTCGCTCAGCTGAAGTTGGGTTATTTTTACGCGCACAAAAAGAAGGTATTGGTCCTGTTCGCCTTATCTCTTTGGCTTTTACTTGTAATTTTCGCTCTACCATCACCATCGTCAATTGGATCAATCAACAGTTTAAAGCTATTTTTCCAAAACAAGCAGATATTGAGTCTGGTGCGGTTTCTTTTCATGCGTCTACACCGGTAAAAACCGCACTAAACGAAACATTTGTTGAAGCGATGCAATGGGATAACAAAGCGGCAGAGGCCGACGGCATTGTAGAATGTGTGAGAAAAGAGCTAGAAACATACCCGCATGATAATATTGCCATTTTGGTACGCTCCCGACATCAACTGAAGCACATTATTCAATGCTTAAGAAAACATCATATTGCTTTTCAAGGCATAGATATCGATCTGTTAGCAAACTTGCCACATATAAGAGATATGTATAGTTTAACAGAAGCCTTATTAATGCCTGCAAATCGTTTGGCTTGGTTAACTGTTTTACGTAGTCCTTGGTGCGGATTATCTCTGGCAGATATTCATGTGATTGCAAATTTTAATCGTAACAAATCGATTTATTGGGCTATGCTGAACACTAAAAAAATATCTCTTTCTAGTGAAGGACATCAACGTGTTGAATATGTGGCGGCTGTTTTACATCAAGCATTGCAATGTCGTCATCGCAAAACATTGGTTGAGTGGTTAATGGAAACCAGTAACGCATTACATGTAAACGCTATTTTAACACCCTCTCAACAAACCGATCTCGAACAATTTTGGGTATTATTAGAACGCTTTGACAAGCAAGGTTTGATTACTGATCTCGTACTCTTTAAGCAAGAATTAGAAAGCCTCTATTCTCAACATGTGACACCTGCTCGTCTGCAAGTCATGACTATTCATAAATCCAAAGGTCTGGAGTTTGATTGTGTGATGTTACCTGGATTAGGAGCAAAATCAGCACAACGTAACACACCTTTATTTCGATGGTTAAAATTACCATCTAATCAAGGCGAGCCTACATTGCTACTGTCTCCTATTAAAGCAGCAGATGAAGAAGTCTGCCCTTTGTATGATTATTTGGGGCATATAGAAGCAGAAAAAGAATATTATGAGTCGCAACGGTTATTGTATGTAGCTGCCACACGAGCGAAACGACGCTTATATTTATATGATCATCATGATAACTTGCGTCAGAATAGTTTTAAAGCGCTCTTAAAATCACACTCTTTTAATACAATAAAAATAGAACCCGAACAAGACTCGCATACGCCTGCATTACCTAAGCGCTGTTATTTGCCGAATGTTTTTTACGAAAAAAATTCGCAAATAACCGTTCAAACTCACTTTTCACAACCATCGATTAATCATCAGATCTCCCATTTAATCGGCACAGTAACCCACGATTTATTGCGTTGGATTGCAACCTATCATCCAGATAAAACTCAAAATATTCCCTGGCATCTCGCTGAAAATCTTTTACGGCAACATGGCTTTACAGATGACATACTCACGGATGCTATGACACAAATCAGGCAACAGATTCAACATTTATTGACTGATCCGATTGGACAATGGATCATGCAACCGCACGAAAATGAACAAAATGAATACGCACTTTTAATCAAAGAACAAGTCGATATGGCGACGCGGATTATCGATCGCACATTTATAGAAAAAGGCACGCGTTGGATTGTTGATTTCAAAACTGGACATGCAGATGAACAGACGCAACAAAAATATCGTCAACAAGTTGATGCTTATGCTAGAATCTTCTCTCAAATACATCGCGGCCCTATTGGTTGCGGATTATATTTTTTAGCAACAGCTCAATGGATTTCATGGCAATATGTGCATGACGATTTACCTGAGCTGGTATAAGTGTTCACGTGTTTTCATCGTGAAAAAAGATAATTGCTCGCTGCGTATTAATAGTTTGACGCCTCTTGAACGAAAAAATAGGACTGAAAAAATACCGAGCTCTTTGTTAAAAATAATTTAAATTCGGTCTGAGCACTTTCATTAAAATTATTTTTTGCCTCGCTCTTAGTATTGTTTGTAAGCTCCGTCAAAAAGTGAGGCCTATATTTTGATGCAAATAATATGAACTTTGACATAAACGCCAAAAACTCTCCTGCTATTGAAACCATGATTAGCGCTGCATCTGTCATGTTCTCAGCTTTTGTCGGTCTAGTGATATCTCATCCTCTTGATCGAGCCTCATTTTTGGCAGCGGCGAATAAGCGTTCTTTTTTTACAAAAGAAAACTTTAAAAATCCTTATCAAGGTTTTGTACAAACAGCCACTTACAAATCTGCGATGGGAAGCCCTATGTACTTTTTTTTATTAGATAATATCTCGTCGATATTAAAACCGTATTTGTCTGACAAAACGGATCCGATTACACAAACCTCTTGGATTGCTTTTGGTGTGGGTGCAACACATGGTTTTTTTTCGACAATTCCTTTGACTGTAAAGTCGTATCTATGGGCAGCGCCAGATGCTAAAACTTTTTGGATACAAAATTTTTTAAAAATCTATCAAACCGCAGGCTCCAAACGTTTATATTCCGCTATGCCTGCCATTGTGGGACGCGATGCGTTGAATGCTTTGGTATATGAATATGTACGGCAAAAGGTAAAGAGCCATGAAAATAAAGTTTTTCTTTTTAAATATCATTTTTTATGTAACGCCTTAGGCGCAATGACCGCTATTGTTTGCTCATCTCTTTTCAATTATATACGTCAATTACAACTTGCCACGCCATTAAACGAACAACCTAAAACGGGTATTCAACTCTTAAAAGAGCTATATGTAGAATCAAAAAACAACAAAGCGATTGCAGAACAAAGCATGTTTATCATAAAAAGATTACAACTCCCAATCAGTCTACTTAGATTCGGCTTCTTGATCCCTGTGTTTCAAGAATCATATTTATTCTGCAAGGATCAAATCCATCAAAAACTAGAAAATCATCAAAAAATGTACCCGTAATCATTCAAAATTATCTTGGTTTTTTGCCGTGTCATCAATTTCAACAGCCCCTAGCTATTTCAAGACAAGAGCGCTAAAATTTCTAATTGCCAAGGTAGCTTTTATTTAAGTCCCAGTGGCGCAGCTGGATAGCGCGGCCCCCTCCTAAGGGGCAGGTCGCAAGTTCGAATCTTGCCTGGGACGCCATTGATAAATAAAGAGTTTTTCAAATAAATTTATTGGAAAAATGGTTGTATACTTTTGCCTGGTGCCCATCTGGGTGCCTAAAAAATTTTGGTGAAATATAAATTGCTTTTAAATTACATAAGTAAAAGGTGTGGTAACAATGAAACTTAATATAACTAATAAAATGTCTAGCACAGAACTAAAACAAACCGTTTCGGATGCAAAACAGCACCTAAATGAAAATGACACGATCAATCCTGACATCAAAGATATATTATTTTCTGTCCTACACTATGTAGAGGATAACTTATGTAGCATGATTTCTTCCTACACAAAAGATACGAGTAGATATCATCAGGTCAATGAGATATTTAGATTAGGGATAGAATCCAGTAAGTCTTTAGACCACGAAAAGAAATTTTATGCTGATGTGCAAATACTTTTAGGTGGTATCTCTAATGAGAAAAGTAAATTACGAGATACTTGTTTACCGATGACCATGCGCAATGAAGCAAAATTAATGCATGATTTAGAAGAAAATGAGCCCTCACATAAAAATGCAGTGAATGGAGTTATTTCAGCTTCAGTAGGATTAGGTTTCATGTCCTCTCTTCTCTCTCGAAATCCGTACTGGTTTGTAATGTCTTTATTTGTCTTTGTAGGCAAACTGACACCTGCCACACCTTACAGATCTTCACCAAGTTTATTAGGTCAACTGGCATATGTTGATCCAACTATTCGACAATGGGGTAATCGTTTAAATCTGGCCGCACCCGTTAACTTTGGTTATCGTATGTTAAACTTATTCAGTAAAAGCACTAATGCCGCTCTTAATATCGCAGAAAAAACGGTCGACAGAATAGAGCGCATAGCAGGGAGTCAAAACCATGTACGGTATGGATTTTTAGATCAAAACTCACAAAATTGTTTACAAATTACAAATGAAAGTGGAGATGATACTTCTTATGCTGCTCGACGATTAAGACAATCATCACAATTTACTGCATAATTTTATACCAAAAGTCCTCGGGCAACTCCTCTCCTTACTCCATGAGATAAGTGACGAATCCGAGGTTTTTTCAAAGGCTCAGCAAATGAAAACAGAAAAACTATTTTCTTATGGCACGCTTCAATACGAAGCAGTACAACTTGCCAACTTTGGTCGTAAACTAGAAGGTTATAAAGATAAACTTCCTGGGTTTGCATTGTCTATGTTAGAAATTACTGATCCCGTTGTGATCGCAACAAGTGGCGAAACATTCCACCCTATTGTGGCTTATACAGGTGATTCAGCTGATGCTGTTGAAGGTATAGTGTGTTTGATGTGAGTGTTGATGAATTGAAACGCGCTGATGCATATGAGGTTGCGGATTATAAGCGTATTGCAGTTAAGCTTGATTCTGGAATATCAGCCTGGGTTTATGTGAATTGTAGTGTTGTTATTGTTAGCGACGCCAAAGAAACCAGTGACAATTGCATGATCAATTCGTAGTCAATATATCGTGTGTTCGATTCTACATCAACAGCATTAGTTAGAAAACTAAAGCCTTTTTGTGAGTTCTTATGCACTTTAATGAATATCAAAAAACGAAAAAAGAGTTGTACAAACGTTTTTCCGAACTAGTGGCCACAACTTTAAAGAACATTTTAACTGATGCTAATTTTGTCCCTCAACAAATTCAGGCACGCGAAAAATCATTACAATCATTGTACAGAAAACTATTAGATAACAAGTTAACAAAATCACGAACAATTGAAAAAAAAATTAAAGATTTGGCCGGCTGTAGAGTAATTTTCTATTATAACGATGATATGGAGTTATTTTTACGTTCTAATGTGATTGAGAAAGATTTTGAGATAGAACCAGAAAGTTATAAATTATTTAATGCAACAGAAAGTCCTCGCTCATCAAATGATTGCTATACAGCAACAAGTCTTGTAATAAGCTTTAAAGTCGAAAAAACATTATTACCAGAATACTCAGAATTCTTAGGGTTGCGTTGTGAACTTCAAATAACTACATTATTAAATCACGCTTTTTCTGAAACTAATCACGATATTGCATATAAGAGACCTGATGCCGAAGAATATGGGCAACGTATTGTTGATGATTTAGATAACGCGCTAAAAGAAGTGATGTTAAATTACTTGCTTCCAGCAGGCTATCAATTACAAAAAATTCGTAGTACTTATCAGCGATTAATTGAAGGAAAAGAAATTTTAGATGGTATTTTTAGAGAAATAAAAACGTCAAAAGATAGAAATGAATTATATGAATTATTGAATAAATATAAGACTTACGTTCTTCCCCACTATGATAATTATGAGAGAAAAATTGATGAAATATTGGACTTAACCAATCTTTCGTTAGAAATGTCTCGCCAATTTAGTTATAAAGACATAGCGACACCTTCCGGTATATTTCCTGGTTATAAACATATTTATATTTTAGAAAAAGTTCTAGAAATATTGAATTATGTAAGGTTTGTAGATCAAATAAAAATTTTTAATGCTTATATTTATTTTTATCAACACACCACTGAGCAAGAAGAAAAAAAACTAGTATTAAGCAGTCTCGAAACATTAATACAGTATACGGTGAAATCAACATATAATTTTTATTTAAGTGTATGCTCAGTTATAGCAAGTTGGGGAGATGATTCTTTTCATAATTACAGAGAAATAATTGCCCAATCGGCAAAATTAATGTTGCAGATTGAGTTTAATGAATATAAGAATGATTTTGAAAGCACAAAAATTATACCACACCTACTCGAAGTCAAGTCAGAACTAAAAAATATTCGAAAGGAGTCTATCCAGTTTTTAATTAAATTATTTTCATTAAGCCAGCACACATATCACAAAGTTGAAATTATTAATATCTTTTCTAGCGGAACATGGCTGCCAAAAGAGTTTAATAATAAAACACTAATCTTGATAATAGAAAATATTATTCAAATTTTGATCTTTTTTGATGGTCTTCTACCTAACGAACAATTCGATGTTTTAATTCATATTGAAAACTATGTATTTAGCAAATATCAATTATTTAAATCTATTATTACAAAACATTTAAATGATAAAAAATTGGTTAATTTATATTCTGATTTTCAATCGCTCTCTCTAAAATTTGCCAACAAACTCAATGAAAATGATAGATACACTTTTTATAAATTATTTATTGGATACAATTCTAAATTTCTAATTGAGTGGCAAGATGATGCGTTATCTTATCAAGAGAGGACGTGGTATCGAGAAAAAGAAATTGAAAATGTTGTTAGTCAAATAAAAAAGGAAAACTACCCATTTTGGAAGGATATAATTAGCTTATGTGTTGATTCACAATTGCAGGATGGAACAACTTTTACTTATTTTATTAAATTTATCGATATGGTCGGTTGTATACATCCTGAACTCATTTATGAATTAATTATTAACAGCCCTTCTCGATTGAATAACTTTATTCCTTATTTTCTAAAATCGATTTATTTTGAAAATTTCCAATATAATGTCAAAACTCTAATATCAAACTGGATTAAAAAAGGAGAGTTTTTAGAGAGCTGTGCTCAATTGTTTATTTTGAAAAATGATGAGCCCATTGATGAAAAAATATTTTTAAATATTTTAAAAAAATCCACTCTAATGAATAATGTCAATGCTATTACTATGATTATTAGAGCTTTTGTATCAGCATATACTCATGATCAAGCACATTTAATTTCAAAGATATTTTTACCCGCATTATTATCTTTAAAAAAATATCGAAATACAGAATGGGTAGGAGTTGCAGCAAATAATATAGCAATCACCGAGATTTTAAATTATTTAACAGACGATCAGATTGATATAGTGCTTAATAGTTTAATTGATACCAAGGTGATCACTGATCAAATTGAGTCAATTTTATTTCCTATTTGCAAGAAATATCCCAGTAAAATTGTTAATTTTTTTGAAAAAAGATTCAATTTAAGAAATGAACAATCATACGAGCCTATCCCATTTGTTTTTTACAAAATTCATGATTGTTTATCTGAAAATATAATTAGCTTAGATCTACTCTGTAACTGGTATTGTGGTAATTATCACGATTTTTTTGGAGATGGAGCAAAATTAATTAGTATAATTTATCAGAAATATACACAGCTAGTTGATTTAAAATTGAGAAAGTTATTGGAAAATAATTTTAAATTAAATCTTCCTATTGTTATGGCTATTTTAAGTTATTACAACGGTGGCCCTGAAATTCATCCTATTTGTAAAATGATTATAACAAATCTATCAAAGAGCGATAAAAAGCTAAATGAACTACGTAGTATCATTTTAGGTGAGTCTTGGCTTATTAGCACACAAGGGCATTTTGGAGTAACACATTATTATGAGGATAAAAAACAATTGTTAGATGTATGGTTTAAAGATGGAAATACAAAAATCGCCTCATTTGCCAATAAAACAATCAACATATTAAATAATAGGATTGCTCATGCTAATCGTAGAGCAAGCCACGATGTAGCAATGAATAAATTAAATCATAAATAATGGTTTTTCGCCAATATATAAAAATATTAGCAATGTTCCTTATCCTTGCTCGATACAAAATTCTTGATCAGCGTCGTCTTTCTCAAAATAAGAACCTAAGTTAAAATGAGCAAAAACTCCATCTTCAAACGTAATTTTAGCAATTAACCATGGTTTAAATCCTTCCCTCTCACATGTAATACCCTCTCTCTCACAAAATACTAAAATTGATAAATTATCCTTAGCTCTTATAAATTTAACAATTATTAATTTTGGAGAATCATCATTATACGCAAACACAGCCCCAATTTTAAAATTCTGGAAATAATTATCAAGAGGAATTACTCCAATTTGTTCAGGACAGCAAGGAAAATAATATTTTGCTGACCATCTACATTGCATACACAATTTTGTTAAAGATTTTTCTAATTGATTAAAATTATTTAAATCACTAAATACCATGATATTTCCTATTAGCTGAATACATGTGGTAATTTTGAAAAAAAATAATTGATGTGTCTCGGAATCAAAACTGTAAGATTTTACTCTGAAAAATAAATGACCAATTAAGAAGAAGAGACTGTTGCTTCACTCTTAAATTTTATATGATCACACATACTTAAAAGAGAACATATTGTGCCTTTATCAATTGCTCGATTTACTAAATTAATGCTGTGAGCAATATCATCATCGGGATTGGTTAAATCACCAGTAACATTAGAAAAACGACCTTTAGGCCATATAAGCCTATGAATCCCTATATTCGTAAATTCAATTCTTTGTATTTTAAACCAGAGCCTTAAATCAAATACCGCTAATATTTTACTTTCTTGCCAGCGATCAAATTGAAATTGGATGCCTTGAATTTTACCAATCCATGTATTGAGTTTCTTTTTTAAAATTTTGATAGTGTCTTCTTTGGCATACGCAGGATCAATTGAGACAGATATACCACTTAAATATTCCATTTCTTTTTTGGGGCACCAACTATCCTGTTGGTAATTATCATGAAATGCACACCATGGTGTCTTGTACATTTCATGAAATGAGATCTGTTGTTCTCGTGATAAACCATCATCGTTGATAATTTTAGGTATAGCGCTTTCAAATGCTTCACGATTAGGATTATTTTTGTACCAATCTGTGTTTGTAAGTAAATGATGCATTATGAGTATATCACTGACTGATGGGTATCTGATTGGCTGTGGTGGGGTACCTTCCAAGAAAATCTCAAGAAATTTTTCAATTTTTTTATCGAATATGAATTCCAAAAAATATCGTTCTTGTTCCTTTAGAGGAAATTCATAAATGGAATGAGGCAGACCAATTTTATCGTGATTAAATTGATATCTTTTCCAAAGCTCATAAAGCCATTCTTCTGGAGTTCTGGTTTGATTATAAAATTCATCATCATACCATTTTGGTCTTGTTGTTAACTCTTTTATCATTTTTATTTCATACTAACTCTATATTTCTTGTTGGCCAAGTATATTTGGTCGTATCAATTTGATCTACTCAAGCTTGATGAGATCTGCAACGTCTGGCATCTAATAATAACGGTCGTTGGTTAACGAAATTAGTCCCTTGCCAATTGCTCAATATTAGGAAATAAGTCGCCTACTTCAACATTTAAGGTTTTTGCGATACGAATGAGATTTAGTGCAGCAATGTTGCGTTCACCGCGCTCTACGCTTCCCATGTAGGTTCTATCTAACCCAATTTCGGCGGCAAAACTTTCTTGTGAAAACCCCTTTGCTTTACGGAGTTCACGGATGCGAGAGCCAAGAATGATTAAAGGAGGATGTTTTTTTCTCATCCTTTAAGGATAAGTTTGATATACTTATCGTACCACGGACTATAAGTATCAATAAAAGGATGAAACAGGATGTAATTGTTTTAATTTTTTCATTGATGAGGTTGTTGTATGAGTACATTTAAAGAAATCGCTTTTCAAATTCTAAAAGAGCTTGAAAAGCCTTTACACAGTAAAGAAATTACCGCTATTGCCCTTGAGCGGGGGTGGTTAAAAACAGCAGGCAAAACACCGGAAGCCACCATGAATGCGCAGTTAATTGTTGATATTAATTCGAAGAAACAGGCCTCACGCTTTCTAAAAGTAGCTCCATCGGTTTTTTCATTGAATATAGAATTAATTAATGAAAGCGCAGAGATTATCGACGCTGAAAAAATTTACAAAATTTCGAATAATATTTCCACCAAACAAAAAGGTGATATTGCAGAAGCGCGTGTTGCCGAATTAATCACTTTATATGGCGATACGAATTTATCTTGTTATAAACCCATTTCTGACGATGATGGTATTGACTTAATCATCAAGGAAAAAGGTAACTTAAAAACAATGTATGTGCAGGTTAAAAGCCGTTATGGCTCAAATCCTGATGAAATATTTACTGCCACAGTTAAAGCTGGGAACATGATTGAGCATTATTCCGTAGGTGTGATCTTTTGTTATTTTGATATAGATAAAGGCGATATTTGGGATTATTTATGGTTTGTCCCCGCTCCATCTTTTGTAAAGTTAGCCAACAAATTAAATGATGGGCAATCATTTGGTTTTGTTGCCGGTCGTCAGAAAAAAGAATCCAATAAATGGGATGATTTTTTAATTGATAAGCGTGATCTGGCTAATCAAATTCATGCGCAAATGAGACGAACTTAGTTGGCAGGAGCAAGCATAATTTGCGCATAAATTTTAGCGGCTTCATTCGGATCGGTTACCTCCTTGAGCGATGCTTTTGTTGAAGGGGGTGAAATTTCAACCGTAACAGGATTTTGACCATAGATTTTGGGGGCTAGTTTCGATGCTAACCATTTACGAGTATCAATTCTCAATCTGGAGCGAGCAATAAATTCACTATTACAAATTTCCTTACCCTTTTCACTAATGTCTATGTCCTGGCTAACATCATCAGCGATGTCAATAATTTCATCAATCAAGCTTTCTACTTGAAGGGCTTTTGCTTGCGCGTATTGGGAGCGAAATTGTGGGTATTTTAAACACCATCGACGTATTGTCGATTTTTCGGGCATGTCATCGTACAAATCACATAATCTTTGTAATCCAACGCTATGAGTTGCTATTCGCTCGCAGATAAGATCTGCGAGTGCTTCTGTATAGTCAGTTGGACGACCAGGTTGATTTTTTTTCATAATGGTTTCCAATATAATTTTTATTAACAAATAGCATCATAACTGCCTATTTTATCGCATTTTACGCCATAAATATTGCATTTTTATCTAATCATTCTTGATGTATTATTTGGTGTTTTTAGAGAGAACAGAGTGAACACAGGGAATGATTGCCTTATTAATAATAAATAAGGCAATCTACGCACTATTCTTGATTATCTGTTGGAAGGATCCAATAAAGGTTTAGAGAACGATTTTCAACTCTTACCTTTTTGGAATGCCTTTTTACATCATGCGCAATAATCCATCCTGAGTCTTTCAATGTTCGTAAAATAAACTTCAAATCATAGCCAATGGCGGCCTCTTTTAATGCGGAAGAATTAAATAGGTAAACTCGCCCATCATCAGTATCTTTCCAATACCCTGCTCGATCACGAACGATAGGTTTTTGATCTATATTATCGTTATCTCGAGTTCGATCGGACTCATGAAGACCAGAAAACCGTCCATCACCATGGCGCTCAATAAATGATTGTACACATTCCAAAATTTGCCTAGTTTCCGTTTGTCCTTCACCTCTAAATTCCTGCCAGTTTTTCATAAGGTCCACAATGCTTTTTAAAGCATCTCCTTTTAACCAACCAGTTAAACCGTACTCTGTAGCTTTTTCACCAGCCATAGCAAGTAAAGCAAACATGCCTGCGGCACGATTTTCGATACCATCTGTAACCGCAGAAAATTCGGGCAAATGACGAATTTTTAAATATGCCTCACTCAAATTTTCTTCATCTTGCAGAAGACATTTAATAAATTCTGGACCAGCTGTCCCATAGTACTGGCTGGTTGACCGTTTTAAATGATCTGAAAAATCAGACCCTTGCGAAAATTGATGTAAATTATCAAACGCGCCAAAAGTACGATCGGTTGATGGAATATCTAATAAACGTGCTTCTTGGCCAGCCTTAATTTGTTTTCCAGCTTCTTGCATATGGGCAGATAACGTTCTTTCACCGCTTGATAAAAAGATGGTTCGCCACTTAGACGATTGTTGTGATTTACCATTGCGTAACGCTCGTTGCTTGCCTTGTCCATTAGCTAAAGCATAAATAATGGAACCAATTTCATGAGGCTCACACTCACTAATTTCATCTAAAATAAGCAAAGCATCATTTAATTCAGCGGCAATGGCTTCAACACCATTCGATGTCGCACGCCACGTACGTACATACTCAGGACCACCCCACACACTGGCAGCAACCTGTAGCGCAGTCGTTTTCCCTTTACTGGATTGACCAACTAAATGTATCCCAACACCCCCTGTGTACTGTTTTTTAGCGATTAACAAAAGAGGAGCAGCAAACGCTGATGTTAACGCCAATATTAAGATAGGGTTATCTTTACTATATTGAGCAACTGATTTTACCCAATCATTTATATGACCTTGTTGCGTAAAATTATCATGTGTTGCCAATTCTGATTGAAATCGAACATTTTGAGACCCAATTGTTTTATTTGGAAAAACGAACGATCGATTATCACAATGCCACCCTATACGTACAGCAGCAATGAATTGACGTAATAGTATGGACCCCGCCACCTATCGAAAGGCTTCTATTTGAGCCAGA
>CAZBNB010000027.1:0-32177 GCA_964493245.1 uncultured Legionellaceae bacterium
TTATTTTTAATGAGGGAGTTTAGATAACTAAATGACCGAATTAAAAATAAAATCCGCCTCGACCTCGATGTTTTTCGTAAGCCCTGAGAATGATAAGAACCGCGATTATCACATCATTTTTTATATGAGCGCCTAACATTACTTTTTTTGAGGGTGGTATTTAGGCCTTAGTCCATTGTGATTTTTTTTGTCATCATCTACCGCCACAATGAACACTTTTTAGTTAATTGAGAAACAAGATCCCACTTACCAAACAAGACAATTCCGAAATAAATGAGCACATCTTCTTTAGTTTGAGCTGTTCGTGCAATTTGCTCTTGATAAGTTCCAACCGTCATGGTGTCCGTAAAGTCATTAAACAGAACCTGATGAGTTAAGGCCTCCTCACGCAGCTTTCGTATTTTGTTTGATTTATCACAAAGAATAATAAAGGGTATCTCAGAAATATAAGGGTGTGAGCCACCATCAGCATCTTGATAATCCGTAAGACGAAGCTTGTCTTTACCAATGGCCGAGCCTAAACCAATGCACATGTGTGCAAGCGCATTCATCACTTTGCCTGGCTCGATGCCTTTATTTAATACAGCGACCAATTTATTTGGGAATGGTGTTGTCATAATTACCTCACAATCTTTCTTCACATTTCGTGCGTTATAACGCATAATAGTAGGAAGTGTAACATCGTGCGCTAAAACGCACAAGTATTTTATTATGCAAGAAATTTTCAAACGTATCTCAGTCACTTTAAAAAAATTAAGGCACGAACGTGGCTGGAGCTTAGATAAAACCGCCCAAGAAACAGGTGTCTCTAAAGCGATGCTTGGGCAAATTGAGCGTGAAGAATCAAGCCCTACCATTGCAACACTTTGGAAAATTGCGAGCGGTTTTAATACCTCATTTTCATCCTTTATTGAGGATGGTATTAATGATAACGGGACCTCTCTGCATCGTGTAGGAGATACTCAGACCTTGCATCCAACCGATGATAAGATACGTGTATTTCCATTGTTTCCGTTTGATAGTGCATTAAATTTTGAGTTATTTATTATCGAATTGCTGCCTGGATGTGAGCATCTCTCCCCTCCTCATAAATACGGTGTGATTGAACATATCGTCGTTGTTGATGGAAAAATGGAGGTTCTAGTTGATGGATATTGGAGACCTTTAAACAAAGGAGAGGGCTTGCGTTTTAATGCGGATCAGACACACGGCTATCGGAATACATCACAGGAATTGGCACGGTTTCATGATATTATTCATTATGGCAATCAATAGGGTCAGACTCGATTGAAAAAATTAATTGGGCTTTCTTCAGAAATGAATTGATTAGCTCACTAGGTGATTTTATTTTTTCGCTTTGGCGCGGGCATGACAGGTTTTTTGTCATTCATACGAACAAATATATCAAAATATATACAAATTGCATGTTAATATGTTAAAATATTCAGCATATATTATATATGAGGTGGATAATGAAATTTAACATGTATGAAAATGTGCAATTGCTTCCCCATAGACTGTTTACAAAATCAAACAAGCAATTTGATGCTAAAACACGTACAGCATCTTATACAAAACTCGTTGGCGAATTTGATAATAAATTGTCCGATATCTTAGAGAAATTGAAAGATAAAGTTAGTCATATTAACGAAGAAGAAGAACGAAAAAAGGCTTTTGAGCTGATTGATTGTTATAAGTTGTGCGCAATAAGATTAAAAGAAGGGCTAACTAGCCATTGGAATAAGACTATCGATTCTTCTGATATGGCATGGATATTTAAAACCGAACAAAGCAATATCATTCGCACATTGCAGTATATGAGTCAGCCCCTTGATGCTCTAATAAATATCAGTAATTTCAGCGAAATGCTTGTATTTGCTAAGGAGATACCTGGAAACAGCGCTCTTACAGGGAATATCACGTTTAGTCTTTTGATGTTTATGACGGGTGCTACAATGCTATTTATGTTACTAGCTACTTCGATGACAACAGCCCCTATTGGTGTCCTTATATTTATGTACGCAACAAATATAGCTATTCTGCTTTCTATTCCAGTCTTGATTTTTAAAGCAGCTCAAGCATTTCAATCTCAGAAGTATAAATCCAATTTTGATGATATTATAAAAATTATTTTAGCACTAGACAATCAACATGCATTTAAATCAACCACTTCGATTGAGCTTACAACATTAGATTCAGAAGGAGATGTTGAGTGTCCAATCGACTCAGAAAACACGGTTGAACCTATAACATCGGATTCAGAAGGAGGTGTTGGGTGTCTAATCGACTCAAAAAACACGGTTGAACCTATAACATCGGATTCAGAAGGAGATGTTGGGTGTCTAACCTCAGATTCAGGAGAAAATATTTGTTTTGTGATCTAAAACTTCTGGTTTCGAGTATTGGGTGGTGCTATTTGCTTGATAAGAGATAATTTCGGATTGTGTAAAAAAACCTCTTTTCTATTTTTTTAGGAAAAATACTCGCACAATTGGGGCATACCAACCTGCGTTATGCCCAATAAACTTGAAAATGGTAGGCCGTGTAGGGATCGAACCTACGACCAAGAGATTAAGAGTCTCCTGCTCTACCAGCTGAGCTAACGACCCATTCGTTAATGTAACCGAACTATATGATATTTGATGTTATTACCTTCCAGATTTTATAATAAATCTGCAACCATATTCAATAAAAAAATCAATGTCATTTTTATATGAAATCTACTGCAAATAGCGTTATACTTCTACCCTCAGTGATGAACCGGTCTTTTGAAAGGGGTTTTACATGTTTGTGAAGACCATGTATGACACAATCGCCAGTCAGTATGACATAGCCGATTGTTATGGCGCAATTAGCCGTAGTCACCAATGCGCCTTAGAACAATTAAAGCAAGCTCAGCTCACGAAACATTCCCATTATAAAATACTTGATCTCGGCGTTGGTGATGGTGCATTTTTACGCAAATTAAAGCAACTTGCACCTGATGCTGAATATACTGGTATTGATATTTCGCGTGAAATGTTAAAAAGAGCCTCAGAAGGCATGGATTTTACTCCTATTGAAGCCAGTGCTGCACAAGCGAGTCATTTCTTACCACAACACAGCCAAGATTTGGTACTTGCTCATTTCATTAATGCTTATATTCCAACAGACATTCTTTTTTCCGAAGCCTATAAACTAACGCGCGCGAATGGATTGTTTTCTGTAATTACTACCACCTATGAATCTTTTCCAGTGGCACAAAAAAATTTAGCGGACTTTATTGCTAAAGGCAGCATTTTAAGTAACATCGTAGGACATTATTATAAAGCTGTAGTCAAAAACACACCCGTTGCTGCAGATGAGGAAAGCCTTTTAAATTCAATTCGAAGCCACCAGTTTGAAGTCGTTGATCATAAACGCATTACCATTCCGATGACGATACAAAATTTAGATGAGTTAGAGTTATTTGGTATAGAAGGTGGCTGGTTTGTTAATACGCTCTCTATTCCCGTTATTCCCAGGAACTTCTTATTACAACGTATCCGACGCACATTTGAAAAAATGTTTACATTTCCCTATCACGATACACACATTATCGATGTGGTTTTGGCGAAAAAATAAGAAGTGTTCACTCAATGAATGGCGTCAACTTAAGACGTCATTGCGATCTTCGCTATTGAACCTCGTAGAACGGTTAGATTTGAGCAGCGCCAGCTTCTTCAGAGAGTGCTCGCTTACCAAACATTTGATGCTATCGCTTTACACCGATAGAGGTACGTGAGAACTGACGATACGTCTCGCGTGGTGCCTCCGCCGGGTAACCATATCCCTTTTCTGCCAAGCGCTTGACAATCTCCAAATAGCGCTCTCCCCATGCCCCTGGGTCAAAGTTGGTCACCACAACGTTATAATTTAGATTAATGACAGATTCAAAGGCTTTACGTTGCGCAAACTGGTGCCCATCAAAAGCAATTTGAACCTCTGTTTCGGTATCGATCCCGCTACTTTTGAGTCGCTCGATCAGAATATGAATCATTTTTTCTATCGTGTAATAAAGCTTACACATAGACATACCAGCAGAGTACATATCTTCTGCTTTTGAAGTGGCTAAACGATTACCATAATCAACGATAGGATAAACAAATTCAGTATCATCACCATTATTTAGACTTTCAGGCTCTATCATAACAGCAGGCTCAAATGGCTCAATATAAGGCGATATAATTGACAATTCAAAGTGTGCCCAATTCCACCATATTTGATAAACACCCGCAATTCGATTTAAAAGCTCTTCGTCCGTATCGACATCAAAAACATCACGTGTGTTTTCTTCCCAATCATCATCTAAATCGGCGCTTTCTATAGCGGCCTCTGGCTCGATCGTGTCATCAAGATTATCTACAAAATAGGTTGTATCATGCCCTGCTTCGCTATCGCCTCCATCACCATCATCACCATCATCACCATCATCACCCTCTTCCTCGTCAGAGAGGTCGTCTTTTGGAGTCGTTTCGTCAGAGTCAGAAACAGCAGAAAGCACCTCCGATCCGTCTTCATGGGTGATGGGATACTCTTCCACAGGTGTCTTTGTTGTTTTGGTTTTACGTTTCCTAGGAGAGGAATTTGCCGATTCTTTTTCTGGATTTTCAGGGGTATCGTTCGATTCACTCATCGTCCATTACTCTACTATCGATATCATAGAATAATGGTAGCTGATATTTAAAAAAAAAGCTTTAAGTTCACACAGACAATTTTTTAAAGTCGCTTCATCTTGAAAAAATTGGTTAACAATTCTGAGCAGGGTAATTGTAAAATTCCCTCATCTATTTGCACCCGATGATTCAGCGGATAGCCTTTTAAAAGATTATATACAGAGCCAGCTGCCCCTGCTTTGAGATCGCGCGTTGCAAAAACAACACGCTGCACACGTGCGTGCACCAGCGCACCAGCACACATACAACAGGGCTCTAAAGTGACATACAGTGTACTGAGATCGAGTCGGTAATTATTTCGTTGCTGAGCTGCTTGCTGTATTGCCAGCATTTCGGCATGGGCAGTAGGATCTTGGCGTGAGATAACTTGATTCCATCCCTCGCCAAGCAATTGATTGTCTTCTGACACAAGGACCGCACCAACAGGAACTTCTCCTTGATCACGTGCACGTATTGCCAAACTTAAAGCATGCTGCATCCATTCATTGCCACGCATGCATACCTAGTTTTTCGAGTAAGTTCGTATCTCTTGTCAGCTGCGGATTTGCTTCGGTTAACAGCACATCACCAATGAAAATTGAGTTAGCGCCTGCGAAGAAACACAGTGCTTGTAATTCATCGCTCATTTCTGTGCGTCCTGCTGTTAAGCGCACCACGCTTTTAGGCATAATAATGCGGGCCGTGGCAATGGTTCTAACCAATTCAATTCCCTCAACAGGATTCGCTTGCGCTAAAGGCGTTCCTTCCACTGGAATCAAGCGATTAATAGGAACGCTTTCCGGTGGTGTTTCGAGGTTTGCCAGCGTGAGAAGAAATTCAATACGATCTTCGCGAGATTCTCCTAATCCCAAAATACCACCGCAACAAACATTGATCCCAGCCTCTCTGACGTTGGTTAAAGTATCAAGACGATCTTGGAAACATCGGGTAGTCACTACTTTTTCATAGTAGGTTGGAGAAGTATCAATATTATGATTGTAATAATCTAGGCCGGCTGCTTTTAGTTTTTGCGCCTGATCAGAAGACAACATGCCTAATGTCATGCAGGTTTCCAAACCCAATGCCTTGACGCTTTCGATCATGTTGGTTAATTCTGGCATCGATTTTTCAGGAGGTGACCGCCAAGCAGCACCCATGCAAAAGCGCGTGGCACCTTGAGCCTTGGCTTCTTTCGCACGTGCCAAAATATCCTCAACATCCATTAATTTTTCTTTTTCAACATGTGTTTTGTGATGACCGCTTTGCGCACAATAACCACAATCTTCAGGGCACGCGCCCGTTTTTATGCTTAATAATTGCGATAACTGTAAAGCATTGGGATTATGATGTTCTCGATGCAAGGTATGGGCAGCAAACAACAAGTCATTAAAGGGTTGTGTATAAATTGCTGTAACATCTTCTGATGTCCAACGTACAAAAGTGTTCGTCATCGTCGAAAACCTATTTATGATAATGAAACAACATGATAAAGTTCGTATCTCGAATGTCAATCAAAATATGCAATATCATTTAAAATGCTAAGCCCACGCAGCCCGCTAAACGAAACAACGCAGCCTAAACCTTGGTATTTATTCTAAAATGAGAGAGTGCTGTCATGACTGAACAATTAATTGCAAATGACCTACGCCACGTTTGGCATCCATGCACTCGTATGCAAGATTTTGAGCAACATCCGCCTCTTGTGATTGAGCGCGCCGCGGGCAGTTATCTTTACACCTCGAATGGTAAATTGATTGATGGTATTTCAAGCTGGTGGTGTAAGTCGCTGGGACATGGGCACCCTGCTGTTATAAAAGCGATTCAAGAACAACTGCTGGCATTTGAGCATGTTATTGGTGCGAATACCACGCATCCTAAAATTGTCGAATTAGCGCAAAAAATAAGTCAGATAACGACATTGCAACATGTCTATTTCGCCAGTGATGGCTCTTCTGCTGTAGAAATTGCGTTAAAATTAGCGCTACAAGCAGCTCAACGTCGTGGCTATCCAGAGCGACAACACATTATTAGTTTAGAAAATGCATATCATGGCGAAACACTGGCAACGTTATCTGTCAGTGATTTGACATTATATAATCAAGTTTTTTCATCGTTTACATTACCTTGTCATAAGCTACAAGGCATTCCTTACATTAATCAGATAAACGATCCATTATGGCAAGATTGCAGCACTTATTGGCCTAATATTCTACAACAATTAGAACGCTACAAACATCAAGCGGCCGCTATCATCCTCGAACCCATTATTCAAGGCGCTGGAAACATGCGTTGTTACAGCGCTGATTTTTTACGTAAGCTAGCCAACTGGGCCAAAGAAAACGATATTTATTTGATTGCAGATGAGATCATGACCGGTTTAGGTCGAACAAGTGAATGGTTAGCTTTAAATCATGCAGGTGTCCGTGCTGATATGGTTTGTTTATCAAAAGGCCTGACCTCAGGAAGCATGCCGCTAAGCTGTGTTGCGATTGATCATGCTATTTATGATTTATTTTACCATGAGCGCTCGATAGAAGGCTCGTTCTTACACTCGCATACCTACAGCGGTCATGCTTTGGCTGTCAGTGCAGCCTTGGCAACCATACAAACCATGCAAAATGAAAACATAATCGCACAATCTAAACAATTAGGTAATCACCTGCGCCACTGCTTTCATCAAATCATCACACACACAAAAAAACTGACACATTTTCGCTCTGTCGGTTGCATGGTTGCCGCTGATTTTATTACCCCGGAAGCCGAACGCATTGGCTATCAATTTGCACAAAAAGCACAACAACTTGGTGCGCTTTTAAGGCCAATTGGCAACACGCTGTATTGGCTACCGCCTTTAAACACGGAACCCGCTGTTATCGATGATCTGGCTGAAATCACCGTAAAAGCGATAGAATCGGTTTGTTAAGCCCGTAGGAGTATCAACTATGTACTGTATTGGTATCACAGGCACGATTGCCAGTGGCAAATCATCTGTTTGCGCGCTCTTCGCCAAACAAAATATCAATGTTATCAGTGCTGATCATATTTCACGCGCACTCACCCTGCCAGATCAACCTGCTTTTACTGCCATTATTCAGCATTTTGGTACACATTTACTCTCGCCTGACGGCACATTGAATCGACGTTTATTACGTGAAATCATTTTTAATGACGAAGCGGAACGCAAATGGTTAGAGCATCTACTACATCCCTTGATCCGCAAACACATCATGGAAGAAATACCCAAGTGTCAATCGCCTTACTGCTTGATTGAAATCCCACTTTTAACTAACCGTACTGATTATGCTTATTTAAATCGTATCTTAGCGGTTATCGCACCCGCCACGCAGCGGATACAAAGACTGATGACGCGAGATCACTGTACCCAACAGCACGCAATGTCTATCTTGTCAGCTCAGATTGATGACGTGCGCTATCAACAATTGGCAGATGATGTCATTATCAATGATGGTTCTCGCGAGCATTTAGAGGCACGCGTTTTTAAATTACAAAAAGAATATATGGAAAAAGCATCCAGGGCGATTAAGAAAAATAATGATGGACACCAATAAAGTTTATTTAAAGGGCGATTCACCCAAAAAAAATACCCTGCGTTTAACAAAGCGACAACTGTGTGATTTGGAGTGTATATTAAGTGGTTTATTTGCACCTTTAACCGGATTTTTAAATGAAACGGATTACCACATGGTATGCCACAACATGCGATTATCCGATGGCACACTATGGCCCATGCCCATTACACTCGATGTCTCTGCATCATTTGCAGCCCAAATCCAACTGGGCGAAGAGATTATCCTAACCAATGATGAAAATACCCCCTTGGCTTTACTAACCGTGAGCGCCAAATGGCAGCCTGATAAAGATCGAGAAGCGCAACTTGTTTTTGGGTCTCTAGACAAAAAACACCCGGGTATAAACTATCTGTATACCAAAGCAGGCGAATACTATTTAGGCGGCAATGTCACCGCATTATCCCCCATCACACACTATGATTTTTTAGAATATAGACACACACCCGATCAGTTACAGCAGCTTTTTAAACAAAAAAAATGGTCTAAAATCATTGCTTTTCAAACACGTAATCCCATTCATCGCGCTCATTATGAGCTGATGTTGCGTGCGTCAAATGAAATCGATGCACAGGTGCTCATACATCCGGTTGTTGGTATGACACGCAGTGGTGATATCGATTATGTGACCCGAGTACATTGTTATGAAGCCGTACTAGCCGAATTCCCGGCACAACGCGCCATGTTAAGTTTATTGCCATTGGCAATGCGTATGGCAGGCCCTAAAGAGGCATTGTGGCATACGATTATTCGTAAAAATTGCGGGGTGACCCATTTTATTATTGGGCGGGATCATGCAGGGCCAGGACTCAATAGTGAGGGTTATCCATTCTATGATCCTTACGCGGCACAAACATTGGTCAATATACATCAAAATGAAATCGGTATAGAAATAGTACCGTTTTCGGCTATGGTTTACGTCAAAAACAAGGCTATTTTTCAGACCACCGATGAAGTGAGTCAAAAAGACAGTATTGAAGATATTTCAGGCACCGAGTTACGCCGACGATTACAGCAAGGTACTCCTATTCCCCATTGGTTTACTTTTCCAAATGTCGTCAAATTACTACAAAAAAACCATCCTCCCAAACACCAGCAAGGCTTCACTTTGTTTTTTACCGGGCTTTCTGGCGCAGGAAAATCCAGTATTGCTAAAGCATTTATCTCTTATTTTCAATCAATGCTCACACAACGAACCATCACGTTACTGGATGGTGACATCCTACGACAGCATTTATCAAGCGAACTCGGTTACTCAAAAGAAGACAGAGATAAGCACATTCTCCGCATGGGTTACGTGGCAACTGAAATTACAAAGCACGGTGGCATCGCGATTTGCGCCGCGATTGCGCCCTACGCTGCAACACGCCAGGCAATACGAGAAACAGTCAGTCAAGTTGGTGGATTTATCGAGGTATATATTTCCACCTCCATCGCTGTATGCAAAGCAAGAGATGTGAAAGGATTATACCAAAAAGCCGAGCAGGGATTGATTCCCCATTTTACTGGCGTAAGCGATCCTTATGAAATGCCAATGCATCCTGAAGTAACGATTGATACCGCGAGCATGACTATCAATACGGCAATACAAACTATTTTGGCAACGCTGTGCGCACAAGGATATCTTTTACATGAGTCAATTGCTGTTCAAAATTCAATCACCATTTAGCCGCTCAACGCGAAAGCCATGCAAATTTAGAACAAATTTACACAGCTTTCAGCTGAAAGTACTAAATGGTGATTGACCCTAGACGTACTATCTGGTGAATCAAACGAATCCAAGGTATAATCCTTCGTTTATAAAACCCTTTAAAAATAAGCATATGAAAAGAAAAATATCTTTTTTTTGGCGCAATACCATTTGGGCTTTCGTAAGCTTATGTTTTTTATTGTTTGTTGGTGCCAGCGCTTTATATATCTATACAGCCAGCCAACTACCTGATGTTAATTCACTGAAAACCGTGAAACTACAAATTCCGTTACGAATTTACACCAAAGACGGTTTACTTATTCAAGAATACGGCGAGCAACACCGTATTTACTTGCCTTACAATGAAATTCCACCCACCCTGGTGCATGCGCTTTTAGCCACTGAAGATCAACGTTTTTTTGATCATCGCGGTGTCGATATCTTTGGCCTAGGGCGTGCGGCTGTTCGTATGCTTAAGACCGGAACAAAGTCACAAGGCGGCAGCACCATTACCATGCAGGTGGCACGCAACTTTTTTCTAAATAAAAAGAAAACGTTCTTGCGTAAATTTAATGAAATTATGTTAGCCATCAAAATCGACAGTGAGTTAAGTAAAGAAAAGGTTCTGGAGCTTTATTTAAATCAAGTCTACATGGGTAATCGTTCCTATGGTGCGGAAGCAGCCGCACAAATGTATTACGGTAAGCATTTAAAAACGTTAACGGTTGCTCAACTGGCTATGATAGCCGGGTTACCTCAGGCACCTTCAACACATAACCCGATCGTTAATCCCGTCGCTGCCAAAAAAAGACGCAATCATGTTCTCGAACGATTATTAGAAGAAAAATATATATCTGAAGCCGTTTATCAAGAAGCCATCAATGAGCCATTAACCGAAAAATATCATGGTACAGCCCCTGAAGTGAATGCGCCCTATGTCGCTGAAATGATTCGTCAATCACTATATGATAATTTTGGTGCTGCAACGTATACCAATGGTTACAAAGTTTACACCACCATTAATGGTCAACTACAAAAATCGGCCAATCAAATTGTTGAAGATCATTTATTAGCCTATGACCATCGTCACGGTTATCGAGGCCCATTAGGCAGCATGCCCATACATGATTTAGCATCGATAAACGCCATACAAGCCAAATTAAGCCAATATCCCGTGATCAATGATTTACAGCCAGTGGCAATACAAAGCGTTGAGTCACGTCAAGCAATCGCTAAGACATTTCAAGGCGAGCTCATTACGATCACATGGCAAGGCATGTCATGGGCACGTACAGCAAAACGCAGTGGTTGGGTAGGTGCGGCACCATCTGATGCTCATCAAATTATGCAACCTGGGAATATCGTCTATGTCCGTTATGATCAAAATCACTGGCAATTAGAACAAGACCCGCATGCGGAGGCCGCTTTGGTTGCATTGAATCCACAAAATGGCGCAATTGAAGCCTTAGTGGGTGGTTTTAATTTTCAAAAAAGTAAATTTAACCGTGTGACACAAGCAACACGGCAGCCAGGATCCAGTTTTAAACCCTTTATTTACGCAGCTGCTTTAAACAAAGGTTATACTTTGGCAACACTGGTGAATGATGCTCCGATTGTCATGAACGATACCAGTCAGGCAAACAACTTGTGGCGACCCCACAATGATAAATTTAAATTTGGTGGACCAACTCGTTTACGTGAAGCACTCACACACTCGCTGAATTTGGTTTCTATTCGTATTTTAGATGATATCGGGATCGATTATGCGATCGACTTCGCGGCACAATTTGGATTTAAAAAATCTGCTTTGCCACACGCTCTGTCTTTGGCTTTAGGCAGTTTATCAGTCACACCACTCGAGCTAACAACCGCTTATGCCGTCTTTGCAAATGGTGGCTTTAAAGTTGAGCCCTTCTTAATTGACCATATTACCGACAACAATGATCATGTTCTTTTACAAGCCAAGGCAACCAGGGTCTGCAATGCATGTACCGATAAGCACGCTGATTTAAATGCCCCACGGGTTATTTCAGCCGATACCGCCTTTTTAATGAACTCAGCCTTGCAAGATGTGGTCAAACATGGCACAGCTTATGGCGCGCATGTACTTAATCGTAAAGATATCGCCGGGAAAACAGGCACCACCAATGAGCAAGTCGATGCTTGGTTTGCTGGCTATACACCTGATCTCGTCACCACGACTTGGATAGGCTTTGATACCCCTCACCCACTCCATGAGTATGCCGCACGCTTGGCATTGCCAGTGTGGGTTGATTTCATGAAAATAGCATTACAAGGCAAACCAGAGCATGAAATGCCTCAACCCAACAATGTGATATCTATCGGCATTAATCCAAGCAATGGATTGCGTGCACACGCAAATCAACCTAACACCATCACTGAGTATTTTCGTGAAACCGATATTCCCAGCGATGATGAAGCGTCTGTTTCCACTGACACAGCGCATTTACAAAATGCGGATAGTCAAGAAAGTTTATTTTAAATAAAGCGTTATTAAGGAGAAATCATGCAAGTTGGTCTTAATAGTCTTGCAACACAATCAGTCTTGGAAGTTGGTCAACACACATATCACTATTTTAGTCTGATCGAAGCAGAGAAAAAGCATTTTCAAGGCATACATCGCCTACCTTATTCGCTTAAAGTTTTGTTTGAAAATTTACTGCGCTTCGAAGACGGTACGACAGTCACAACAAAAGATGTTGCTGCCATTGCTGATTGGTTAAAAACCAAATCCTCACAGCACGAAATTGCATATCGGCCAACACGGGTCTTAATGCAAGACTTTACTGGCGTGCCTGCTATTGTCGATTTAGCCGCGATGCGTGCCGCTATGCAAAAGCTAGGTGGTGATCCCAATAAAATATCACCGCTATCGCCCGTAGACTTAGTCATTGATCATTCGATTATGGTAGATAAATTTGCCAGTGCTGATTCGATGCGAGTCAATACAACGATTGAAATGGAACGCAACATAGAACGCTATGAATTTTTACGCTGGGGACAAAATGCGTTTGATAATTTTCGTGTTGTTCCACCTGGGACAGGTATTTGTCATCAGGTTAATCTCGAATACCTGGGTAAAACCGTATGGCATACAAAAATCGATGGCAAAACATATGCTTTTCCAGACACCTTAGTCGGTACAGACTCGCATACCACGATGATTAATGGATTGGGTATTTTAGGATGGGGTGTTGGTGGTATTGAAGCCGAAGCCGCTATGCTTGGTCAACCAGTATCAATGCTTATCCCCGAAGTTATTGGCTTTCGGTTAACTGGAAAATTAAATCAAGGCATTACCGCAACCGACCTGGTTCTTACCGTCACGCAACAATTACGTAAAAAAGGCGTCGTCGGTAAATTTGTTGAATTTTATGGCCCTGGACTATCAGAGCTGCCTATCGCCGATCGCGCAACTATTTCTAATATGGCACCTGAATACGGCGCAACCTGCGGATTTTTCCCGGTCGATCATGAAACATTACATTACATGCGATTAACTGGTCGTGATGAACATACCATTGCTCTGGTTGAAGCATATTGCAAAGCACAAGGCATGTGGTATGACGAGCAAGCACCTGAGCCTGTCTTTACTGATACTCTTCACCTTGATCTTACAACTGTTGAGCCATCGTTGGCAGGTCCCAAACGACCTCAAGACAAAGTCAACTTGCATACATTACCGGTAGAGTTTGCTCACTTTCTAAAAGAATCGAATAAAGAAAACGAACAAACACAAGCGTTTGCTGTGGCACACGAAGATTACGCTCTACATCATGGCGATGTCGTGATTGCAGCCATTACGAGCTGTACCAATACATCGAATCCAAGTGTCCTTATGGCCGCCGGGTTATTGGCAAAAAAAGCATGTGAAAAAGGTTTAAAAAGAAAACCATGGGTTAAGTCTTCTTTAGCACCTGGTTCAAAAGTAGTAACGGATTACTTAAATAAAGCGGGTTTGCAAACTTATTTAGATAAACTGGGATTTAATTTGGTTGGCTATGGCTGCACCACTTGTATTGGTAACTCAGGGCCATTACCCGATGCCATTGCTCACACGATCACTGAAAAAGATTTGGTTGTTTGCTCGGTTCTTTCTGGTAATCGCAACTTTGAAGGCCGTGTGCATCCGCAAGTGCGAGCAAATTGGTTAGCTTCGCCACCACTGGTTGTCGCGTTTGCTCTAGCAGGAACAACGTGTTTAGATCTCACAAAAGAGCCTTTGGGTGAAGACAAAAATGGCCAAGCCGTTTATTTAAAAGACATATGGCCCAGCAATCAAGAAATTGCTGACGAAGTTGAAAAAGTCACCGGCGAAATGTTTCGCAAAGAATATGCGGAAGTGTTTGAAGGTGATGCGGAATGGCAAGCATTGGCTGTTGCTGAAGGAAAAACCTACGCTTGGAATCATGACTCATCTTACATCCAACATCCGCCGTTCTTTGAACACATGAAAAAAGAACCAGAACCCATTCAAGATATTGAAAAGGCCTATGTTTTGGCTTTACTGGGTGACTCGATCACAACCGATCACATTTCACCTGCTGGCTCTATTAAGCCAAGCTCGCCAGCTGGTCTGTATTTGGCATCTAAAGGCGTTGCTGCTAAAGATTTTAACTCTTATGGCTCACGACGTGGTAATCATGAAGTCATGATGCGCGGTACTTTCGCCAATATTCGTATTCGCAATGAAATGACACCCGGTGTTGAGGGTGGCGTCACGCGACATATTCCAACCAATGAAATCATGCCTATTTATGATGCTTCTATGTTGTATCAAGAACAGCATCATCCGTTAGTCATTATTGCGGGCAAAGAATATGGAACCGGTTCATCACGAGACTGGGCGGCCAAGGGTACTTTACTCTTAGGTGTCAAAGCAGTGATAGCAGAAAGCTTTGAGCGTATTCACCGTTCAAACTTAATTGGAATGGGTATTTTACCCTTGCAATTTGTAGATGGTGCATCCCGCCAATCGCTGCAATTAGATGGCAGTGAGCGCATCAGCATTATCGTCAATCCCTCGCTTAAACCAGCGCAGAAAGTTCAATTAACCATCACGCGTAAAGATGGCCATGACGAGCTAATTGAGGTATTATGCCGCATCGATACAGCCAATGAAGTCGCCTATTACAAGCATGGCGGCATTTTGCAATATGTATTGCGTCATTTAAGTCGTTAAAGGTAGTGTGTTTTGAAAAAAAATAAGCAAGTGCTGAGTGTTTTCTCATTGGTAATGATTAACGTCATTGCTGTTGATAACTTACGTACTTTACCAATATCGGCCAAGCTTGGTTTGCCATTGGTTTTCTTCTATGTGTTGGCAGCGCTTGCTTATTTTATCCCTGTGGCATTGGTTGCGGCTGAATTAGCCACGACATATCCTCAAACAGGTGGAATTTATATCTGGATTCGTGAGGCTTTTGGTAAACAAGCGGCTTTTGTCACCATTTGGCTACAGTGGATATACAATGTTGTATGGTATCCCACCATTTTGATTTTTATTGCCGAAACATTAGCCTATCTTTTTGACCCAAGTTTTGCGACACACAAACTTTATCTACTCAGTACCGTCGTGATTCTTTTCTGGGTATTTACCATACTCAATTGTTTTGGTATGCAATTATCGAGTTTAATCAGTGTCATTGGCGCAACCATTGGTACGATTCTTCCGATGATAGGTATTTGTATTCTGGGCGCATTTTGGTTGATGCAAGGACATCCTATCGCACTCTCGACAGCTAACAGCCATTGGTTACCTGATTTTTCCTCTTTAGGTCAATTTTCATTTTTTTCTGCTATTTTGTTTGGATTGTTGGGCGTAGAAATGTCAGCGATTCATGCTGAAGATGTTAAAAACCCGCAACGAGATTACCCTCGTGCGTTGCTGTATTCAGTCATTATTATTTTTTCAACATTGGTTTTTGGTTCACTGGCTATCGCTGTCGTCGTACCAAGCCATAGCTTAAATGTGGTATCTGGTCTCGTTGATGCATATAAAATGTTTTTTGATGCATATCACCTTACTTGGTTATTACCGTTAACCATTGTGCTTATCATTATTGGTGGCTTAAGTGGTGTATCTGCCTGGATTATTGGCCCTAGTCGCGGTCTTTTAATTGCAGCAAACGATGGCTGCTTATCAAAAGCGTTTACACGCGTTAATCGATACGAGGCACCTGTATTTATTTTGGTTTCGCAAGCAATTATTGTCACACTACTCAGTGGCCTGCTGTTGTGGGTTGATTCAGTCAACACCACTTATTGGATGTTAACTGAGTTATGCGCACAATTGGCGTTACTTGTTTATGTCTTCATGTTTGCGGCAGCTATTCGATTGCGTTATACACAGCCCGACAAGCCACGCGTCTACAAGGTACCTGGTGGAAAATGCGGCATGTGGCTTGTTGCTGGCACTGGTTTCATTTGCTGCTTGGCGACACTCTTAATAGGCTTCGCGCCCCCTGCACAACTGCAAGTGAATGATGTGATATTGTTTGAGACTTTTCTGATTGGTGGCCTGGTGTTATTCGTAGCATTACCATGGTTGCTTTCAGCAAAATATAACAAATAAGTGATATGTAAACACAAAAATATATCCCATAAAAATATTTGATTATAATCAATATTTCAGACAAAAGATCCTAAAACAGAACAAACGACATATTCGTTATTTGCATCGCTTTTAAAACAAATAAATTGATTTAAGCGTTTTTTCGCGCAGGGTCATTGCTGCACTGCTCATATCATTGAATGAACAGTGCAAAATGCGTGGTATTAGATTAGGTATTAAACAGCAAGAGAAGGGAGGACAACAACATCCATATCGCTTTGGTGCTGCAAACACTCTAACTTCTCTAAGAGGATCTTTTCAAGCTGCTCTAAATGCTCGTTGTCTATAGCAGACTTAACTAGCGTCGATGATTGTGATGGTGGTGTATTGAAAAAAGAATGAATATAATTTCTAACAGGGGAAAAACACAATGGAATCGCTAAAGGAATAATAGCCAAGAATCCAACGATCAGACCACAAGCGGCCATTAGCACAGCATACAACTTGCTTTTAAGATCTCGGTTTTCTAATTTTTTTAACAGTGCATCGACTTCTTTTTTATACATGCTCATCACTGCTTTAGATAAGTTGGATCTATCTGATACTGATATTTCTTTACCGTTATCATCAAGCATTGCTGTCTTCAACTTCTCCAAAACTTTTGTTTCAAATTCTGATAATGCAGTTCGCTCCATACTAGTTTCGGAAAAAGGTTCATTTTGGAGCAACTGGCTACAGGTGTACTTAACAATCGCACAACAACCGTTATACGGCCCTGTTTTAGAATATCCCCGGTGGCTTAAGATTCATGCTCCATCGCTCGTGGCTTCTGTTAATTTTGTCATAAAAATACCCCTTCTTTTCTTTAAGTTATTTGAAGAACATTGATTGATATATCGCAAAACATCAACAAGCGCCCAAAAAATAACTTACTGATTAAATTAAGCCTAACAAGTTCGCATCTTAACCTAATCAGGAATAGACATCAAGCTGGCATTTCCACCTGCTGCGGTTGTATCCACAGTATACGTTCTCTCAACACAGAAGCGATGTAAATAATGAGGCCCCCCTGCTTTCGGTCCTGTACCAGATAGCCCTTCCCCACCAAAAGGCTGTAAACCAACAACCGCGCCAATCATATTACGATTGACATAACAGTTCCCCACATTGACACGTTGACGAATGTATTCAACGGTATGATTGATTCGGCTGTGAATTCCCAGTGTTAAACCATAACCCGTTTGATTAATTTGTTGAATGACTTCATCTAATTGATCACGTCGATAACAAACCACATGCAAGACTGGTCCAAAGACTTCTTTTTGCAAAGCAGTGATACTGTCAATAGCAATGGCTGTAGGCGGCATGAAAAAACCCTCTTTACATGCAGGTGGCAGTGTACATTGGTATATAATGTCATAGCGCTGTTGCATTGATTCAACATGGGCACGTAGACCTGCCAATGCATCGGCATCAATCACTGGACCAACATCCGTTACCAACCAACGTGGATCGCCAATACACAACTCACCCATTGCCCCTTTCAACAAAGCCAACATTCGTGGATACACTTCTTCTTGAACAAATAAAACACGCAATGCTGAACAACGCTGACCAGCGCTACCAAATGCAGAAGACAACACATCCAATGTCACTTGCTCCAGCAATGCCGATGAATCAACAATCATGGCATTTTGACCACCGGTTTCAGCAATTAAGGGAATAATTTCTTCGCCACGATTGGCCAAAGTACGATTAATATAATTGGCTGTTTGTGTTGAGCCCGTGAAAATAACCGCTTTAATGCGTTTGTCAGCAACCAAAGTTGCACCAACGGTACTACCTGCCCCCGGCAAACATTGCACAGCGCCATCCAAAACACCGGCTTTAAGCATGAGCTCAACGGCAAAATGTGCCACTAATGGTGTTTGTTCAGCCGGTTTAGCAATGACACAGTTTCCAGTGACCAATGCTGCCACCACTTGTCCTGCGAAAATAGCCAAAGGAAAATTCCATGGACTAATACAAAGCACAACACCACGAGGGTGTAAACTGAGCTCATTTAATTCGCCGGTATAGCCGTGTAATTTCGTTGGTTTTGCCATTAATTTAATAGCGTGTTTGGCATAATAACGGCAAAAATCAACCGCTTCTCGTACTTCAGCAATCCCATCCGACCAAGTTTTACCAGCCTCAAGACAGGTCAACGTTAAAAACGTCGACATATTTTCTTCCAGTAAATCAGCAAAACGCTCTAAGCAAGCAGCACGTTCTGTGACGGGTGTATTTTGCCACACAGGAAAAACGCGCTGTGCTGCTGAGAGCGCATACTCAATATCTGCCTCTGTTGCTAACGTAACAGTACCCACAACTTCTTTACTATTTTGAGGGGAAAATACCGATTCAGTGTCTCTGTGTTTGACATCATGCCCGGCCGCCAAAATAGGAAATGCATGCCAATCATTTTTTTGTATGGTGTTTGCTTCTACTTGCAAAGCAGCCAATGTCTCTCGATTGGACAAATCGATCCCTTTGGAATTTTGACGCTCTGGCGAAAAAATAGATGCCGGCAAAGGAATGTTATGATTGATTTTACTCAACAAGTATTTTGCCTTCACTAAGGGATCTTCCACCAAATCAGCGATAGGCGCTTTATCATCGATAATACGATTCACAAAAGAAGAGTTTGCGCCATTTTCAAGTAATCTACGCACCAAGTATGGTAATAAATCTTCATGGCTACCAACCGGAGCGTAAATACGGCAAGCGATTCCAAAATGCGTTGTGGGTACCACTTGTTTGTACAACTCGTTACCCATGCCATGTAAACATTGGAATTCAAAATCGCGATAATCACCCGCTAAATTTAAAATCAACGCAACCGAATAAGCATTGTGCGTTGCAAATTGCGGATAAATCGCATCTGTCATGGTTAAAATCTTTTTAGCACAGGCTTGAAATGAAACATCCGTAAAGACCTTTCGTGAAAAAACAGGGTAATCAGTAAAGCCCTGCATTTGTGATTTTTTAATTTCACTGTCCCAATAAGCACCTTTAATCAGGCGCACATTCACTCGTCGACCACAAGAACGAGCCATATCGGCAATCCAATCAAGCACATAAAAAGCGCGTTTTTGATAAGATTGCACAGCAATACCAAAACCATCCCAACCATCCAGTGCTTTATTTTTAAAAACAGCTTCGATGACATCCAACGACAAATCCAGTCGCTCAGATTCTTCCGCATCAATGGTTAAACCAATATTGTATTTTTTAGCCAGCGCCGAAAGACTCAGTAGCTTGGGCGTTAATTCAGCGAGGACGCGTTCATATTGGGCTTCTTGATAACGGGGATGTAAAGCAGAAAGCTTAATAGAGATCCCCGGCTTTTCATTTAAAGCGGCACTTAATGACGCTTGAGAACCAATTGCTTCAATCGCTTGCGTATAGGATTTTAAGTAGCGCATTGCGTCTTCATCAGTTAGCGCAGCTTCACCTAACATATCGTATGAATATCGGTACCCCAACGCTTCTTTTTTCTTAGCTCGCTCTAACGCTTCTTGAATGGTTCTGCCCATTACAAATTGTTTACTCATAATCCGCATGGCTTTATCAGCCGCAACACGCACAACTGTTTCTCCGCTACGGTTTAATAATGTCAAAATAGAGCGTCGTACGTTAGAGTCCGCTTTTTCTGGTGACAGAACTTTTCCGGTCAACATCAATGCCCACGTGGTTGCATTAATGAAAAATGAGTCATTTTGTCCACGATGCGACTGCCAATCTGCAGGTGCAATTTTATCTTTAATCAAACTATCAATGGTTGCATTGTCTGGTACCCGTAAAAGCGCCTCAGCCAAACACATCAGAGCAATCCCTTCTTCACTTGACAATGCATATTGCGTTAAAAAAGAGTCAATTCCAACACTTTTTTTACGACCAGAGCGTACTTGCTCGACCAACTGGATCGCCAATTGTCGAATCGCGGCGCATTGTTGATGCGACAATTCTGCTGCTTCAATGAGCGAACTGATAACATTTAATTCAGTCGCGCGATATGCATCGTTGATATTTGCGCGTAACCCTTGGGGTGCAGCTAGCGTACGTTTGTCAAGCATGAAAACTCCAATAATAAAGCAGGATTGCCATAAATGGCTGCATATTATAACCGAGATTATGCTGTATTGCGATTCCCAAGTACTTATGTCATCATTTTTGAGATTTTAATTAAAGGAGATTTATCATGTTGCGTTCCATCTTATTAGCAACTGTTTTTGTTGTATCTACATTCAGTGTTGCCACCTCAGCTATCGCTTGTGGTTGTAAAGATAAAAAAGCAGCAGCATTAGAACAAAGCTGTGGCTGTAAAGATAAAAAAACAGCGGCGACTGCAGCAGCAGAAAAAGCTTGCGGTTGTGCAAAAACAAACACAGTCGACCCCAAAGTCTAATACACACATTGAAGCGAACACGGTTATACACGTCATTCTAAGCGGTACATTTCGATGTAAGTGCTCACTCCGCACGGGAGAGCACTTAGAATCGATCGCAACAGCACTCAAAAGTACTTTAGATTATACTCAGGATGGCGATTCATTTTTTGAGTAAGTGCTCACCTAATTTAAACCTGACAAAACCCTGGATACACCATCATTTTGCCCTCTTTTTTGTTTTTTCTGTGAGTCATCGTGTCCTGATTCAAAAAAATTATCATGGCGTCGACCCTGTTCATCAGCTAAAGTGTTATTATTTGAAGCAGAAGAGCTTGGCAAATAAGTTCCTTGTTCTTTTCTTTGTCTTTTCTGTTGGCCATGAGGCTTTGATTCAAAGAACCTATCGTTACTGCGGCCACGCTCATCATAATCAGTTAACGCTCTTTTATTTGAGGCAGAAGGCCCGACCATAACAGTAAGAAGCCCATCTTGCTCCACCTTAAAGCGCCACCGCCGTTGATTACAAAAGTCGCTTAATGCTCGGTATGTGGGTGAAATATTATTATCTTTTTCATCAAAACCGGCGTTTTTTGAATTTTGATTTTTATTAGCAAATCGCATGATAAAAGTATCATTTTTATTTTTTTCTAACCACGCCAGCGTTGCCATTGTTAATTGATAACTCCAGTTGCGACAATCATAGGTTGTATAATCACATATACGAGGCATTAATTCCTCTAAATAACGTTCAACTTGTTTATAATCACCTTGGCTAATCGCCAACTCCATGAAGCAAATTGTCGTGTATTTGAAGAGATCATTCGCATATTCTTGACTGATATCACTAGAGCGGTATAACGTATCACGAAACATTGGATTCGCTATTTTTAGATAACAAGCGAAACTTAATGTTTGTTCAAAAACATCGAATTGCTTACGTTTGTACGCAAACAGAGCATAGCTCACGACATCCTCAGGTGTAACACAATCAGGCGCTAAATCAAATACCATCTGGATTCTTTGCATTTGCTGATGTTTTCTAGCTAATTTAATGTAAAGACCACACATTCGTTTATCGACTAATCGATCTGCCAATGCACGTTCAAAAACGGGCATCAACGCAGAAAAGTTATTTTTTTCAACACAATAATCAACCCATTGTTCATACATTTCTCGAGAAATATATGAATGTAACGCATTGTCTAACAAAAGCCTCTGTACCTGTTTGGTTTGATTTTTTGTGAGATAAATACGAATGATTTGATCCAATAAAACGGATGTCATTCGGCCGTTTTTTTTCACCTCGTCGAATAATGTAAATAAATACACTTCGTTTTCCGTATTGGTATTAATCAGTGTAATCAATTGCTGATAATCTTCAGCATCAATCAAATTAGCTGTTGAGGCAGCCACAATGGTTTCACACTCTTTTTCGCTTCGGCTATACCCTTCAGCCAATACACGTTTTAAATACGCTTTGCACGAGCTATCGGTTGCACAGCCATTTTTAATGGATTTGAGCATGACAGATGCCGCAACATCAGGTAGTTTATGTTTGTAACAAGCATTAATAAATGCAGTATAAACCTCCAAGTCTAATAAATTATTATCATATCCGTGCTTTAAATTTTGTTTAGCACTCAATACATTACTACCTGACTCGGCTGATTCAATAAGTGCGATAGCACATTCTGTTTTTGTCTGAATATCTGGCTTGTTTTGATACAACCATTTTATCGCTTCGAAATAATGGTATTCAGCTATAAAAAGCATCAACGCTACCCAAAATGTTTGATCATAAGCGTCATTTTTGAATAAAAAAGTCACGGCATCAAGCATTATCCAGGGTGTTTTATGTGTTTCACAAAGGCCGTGCAGCAAATCAACAAATAGACGAATGACGCTTTGTTCAGCATGTCCATCATCAAGTGCTTTTTTAAACCATGAAATAAAATTGTCTTGGATATAAAGACGCAACGGCTCACTATTTTGATTTAAATACGGCGGATCCGATATAAAACAATCACTTGAAGGAGCGTCATTTTCTGTGCCTATTTCCAGTACGTTATATTGCAGAGATGTTGCTTGTTGCGCTGCCAGTGTCATCATCGTCATACATACTGTCGCATTGATTTTATTGCGTTCTTGCGCTTTATTAAAAATGTTGACTGCTTGCGTATAATCTTTTTGATTATTAAGAAAGGTTAATAACATCGCATTATGGATTTTCGCTGTATCCTTATTTTCCTCCAGACAGAGATAGTATAGGTATTCAGCCCATCCAAATTCAGAATGCTGATTTGCAAAATCAATCATAGCATGATACGTTTCTGAACGCGTTAAACCTTTTTCATGCATATCCAAAAAATGTGTTTTTATATCATCCAGATCCTTCGATCTCGTCATTAATAATAGATATCTCTCTTCTAACTCAATCTTTTTTCCATGAGAAATCGGTAGTTGAGAAGCTATTTTCCAATAATGACGAGCCGAACTAGTATTTTTTTGTTCAAATGCAAATTGAATCAAAGCCAAATAAATATCGATGTCAAATAGTTGATGCGTCTCAATATTTTTTCGCAACCAATCTACTTCTTTGGGTTGTTCTTGTTTGTTGCATTGAGATTCATTCATGGCTGAATGCATCATCTGTAGACAGGTTTGACTGGTTGGTACGCCTTTTTTTAGCAACGCCATATACAGTTTTTTAAGTAAAGCATATGGCAAGACTGAGTGGAGTTCATCTATATAATCGCTCGGCTCAGTCCCAACGGCTAACAACGATTCAATCGCTTTTTCTGCCGCCTCAAATTGCTTTAATTCACAAGCAACTTTAATAAAGATACAATGCGTTTTAGCATCAACGTTGTCTAATGTGCCAGCCTTGTTATAGAAAAGTAACGCCGCATCAAATCTTTTTTGCTTTCCTGACTCAAGAATCAATGTTTGCAAGACTTGAATATCTGTTAAATGCTGAGATATTTCTTCAGAATAAGATGCAACAATAACATCTCGTTTTGAGTGTTCTTCTGCGCAAGCAACAAACTCTCGACAAAAAGCCTCATCCACACATTTTTTGCTTATAGCCTGATTAAAACCATGTTGAAATACATTAAATTTATTGTTATTTTCTGTAATATTCACCATCATTTTACAAAGAGTCACATCAAACAGACCTTTGTTTAAAGCGACTTGATATAACGATTTAGCACGCTCAACATGACCTGCTTGAATCAATACATTAATGATTGCCTTGTAGGTATTATTATTCGCGCGCTCCAATTCAACAGCTCGCTCAAAAGCAGTGATTGCCTCATCGATTTCCCCACATTGACCGGCTGCATTAATAAATGAGTTAAATAAAAAGAATGATACACACTTTCGATGGAGTGCGTCTAAATAAGCTTGCTTAGCCGCCGAAAATTTACTGGCATCACCCGCTGCGTCAATAAAGGGAGGATAAGCCTGCGCCGTCAGTGCTTGGGCGTTGGAAAGCAACTTATAATAGTATTCTGCATCAGCATATTGCTTATTTATACTCGCAATATGAATCATCATCGACAATGCTGTCTGGCTTATCTCCTTTGAGTCAACCCGCCTCTGAATGATGATGATCTTTTTTCGCACCGCTTCGTCAAAATAAGATTTTGCTTCGTCATAGCGGCCAGCCTTACCTAAGGCATTTATCCATGATGTATACGTGTACTCATCTGGCGAGGGTACTTGTTCAAAAAATGCTTTTGACTCATCGAAATCACCGAATTTCGCAGCGATATGAATCATCGTATTGATATGCTTTTTGTTATTAATACCGCGTGATTTTGCTTGTTCGTATTTTTGCTTAGCGACTGCATATTGATTTTTATTGGTCGTTGCACTAAGAAAATGAGTGAGGAGAATCTCACATCCAATAAGCGTTCCCTCATCAGAACAATGTGCGGCATATTTTTCTAAAGCAAGCTCGTAGTATTTATTAACCAGGTCCCAAGCAGCATTTTTTGATGCTGCAACGATAATCGTGCTATACGCTCTTATACAGTCCTGATTTGATACGCGAAGTTTTTCAAACACATTTAATGCGCTGTCTAAGCGACCACATTCACCACAAGCAAACATATAAGCATTATCCTGATCGACAGCACCTGTATCACAGGCCCATTGATAAGCATGCTCAACTTCATCGACTAATTTCAGTTTTCCTGCAGCGGTCATCAAACTGGAATATGCTGATGACGCTAATTGATTTTTGTAAAAAGCCAACATGAATAGTTTTTTGGCAGAAAAATAATCTTCTATCTTCTCAACACCATTAATGACGAGAGAAACATGATATTCATTTGTTACTTTCATGTTTACAAGCATGGTACAAAATCGAATGGCTTCAGGAAAATCATGCGAACTGATCGCCATTTCTATATATTGATTACACGCGACAGTATGAAGGTCTTGAAATATGAATCGATGCGAAAAAAAGTCCTTAGCAAAATTGTATTGCCGAAACTTAATCGCATTTTCCACTATGATGTAAAAGATAGTTTTCAAGGAAATGTTTTGTTCGCGAGCAAGTCTTATAACCTTTTCAAGAATAGGTTTTGCTTTAGCAAATTTGTTCCCTTTCAGCAAAGCTTCTAGATAGGCCTGATGCAATTTATAGTCATCCTCAACTTGCATATTTGTTTGATTTTCATGTGCATTTTTAACGCAATCGTAAAAAAAATCCTCCGCTTGTGTGAATGCACCATGCTTGGTTGCCGCAAATATCAGAGCGGTGTAAAAAAAAGTATTTAATTCATAAGGGAAGCGCTGTTTTGCTTGATTGTAGAGCTCAATGACTGCATCATAGTTAGATTGAGGGCTTTCAGCATAAACATAAAGCATTACATTCGTGTAACTGACAAGAGATGCCATTTTTGTTTCTTGAAGTAACTTAAAAAGTTCTAAAACAAGTTCTTTTTCTTTATGAAATGCACTCATCATAAAGTTACAAAACTTAACGTCAATTTGATCTATTTGATTAATCAGTTTTAATTTGAGCTCATCTGCATTTATTTTTCTTCCTTTTTTTAACATTCGCAGATCTTCTTGCAGCTCTTTGAAGCTCGTGGTAAAAGTAAAGCGCTCTGGTTTGAGTGATATTCTGACTGCCTTAATTAATTTCTCATTTAAGTTTTTCATAACTATTCACAGTAAAGAATTTAAAGTGAGCAAAGAGTAACACATTGCTATTTTTTTTGTATATGACAAAAAAAATAGCATATCTGACAGTCACAGGACTTACGAAAAACAACGAGGTCGAGGCGGATTGTATTTTTAATGAGAGAGTTTAGATGACTAAATGACCGAATTAAAAATACAATCCAACGAAGAGATCGTTGTTTTGCGTAAGCCCTGAGTCATTTAATCTCTCGTTCTACCTCACTGTTAGCAGATTTTTTTCTCGTGTAATTGTTACTGATAAAGTGGCTTCAAATCTACCCAAATGAAATTTAATTTTACATTGATGGTCATTGTTGGTATAATGCGATACTTTTTGAACGATAAAATCGAGCAAAATGTGTAGTTTGAAATGAAGCTTGATTTATCATTAGAGTCTGTTGACATTTGGGCACGCGAGTCAAAAATCGGGATAATTTAGCGCAAATTAGCCTGGTTTTTGACCGTGTAACCAAATGTCAACAGACCCTAAGCCAATGTGGAGGTACAATGAATCCATTATTGACACTTCTTGCTGTCGCTGTTGTCACCTGTAATCTGTCTTCCAGTACGGAAGGTTTTGCTGGTTCTTCTTTTAATGTTGATGCAACAACGACGCATTTAAGTCAAAAAGCCCCTCAATTAAGTCGACATGTTTTACAACTAGCCTTAAATGCTTATCGAAACGCCGCTGTTAAAGGGAGTGTACATAAGCCTATTCTCACCGTTATTGATTATTCTCTTCCTTCTTCGAAGCAAAGAATGTGGATATTTGATCTCCGTCGTGAACGCTTGTTATTTAATACGTATGTGGCACATGGCCAAAACTCTGGCATGTCTTCGGCTAATCATTTTTCAAACCAATCTTCGAGCAAAGCCTCAAGCTTAGGTACTTATGTCACCAAAGACACGTACATGGGCTCCAAAGGGATTTCGTTAAACTTACAAGGCTTGGAAAAAGGTTTTAATGATAATGCATATAACCGCCGCGTTGTGATGCATGGTGCCTGGTACGTTGAGCCCAGTTTCATCAAACAAACAGGCCGCGCTGGCCGCAGTTGGGGCTGCCCGTCCATTGCTCAATCATTAGCCAAGCCTGTTATCAATACTTTAAAAGGTGGCTCAGTTGTGTTTGCCTATTACCCCGATAAAAACTACTTATCACATAGTCGTTTTGTCTCTGTTGCATAGTTTTTCATACATTCAGGACGATGCTGCGCGCAGCATAACAAACAACGCTAAAATCGAAGCAAAAAATAACGCGACGATGAGGGTTGTTTGTCAGTCCTGATTAAAATGACTAGACGCTTGTAGGTATATGCAGGCTGTGCCATAATTCCCCAGGTTAAGATCTGAGGTAATTTTTTGTATGAGTCAACGAATATTTATTCATCAAGAAAGGCAAGATGCCATCCATTGGCTGGTAGAGCAATTTCCTGCTGCTTTTTTCTCCAAAAACAAGCAAATTAAACCACTTAAACTGGGTATATTTGAAGATATTTTAGATTTTTATGAGCGCCTTGATTATGCCCCCCTCAGTAAAAAATCATTACGTGAAGCGCTGAATTACTATAGCTCATCAAAAGCCTATTTGAGCTGCCAAACAGAAGGGAAAAATCGCATTGATTTATTTGGCTATGAAACAGAGCCAGTGACTAAAGAGCAAGCTGCTTATGCACAGAAGCAATTAAGTGAACGGTTTGTTAAGAAATCTGCTCAAGAAAAATCGACAAATGACGCCATCCTTCAGACGAAATGCTTGAGCTCTGGAGAACCGCTGAGCACACATGAGCATTTACCCAATGACGAACCATTGATTACAAGCGACGACAAGTCATCAAATAATTCACCGCAACGGATGGAACCAGAGACGCCTGGCGAGTAAAAGGATGATAGGTGACGCCCGTCACGTCAATCACCTCAAGCCCGACATCACGTGCTGCTGTCGCTAACTCGCTTGGTTTAATGAATTTTTGAAAATCATGTGTTTGTCTTGGTAGTATTCCCAAAAGATACTCTGCAGCTAAAACCACACTACCATAGGCTTTCATCGTACGATTGATGGTTGATAACAGCAAATAACCCTCTTTGGACAATAAGCGTGCGGCATGAGACAGAATAAGGGCGGGATCTTGCACGTGCTCTAGCATTTCCATACAGGTGATAACCGGAAATGGTTTTGCTTGAAACGATTCTATTAATCCAGATAAATAACGAATACTTAAATTTTCTTCTTGTGCATGCGCATGAGCAACCTGTATCGCGTTCTCTTCAGCATCCAAGCCTGTTACTTTTGCACCCTCACGCGCTAAAGATTCAGCCAAAATACCACCACCGCAGCCAATATCCAAAATGCGCTTTTTAGCCAATTGTGCAACCATTTTTTTAATATAAGCTACCCGCACAGGATTAATATCATGCAAGGTTTTTAAAGGCCCCTCTTTATCCCACCAGCTATTTGCAAGATCAGCAAATTTAGCAATTTCTATTGGATCAGATGATGTATTCATGATTAAGCAAGTTAAATGGTTTAAAAAAAGCCAATACTGCTGCATTGGTCACAAAACTAATATTATATGGGTGCTCTGCTTCAAAAGTCTCAAATAACGCTGCCTCCGGCAACTGTTTTGCAATGCGACCTAATAAAACCAGCTTAATTTCTGGATTTAAAGCAGCCAGATCGCGAAACAAACTGGCCATAAACAAACGCCACTGTTTCGCATGCTCATTAACCTTTCCCGTGCTGTAAACCAAAGAGGCATTTAACAATAAAAAACCATGATGCATAAATGCTTGAAATAGTGCTTTGCCGGTTTGTAAATATTGAGATTTATTTAATTCTGCAATAGCCGGTTGTGAAAAATCATGTACCAAGTCGCCCCTGGTATGTAATAACATTTTTACCAAATGACGCAATGAAGTTGCACGATTCACTTGCTTACTCAATCCCGTATCAGACCATAGCGAATCAACTTGGGCATCCCAAAAAGCATACCCGTTGGCTGATTCTGCACGAGGATAAGGCGATTCACCTAACAAAATCAATTTGACTTGTTCGCGCGGCATTTGAAAAGCGGCCAACACGTTTTGACATCCTGGCAACCAATCAGATCGCTTATCCAACGATTCAAGATACACCGAATCCATGGCTCCCAATGCTTTTTTTAACAAAGGGTGCCAAGATGCATGTGTGTGTGCAATACTATCCGCAAATGGCATGGAGTAGCTCCACAGCAAGTTTTGCTGTTTGATGATTGACGTCTTCGATAGGGTTATATTCAACAATTTCTAAACCCAAATGCGTCTTAATCATCGGTATGTTTTTAAAGGCGCTTACCAATTCTCGCCCAGAAATCCCGCTGGGTACCCGACATCCAACACCCGGCGCATCCAAAGGATCAATGCCATCTAAATCCAAACTGATACCAAAACCAATAGTATGGCGACTCACGTGATCAACCGCAGCTTGTACAGCGGCCATGATACCTTCTCGATTGATTTCATCCATGCCAATAATTTTAACATTCAAACTTTTTAAAAGCGCTTCTTCACCTTCTTCATAACTGCGTGTACCGATTAAACACACATTTTCTGGTTTTAAAGCCGGCATACTATCGAACAGATTCACCAAAGATGAGCTCCCTTTGCCTAACAAATGCGCAAGTGGCATGCCATGAATATTTTTTGTTTCCGACGTTTCTGGCGTATGACTGTCCATATGTGCGTCTATCCAGATCAAGCCAATATCACCCTGTTGTCGATGCGCGTGAGCAACGACACTCCAAGTTGCGATGGCAGAGGAATGATCTCCACCTAACACACAAAACTGCTTTGCATTTTCTATAGAAGATTTAACCAAGCCACCCAATTCATCTGCTTTTTCTTTGATGATCGACAACACATCAATACCACGATGCAGGGAGGTGGCTTGTACAATACCCTGCCACGCAACATCTAAGCCAGCATGCATAAAAAGCTCAGGATGGTAATAGAGATACCACGGACCTAACGCACAATCGGTGTTATTAGCAGCAATACCAGACGCATAGCCGATTAAATGAATGCTTTCTTTATTCATTGGATTCTCTCACAAACACGCCATATAAGTCTTTGCAATCTTGCAGTGCCAATGGCACAAGATCAACTTCTTTATAAAGATTCAACTCTTTGGCCATTTCATAACACAAGCGCAATATACTAAAATCTTCTAATGCAAAACCAACCGCATCAAACAAAGTAATTTCTTTGTCATCAACACGGCCTGGTTTAGTGCCACTCACCACTTCCCATAACTCTCCATGTACATACTTAATTGCTTCCGGACCTAAGTTTTGGATTTCACCCTCATAATGTGTTTGTGGGAAATATTCCACGACAACCTTGGCGTTTTTCAAAATCTCAGGATCCAATTCTGTCTTTCCAGGAGAATCGCCGCCAATACCGCAAATATGTTGTCCTGGCTCTAACCAATCTAACTTCAAAACTTGTTGTTTGTTTTTCGCTGCGGTCGCCGTAATAATAATGTCTACACCATGAATCGCCTCTCGACCACTTTGCTTTGGAATTAACTGAAAGGTTTCATCTTGTAAGTTTTTGGCAAAGCGCTTCATAGCCGCTGGATCGGTATCGTAATAACTCACCTCTTCCAAATCATACAAAGCATGGTGAGCCAAAATTTGAAATTCGCTTTGAGCACCACATCCAATAATGGCAACTTTTTTCGTTTTGGGATTTGCCAAATGCCGTGAAGACAATGCCGATGCAGCTGCTGTTCGAATCGCTGTTAAAACGGTCATTGCGGAAATCATCAAAGGATAACCCGTATGAACATTCACTAACATACCGATTGCGACCACATTTAATTTGTTTTCTAATGGATTTAAAGGGTGGCCATTCACGTACTTAAAGCTATACAAATCATGGTTACAAATCGGCATTAACTCCAAGACACCATTATCAACATACATCGCATGTCGTTCGCATTTTTGAAACGCATGCCAGTTAGAAAAATCCTCTGTTAACGTGTCTAGAAGACGCAAATAAAAAGTGCGCAAACCAACTTGACGCATCATGGACTGAATCGCTTTTGTTTCTAATGAGAACATGCTACTTTCCTTACAAAAATCATCCCGTTTCAGGCTGATGCAATGAGTGCTTTCTGGAAAACACGTTTTGGCCACTGTATTTATCAAACAGCGAACATCGCTGTGTATCAAAATTGGTTTTATCGTTGGCTAACGTTTGAGAGTCCAGCGATACAAACGTTGATGAACCGTCATCAACCAGGCCACTTTTCACTTCAATATTTAAAACCATTTACATTGGGTGTGCGAACAAATCCAGGGCCTTGTTGTTTATTAGGACTGGGCGGTGGTGGTGTTATTCACGCTACACAATCTTATCTACAACAAAATCCTATCACGGCTGTTGAGTTGAATGAACATGTCATCCAAATCGCGAACGAGTATTTTATGCTAGAGAAAATAAAAAATCTCGACATTATTCATCAAGACGCAAATTTATTTGTCAGTACAACTCAACATCAATATCAACACTTACTGGTTGATTTGTGCCTAGATAGCGGTATGCCCGCTTGTTGTGAAGATGCCGATTTTTTGATTTATTGTCAACAAATCTTATTAAAAAATGGGCTTATCAGCATGAATTTTGCTTACATTGACGATGCTTGGCGAGTATTAAAACAATTAAGGCAACAATTAGGGCAAAATACCTTATGCATTCCCATCAAAAAAACCGCTAACATAGTGATTTTATCATCTCAAACGCTTTTAAGTGGCGATTGGTTTACGCAATGGTTACAATCAGGGGAGTTAACAGAAATTATTTGGGATTCTCAGTGGGGTTATGTTGGGCGTGTTCCCAATCCATTTATTGGCTGAAATGTGATTAAAATTGGCTCAACTTTCGCTTCAATAAGTTGATTAAGATCACCGAAGACAAATATTTTAATACAACCCCAGTTCGGCGTTTTTATGCTTTTAAATCGAGAGAAATCAATGAGCACGAG
>CAZBNB010000028.1:0-31740 GCA_964493245.1 uncultured Legionellaceae bacterium
CACCTTCTCGTCAACCGACCGGCAGACCGTCAAAGGCACCTTCTCGTCAACCAACTGGAAGACCATCAAAGGCACCGTCTCGCCAACCAACCGGCAGACCATCAAAAGCACCGTCTCGCCAACCAACTGGAAGACCATCAAAGGCACCTTCTCGTCAACCAACCGGCAGACCATCAAAGGCACCTTCTCGTCAACCAACCGGCAGGCCATCAAAGGCACCTTCTCGTCAACCAACTAGCAGACCATCAAAGGCGCCTTCTCGTCAACCAACCGGTAGACCTTCAAAAATGCCTTCCCGTCAGCCCACAGGCCAGCCCTCTCGACAACCAAGTCGGCAACCAACAAGGCAGCCATTTGCCAGACCATCGAGCCAACCATCGCGGTCACCAACCATTCAAAATGAAAATCCCAATGCACAAAACATAACATTGCTGTTTTTCGGTAACTTCACACCCAGTATTGTCAGCTATTCAGGTACTATCAGTATTTATTGCAGTAACACATTTAAAGTTTCCTGTACGATGATCAGAAATAAGGATCTATTCAAACAATTTTTCTACCCTGACGTTGATAAAATTCATGCCGTGCGTCACCTTGACGAAGATATATTAATTCTTGGCGAAGCGAACAATCGCAGTGTTGTGGTGCTATATGACAAAGATTTAAAAAAGAAAAAACAAAATGTCGCGAGCTACAACGATTATCAGATAATCAATCATGATGCCAACAGCAATCAATTTACTGTCACAGGAATGGATGCATCTAATCAAATCGTTTCTAGTGTACTGAACTCGAAATCACTCAATCCCATCAGCAATATCACATATGATATTCAACTCCAACGCCTTATTGCGCTTGATTCCAGCTACTTATTGGGATTGAATGAAAACGCACTCTACATGCTCAAAAAATCGAGTGACTCTCAAAAAATAACCACTTATAAACTGACTCCCTTCACGGGATACAGTCCTATTAATGACATAAATTACATGACGTTGAACAACGAAACTGGTCTTCCTATTATTGGTGGCTCCAAAAAAGTAAATGCCAATACCGTTCACAGTATATTTACAATGTGGGGAGGAGAATCTTTCGAAATCCAAAGCACGTACAACAACAGTCTCATTAGTATTTTATCTCAAGAAGGGAGCGTTTTTCTTTTCGGATCTTACGCAAACAACTGCTTATTTATTTATAAGTACACGTTTAGTTTTTTTGGTGACGATTACGTGATTTGGTGTGCTCAAGAGGGTATTCATGGGCTTGGAATTACAACCGTAAATAACCGCATTGCTGCTGATTTTACGACAACCAACACCACGAGAATCTATTTTTCAAAAGATTTGGTACCAGGGACACTGAATCAGGATTTAAGCTGGGATAAGGTCTCAAAATTAACAAAAGCACACTATCCCTTTTTATATCGCTTGATCTCAATCACCGCAAACGATGCTTTGCTACCAGCCATTTGGAAAACGCTTGTAGATAATACGACAAAAACAGCTACCGCGGTACCTTCATTGATACCATCGGAAGCACCGTTTCTGCTTGACGTACAATCAATCGAACCAAGTACACTGCCCACCAACAGTCCAACCGATAATACCACATTGCCCCCCATCACCGAGTCGTCTGAAGAACCAACTGCCGAAGGAACACCGACGCCTTCCGAACAAACAACCGATTTTATAGACCAAAACGAAACCATTACACCGTCTTTACAATCAACCCTATTTATTTCATCAGAACCATCTGCTGCCGCCACCAATCGACCTTCTTCATCAAGCTCTTTTACTTTTTTCCCGAGCCAATCTCCAATAACGAACAAACCGGCACTGGCGCCAACACTCTCACCTAGCATAAAAAACGAGCAGAGCAATGAGCCAACCGTAATCGTTAGATCTCCTGCCCCAGTTGCCGAAAAAGAAGAAGAAGAAGAAAAAGAAACCGAATCTGAATCGCTACAACAAACCATCATCAACGATTATCTCTTGATAATTTGTTTAATCACGCTTGGAATAGGCTTTGTTGGTTGTTTAATGTACAAGAAAAATCGCGTGATGCCAGAAGAACAAAACGATTTCATCGAAGGAGAAGAAGGTGAACAAAATATCCAAAAGCAAAACGGCATCGAAATAAGAAGACGCCCTCAAAATACACCTATCAACGACAACAACAGCATTGACTCTTCAGATAACGAACAAGAGGGGGAGTTAATCTATCCATCACCAGCACTGTCAGACGAAGAACAATTATCTGTATATTCATATACCTCACGGAAGAACTCTGAAATTGATGAATACAACCAGAACAATTTATTGCATGTGTCAAACTATCTCATCGAAACAAATCGATATGACCAAACACAAATCGAACAGGACAACACGTATTATTTATACGCAGATGATACATATGAGAGGCTAGAAAATGGACAATATAGCCAAAATCAAAACTCCAATGGCGAATACGTAACCGATAAATGGGGGCAAGTTGAAACCGAGCGATACGCGCAAACTTACAACCAATATAACGGCTACGCAACCAAGGGATGGAAGCGAATCGAAACCAAGCAGTACAATCAAGCTCACAACCAACATAACGAATATGCAATCGAGGAATGGGAACAAATCGAAACCGATCCGTACAATCAGGCTCACAGCGAATATAGAAGATACGCAATTGAGGGATGGGAGCAAATCGAAACCGATCCATACAATCAGGATCGCAGCGAATATAGAGGATACACAATTGATGGAGGGGAGCAAATCGAAACCGACCCATACAATCAGGATCGCGGCGAATATAGAGGATACACAATTGATGGATGGGAGCAAGTCGAAACCGATCCATACAACCAAACAAATCGCGTACACAGAGAAGTGAAATACAATCAATCAAAAATAGTTCTATTTCATCAAAAATCATATCAAGTTAATCACGAGGACATTTCATCTACAGAAAATGAAGCAGATGTCATGGAGGCAAATGAATGTGAACCAAAGTACCGAAAATAAGATTACTAGTGTATAATAATTTATCGATATTACGAAGGTATAACGACAGGAGAGCGTTTTGAGTATTTTATTTCGTGACACAAAAAAAGTTCAACCCAGTACGCGGAAATCTCACAAAGACCTCTTGCCAGTGGAAAGCGTAGAACAAACATTTAGAGAAAAAAAGCGCCAAGATTTAGTCAATAAAATTCAAGAGTCGCTTGGTTTAAATGAAAATATATATCAAAAACAAGCACTACCGCTGCTACATAGTACCGCGTGCTACTATCAAGGTTTACCCGAATCTACTTTATATTTTTCGCACCGCGGTGGTCTTTTAGATCGCGCTTTGAATCGCACAGAGGCCGCGCTACAGTTGTTACGACAAATTCTTATTTTAGATCCAGACAAAAAACCATCTGAACAACAAAAAAAATGGTTATATACTCTTTTTTCTGCGGCTATGTTACAAGGGGTAGGCAAACTATACACCGATTATCGTGTTGATTTATATGATGCCAATGCCCATCTGGTCAAACAATGGCAACCACTGCAAGAAGATTTGACCTCCATCAACACTTATTATGATTATGAGTTTCTCAAAGGGGATGATCTCGCATTTCGAAATCACATCACACCATTGCTTGCCAGGCAAATCATGCCAAATTCCGGCTTTGCATGGATCTTATCCGATTCAGACACCTTTTGCGTTTGGCTAGCCTTGCTACAAGAGGACAAAGATGCAGCAGGTCCCCTGGCAGCTATCTTAGACAGAGCAAATGCCATCGCCATTCAACGAGAAATACAAGCCTATTTATTGCACTACCAAGAGCTGGATGCACGAGGAAAGCGACTGGGTGCTTTTGCCGATGGTTCACCAGAAACACAAGTAAATCGTGAGCGGTTAATGGGCGCTGAGTTTATTACATGGTTAATCAGTGGACTAGAAAGTGGTAAAATTTTAATTAATAAAACCCCCATGCTAATGGAAATTTTACCAACCGGTATCGTTATGTCACCGCAATTGTTTGATATGTTTGCGCAGGAGCACTTAAAATTCAAAAATAAAGTCGCGGTTCAGAAAGCTTTTCTTGCTTGGAATCTACATTTATTAACCGATGCAGCGAAAGATGCTGTCGGTCAAAAAAATGCAACGAATTCCATTCATATTGATACCGCTCTGCTACCAGAAAAAGTTAGAATAGACAGTGGCAATAAAATTCATATGATAACAGCACTGGATCTTGTTCATAACATCCAACAACATCACTTTAATCCAAACGACTTAAAGGGCGTACTTAATCATTTATCACCCAGTGGGCAATGGGTCCAAGCCGAGGAATCAAATCTTGTCGCACAGCATCAATACCAACCAAGCTTTTGATTACGCCATTGGCGATATTCAGGGCTGTTATGATAGTTTTCAACATCTGTTAGAACATGTGCAATTTGATGATCGACGCGATCGATTGTGGTGTGTCGGCGATTTAGTCAATCGAGGCCCCCATTCCCTCAAAGTGCTGCGATTCCTGAAATCTCTACCGATAAAACCACGAATCACACTGGGTAATCACGACCTGCATCTTCTCGGATTACTTTTCGACACCGATGCGAAACCACGGGATGAAGACACCCTCAACGATATTTTAAATGCACCCGATCGCGATGAGTTAGGCGATTGGTTGCGTCAACAACATCTCATGTATTGGGACAAAACGTTGAATGTTGTGATGTCTCATGCGGGTATCCCACCAATCTGGAATTTATCGGAAGCACAACGATATGCAACTGAGCTAGAAAGCGTCCTGAATGGCGATCAAATCCGCCTTTTTTTATCTGACATGTACGGCAATAAACCCGATCAATGGTCAAAAAACTTAGCGGAAATAGACAGATGGCGCCTAATTTGTAACTATTTCACCCGTATGCGCTATTGTTATTCTGATGGCCGCTTGGCTTTAAGTTATAAAAAAGACATTCAGCATGCACCAGATAATTTTTACCCGTGGTATGCGGTACCAGAACGACCGAATATTGAAGCCAACATCGTATTTGGCCATTGGGCCGCTTTAAATGGGGCATGTCCTCATGATGCTATTTACGCGATTGATACCGGTTGTGTATGGGGGCGTCATTTAACCGCTTTGCGGCTGCAAGACATGCAACGTTTTAGTATCCCCGCTCAAGAGCCCTCATAGTCTTAACCCACACAAGCCTTGATTGCTACGCAACGACTTTTTGTCTCAAAAACATCCACAATGTTGCTATTATTGACTTTTTAAAAATAAATATCATAAAATACATCTCTCTGGCTTTTTGTGGAAACCATCCATGGCAAATTTCGACGAGACAATCTCGACAAACGGCACTCCAATACCATCGCCATCGGTTTCTATTAAGCAGATTTTCAGTGATTTAATATCGATTGCAAACAAAGCATTCTTGCGTGGTGTCTTTTGGGGTGCCGATTATACGATGCCAGAAGACTTTAGTGGGAGTCAAACCGCGACGGCAATCCTCAATGATCCAGAACATCCTATTACCGATGTTGTTTTGTTTCCACTCACATTGATTGGTGTCTGCATGGGTCTGACCGTCTTACCGCTGTTGTACTACCCTTTGTATACAGGAAAACATTGCGCCATTTCATTTTATCGCTCTTTTGCGCTGACCACCAATGCCGCGATGAAAGATATGTTTACCATGAAAGAGAATCAAAAAACGCTTTATCAACTCATACCGCTTAAAAATGAAAAAGAAACCCGCTCTGAAAAGCAAATCGTGGCTGGATTGATTGGTCGTATTGTCGGGTCTTCTTTGGGGTTAGTGCTATTTATAACCATCATCATTTTACGCGCTATTCAAAATACACCTGAGCATACTTTTCGAATCTTTTGCCGAGGCGTGCGTTTTATGTTGTCTAAAAACACACCTACCCACACTTTTTTCACATTGAAACCAGACAAACGCGTACAAGAAGAATCTGGTTATGGTTTATCTTATTCTCTGGGTATTTTTGGTATTTTTCCATTGGGTGTCATCAGCGGCATATTGGGCCTGATAGTGGGGATTGGATTACGTATCGGTATAGGGATCAAAGTGCAATTTTACCCACGCCAAATAAAAAAAATGATTTATAGGCCGGAAAATGAGCCGTTATTAGAGAATGATAAGCATGAAAGTGAAGACTCGCTTGATTTTAATGATATCATGGCATCATTAAAGCTTGATAAACCAGAAGAAATAGCTCCATTAGAGAAGGATGGGCATGAAAAAAAATCCTCATCTAGTTATCGTGATGCCATGTCTCCATTATTAACTCCCCACCCGCCCCCCCCAACAAACACATTCCAGCCATATAAGCCAAAACTACGACGAAAATATAGTGATAATAGGTCAAGTGATAACAGATCGAATAATGGGGTTCGTGGCATGACTCGGGTTCCTTTCCGAACACAAACACCGATTAAGAACTCACAGCACAATGAGTCATTGTCTCAAACCCCTACGAGGATTAGAACTGGATTGAAATGAGCTCAGCATCGTCAACTTATCATGACTATGACAACCCCAGTTCGGCGTTTTTATGCTTTTAAACCTTCGATAAATCAATGATTACTTCGTTAAACGCTCTAAAAAATGCTCACATTAGCGCTGCTAGTGCTGCGCTTTTTTAGAGCGTTTGCCTCGTACTCATTGATTTCTCTCGATTTAAAAGCATAAAAACTCCGAAATGGGGTTATGACAGCTATTCTTTCTGTTTTTAGACAAATAAAAACTCTTCGTGATTAAATATTGATCCAAAAAAGACTTTCTCTTATAATGCCCATTAATTGTTCAAAATAATTTTTTGAGGGAAAACATGCTGAGAGAAATGATAAGCGGAACCAATGCGATATGGAAAGGCGCCAAACGTGCTGCCAACAGTGTAGGCACCCTCGTGCAAAATATTGCAAAAACGGTTAGCAAGTATAATAAAGAGAACTTTGTATCTGCTTATCGACAAAGTGCCAAGCACACCATGCCGGCTGAATATCTTCCTAAAACGGAAAACACAGCGCCTAAAAGTATCATTCGCAGATTCGCTGACATTGTGCTTCTGCCTATTTTTTCATCTCTACCGGGCTGGATAAGCGGATTTTTTCTAGCGCCTTTTGTTTATTATACCTACAAAAATACGTTATCTTTTTTTCAGCTGCCTATTGATTTAGTGTATTACGACATTAAGAAAAAAATCAAACTCGATTGGCAAGGCGGGCTGTACGGACTGTTAGGTGCCGCGGCTGGTTTTCTTTTCGGTTCCATAGCGGGATCGATGTTTTTTGTTTGGCGTGTATTAGAACAAACATGGCACACGACAGCATCATTTATGACACGCCTTATCAATTGGAGTGTATCCGATTTAAAAGAAAGCCATGTCATCCTCAGTCCTAAAATTCAAGTCACAGAATACCGCCATGAAGGCAGGACCGCGTTCGAAAAAAACGTAGGACTCTTCTTCGGTAGCATCGTTTACATACCGGTGGGTGTGATAACGTTAGGAACGATTGGCATGGGGCGTTTTGTCGTGAATACTGCCGTCTCTGTTGGGAGAGGCATTGCCCTGGGTGCCAACACGGCCGTAAGCGATATGGCGTGGTTTAGTCCGGCAACAAATGATCCAAATGACCCCTCGCTCGACGCGCACACATATGAGCTCATTCCACGTGTAAAAGAATATCGTAATGATTATCAACGTTATTTTTTTGGCGGATCAGGAACATTATTAATCGGACCCGCTTTAACCATCGTAAGTTTTGCTACTGTTTTAACGGCACGCGTAATCGGTAACTCCATTTATAGTTTCATACGCGTTACAGCGAAAACGGCACATATTTTCTTAAAGAACACATACGCCGATAAAGCCTTTGACGTCGGTGACGATCCGCGTGATAAGGCGATCGCCTATGATCATTCAAAACGATTAGGGTACCCAGGCCAATACATCCTCGGTATACCCGCGATTTTATTGGGTGCAAGCATCGGTTTTATCTCGCGCTTAAGCATTGAAACCGGTATCAGCTTCATCAATACAGCCAGAATTACTTTCAATTTGGCTCTACAAAATACACCGTCATATCAACCACTTAAGCCGCTTAAAGCCCAAAGAAATCATTATGAGCGCGCCATCGGATTTGTAGGTTATTTTTTAGGCGTTGTCATACCATTGCCCGTCACACTGAGCATTGCACTGGGGCGAACACTATTCACCAATTTGATAACAACCAAGCATTTTACGCGCTTCTTTTTACAAGAGCGTTCAACGCTGCATGGTGCGCTTGAAGTAGAGCCTATCAACCATGATGATGAAACCACGTCATTTTACGACAGCAATGACGATGAAACAGAAAACACTGCATTTATTATCGCACTCAATGTAGAATCTAGAAAACCGATTTTGGCACGATTCTTTAGCTGGTTAAGAAAAGTAAACAGCTCGAGTGGCGCCGATAATCGTCCATTATGGTTACAAATATTCAGTTTCCCCGGTATTGTGATTGGTTCTGTATTAGGTGGTGGTTTACGCGCTATCGTAGAAACAACATTAACATCGATTGATACGGTGATAGCGAGTTTAAATTTAGCGTTATACCGCTCCAGATTTGCTAATCAATTCAAACCCATGAAACCGAATCGCAATACTTTAGAGAAAGTCTTAGGATCATTCGGCTATATATTAGGCGGTATATTGGGTATCACTCCATTTTTAGCGATTGGCGCTGCGCGTTGGGTCATCACCAATGGTGATTCAACCAAGCGTGCGTTTATTGCAACCGTGAACGCTCTCCTTGCCACAGACGATCCACTGCGCCTGAAAGAGCCGATCGCAGATACGCGACCTAATGTTGTAAAAGCATCTAGCTTTCTAGGCTATACATTAGGCGGCGTGTTGGGCTTAAGCCGTGAATTTGGTCTAAATACCATTCGATCATTTGGTCGTCAAATACGTTATTATGGAAAAAGCGCCTTACTCGAATCAGGCTTAGATAGCAAAATAACCGATCTCAGCCAAGACACACGAACACGGAGTCAAAAACGCCTCGGCTATTTCGGTGCTCTTTCTGGAACAGGATTCGGATGGATAGCCTACGGCAGCATTACATTTGCTCGTATAGTAGGCAACAGTGTGATCAGCGCATACCACACTGTTCGTGATATGATAGAAATGGCTTTTTTAGACGATTACCCGACTGCCGATACCTTTACAGAAACGCGCCGCCTCAAAGCATTTCGCGAAGGCTCGCCCGTAGCGTTGCAATCCGACGATCTGACGTATGCGCCATATGAAGCCATTTTCTTAGAAAGTGAAGAAGATAGCGACGATGAACTGGCAGCACCTCACCATCCTCTCGCCGAGCCGCCTGATCTCAATCTTGTTCAACGCCGTGAGGATCTGCGTAAAAACAGACCATTTATATTCGGCACACCGGGTTTAATCATCGGCGGTATCATCGGATTAGGAGCTTTTAGCATTGCCGGTTTCGGGCGGATTATGCTGAACTCAGCTATCACGACCTGGAATACAACTTTAGATTTTACCGATACAATATTACCAGAGGGCGTCAGTACCGCAAAGACGCGTGTTTCTCAAAATAAACCTATCCCCAGATTAATGGGTTATCCCATCGGCAAACTTTTAGGGACATTGATTACCGGCCCACTGGCCTGGTTAGCGGTTTTGCTTTACCGATTCACAACCAACACCGTGATGACTTCTTTTTTAACCGCAGAGATTATTACGACGCTGCCGCCGATTCGAAATAACATCAGGGCGTACCGTGACTCACGCAAGCAAGTCGATAAAAACTTCGGATGGGCTGGCTTTGTTTTAGGTGGCTTCGCGTTGAGTATTGTGTTTGGCTCGGTGGGTTACGTAGCCAATGTGTTATGGCATATTGCATATCACTCTGCTATCACTGCTGAGCGCGCTTTTATATACTCCATATTCTGGGTAATGGGCTCTCGCCTACACAAGTTACTTGTGGGTGTCAAACAAAGCCAGTTTTCAGCATATCTTCTTGAGGGATTCTATCCTCAGAAGAAGCAAACAACATTTGAGCGTTATGGTTTCGGACTCCTCGGCTATCTCGTTGGCTTTGCCTTGAGCGCTCCCTTCAGTAGCATGATTGCCCTGGGGCGTTTCGCTTTATTGAATGGCAAACTGTTTGCCATCGGCTTTATGCAAGCAGCCAATTTAACACTGGAAAAGCCTTTTTCAACGGAGCAAATGGCGCTATTAGACGCATTGGTTAATCACATTCCATTCGGTAAAAAATCGATAGCTTTATCGCCAGAAAATCTGAGCCGATTAAAATATTCTTTTGGCGCTGTTGGTTTTTCGCTTGGAAGTATTGTCGGAACGCTATTCATGGCATTACCGGTCGGCGCTTATCGCTTGACGAAAGAATCTGGTCGCTCGTATTATCACTTGTCACAATCGTTATTAAACGTAGGACTTGAAGAGCCTTATTTTAAAAACGGTATCGCTACCGATAAACGCGCTGTCAAAATGAAGCTCATCGGCGGGCTGGGCTACTTGGCCGCATGTGTAACCACCGGATTAGTGCCAGTAGCCAATGTTTTAACCAAATCGGTTGCCGTGCTAATCGCGATATTGTTTTCAGGTTTTGTCGCTGTTTATAAGGCTATCCAAGTAGCGTATTATCCCCGCTTTAAACCGATAGCAAGTGGTGAGACAGCACACGTTGAAAAAGATAGAAAACTACGCCTGTTGGTTTCTACCCTAAGCTACGGTGAGCTACCATCAAACACCACTCTGGAAGAAAAATTCACTGCCCAACTAGGTGCTACCACTATTGTTGACGAACAACCAACCGGTCGCAAAGGGGCATATGATTTTATCGTAAAATCACTTTGCTTCAATGAAGAGCGACTTTGTGAAAGTATTCTGTATGCCAAAGTGAAGAAAAACCAAGAGGGAAAAAGCACACATCTCTCAGCTGAGGAATTAAAGGCCATCAAAGATAAGCATCATGGATCATTCTTCTTTAATAATGAAATGCGCCAAAAACACAATGACGTGATTGATACGCGCTGTGATGATATTGATCGCTTTATTGACGGGTATCTCGCAGGAACCAGGCAGCGCACTCCTGAGAAAAAAGATCCCCAATTCTCAGCACAAGAGCTGTTTAATTACAGACCTTAACGCCCTCCCTCGTATGATTGATAGCAGCTATCTTGAGCAAAGCGAAAAAATGTTTGCTTTGCTCAAATGCACTGGCGCTGCTGGCGCGGACAAAACAGAGTAAATATTCACTTCGCAAGAGAGAACGGTTACCTCTGGACATACCTGAAATTCACAAAAAAACAACCAAAAGAATATTTTATGATCTTAGAGTATTTTTTATTGCCATAAAAACATGATTGTGTTAATATTTTGTCCACCAACACGACTATTATGGAGTTTCAGATATGCAATTCTTATCAGATTATTTTCTCTCAAATTCAACCCTTCCTGAAAAAGAACAAATAGACAAAGAAAAAAAGAGCGCAGATGCAGCATTTAAGAGCGCACAAACGGCGTTATTTACGGCTTTACAGGTACTAACTGAATCTGACAATCGTCCAAAATTAGCAAGCTTTATTCGAGAAAATCAAGCAGAATTAGATAACGCCGCTTTGGATAACAAAAAAAACAGAGACTTTTTAAACATGCTTCCAACAAAAGAGGACCAAAAAAAATATCACGATTACGTTGAAGCACGACGTATCCAAGAAAAGGCTGAAATACAATTAAAAGCCCATGAAAATATCGACCGCTACAATGAGAAAAAAAATACACTACAAACTCGCCTCGCTCAAAACTTGCCTGACGAACCGACAGCGCTAAAAAAGGCAATATCAGAACTGCTCAAGTACATAGAAAAACACCCACATTTAAAATCAATACCCAATTTAACAAAGATGATTGAGGCATTAACTCCGTTATTAGCCCCCGAAGATTTGGATGACTATAATCGCGTGACAATTCGTACGCAAAAAATCAACTTTGACTTTTTATATTTAGCATATGACTATCAGTTTCAGTCCTCACGAAGGTATGAAGAGTTTGCGCGGTATATTGACAAAGTTCCTGGCGCAAGATCAGTCAACACAGAGCGACTTATTACGAAGGTTTTAGTACCTTTCATGCTCACCGGGCTGATAATGACGGCTATATTTTGCATTCTAAGTCTATCTTTGGGCTCGCCTCTACCGCTGTCTATAGTCCTGTGGGGTGGCTTGTCTTTGGTATCAGGCATCATAGCATTAACCCTTCACCTCGCCCAATACTCAAGAACAGGACTTTCAAAACAATTGGCCATGGTTGCCGACACAGCACTCCCTGTTGAGGAAGAGCGCCTTAAAGCGGCTGATATTAAGCGTGATAATAACCAATATACCTCTCACACATTATTAAATTCACCTATTAAAGACGAGAGCTTAAAAAATTTATTGGATCTCCCTATTGTACACGTCGATACGACGTATTATAACCCGCAATCACCAGAAAGAGGGCTTCGAGTTTTAAATCGCCTTGATCAGGTATTAAAGAGTGACTCTATGGATGATTTTAACACCAACAAAAATCGGTTGATTGAAGCATTGCAAACACAACCGCCACGAAACAATAGATTTTCCTTTTTAACAGCACAAAAACCAATGCAAGAAATTAATCAGGACATTTCTAATTTACTAGATTACGTCGCTAAACCATTGATCGCCGAAGAAAAAAATCAACGCAACAAGTATTTCAATAGCAAACTCTAAATAGAAATGCGGCAAGCAAAAATGCTGTATAATCATATGAGCCCTGTGTTCCGTACGAGTCAATCATCAAAATCGAACGGAACACAGGGCTCTGCCCTTCAATGCCAGTAAGTTAAAATTCTTTAGGCCATGATTCAGATGTACGGCTTAAAAAGCCAGTAAAACACTGCTATACTGTTTTTTCTCATGTTCGAATGTTAACTAATCTTGATATGATACGCCAATTCTCTAAATTAGATCGCCTCTTAAATGAGTTTGATGCGGCGCTGCGAACGGTGTGTACCCCTGAGCAACGTGCCGTCAATCGCGTATCACCCGCCGATGATGTCAGTGATATCACAATGAGTGACAGTGAGAAGCGCCATGTATCTGGTTTAATGCGGGTAAATCACGCTGGCGAAGTATGCGCACAAGCGTTGTACCAAGGACAAGCACTCACCGCGAAAATGACCACCGTAAAAATGCAGATGGAAAACGCAGCTCGCGAAGAGATTGATCATTTGGGTTGGTGTGAAGCACGCCTAGCGCAATTAAAATCGCATACCAGTATCCTCAATCCATTGTGGTATACCGGGTCTTTTTTGCTGGGTGCATTTGCTGGTTTGGCCGGCGATCCATTAAGCCTTGGATTCGTCGCCGAAACAGAATATCAAGTAAGCACGCATTTAGAAAAACACCTAGAGTCTATCCCACCACATGATAAAAAAACAAAGGCTATTCTTGCACAAATGCTGACGGATGAAACCCAGCATGCCGAAGCAGCCGTGCAAGCCGGTGCAAGTATTTTACCCAAAGCCGTGCGTGGTTTAATGCGTCGTATGGCAAAATGTTTAACCGTCAGCAGTTACTACCTGTGAGCGTGTCATCATGAATGATGGATTCCTTTTGATTATCGGCATTATCATACTCGCTTATGCCTTTGATTTTATTAACGGCTTTCACGATGCCGCCAACTCGATTGCAACCATCGTCACCACACGTGTTCTCACACCCCGTCAAGCCGTGATATGGGCCGCCGTATTTAACTTTATCGGTGTTTTGTTTTTTAATCACAATGTTGCAGAAACCATCGGCAACCAGTTGATATCCCCGACCACCATGTCAGCTGCTTTAATTGCTTCCGCACTGTGTGCTGCTATTTTATGGGGGCTATTGACTTGGTATTATGGTTTGCCAACCAGCTTATCTCAAGCACTGATTGGTGGTCTCATTGGTGCCGCCTTCGCACAAAACGGATTTCAAGCTGTACAATGGCATGGTTTTTACAAAGTATTATTAGGTATTTTTATTTCTCCCATTATCGGTCTTAGTTTTGCCACAGGATTGGTTTTTATTTTAAATCGCTGTTTTCGGCATCATGATAAAGTGCGCGTCAATCGTTTATTTAAGAGTTTACAATTATTATCATCTGCTTGTTTAAGTATCGCTCATGGCGCAAATGACGCGCAAAAAACCATGGCATTAATCACCGCCCTGCTTTATATCGTTGGTTGGCTAAAAGGCTCGTTTCACGTTCCGTTGTGGATTGCCGTGAGTTGTAATGGTGTGATGGCATTAGGAACGTTGGTCGGTGGCTGGCGCATTGTTCGCACATTGGGAACACGCATCACGCACCTAAATACATTGCGTGGGTGCGGTGCGGAAACGGGCGCCTCCGTCGCGATTGTCTTGGCAACTTGGATCGGCGTGCCCGTATCCACAACCCAAACCGTGACAGGTGCCATTGCCGGTGTCGGCTTGGTTAATGGTATCGCGGGAACACATTGGCCAATGTTACGGTTAATTTTCCTTTCATGGTTGGTGACCGTGCCTTTTAGTGCCGGTGTAGGTGCATTACTCATGTGGTTTTTTAAACGATGAAGCAAGCATTTTACACCACACCATCTTCACTCTATCGCGCCGCTCAGTATTTAAAAATCTTGTTTCTTGCACTCCTGATTGGCAGTGAATCCTTGCATGCAGCAAACACACTACACCCGATAACCTCACCGCCGCCTAGTTGCCTGCCTTGTCCCAAAGGTAAACCCAATTTATTTGCAAAAGCCTCGCATCGTTTAAAACAAATTTGGTTCGAGGGTAAAAATGAGGTCTACTTACCCGCTTATGCGTGGCACAATCGTTATTTTTACACCCAGGATAGAATCCAAACCTATAACGAAAATCCATGGGGTGGTGGCTTAGGCAAAGGATATTATGACGAAGATGGTGACTGGCACGGCTTATACGCCTTTGCATTTCTCGACTCTCACAAAAATCCAGAACCGATTGTCGGTTATGCATTCCTCAAAGCGTTGCATCTACAACAGGATGTTACTTTAGGGGGAGGGTATGCTATTCTGGCAACCGCTCGCCCAGATATTAACCATGGAATCCCGTTTCCAGGCGCCCTTCCTTGGGTGTCGGCGACTTATCGCCGTGTATCAGTGATAGCGACCTATATTCCTGGCCGTCAAAATATAGGAAATGTCTTGTTTCTTATTGCTAAAGTAACTTTATAAATGAGATTCACACACATTCACTGAAAATTGAGTGATAAATAGTATAAAAAATGGTAAGCTATGTTCGGCGCACTATGTATGCTCACGATACTTGCGTGGTATATCCTTGCGCGTAGCCAAATTAGAGGATTGTTATGGGATTGATTCAATATTTAAAAAATCTGTTTTGCCCCAAAAAGTCAGGTACACGACTGGCTGGCACGATTAAGTTTTTTGATAGAAAAAAGCGTTTCGGCTTTATTGTTGCAGATAAACAAGAATATTTTTTTCACGCGACTGCAACCCATCCTAAAAATTTTCGTGCACTACAAGATGGCGCAAAAGTCACTTTTATTTTGATTCAAGGAAAGAAAGGACCACAGGCGGACAGCGTTGAAATTGTGAGGTAATATTTGCAATGAATGCCGTACAAAACCATATTTTGCAGTTAAATAAGCATTTAAATGACCGGATTCTAGGCCAGTCAAGCTTGGTTTCACGCTTACTGATCGCCTTGCTCGCAGACGGACATTTATTGGTTGAAGGTGCCCCTGGCCTTGCTAAAACGCGCGCGGTGAAAGAATTGTCTGCCGGCGTCGAAGGATCGTTTCATCGTATACAATTTACACCTGACCTGTTACCGGGAGACTTAACCGGGACAGATGTTTATCATCCAGAAAATGGCTCATTTGCTTTTTTACCAGGCCCCATATTTCACAATATGATTCTGGCCGACGAAATTAATCGCGCTCCGGCAAAGGTACAATCGGCGCTACTCGAAGCCATGGCTGAGCGGCAAGTCACTATTGGGGGTAAAACTTACCCTCTGCCTGAGCTTTTTCTTGTGATGGCAACGCAAAATCCGATTGAACAAGAAGGCACGTACCCCTTGCCTGAAGCACAATTAGATCGTTTTTTGATGTATGTGACAATTTCATATCCAGATGAAGCGGTCGAACACCAAATTCTGGCACTGGCAAGACATGAAGCAACCAGTCAACCAAACCTGAGCGAAAAGCATCTGCATGAGCCAGTCACGCCGTTACCACAAAGCGTATTATTTGAGGCCCGTCAGCAAGTTTTAAAGGTTCATACCAGCGAAGCACTGGAGCGCTATCTTGTTCAGTTGGTAGTAGCAACTCGTAATCCAGCCCCTTACAGCGAAGCATTAAGCCGCTGGATACGTTTTGGTGCCAGCCCACGCGCAACCATCGCTCTTGATCGCTGTGCCAAAGCGCATGCTTGGCTTGCTGGCAGGGACTATGTTATTCCTGAGGACATTCACATCATCGCCCATGATGTATTAAGACATCGTATTTTATTAACGTTTGAGGCCGAAGCAGAAGGTGTCAGCAGAGATGACTTCGTTAACGAGCTTTTACGTTTAGTCGCGGTTCCTTAAGGCAATAGCCATTCCCCCGTGCGGAGAGAACACTTACCGGAGAGCATTATGGATGGTTTATCGGTTACACTATCCGATTTAATCGCCCTAGAACGCCACGCGCAACGCATTCGATACCGACCAGACGGCTACGCAGCACGCCCTGGCCAGCATCAATCCAAATTACGCGGCCGGGGCATGGATTTTACTGAAGCACGAAACTATCAAGCCGGCGATGAAATTCGTCACATGGAATGGCGCGTAACAGCCAGAACTGGCCGACCACACGTCAAAGTTTATCAAGAAGAACGCGAACGACCGGTCATCATTTTGACTGACTTTAATCCTTCTATGTATTTTGGTACACGCATCGCGTTAAAATCCGTGGTTGCTGCCAAATTGGCGGCCATTTTAGCCTGGACGGCAGCCAAACAAGGTGACCGAGTAGGCGGCTTTTTGTGCGCAGCCAGCTCGCACCAAGAATTTGTCCCGCGCTCACGTCGCGTCGGTGTTTTACCTTTTTTAGCGACATTGAGTCGTTATACACAAAACAATCAAATGCATCTCTCAAGCCACTCTGATCGACAGGCACTAAGCCATGCGTTAGCGCGCATGCGGCGCGTGACTAAACCCGGTAGTATTGTGGTATTAATCAGCGATTTTTACCGCCTAGATAATGATGCAGAAATGAATTTAAATCGATTACGCCGTCACAATGATATATTGGCTTATCATGTGTGTGACCCATTAGAGCTCACACCGCCACCACCCCATTACTACGCCATGACGAATGGCGAGCGCGATCTCATATTAGATACATCACTAGACGCGGTACGTTTTGGTTACCAGTTTTATTGTGATCAACGTCAAACAGAGCTGAAATTGCTGTTCAATCGATTACAAATTTCCTACACACAAGTCACTGCCAGCATGGACTTACCCACATTGGTTAAACAAACCTTTCCAACGAGGTCTTAAGTCGTGAAAAACATACCAACCGAGCTTGCCAAGCTACATGATATTCATTCACCTGAACCCATTTCGTCTTGGATTTTAGCACCGGGATGGTACGTACTGATCGCGTTGTTAATCGGTTTGAGCGCAGCTTTTCTTTACTTTCTTTGGAAGCGACGCTCACAACAACAACTCAGACATCATGTTTTAAAAACACTTTCTGCTCTTAAAATAGCGCATCAACAAAAACCGAATAGTCAAAAAACCGCAGCCGCGATTTCCGAGTTATTACGTCAAGTTGCACTGATGCGCTATCCAAGAGAACAGGTAGCAGGTCTGCAGGGCATAGCGTGGCTTGCGTTTCTTGACCAAACACAGCGGGCTTCATCACACAACCACACTAAAAAAACCATTGATTTTCTTTGTTTTCAAAACGCTTTACTAAACTATCCGTATCAACCACCACTGCCACCAAAAGAGGCAAAGACTCAACTCGATCCTTTACTGGAAGCAGCCGGTATTTGGCTGAATCAGCAACTGCTAGCATCGCCGAATCGCAAGCGTATCTCACTTAAAAGGAGACGTGATGTTTGAACTTGCAACACCTTGGGCTTTGATAGGATTACTGTTTCCTTTGCTTATTTGGTTTTTATGCCCACGTGCCGCCATGCATTTTTCTGTTGCCCTCAAAGTGCCTTTCTTTGATGCGCTCCAGCAGCACTTATCGCACGATCGCTTATTCGCGGAGCGCTACAGGCCTTTGTTATGGATATTTGTCAGCTGGAGCTTGTTCATTATCGCGCTGGCTGGCCCGCGATGGGTTGGCGCACCACGCCCTTTGGCACATGAAGGATACAACATCATGCTGGCATTGGATATTTCGCCTAGCATGGGTATTAATGACATGATGATGAATCATCGCCGTGACACCCGTCTTGCTGTCGTAAAACGCGCTGCACGTCAATTTGTTGAAGACAGAGTCGGAGATAACATGGGCTTAATTTTATTTGGTGAACAAGCGTATTTGTTCACGCCGCTGACCTATGACAAACAAACGGTCCTCACACGCTTAGACGATGCCTCCGTTGGACTGGCTGGTAAATCGACCTCACTGGGAGATGCGCTGGGGTTAGCGATTAAAAAGTTGCAGCAAGTACCTAAAAATGGGCGCATGGTTATTTTATTAACGGATGGTGTCAGTAATACGGGCGTTCTTTCACCGCTCAAAGCGGCTGAATTAGCTCATCAGGAGGGCATTACGGTATATACCATCGGCTTACATGCTGAAATTGATCCACGATCCTTTAGTGGCTTGTTTTTAAATTCAAATGGTGGCGCTGATTTGGACGAAAAAACCCTGAAAGCCATTGCCAACACCACCGGTGGACGTTATTTTCGTGCCTCAAATTTACAATCATTAGAAGAAATTTATCAAGAAATTAATAAAATGGCGCGTGTCTCACAGAAAAAAGCCAGTATTCGGCCGCAACATGATTACACACCGTGGTTTTTAGCGGCAGGATTGGGACTTCTGTTTGTAACCTTGGCCTATCAAAGTGGATTATTGGCTGGTTTGCAATCGCTTCGCTCCGAAGAAGAGGAGGAGGAGCAACATGTTGCATGAGTTTCATTTCCTACGCCCCTGGTGGTTGTTATCGATGATTCCCATCATTTTTTTAGGTTATCATTTATCTAAACAAAAACCGGCTCTGCAGGCTTGGCGACATATCTGTGATCCGCAGTTGCTAACTTATTTATTAAAAACCAATGCGAAACCGCAACAACCATGGGCATGGTATTTACTCATAAGCAGTTGTCTACTCATGGTTATCGCGCTGGCTGGACCAACTTGGTCAAGACTGCCCGTACCGATCTACCAGTCCATTAAACCACACGTTATCGTACTCGATCTCTCCGAAGACATGCTGCAACACGATTTATTACCAACCCGTTTAGCACGGGCCAAATTTAAAATTCATGATTTGTTACAACATACCGGAATAGGGCAGTTCGGTTTAATTGTCTACACAAGCGAGCCCTTTGTTGTTTCACCTTTAACCAATGACGGTCAAACCATTACGGCACTGCTACCCGTTTTGGCACCAAACTTAATGCCAGTCCAAGGCAATCGCCTGGATTTAGCACTCAAGGAAGTCTCTCCGCTGCTGTCATCTGCGGGAGCCAATCATGGCGAAGTGTTGGTCCTCACCGGTAAAATCCCTACGCATGATTCAATCGAAGCAGCTGCTCAATTAGCGCATCAAGGAATATATGTTTCCGTGATTCCAATGTTAACCGATCGATTGGCGAATGCACTCTTCAAACCATTAGCAAGAGCAGGACAAGGACATGTTATTGCTTTTTCTCACACCAACCAAGATATTGAGCGGTGGTTGTCGAAAACACACACATCGGCTACTTATCAGACCAATACACAAGAAGAGATCCCCTTATGGTATGATGAGGGCCGTTGGTTTCTCCTTGCTGCTTTAATCCTGCTCATGCCGATTTTTAGACGCGGCTGGTTACAACGACTGATAGGCTAAAACCATGAAAAGAAACGGTTACATAAAAATACTGGTTGGATGCTTACTGTGCATGTACACCCTGTTTGCCAACGCATTTTCTTGGCAAGATTTATGGCAAAATGCCGATAATCGCGCACAAAAATTGATGCAACAAGGTCGCTATACGGAAGCACAAGCACAATTCAAACGTGATGATTGGCGAGCAACGGCTGCGTTTCGTGGCAAAAATTATCCTGATGCAGCTGCTTTGTTTAGCGGGCTCAATCAAGCCGATGGCTACTACAATGCAGGAAACGCATATGCTTATCAAGGACAGTATGAAAAGGCGATTCAAGCTTATAACAAAGCTTTAACAATCAACAAACAAAACCAAGATGCCGTCGATAATCGACGTATTGTTGAAGATTTATTAAAAAAACAACGAGCAAAGCAACAAGCACAACAAAATAAACAACCGCAAGACCAATCTAATCTAAACAAGCAAGATTCAAAGCAATCGGACGCTTCATCGGCCAATCAAACCGATCACCCTCAGCGTCAATCAACACAATCTCAACAAAATCAGCAAGAAGCCGCAAAATCTCCTCAAGAAAAAAACGCCGCTGAGGAAAATAAAGCCCCATCAAACGCCTCAAAAGATCAAAAAGAGGAAAAAGAAGAGAAGAGCCAAGAAACCCCGGATAAACCAGAAAAATCCCCTGAAAAGACACCCGAGAATCAGCCCTCTTCGGCAAAAAGGGATTCTAAAAAAAATGGCGAACAACAAAGCACCGATCAATGGTTAAATATGATTCCAGACGATCCAGGCGGCTTATTGCGTGAAAAATTCTTACGTGACTATTTGCGCAGACGAGGAGAGTCATGAAAACATTCCGTAAAATCACCATTACACTCTACTGTCTCATCAGCTATGCATGGGCATTCGCAGGCATTGCGGTTGATGTATCACCAACATCGGTGAAGTTAGGTGAAACATTTCGCGTCACACTCACACTCGACGCGATTCAAAACAATGCAACACCCGATTGGCAATCCTTATTAAAGGACTTTGATATTTTAGGAACAGAACACAATGTGTCATATACCGTTATCAACGGACAAGCACGCGCGATTAGCCAGTGGAGTATTCTTTTAAAACCGAAGAAAATAGGCACCCTGATTATTCCGGCCATCCACATTGGTCAAGGACAATCATTACCCAGCCAAATTGTCGTAGATAAAAATATTCACGCGCCTGAATTGACCGCGCTGGATGAAACATCTATTAACGAGTCGGTTTTCTTAGCAAGTGCCGATCAGGATCACCCGTTAATACATCAACAAATCACCTATACTATCCGCTTGTTAACACAACAACGCTTACTGGACGCGCAATATAATCCCCCTCATGTCGAAGACGCTTTATTTATTCCCTTAGGTGACGGCCGTCATTATCAAACACAATTCAAAGGAAAATTGTATGAAGTTGAAGAGCAACAATACGCTTTATTCCCACAAAAAAGTGGCCCATTAACGATAGAGCCACCCAGTTTAGATGCTTTAGCTTACGGTGAAGCTGGCCCCTCTCGTATTCGTTTAAAAGCGAAAGCCATCACAATAAATGTTGCACCATTACCCGAAAAGCAATCGATGACTAACTGGCTACCCGCTAGCACTGTTGAGCTGAGTGAATCTTACGATACTCTTGAAAAGAAAACCTTGGAAGGGGATACATTAACGCGCACCATTACCTTAAAAGCAAAAGGCACCACCGCTCAGTTACTACCGGCCATCCCGTTTCGAAACACCGCGCAATACCATGTCTACGCCGAAAAACCAACGACAGAAAACCAAATTAAAAACGGTGCGTTGTGGGGTAGTATCAACATGCAGGTGACTTATCTTCTGTCACAAGCAGGCCAAGTGATGTTACCGTCAATCAATATCCCTTGGTATAACACCACAACCCATCGCTATGAAATGGCATCACTGCCATCAAAGACAATCACGGTGAATATAAGGCCTGGCCGTGGTAGCAAATCCAGCTCAAAAGAACGGAATAACACGGCTGAACTGTCTAAAAACCCGAGCACACCGCTCTCAACACCCGTACGCATCATCGCACTGCTTATTGGTTTGTTGCTATTGAGTATCGGATGCTATTTTATTTGGCAAAAAAATCGTCTGGCAACACACACCCATGCACGCCGAAAATTGTCTAAAAAAGAGTCATCATCGGCCATGGAGGCGTCGCTTTCGCTAAAAAGCGCTTGTAAAAAAAATGACCCGCAACAAGCCCGTATCGCTCTGATTGCCTGGGCAAAAAAACAATGGCCCAATCACACCATATTGAACTTAAACGACATCCCCGTTGATGATCCGTCTTTTAAACAAGAGATTCAACGTCTTTCTCAAGCAATCTATGCACCAAAGCCTGATACAGCTTGGTCAGGTAATGCGTTATGGCAATGTATTACCGCACAAAAAAGCACGCGCACGCATCGAAAGAAAAAAAATCAAATAAAATTACCACCTATCAACCCAACTTAAATAAGAGATTTGAATGTCACAACGAGCGATAGTATTACTTTCGGGTGGTTTAGATTCAACCACATGCTTGGCTTATGCACAGTCAAAAAACCTAACCTGCTATGCGTTGAGTTTTGACTACGGCCAGAAACACCGTGCAGAATTACTGGCAGCAGAACGTATCGCAAAACAGTGTGAAGTGCAACATCGATGTGTTGATTTGGTATCCGTTGGAAAAATGGGTGGATCTGCACTGACCGATCATCAACAAGCAGTTGCCGACTATAAAGGAGAATCCAGCCATATTCCCAATACTTATGTTCCCGCTAGAAATACCATTATGCTGGCAATTGCCTTGGGTTGGGCTGAAGTGTGTGAAGCTGATTCTATTTACATTGGTGTCAGCGCCATAGACTACTCGAACTACCCAGATTGTCGTCCAGAATACATAAGCGCTTTCGCTCACTTAGCCAACTTGGCTACCAAACGCGGTACCGAAGGCAACCCGATTCAAATTGAAACTCCCTTAATCCACCTCAGCAAAGCGCAAACCATTGCTTTGGGCGCCTCACTGGGTGTCGATTACACTCAAACCATTTCATGCTATCGCGCCACCACGACAGGACTGGCTTGTGGCACTTGTGATAGCTGTTGTTTACGAAAAAAAGGCTTTCAAGAGGCCAATATGATTGATCCCACTCGCTACGTTATAGCGGCATCATAATTGTATGCAAGGCTGTCCACAAAAGATGCGAAAAATATCATCTCAGACGCTTTTTACATAGACAAGTGATTTTAAAAAATGCATTATCCACATTTTGACTGTGTCTCGTGCAACGTTTCACTGGTTCGATTCTTATGATGCTTAGATTGCGTTCAAATTTACATCATTTGAGCATTCTTTAACATCCAAATGATACAAAGATGAATGCAAGATAAGATGGCATGGTACAGGAGCGAATCAGTGAGTCGTTGTACCAGTGCAAACATGGAGAAGTAAATGGAGCCGATAAAAATAATCATTATAGGTGCTGGCATCGTAGGAAACATGCTGGCCATTCTGTTGAAAAAACAAGGACACGATGTCGAGGTTTATGAAAAAGCAGATCCCCCTGCAGCCAATGCCGCGAATCAAAAATCGATTAACCTTGCATTGTCGGCACGAGCAAAGCAAGTTTTTTCCGAAAACGGTCTCTCCTATCCCCAAACAGTACCCATGCATGGGCGCTTAATTCACACGGAAACAGGTGAAGAAAATGTGCAACTTTATGATGAGCGTACAAACCAATATATAGAGTCGATTGGACGCGCAGCACTAAATCACAGTTTATACGAACAAGCCTTAAGCCTGGGTGTTGTTTTTCATTTCAATCAAAAACTAGAAAGTATTGATATTGCCAAGCAACAAGCCACTTTTGAATCCACTGATCCATCTCAGCCTGCCAAAAAGTCGACAGCAGATTATGAGTATTTATTCGGTGCGGATGGCTCTAACTCAAAGGTTGGCAACATATTAGACAAAAGCTGGTCTGCTTCTTATACTCCTAGCAAAAAATCAGATTGGGTTTATCAAGAATATGAAATTCCAGCAAAAGACGGTGAGTATCAGCTCAGCAACCCAGAGCAATTTCATATTTGGCCAGGAAAAACAAACGGCGTATTTTTAATTGCGCTGCCGAATGCAGATAAAACGTTTACACTCACTTTATTTTGTAATAAAAAACTAAGTAGAATAAATTTAAACACGCTAAAAAAAGAAAATGATATCGCGGCTATCAGGAAAATTATCCATGCGCTGGTACCCGAACAACAGCGCGACTGTATTCCCATCACAACGCCTTTTCAACAAAATCCCGTGTCATCGATTTACCAACGAAATTCGATGCATTGGCACGAAGATGCTGAAAACCCCCGAATCTGTTTAGTAGGAGATTCCGCTGCTGGCGCTAATCCCTTTTTAGGTATCGGTATGAATACCGGCGTTGAAAGTGCAGCCATCTTAGCTCATATGTTTAAAAGTTCCGGTTTTAATCTTAAAACATACGCCCAAAAACGCATGCTTTGCACAAAAGCGGTTCAAGACGCGTCAGCCGACAATGCAACCACGTTAAATCGTTCCGTTGTCGATGCGGATCAAAATCTGAAGCGAATACTGAGTAATTATCTAGAAGCGAGTTTTCCGAACGTATATATAGACTCTCACTCAATGTATTCTTTTACCCTTCTTCCAGAGGTAGAAGTTCGTTTTCGTGAGTTATATCAAAAAAATTTAATTTCAAGACTGTTAAATAATTTACGCTCCAGCTTGGAAGAAGCGGCCCAAGAAACGAGCGAGCTTTCCCTCAACTTAGACGAGTATGAGCAGGTTCAGAAAGAAATCGTTCAGTATCGCGAAGAAATAAAAAAGTTCCGAGAAACACACAAAGATAAGATATTATATCATCCCAGCTATGCAGATGCCCCTCTGCCAAAAGTGGCCAGTCAAAGTGGAAAATTTAGCAATAAACAAAATAACTCTCCGAACGTAGGACCATATAGTCCCACCCTTAGTTATCTAGGCTCGTATGGATTTTAGGAGCTGTGAGTTAACTTTTAAATGACTAACTAGGCAACGTCTCTGACGTTTTTATAGAAAAGATTTGATTTTGAATTAGTCAAAAAATTTTCAACTTCACCTCGATCTGCCCCCTCTCCCGCGATAGGAACTTTGATAATATCATGATGCCTGTCGCGGGAGAGGGTTGGGGAGAGGGAAATTGAAAATTTTTTGACTAATTCAAAATCAAATCTTTTCTATAAAAACGTCAAGAACATTGCCTATAATAACTTGAATTTGCAGGATTTTTGAGTATTTAGCGCGCATGTTCGTCATAGGAAGCGGAAGCAAACAGCATTACAGACGATGCGTACATTTGTTATGAAATCACATTGCGCACACAAAGAACATTATATGCTCATAATGTGGTATAGTAGGTTTGATCTATTACGCGGGAGAAGGGAGGGAGCAATCGAATATCCGTCCTTCTTGTAACGCATACGCTTGCCCTGCCTGTACAATTGGCATATTCAATAGAGGTTCCATCCCAATCGTCGTAATAAACAGTTGCCCCGAAACATCCATCAAGCACGCCATTAATCGTTGTAGATGCATCGCATCCAACTCTGATGACACATCATCAAATAAATAAATACAAGGCTTTGATAATAAATGCGCTTGCGCCAATTTTAACGCGATCAAAATAATTTTTTGTTGTCCACGAGACAGGCTGGTTTTTGCTTTTGACGCATTGGAGTCAAGTAAAATATCTGCTTGATGCGGCCCAGAATGGGTAAACTGCCGTTGACAATCTAAAGCAAATTGATCTTTCAAAATAGCCGACAAGGGCTTGCCCGTCTGCTTTTTATCCCAGCCGCGATAATATTGAATCTGGCAGGGTGTGTCGGTTAACTTTGCCAAATAAACTTGAAACCAATGACTTAAATCTTGTATATAAGCCGTACGCAAAACATCCAGCACCTCGGCCATCTCAACCAATATATTGTCCCAAGGCAACACAGATTGATAGGCTGCTTTTTGACGCAACAGCGCATTACGTTGTTTTAACGCCTGTTTGTATTCCCGCCAAGTTTCATGATAAGCATGTTTCACGTGAAACATTCCCCAATCTAAAATAGCACGCCGAACAGAGGGACCGGCATCAATAATTTGGAAAATGTCTTGATAGACTAACTGACAAGGAAGATAGCGGGCTAAATCACTGCTACGCAAACAAGGTTGTTGATTAATACGAACTTGTGTCATACCTGCTAAGGTCTTTTGTAAACTCACTGAATCCATAGCTTGCGTGCGAGCGAATACCGTCGAAGCATCTTGTTCGTACTGAATTAACGGAGCCGTTTCACGCGTACGAAATGATCGCCCACTACTCAATAAATAAATAGCCTCTAATATACTCGTCTTACCACTGCCATTAGGGCCATAAAAAAAATTGATACGTGGATGCAAGTCAAGCTGCATGGCATCAATATTGCGTAAGTGATGAATATTTAAGGTTGTGAGTGTCATAACTTCATAGGCATAATGATGTATTGATAATGCTCATCACGTGGAGACTCAACTAAAATACTGCTGTCCGCATTTGCAAAAGACAATCGAATCGGCCCTTCATCTAAATGACTCAGTACATCTAACAAATACGTCGCATTTAAACCGATGCTAAGCGCATCCCCTTCTGTTTCTGCTGCCAATGACTCAACACCCTCTTCATGCTCTTGATTGCTGGCAGTAATGGTTAAAACATTGGGCTGAATTTGTAATAAAACCGCACGTAACTTTTCATTTGCCATGATCACAATACGCGACAATGCTCGCTTTAATAAATCACGATCAATCACAACTGTTTTATCTAAATGCTTAGGAATAATTTGTGCGTAAGATGGAAAACGCGCCTCTATTAATTTCGATGCAAACACATATTGTTTCGATGTCAATTTTAAATGATTTTTACTGGCAGAAATGACCACTTGCTCATCTTCAATATGACTCATCAAACGCAAAAGCTCTTGAATCCCTTTCTTAGGCATCAACAGGCGATGCAATTGCTGAACCACTTGCCCCGGTAATCGACAAACAGCCATACGATGACCATCTGCTGCAACCGCAGTGATAGATTGAGCATCCATTTCGAAAAATAAGCCATTCAAATAGATGCGTACATCTTGCTGTGCCATAGCAAAGTAGGTAGATTGTAACAAACGCACCAATGATGCCGTCGCAACGGTAAACTCCACTTCCGCTGGCTCGTCCTCAATCGCCGGAAAATTATCTGCAGGCAAAGTAGCCAACTTAAACTGGCTACGCCCCGCTTTAATAAGCAGGGTATTGTCACGAACCGTTAAAGACGGTGTTGCATCATCATCCAGAGAGCGAATAATATCAATAAATTTTTTCGCCGGTACGGTTATCGTACCCGCTTGCTCTGTCGCATCACACGCAACCGTAGCCGTCATTTCAATTTCAAGATCGGTTGCTGTGAGGCTCAACTGTTGGTGAGACAATTTTAATAACACATTAGATAAAATCGCCAACGACTGTTTCTTATCTACAGCACCAGCCACCATAAGCAATGGTGTCAATAAAGCTTGTTTACTGATAGTCAACTCGAACATACACATCCTCACAGCATTATATGGTTTTTAATGAGACAGATCTGAATTGCTCCTAAGATACCAGTTTATCAAGTTAAATGGTATAATTTAACATTCTGTTAAAGGCGACAAGGACACAGCATGAGTGTTGAAACAACGACCTATGATTCCAGTAATATCAAGGTATTAAAAGGCTTAGATGCCGTCAGAAAACGTCCTGGCATGTATATCGGTGACACAGACGATGGTACCGGCTTGCATCACATGGTATTCGAGGTTGTTGATAATGCGATTGACGAAGCATTAGCAGGCCATTGCCATGCCATTACTGTAACCATTCACGCTGATGAATCCATCACCGTCAATGACGACGGGCGCGGTATTCCGGTTGATATTCATAAAGAAGAAGGCCGCTCTGCAGCAGAAGTGATCATGACCATTCTGCACGCCGGCGGTAAATTTGATGATAACTCCTATAAAGTCTCCGGCGGCTTACACGGCGTAGGGGTTTCTGTGGTCAATGCTTTGTCCGAGCAATTACATTTAAAAATTTGCCGTGATGGCAAACTCCACGAGCAACATTATCGTCACGGGGAGCCCGAAGCACCTCTTGCCGTCACAGGTGATGCGGAAGCAACAGGTACACAAATCTGGTTTAAACCCAGCGCTGAAACCTTCAACAATATCGTTTTTCATTATGATATTCTCGCCAGACGGTTACGTGAGCTTTCTTTTCTTAATTCAGGCGTCTGCATCCATTTAATTGACGAGCGCGAAAATAAGCAAGATACCTTTGAATATGAAGGCGGGATCAAAGCGTTTGTAGAGCATCTCAATCGTAATAAATCACCGGTTATGCCCGTTATTTTTACGCTTAATACCGAAAAAGACAATATTGGTGTTGAGCTAGCTTTACAATGGAATGATACGTATCAAGAAAATATTTATTGCTTCACCAACAATATCCCACAACGAGATGGTGGTACACATTTAGCCGGTTTCCGTTCAGCACTCACGCGCACTCTGAATCAGTACATAGAACAAGAGGGATATGCAAAAAAAGCTAAAATTACCACAACAGGCGACGATGCCCGCGAAGGCTTGACAGCCGTTTTATCCGTTAAGGTACACGATCCTAAATTTTCTTCACAAACCAAGGATAAACTGGTCTCTTCAGAAGTAAAATCAGCCGTGGAGTCTGTGGTTGCTGAGAAGTTCAATGATTTTCTACTAGAAAGCCCGGCCATGGCAAAAATTATTGTCGGTAAAATGATTGACGCAGCACGTGCCCGAGAAGCGGCTCGCCGCGCGCGCGATATGACACGACGGAAAGGGGCTTTAGACATCGCAGGCCTTCCCGGAAAATTGGCTGACTGTCAGGAAAAAGACCCCGCCTTATCAGAATTATATATTGTAGAGGGTGACTCTGCGGGTGGATCGGCAAAACAAGGCCGTGACCGCAAGTTTCAAGCCATCTTACCTTTAAAAGGAAAAATTCTTAACGTTGAAAAAGCACGTTTTGATAAAATGCTCGCCTCACAAGAAGTCGCAACTTTAATTACGGCTTTGGGCTGTGGGATTGGGAAAGATGAATATGACCCTGAAAAAATTCGTTACCATCGTGTCATTATCATGACCGACGCCGACGTCGACGGCGCGCATATCCGTACACTGCTGCTCACTTTCTTTTACCGGCAAATGCCTGAGTTAGTTGAGCGGGGTTATATCTATATTGCACAACCACCGTTGTATAAGGTGAAGCAGGGTAAACAAGAGCAATATGTGAAAGACGATGATGAATTATTCGATTTTCTCACATTAACCGCATTAGACAATGCCGCTTTTTATCCATCTAAAGAAGCACCACCTATTACCTCTAGCGCGCTCAACAGTGTGGTACAGCGATTCCGTCATTTGGAAAAGATGCTACAAAAATATTCGCGCCGTTACCACTTGGATGTATTAAAACAAATTATTCGCTTACCAGAGCACCAAACCCATCATTTTCAAGATAAAGATATCATGGAAAATTGGATAGGTGATTTACAAAAGCATTTAGCGACATTGGATAATAAAACACAGCAATTCACGGTAGAGTTAATACACTTATCTGAATCACAACAGCATATTCCACGGATCACGCTGCGGCAGCATGGCACGGATCACTGCACCACATTGAGCGTGGATTTTCTGTTATCCAAAGATTTTAAAGACATGCTACAAATTTATAACGAATTGCATCAATTGATCGAAGCGGGCGCTTACATCAAACGCGGAGAAAAAACCCAATCCGTTACAACGTTCGAACAAGCATTGATTTGGTTAATGGACGAAGCCAAACGCGGTCAAAGTATTCAGCGTTATAAAGGTCTTGGTGAAATGAATCCCGAACAGCTGTGGGAAACCACCATGGACCCCAGTATTCGCCGTATGTTACAGGTAACCATTGAAGACGCCGTGGCTGCAGATGAAATTTTTACGACGCTGATGGGTGACCAGGTAGAACCCAGACGTGAGTTTATTGAAACCAATGCGCTAGAAGCCGAGAACATTGATATTTAATCTCGTCAAAGATCATCGCCTTGTAATCATTCATGAAAATTAAAGGCGATGAAACAAATTTTATTTGTAAATGTCCAAGTATTCCCCCTCAATGATTACAAATGATGAAGAGTATATCCTAAAGTTTTTCCATGATATGTCGATACAAATATTGAACAGATAGAGTATTCTAATTATAGAAATGACTCTGATTGGAGATGAACACGGTCTTATCTCTAAATAAAAAATCGTAACCCTCCAGCAGCGATGTTGAGCTTCTTCGCAGCGCGCAAAATAATGATGTGGCTAGAGAGTTATAAAAACAGAACTTACGAAAAACAACGAGAGCGAGGCGGATTTTATTTTTAATGAGGGAGTTTAGATGACTAAATGACCGAATTAAAAATAAAATCCAACGAAGAGATCGTTGTTTTGCGTAAGTCCTGAAAAAATCAATAAGGAGACGATCATGGCACAAAAACAATTACAAGATGCCTTTTTAGAAGCATTACAAAAAGATCAAACACCCGTATCCATTTTTTTAATGAGCGGGATCAAGCTACATGGAACCATCGACAGCTATGATAGCGACATCATTATGTTAAAAGGCGCCATTACGCAGATGATTTTCAAGCATGCGATTTCTACCGTTGTTCCGGGGAAATAACATCAACGGCCTTACCAAGGGAACCTATCTCACAAGTTATCGTCTTGCAGATAGGTTCTCGTTTTTGCGGAATGCTGCGAAGATACCGTTAGTTCTGTTTTTCTAAACAGTATCCCATGTCTATCCAGCCTTGCGAGCCGGTATTCAGCGAATAAACATTGGTATAACCCATATTTTGCAAACTATCAGCAACCAAAGCACAACGAAACCCGCCACTGCAATAAACAACGATGCATTCGGAGGGGTCAGGGATTTTTTTTTCAATATCTCGCTCAATAATCCCTTTGCTTATATGGATCGCGGTAGGAATATACCCGGCTAACCATTCGTTATCTTCACGTACATCAATAAGACTAAAAATGTGATGTTGATCAATTTTTTCTTTCAGCGTTTGAGGTGTTATTTCTTTAATACGCTTTTTAGATTCTGTCACTAATGTCAAAAATCGCGGGCTATGCTTTTTCATTAGAGCTCCTCAACAGGTCCTGTAAGATTCAAAAGGCTATTTTTGAGTGACACCCAGCGTGGCTTCTATTTCAACCATGGCGTGTTTAGGCAACGCTTTGATTTCTATGACGGCGCGTGCAGGATAGGGCAGCATGAGATTATTTGATCATAACCACATCATTTTGCAAGTCTTTTTTAAATGAAGTCGCTTCGCGACATTTTTTATAACCCCCTCTCCTCAATCCTCTCCCACCACGCGCTACGCGCGCGGGGGAGAGGAGGC
>CAZBNB010000029.1:0-30781 GCA_964493245.1 uncultured Legionellaceae bacterium
GTAAGATCGTAAGATCGTAAGATCGTAAGATCGTAAGATCGTAAGATCGTAAGATCGAAGTAAGATTTCTTATTCAGGCTGCGTTGTTTTATTTAGCGGGAACGTCCGCTTGATCCACTTTTCAACCTGTTTTACGGGGCCGCCGCCTATTCGCTTCCCGCTCAAAGGCGCTAAAAAGCACATCCATGTGCTTTTTACCCCGTAAAACAGGCTGAAAAGTGGCGCTTCCGCAACCCGCTAAATAAAACAACGCAGCCTGAATAAGAAATCAGCGAGATTGAGACAGGACTTATGTAAAACAACGATCTCTTCGTTGAATTTTATTTTTAATTCGGCCATTTAACGATCTCTTCGTTGGGTTTTATTTTTAATCCGGTCATTTAGGAAACGTCCCTGAAGTTTTTATAGAGAAATTTTTATTTTGAGTTGGTCACAGATTTTTTAATTTCGCCTCGATCTGCCCCCTCTCCCGCGATAGGAACTTTGATAGTATGATGATGCCTATCGCGGGAGAGGGAAATGGACAAATCTTTGCAAAGACAACGAGCTCATAATTTACGAAAAAACAGCACCGATGCTGAAAGACATCTGTGGTATCATCTTCGAGCAGGTAGGCTTGGATTTAAATTCAAGAGACAAGTGCCAATAGGCGCCTATATCGTTGACTTTGTTTGTCTTGAAAAGCGACTTGTTATCGAGCTTGATGGTGGCCAACACATGGACAATAAAATTTACGATACCCAGCGCACAGACTGGCTGATGACAAACGGGTTTAAGGTCTTACGTTTTTGGAATCATGACGTATTTCAGCAAACCTCTTCTGTCCTCGATGTCGTCATGTCCTCATTACTTTAATGCCAATAGTACATCCACAAATATCACGCCAGTGATTTACATTGTCGACCTTTGGATTTTGAAAGTCATATTTCTAAACGAGAGCACATCTCGTTATCAATGACCATCCGTGACACTCCCTCTCCCGCAATGAGCATCATCATCTTATCAAAGTTCCTATTGCGGGAGAGGGGGCTGATCGCGGTGAAATTGAAAAATCCGTGACTAACTCAAAATCAAACTTTGTCTATAAAAACCTCACGGAGGTTCCCTAATTAAATATAGATTCAAAAGACGATCAGACAATGTCTGAATGGAATCTTCTCAGCGTTGGGGGTGTTCTTTCAATGGTGTCAACTTAAGAAGCTCGTCGTCAGAAGCGATGCGACGTAAGCAATCTCGGGGGCTTGTGTTCTGTTCTCTGGATTGCTTCGCGAAGCTCGCAATGACGGCATTTTTTTCTTAAGTTGACGCCATTGGGTGTTCTTTATGGACTTTCGGCCACCAGGGATGGCGGCCACTGAGCGACATGGATGTGTCTAGCGTGCCCATAAAGCCCCCCCAATGCTGAGAAAATTCTGGCACGATACTTTCTTTTAATAGAACAAAGCACAGTAAACGCATCTAAATTTTGAACACAAAACATTATTGTATTTTGATACTTCAATCAAGGATTTATTAAAGTCCAATTAATGACAGGAGATCTATTATTGCTTATGTATTTATAGGATACTTTTGTTTTTAAATCAGTAGCATTTAAAGCAACACCTTTCAATGTATAGCTCGCGCCTTTACTATGCGTCCATATATAGTGTGAAAATAATGTTATTTCTTGAGTGTTTCCACATTGATATGTTAATAGCAATGCTGAGTTATAAGGGTCTCGAGTTTGATAATACATTCCAAAATGCGCAGTTTGGCCGTTATAAATAACATCTGGAAGATTAGACTCATATAGCTTACCATACAGAATTTGACTTTTTGTTAAAAAACAATCACCTGAACTATTGTTTGTTATATTGATTTTTAAATTATACACTTTGTTTATAGAGCCGGCAAAGCTTTGTTCTGTGAGCAAAAAGCTAATAATTGTGAAAATTAAAAATAAGTGAATGGTTACAAATAATTTTTTCATAGAATTAGTCCACTCTAATTAAAGACTAGAGTGTAGCACACTTGGGTTTAATAAAAAACAATGTGGTAAATATACATAACAAAATAGCTGTTTTATTACAAGCTGGTGATATTTAATATAGTTTACGCTTTTATCTTTAATAGCTTTTGCAATATATAGAAATAAGCGGGGTTCATCTAAGTATCTATCAATTTATTCGCTCAAATGTGCTTTAGGTTTCAATGTTGTGACTGAAGAAAAATGTGCGTGTAGCTATTATACGTAAGCATTTTTCTGATTGAGCAAAATTGAAAGATAAAGTGCAGTTGAGATGAAGAAATTGATAGATACTTAATGAAGTCTACTTAGTAGTGCACGTCAGTTAGATGCGTTTACCGTGTAGAGCAAAGCAGGGAAAACGCATCTAATCGTGTGATATAAAATCACTTTGTCTACGTTCCGCGCTTTATGCGCGGAATCCATATTACGATCTTGATTAAGACAGGACTTACGAAAAACAACGAGGTCGAGGCGGATTTTATTTTTAATGAGGGAGTTTAGATAACTAAATGACCGAATTAAAAATAAAATCCAACGAAGAGATCGGTGTTTTGCGTAAGTCCTGTAAGATTGTATGGATCAGGACATAAAGCGCAAGACGTACCAAAGCGGTGATTTGTGTTCAAAAATTAGATGCGTTTGCCCTGTAGAACAAAGAGTATATATTGCGCTTTCCCCCCGAAAATGATAGCCTGCGTGTTTATTTTGTTTAAATAAAGGTCAGTCAATGTCTGAAGCGGATGCTTTACAACGATTTATTTTTGAACACGCGAATATTCGTGGTGAAATAGTGCATTTGCAACAAACGTTTGACACCATTATTCATCAACACCCCTATCCTGATGCTGTTAAGACCTTATTAGGAGAGGCAATTTTATCTTGTGTTTTACTCACAGGAAGCCTGAAATTTGAAGGTGAAGTGAGCTTACAGTTTCAAGGTGACTCGCGGTTATCTTTGCTTCTGGTGCAATGTGATCACAAGCTACAAGTGCGTGCACTGGCGAAATACCAAGAAGAAGGTGAACCGGATTACCAAGATGCCTTTTCACAAGGAAAAATGGTATTGAACTTAACGCCTTTTAATCAAACACAAACCTACCAAAGCATTGTCCCTATACAATCTAAATCTATGGCGGAAAACTTAATGCATTATTTTGCTCAATCAGAGCAAATTGCAAGTCAAGTTTCCTTAGCCGTGCGTGGAAACCAAGCGGCAGGTATGCTTCTACAATTAATGCCTGGTGAAGACAGCACTCAGCGCGAACATTTTTGGGAATATGCTGTGCATTTGGGACAAACGATTACCGCAGACGAACTGCTTCAGCTGGATAATGAGACTATTTTGCATCGCCTCTATCATGAAGATGATATTCGTTTGTTTGATGCTAGACCGATTCAATTCCACTGTCGATGTAATGAAGAAAAAATGAAACAATCCCTGATGCTGCTTGGCAAAGAAGACACAGAAGCCCTGCTGGCTGAGCATGGTGGTAAAGTGAATGTAAATTGCGATTTTTGCAATCAAAATTATGCCTTTGATGCGATTGATGTGGCACTATTGTTTCGAGATAAATAAGTTAGCTTAGGGGCTGTGCGCCTAATGGCGTCAACTTAAAGCATCATAGCGATCTTTGCTAAACAATCTCCGGTTCTGTGTACTGTACGCTGGCTTGCTTCGCGATACTCGCAAAGACATTTTTTCCTTAAGTTGACGCTATTAGCTGTGCGCCTAACTTTCCACTCCTGCAAATTCGCCTGATACTCTCAAATGTCAGCTTGATTTCGTTAAATAGAGCTGGCTATTCGCCTCACTCAAGCTAAAATTTTTGCTAAATCATTCGAATTTTCGCTACGCGCAAAGTTAGGTACACAGACCCTAATGCTTTAATTGATATTTAATTAACTGCAGTGTATAATTTTAACCCAAACCAATTTTTTTGGTGCGCGTTATGGAACTTTCTGAAGTCCAGCCGTCTTTTCGACATGCTTTTTTTTGTATCGCCGTAACGATTGGTATCGTTTTCTTAGGGTTGTTTGTTATCAAAGCAGATATGCATGCCATTATGCTGATGGCTATTTTGTGGATGATGGCCAATGCATTGTACTTAGATAATGACACAAATCGTTTTAAACAAAGCCTTCTCTCAGCCATTCAAAAAGCATCGCCTGTTTTGTTTATTTATGTCTTAATTGGCACCGTGATGGGTGCTTTTATCATTTCTGGTGCGATTCCAACGCTTATTTATTATGGCTTGAAAATGATAACGCCGCAGTTTTTTCTTCCTATGGGGTTATTGCTGTGTAGCATGACATCTTTAGCATTGGGATCTTGTTGGGCAACCATTGGGACGATGGGCATAGCGTGTATGGGGTTGGCTTGTGCGCTTCATATTCCGTCACCTATTGCGGCCGGTATGGTGGTTTCAGGGGCTTATTTTGGTGATAAATTGTCTCCTATTTCGGATACGACGCTTCTTTCTGCAAATGTGACCAATACACCGTTATATCGCCATATTCATGCCATGCTTTATAGTTTGATTCCAGCCTATCTCTGTTGTTTGTTTATTTTTATGATGATTGGACTGCATTATGTGGATACCAGCTCAGTCAACAATCAAAGCATACAAGAGGTAACGAATTATTTACAAACGCATTATCATCTGGGTGTTGTGACCTTATTGCCAATGTTGGTGATGTTTGTATTAATTACTCTGCGAAAACCGGCTGAAATGGCAATGTTGATAGGTATTTTTCTGGCATTGATTTTGGCGATAGTTGTGCAACATTTGGATATCAAAATAGCTTTAGATGCCTTGTATCATCCAATCGCTCACCATTCGACTAAGCAAAAGCTATTAGATAATTTGCTCAGCCGGGGTGGGATGGCGCAAATGTTAGATTCGCTGTCTTTAACCTTGCTGATCTTAGCACTGGGAGGTTTGGTCGAGTTTTATCATTTTATCAACGTGTTGTTCACCAAAAGTGTTGAGAAAATTCGTGGTCCTGTTGCTTTGGTTGCAGCGACATTGGGTACATCTATTTTATCGAATATGCTGGTATCAGAAGCCTATTTAAGCATTATGTTAGTCAACAAAATTTTTTCAAACGCATATCAACAACATCGATTACATTCTTGTTTGTTATCAAAATCGATAGAAGAGGGTACAACCTTTTCAACACCGCTGATTCCTTGGACAACTTCTGGGATTTTTATTACTTGTACCTTGGGTATATCGCCACGTGAATACTTAACGTGGAGTCTTTTAAATTGGTTGGCGCCTTTGTTTTTTATAGGCTTTGTTTTTTGCCGTTTTTTTGGTCAAAAAATTTATTACTCAACCAGCCATCACTCGCTGGTTGAGGCTTTCCCGCAAACGCACATTGCAACCCATTTACCAGACGATCTTGAGAAAAAACTAGATAAAATCATCACCTATCGAAAAGGATCATTGCCTGAATCGAATATGATCACCACCAAAGTGCTGATGAATGTGGCGCCACAAAAAAACTATCGTTTCTTTATTGGTAAATTAGTACCTTATGAGAAAAAAAATAAGCACACGCCCTCTTTACAACAGATTATCCCTCAACAACCTAAATTATTAGAGTTGGTTGGAAAATGGAGTACTGATACCTCCAGTGCCAGTAAAGAAGCCAATATTTTAGGAGAGTCAGGATCACTCTATGTGAATCAAGATCGATTACAACTGGAAGTTGAAACCCCTACCGCTGAAAACCTAGCGTATTACAATGCACGCTTATTGAATGAAGGCGATAGTCTTTTTATGGACACACAGGAAAATTTACCTTTGAGTGTGGTGCGGGTTGATAAAAACTACCAACATGGTTATCTTAAGCTACCTGATTTTGGTGGTGGTTATTACTTAGAGGTGCATGATACGCCTCATTTATGGAGCCACTTATCTTCCGATGGCGCGGGTGTACTGCTACTTGGGAAAAAAGTTCGTAAGGATGTTTATCACCTTTCGGCATTTGAATTGCCTTATGGCCAGGCTATTTATATCCCTGGCGGTGTTATTCACAGTGATGGCTTATTGGTCGGTGATATCATGGCAATTTACACCGTTACATCCAACTACTCTACGGTTATCATAAAAAATATCGATAAGAAGATTTGTGAAATCGAAGTATAAAACAGTCATGCTCATTGGTTCTTAAATATGTTAGCAACAGATTTGATTCGAAAAATCATTCACCAACAAGGTGCTATGCCTTTTGTGGATTTTATGCAAATGGCATTGTACGCGCCAGAATATGGCTATTACGCGCGTTTGAGCAATGTTGGTGCGAGGGGCGATTTTGTAACAGCCCCTGCTTTAACACCTTTATTTGGTTATGCGGTTGCCAATCAATGTGCCGATATTCTAAAAAATCTTACAAAACCACGTATCTTGGAGTTTGGGGCCGGGATGGGGCATTTGTGTGTGGATATTTTATTACAGTTAGAACGTTTAAATGCGCTTCCTGATGAATATTGGATTCTTGAAGTCAGCGCGGCATTAAAACAATCACAACAACAATATATCAAAGAAAAAGTCCCGCATTTGCTTTCACGTATTCAATGGTTATCCGGTTGGCCGGAAGAGGCTATCGAAGGGGTGATGATTGGTAATGAAGTATTAGATGCCATGCCAGTCCATCGTTTCTTACAAACAAAAGAGCAGGGCCTCTTAGAATATTATGTTGATGTGAATGAACGGGGTGATTTAATTGAATGCGTAAAGCCGTGTGTTCACGAGCGCCTGTTAAGCCATGTTGAGAAAGTTTTACTAAAACAAGCCTCACCTTATCAATCAGAAGCTAATTTATTTATCGATGATTGGATAAAACAATGCCATAATAAGCTTAAACAAGGCGTGTTAATCTTGTTTGATTACGGTTTTCCCAGACATGAATATTACCACCCTGATCGTCTTCAAGGGACTTTAATGTGTCATTATCAACACCGCGCGCATCCCAATCCGTTGTTGTACGTCGGTGAACAAGATATAACCGCACATGTGGATTTTACACATGTGGCAGAAGCGGCTTTTGATGCCGGTTTTGATGTTGCGGGATACACCAATCAGGCGGCTTTTTTGTTAGGATGTGATATTTTGACGCTACTGAGTCAGGTGTCGGAAACCGATGCACTTGCCGCACAGCAGGCTGTCAAAAAACTGTTACAACCCAATGAAATGGGTGAGCTATTTAAAGTGATTGCTTTGTCCAAACACGCCAATGATCCCTTGAGGGGTTTTTCTTTGCAAGATAAACGAGCGAGTCTAGTATGACACGGTACCTAACGACGGTTGAGTTACAAAAAGAATCAATGAAGTTTTCTGCGGGTCATACAACCATTTTCTCAGCAACCGAGAGAGAGCCGTTGCATGGTCATATGTACACCGTGTATTTGGCCTTAAGTACCTGGGTTGAAGAGAACGGGATGACGTTTGATTATCGCTATTATAAAGAAAAAATTCATGCTTTGTGTCGACATCTCAATCAAACCTTTCTCATGCCGGCATTTTCTCCTTTTTTAACCACCACGGAAGATGATGTCTATTATTATTTCACCTTTAATCAAAAGAAAATGCCCTTTTTGAAAGAAGATGTCACTATTTTACCGGTGACTAATATTACCGTAGAAGAGCTATCACGTTGGTTTGTTAAAGAATTAATTCGTGATCAAAGTGAATTAGACAAGCATCGCATTGAGCATGTGTTGGTAAAAGTTTTTTCAGCACCCGGCCAATCAGCCAGCCATGCTTGGTATCGTTCACCAACATGATTTGCTATCAAGTTTCTATTTTTAATACCCATCGCGATTTTTTTGATTACATGGCTGATGATGTTGAGCCATGTATTGGTGCACGTGTTTGGGTGCCTTTTCGCAATCAGATTAAATTGGGTATCGTTGTGGGGATGCAAACACACCCGAGTGCACCCCGTGCTTTGAAATCCATTAGCAGTGTGGTTGATGCTGTCCCTTTAATGACATCTGACATGCTTATGCTTGCATTTTGGGTGCGTGACTATTATCAATCACCTTTGTCAGAAGTGTTAACATTATTTTTACCTAAGCGCCATCGCTTGGCAAAAGATGTGCCTGCTTTAAAAGAGCAAAAAGAAAAAGCGGTCTTGTTGCCGCCATTGGTCTTGAATGCAGAGCAAAGCGATGCGTTAGAAAAAATCAGAGCGCGACTAAACCATTATCATTGTTTTCTGCTTTATGGTGTCACGGGTAGTGGTAAAACAGAGGTTTATTTGCAGCTTATCGCTGATGTTTTAGCGCAGGGGAAACAAGTCTTAGTGCTGGTTCCTGAAATTGGTTTGACGCCACAATTGATTGCGCGATTTTCTCAGCGCTTTTCCGCGCGCATGGTTGTCATTCACTCTAGTGTAAGTGAAACCAAGCGTCAACAAGCGTGGTCTTTGGCTCAACATCAGCAGGCACAGCTGGTATTAGGGACGCGCTCGGCTATTTTTACGCCCATGCCAGATTTAGGTTTGATCATCATCGATGAAGAGCATGATGCGTCATTAAAACAAATAGAAGGGGTACGTTATTCAGCGCGAGATACGGCGTTGATTCGTGCTTATCGTGCGAATGTTCCGATTGTTTTAGGATCAGCAACACCAAGCTTAGAAAGCTTGCATAACAGTCAGATAGGTAAATATACGTTACTGCAATTACAACAAAAGGCGGTTAGTCAAACGCCACTGCACTATCATATTGTGGATATTCGCAATCAAAAATTACAGCAGGGACTGTCAACCACCGCACTGCATTTAATTGACGAACAGCTACAGCAAGGGAACCAAGTCTTGGTTTTTATTAATCGACGCGGTTATTCGCCCGTACTGTTGTGTCATCATTGTGGTTGGATGGCGGATTGTAAAGCATGTGACACGCATTTTACCTTGCACAGAGAGGATAAACGTCTTATTTGCCATCATTGTGGTATTAGTCGCCCGATGTTGGCGTTTTGTCCGCAATGTAAAGGGGGGGAGTTAGTTCCGGTGGGTGCGGGGACACAGCGTATTGATGCGTATTTGCAGACTTATTTTCCGCATACGTCTGTGATTCGTGTTGACAGAGACACCGTTAGCCGTAAAAAAGACATGGACCTACATTTGGCTCGCATTCAAAGTGGTGAAGCACAATTGATTGTGGGTACACAAATGCTGGCAAAAGGCCATCACTTTCCACGCTTAACTTTGGTGATTATTTTGGATACCGACAATGGTTTTCATAATCAGGATTTTCGTGCACTAGAGCATTTGGGACAATTATTAACGCAAGTTTCTGGCCGTGCTGGGCGAGAGTCTCATCCGGGGCAAGTGGTGATTCAGACATACCTGCCACAGCATCCGCTTTTGAGTCTTTTGGTACAACAGGGTTATAGCGCTTTTTCGCAAGCGTTATTAAGCATGCGTCAAACCGCTCAATTACCTCCTTATGCTTATTTAGCCATGATTCGTGCTCAAGGCAAGCAAGCACAAAAAGTGTTGGATTTTATGCACGGCGTCAAGCAGCAAATAAGCCAGGAGTATTTAACCGTTTTAGGTCCGGCACCGGCACCTTTAGCGCGCAAAGCAGGCTATCATCGTATGCAATTATTATTAAAAGCATCCTCAAGAAAGGCTTTGGCAGCAGAGCTAGTGACATTGCGTGAGGTCTTGGATAACAATAAGCTGGCAAGTGGGCTCCGCTGGAATATTGATGTCGATCCGATTGATTTATCGTGATTTGAGAATCCTGAAAAAAGTGATGCACCGCGTTTAAAGAGAGATATTTTATGAGCACAGCTATTGTTTGGTTTAGACAAGATTTACGTCTGCAAGATAATCCGGCTCTTTTCGAAGCATATACTCGGCATGATACCGTGATTCCGCTTTATATTTTAGATGGAAAAAACAGCGTACTTGGCGAAGCGCAGGCTTGGTGGCTTCACCATAGTCTTTGCGCGCTACAGAAATCGCTTAAGGATCAGCTGGGGTTAAATTTGGTGTTGCGCAAAGGTGATCCGGCGACGATTCTGTTAGCCTTAATCCCTTTGTTTTCAATAGAAGCTGTTTATTGGAATCGCTGTTATGAACCGATGAGTATCGAGCGTGATAAAAAAATAAAAGCTTGTTTGCAAGATCAAGAAACAACCGTATTGAGCTTTAATGCGAATTTATTTAATGAGCCTTGGACAATACACAATAAAAGTGGTGAGTTTTTTAAAGTTTTTACGCCTTACTGGAAGACCTGTAGACAAAGGCTTTTTCCGCAACCAGCAAAAGTGCTTTCCCGGCGTCAACTCAATGCGGTCGATGTTGCTGGTGATGATCTGAATGATTGGGCGCTTTTACCGCATTTGAACTGGGCTTCTCAGTTTCCTAGACATTGGACACCAGGTGAAGCCGGCGCACAGCAGCGGCTTAATGACTTTATAACGCATCATCTTCATGGTTATAAAACAAATCGCGATGTTCCTGAAAAGCAGGCAACGTCTCACCTATCTCCACATTTACATTTTGGTGAGATAAGTCCTTGGTGCATTTTAAATGCCGTGGCATCTGCCAAGCTTGAGCCAGGCTGTGATTTAGCCGGTGCCGAGCACTTTTTATCAGAGCTTGGCTGGCGAGAGTTTTCTTATTATCTGCTCTATCATGTTCCGTCTTTACCCTATCAAAATTTTAAAGGTGAGTTCGATGGCTTTCCTTGGCAAAATGATGGGCGATTATTAGCTTGTTGGCAAAAAGGAATGACGGGATACCCTATTGTCGATGCGGGGATGAGAGAGCTTTGGGCAACAGGATACATGCACAATAGAGTGCGTATGATAGTGGCTTCTTTCCTTACTAAAGGCTTATTCGTTGATTGGCGGTTAGGTGCTCATTGGTTTCTCGATACCTTGGTCGATGCTGATTTAGCTAATAACAGCGCCAGTTGGCAATGGGTGGCTGGTTGTGGTGCTGATGCCGCACCTTATTTTCGTATTTTTAACCCGGTCCTGCAAAGTCAAAAATTTGATCCTGAGGGTGTTTATATTCGGCGCTGGGTCCCTGAGCTTACTGCTTTAAAAAAGGATGCTATTCATGCCCCTTGGGAGTTTGTTGATTCTCAAGCAATTTATAGCAAAATCCAGGGCTATCCGAAGCCTATCATTAATCACAGTGAGACACGTGCAAAGGCTTTAGCCTATTATCATCAGCTGAAGAAAAAAGATCTCTCCTGATTCAGTGCTCAACCTCTATTACAAATGATTTTATTTTGTACTTTAACATGGGGTTATGATATAACCATTTTTTTGTCATAACTGAATGGAGTTTATATATGTTTAATCGCGCTGAAACTATACCTGCCTTAGAATATGAACAAAAAGTAATGGCTGTGTTTGATGGCGATACTGTGGCGACTGATAGTGCTGAGTTGCTGGAGACCTTTAGAGCTGGCAGAACCTTAAAAGGGAAGTATGCTGATGCAATAAAGGCTTACGAAGCTGGCAAACAGGAACACATTATTTCAAAATTAGAAAGCAACGCGCAGGTATCGGCGTTAGAACTGAAAAAGGTGGGTAGCATAAAAAATCAGCTGTTACGAGCCGGTTTAGAAAATTATTTTGCCGAGTTAGTGGTGCTGATTAATCAGTACGCGCAACATTCAACCACTTATTATCGACCTTTGCTTGATAACAAATTAATTGCATTGGGATATGTTGGCGATTTCAATGACTATGACGCGATAAATACTTTTTGTGATGACAACAAAGAGGATCGTGAGCGATGTCGAGAGTTTAATGCTGTACGAGCGATGGCAGATAAACTGAAATTTCATCAAAAAAATGAGCATATCACCAGACTAGAAGATACGAAGAAATCCATTGATTTGGGCACAGCACTGGTAACATTGGCATTGAATCGAGAAGTAACTCCTGATGAGCTTGATACGATGCTAGATAACGATGATTATTCAGCGTTAGATCTGATCGAGCTAAAGCATCATAGAGGATGGTCTTTCTCGTGTGGTGTGCGTATTAATGATGGTGCGTCTTCGATAAAAAAGAATATGCTCGACGGTTTAGCGCGATTAAACCCAGGCCTACTTGATCCAAGCTTTGCTATCGAAAGCGCCATAACGTATGCAGTCGATAATAAGATAGATTTTGACCGTATGCTTGTACCCAAAGATCTTTTTATTCAGTTACCAGGTGTTCTGCTGTCCACACAAATGATTACACAGGCACAGATTAATCAGTGCGCAGAAAAAATTCATGAGGTACAGAAAGTATTAAAAAATTGTCCTTATAATAAATTTTTCTTTCAGGAAGGGAAGGCGCTGCAAGAATTATTAAAAGCCAATGACAAGACAGAAGAAGTTGATCGTATTCTTCTTGGTTTTTATACGGAAGTACTCTTGGTTGTGAAAAATGAGCTGTTATCTATAGAAAAAGAGCGAACTGAATTTAATCAGTATATGTCTGATCTTAAACTGCTTTTTGCAACCGACATAACCAATGATAATCGAAAAGATATCGCTGATAAGGTATTAGCAGCGTCTATCATCGTTCTTGCTTATACAACGGTATTTGATATTGCGAAGCTTCCTCTTGCCGCTGCTATTAAGAAAATATATGACAATCAAGATAACCTGAAAACACTGGCTGTGCATCCGAGTGGCAGTAAATATTTTGCTGCGGGTAACCGGTCAGCCCAGACAGTTCTATGTGGTGCACCACCGCATGATTGTCGATTGAAAGCTGATTTAAAAAACGACCTCAAAGCGAGTTATAGAGCGTCTTATGATCAGCTTGCTTATCTTATGCCTGAGAATTACATGTGTGGTGCTGGTATTTAGGCAACGTCCCTAAAGTTTATTTTCAGTTTTCTCAGCATTATGTGTGGCCAGGCATCTTTGTTACCTATGTGCCGGTCACACATACAGGACTTAGATGTCTGGAAGACCATAAAGATTCTACATTAATACCGCTGTGCTGGGAGGCCACTCAATGCATTAGAAAAATAGTCTCGCATAGCTTGACCATTATTATCAAAGCACGTAACCTTCCGCTTCAAATGGAATCTTTAGCAATCGCATGAATCATTCACCCAAACGCGTTTTAATTGATCTCACACCGGTATTACCCGGTGGTGAAAATGGTGGCGCCAAGTGGCTTGTCTTTGAGTTAGTGGCACACTTAACCCGTTATGTGCCTGAAACACAGTTTATTTTATTGATACAACCTGCTGCACAAGATGAAATGAAGGCGCTGTTGCACGATAATGTTTCTTTGCTTGTTGCTGATTCATCTTCGTATCGAAAATCTTTTATGGCGCGCGCACTGGGTTATTTTAATCGCCGATTTACATTTATGCCTTTTCGAATAAAAGCCGTCATCCAACGTTTAGAAAACGTCTTGCATCGGCGACTTGGGCGGCGTGTAACGCAGTCAATCAAACCGGATTTGCTATTTTGCCCCTTTACCGCGCCGACATATCATGTGGCTGGCATTCCAACGGTTTGTTCAATTTATGATTTGCAATACAAAACGTACCCCATGTTTTTTGAGCAGGCAGACCTTCAACATCGTGATCAGGTGTTTTTGGCCGCTTGCCGTCACGCATCGGTGTTGGTAACGATTTCAGATTATTCACGGCAAAGTATTTTACAGCACCATCAAGCGCTGGATCCCAAGCACGTTGTCACGGCTTTGGTTAGAGTGGCAAATCGTATTTGTCATAGTGAGCAAGATGCAAGTATCTTTACGCGTTTGGGTCTTACGCCGAAAGAGTATTTTTTATACCCTGCTAATTATTGGTTACATAAAAATCATGAAGCCTTGCTGAACGCCTTTTGTTTGGCTGTGCAGGATGCGCGATTTCCTGTCGCTATGAAATTGGTTTGCTCTGGTGCCTTGAAAGAGCGCCAAGTCTGGCTGCAAAAAGCGGCTAAACGCATGGGATTAGAGGCGCGTGTTTTGTTTGTTGAACATGTGACACAAGCTGAGTTAGCCGCACTGATGCATCAGAGCTATGCCATGGTTTTTCCTTCTCTATACGAGGGGTTTGGTATTCCTGTGACAGAGGCTATGGCCGTTAATGTGCCCGTTATTTGTAGCAGCACGCGTTCTCTGCCTGAGGTGGCAGGTGATGCGGCGCTTTATTTTGATCCTCGTATTCCCACTGATATCGCCAAGGTATTAGTGAAAATCGCAACGGATGAAAAAGAACACCAACGCCTGATTCAAGCAGGACAAAAACGTGTTAAGATATTCACCGATACCCGTCAAATGGCAGCCGAATATTGGCAAGCTTTTTTACAAGCATATCACTTACAGAGAACTTAGTATGATACTCATTCCAACCATTTTATGTGGCGGTGCTGGCTCGAGATTGTGGCCTGTTTCTCGCGAATTACATCCCAAGCCTTTTATTCGTCTCACTGATGGCAAGAGCTTATTACAAAAAGCATTTGAGCGTGGCGCAACATTGTCTGGTGTCCACGAAGTTTTGACTGTAACTAATCAAGAGCTCTTTTTCAAAATAGAATCTGAAATACGAGAAATCAACCCTACTCAGCAAAAAACAGCGTTTATTCTTGAGCCTTTTGGTCGTAACACCGCTAGTGCTATCGCAATGGCAGCGCTGTACGTGAAAAAACATCATGGTGAGCAGGCACAGATGCTTATTCTGGCAGCTGACCATCTTATTACCGATCAAAATGCATTTCAACAAGCGGTCTTAGAGGCGGCTGTTTTGGCTGATCAAGGAAAATTGGTGGCTTTTGGTATCCAGCCCAACGAACCCAATACGGGGTATGGTTACATTGAGGCCAAAGGCAATGAGGTTTTGCAATTTGTCGAAAAACCCAGTTTAGAGCTAGCAGAAACATATCTGGCTACCAAACGGTTTTTGTGGAATTCAGGCATGTATTTATTTTCTGCTGGTGCCATCCTCCGTGAGCTAGAGCAGTGCTGCCCGCAAATTTTGTCTGCTGTCAAAACCTGTTTGGAGCGTTCATCGGAAGTATCTGAGCGTGCCAGCGCGCGTTTGGTCTTGGAGCCGCACAGCTTTGCCCAGGTTCCAGAAAATTCGATTGACTATGCGGTTATGGAAAAATCATCAGATGTTGCTGTGGTGCCCTGTCAAATTGGTTGGACGGATGTCGGCTCTTGGGAAATATTAGGTGATTTGATTGCTCCGGATGAAGAAGGCAATCGCCTGGATGGTGATACTTGCTTATACGATGTGAAAGATTGTTTCATTCAAAGCCCGGATCGTTTGGTTGCCGCGGTGGGGATTGAAAATCTTTTTATTGTTGATACGCCGGATGCGCTATTGGTCGCGGATAAAAGCCGCGCCCAAGATGTCAAACACATTTATAACCAGCTTAAAAAACAAGATCATGATGTGCATAAAATACATCGTACGGTACACCGCCCCTGGGGAACTTACACCATCCTTGAAGAGGGCCCGCATTTTAAAATCAAACGTATTGTGGTCAAACCCGGAGCCAGTTTAAGCTTACAAATGCACCACCATCGCAGTGAGCATTGGATTGTGGTCAGTGGTATGGCAAAGGTTACCAATGGTGATGAAACATTCTTTGTCCATATCAACGAATCAACCTATATTCCAGCAGGACACAAACACCGACTAGAAAACCCAGGTGTGCTTGATTTGGTGATGATTGAAGTACAAAGTGGCGAATATCTCGGTGAGGACGATATTGTGCGCTACCAAGATAATTATGGTCGTGTACCGGAAGCAGAAGTTACTTAATTTTCATGTTAAATCCTCAACAAAAAGCCGCGGTTACTTACATAGATGGGCCCTTGCTGGTATTGGCAGGGGCTGGTAGTGGAAAAACACGCGTCATTATTCAAAAAATTGTACATTTGATTGAGCTCGGTTATCAGGCCAATCGTATCGCTGCGGTGACTTTTACCAACAAGGCAGCCCAAGAAATGAAGCAGCGCATACAATCCTTGCTACCCGCCAATAGGCGCCGCGGATTAAAAATTGCTACTTTTCATACGTTGGGACTGCATATTCTCAAACAAACCCCTGAGTTATGTGGATTAAACAAAACGTTTTCCATTCTAGACAGTGAGGACTGCCTAAATATTATTCAAACCTTTCTACCCCCCGCAAGAAGACGCGATCGCGAAGAGTTATTGCGTGTTCAACAGCAGATTTCGGCATGGAAAAATGCTTTAGAAACGCCCCAGACCGCATCTGGAGATGCTGAGCTGCTTGATTTTTATGTGAAATATGAGCAAACACTGCGCACTTACCAAGCCGTAGATTTTGATAATCTCATTGGTTTGCCAGTGATGTTACTGCGCGATCACGCTGAAATACGAGAATATTGGCAAACACGTATTCAACATTTGTTAATTGATGAATACCAAGATTCAAATGAAGCGCAGTATCAGTTGGTTAAATTGCTCGTTGGGCAAGTTGGTTCCCTCACGGCAGTCGGTGATGATGCCCAGTCTATTTACGCATGGCGTGGTGCAAAACCGGAAAATTTGTTACACCTTGAGCGCGATTTTCCACAATTAAAACGTGTCAAGCTAGAGCAAAACTACCGATCCACCGGGCGAATTTTGCATGCGGCAAATCAGCTGATTACACATAATCAATCTTTGTTTGAAAAGCGCTTGTGGAGTGAATTAGGTCCAGGCGATTTAATTCGCGTGCTGTGTTGTAAAGATGGTCAAGATGAGGCTGATCAGGTGATAGCGGATCTCATTAATCATCGATTACGTCATGGTTTTCCCTATCATCACTATGCGCTTTTGTATCGTGGTAATCACCAGGCGCGTTTATTTGAAAATACCTTGCGTTTGCAAAGTATTCCTTATCGCATCACCGGGGGTGACTCTTGGTTTTCTCGTACTGAAATTAAGGACATGCTGGCTTATATGCGTCTGTTATGTCACGAAACCGATGATGTTGCTTTTTTACGAGTATGCAACACACCCAAACGGGGCATTGGCACCACAACACTGGCGGCGTTGGGTTTGTATGCCAAAGATAAGCCACACAATTTGTATCCGTGTAGCCATCATTTGGGTTTTTTATCGCAATTAAATGAAAAGTCGCGTAAGGCAATGGATTCGTTTCACAAGTGGTTTAATGCTTACCGAATCCGCAGTCAACAAGAGCCGATTATTCCGGTTTTATATGACATGGTTAAAACCATGGGTTATGAAGATCATTTAATTGATTTACACGAAACACCACAGAAAGCGCAGCGTTGTCTAGACAATGTTTATGAATTGATTCAATGGGTAGAAAAATTGTTAGAAAAAAACCCAGAGCATCAGCTAAGTGATGTCTTAAATACCTTAATGTTGATTGATATTTTAGATCAAAATAAAGATGCCGACCAAGATGCAGTGCAATTGATGACATTGCATGCTTCAAAAGGGCTAGAGTTTCCTTGTGTTTATTTGGTTGGGATGGAGGAAGAGCTGTTACCACATCGAACCAGTATTGAGGCTGATCAGGTCGAAGAAGAGCGCCGCCTAGCATACGTTGGTATTACGCGTGCCCAGCAATACCTCACTCTAACGTTGGCTAAACAACGTCGGCGCGCCGGTGCATTACATCATTGCACTCCCAGTCGTTTTTTAGATGAGCTACCGAATGATGATATGGAGTGGTTTGGCCGTTCAACCGCAACACCGGAACAAGCTTTTGCCAGAGCCCAAACCCATTTGGCAGGGTTGCGAGAAATGCTTGGAATTAAAAATCGTGAAAGCGATATGTCAATAGATCCTAAATAAACATGGCTGCCTTTATAAAATTATTTTTTTGAGTTAAATCCAACTTATATTTGAACAAAAAGGCGGAATGGCATTAAAAGGAAAGCTACATAATTTTGTCAGTGAGCATAAGGATGGTGCTGATGTAGACAAACAAACATCCCCTGCCGAACCAAGCGACAGTCAAAATCATTCATACTGATTGAGAGCACGTAACCATATGATTAAAAAATTAATTTTTTAATCATATTAAAAACACTTTCATCAATAAATGTTTTAATGGATTTTACCGCTCTTCAATAACATTAGCCAAAATAAATACTTTCTATCTTGATAATTGCCAGATTGTCATGTATAGTACACATCCAGATTTGCTTCTGAGATGTTATGATCATGTTGGAGTTTATCCGCCGTCATTTGATTCCTAGTCCTACCTTCATTTTTGCTGTTGGCGCTGGCCTGATTATTGGCTTTTTAAGCTTCAGCGGTATGTACGTTTTATTGCCTGTTTTGGCGGTTGCGATAGTTGCTTTTGTTTTATCGGTCGCTTATGAAGGCGAAATTTATTATCAAAATATTAAAAACGCGTTTAATAAGCTATTTAACCCCCATTATTATAAAGAGCAGCTGGCAAAAGAATGTTTGCGAGAGTTGTTGCCGATTATGGAGGAAAAAAAGCGGCAGTTTCTTAAGCTGCAGGCTAAATTTGAGTTGGATACATTACTCGAAGAGTTATCCTCATTTTGTGTCACTGGCACACCAAGTGAAGAGCAAGTGGTTAAATATGAGGCGTATCTCAAAAATATTCATGAGTATATACCCAATAGTCCTACTGTAGAAAAGCTCCCAACGGCCGAGCAATTTAGTAAAACGCATCCATTTGTTTTAAGAGGACAATTATCTGCGCTGCATGACGCGTTAATGAATGAAACCAATACCTTCTTAAAATCACACGATACCACGCCTTTTTTCGATGATTTTTTACGTTTACTGCAAATTTATCATCAATATGATTCACCCAATTTAAGCGGTTATGAATTAAAACTAGACAATACATGGACAAAAACGGTTTTAAGCAAACGCATCATCCATTTAAGCCAACAAGATGGGAAAATATGTTATTCTCTCATTACACCGAATGGCCAAGAAATTTACAAACTCCCCACTCATATTGATGCTCCTAAGCCATTTAATCTAACAAAATTAAACGATCTTAAGCCGCAAATTTTAGCCGTTATGCAAGCCAATCAGCATGTACAAGCGGATCATCGTGATGACAAAGAAAAACTGAAGAAAACACTGCAAACACTCGAGCGGGCATTTATTGATCAACTGTTTCGCAGTGAATCACAAGATAGTACACCAACACCCATGGAAACGGCAAAATACTTAAAAGGGCTACACGAGGTTTTAAATCAAGACAGAGCAACTTGGATCACTAAACTGAAAAAGCGTCGTTTTGCTTTTCGTGTGACCCAAGGCTTAAGCGTCATTGCCGCTTTGTTTATGATGTTAGGCTCTTCTTTTTTATTGGTCGAAGCATTTAGTGTGTTTCCTTTTATGGCAGCCATCCCTTTTGGTATCTGGCCGGCTTTTGTTGTGCCTATGGCCGTGATAGCGGGAACCGCTTTTGGACTCCTGACCTTTAATGCCGTCACGGATCTGATCAATGATGACATCATTTTAAATCGCTATCGTAAAATCAAGGCCGATTGGAAGGCTGGATTAACGCTTCGTTCCGGACTCATGCTATTCGCTACGGTCAGTCTGATGGCTTTAACCATCGCGCTCACTGTCTGTACAGCAGGTACTTGGTGGACTGTTATCAAGCACACACGACCTATTTTTGCATTTATGCGCCATATTCCTGCCGCCGTTATCGGATTTGTGGCCGCAGTGCTGGGCGCTGCTTCTTTGGCTTTTAATGCAACCAACACCTTGCAGACACTGGAAGAGTTCGATGAAATTGATGGTGAAGTGGGTGAGCACCCTTATAACATCGATCTTTGTGAGCTTGAAGTGGGTGAGCCACTACCAAACAATTTGACTCGATTGACCCTCATAAAACAAGGCCGCCAATATTGGGTATATGGATCTTCGGATGGTAAAAAATGGCAGTATACGGAACTACCTGGAAGTCGATTCGCTCGCCTTAATTTTCAGCGAGGATATAGCTTGGCATTGATGTCATCTCTACCGGATGGCGACATTGAAAATGCCGTGCAAGGTCAGGTGTATTTATCCGAGAATCCGAAAGAATATTTTGTCAAAGGGATGCTTGGAAAAGCGCCATTACCAGACTCGATAAATTTAACCGATTTAAGTGAGAAACTGACGGATATTCAGTTTAAAAAAGATATCTTAAAGATGCTATCTAAAGCAGGTGATATTCAGCCCCGCCTGGCATTTGGCTGGCGCAATGCTTTTATTTACTTATTTATTAAGCGTTTTGGAGCACACACGTTTATACCCGGTCGTGCAACTTGGGCGCAGTGGCTAAGTAATCCGCAGACATGGAATCCGTTTCGCATCATATTAAAACTGACGTATACCCCTCTGAGAATCGTTTTTTTCTTAGGACATTTGGTTAGTATTGGAGTGACCTCTGACAGATTGCCTGGTCTAGATGAAATCTTATCGGCACTGATTGGTATTGTGGCTGAATTTTTTGAAGACTGGCACTATTTCTTTAGCTTTGAACATGCGCATCGCGATGATATTCAATCGTTGTATGACGAATACAGTGAAAAAGAAGGTGGGCATGATCACAAGGATGATTTTCCAACGCGAATTTTACGCACTCTTTTTTATCCTTGCATTTATCTCGCGGCTTGGTGGGATAGCGCTTTTAGTGCGCGTCAGCAATTTGATAACCCCGTACGAGAATATGCCTCTTGGTGGGGTGATTCTGAGAAGGTGCTCTCGTTTGAAGAAGCCATGGACAAGCATTTGGGATTACAAGCGCAAAAAGAAGTCACTCTCAATGAGGAAGATAAAACATATTTGAGTGATGTCTATCAAGAGCCTGAAAGTGTGACGGCGTCATCAACATCATTGCCGTTACCGGTTGCCACGCCCGTGGTCCAAAAAGCGCACAACGAGCAACCTTATGTTTTAGATAATCTTGCAAAAATCGCGGCTAAGCAAGATGCCGTACAAAAACGTGTCCGTGATTTTAGTCTTTTTAAGCCACGTGATATGTGTTGTAATCGTCCTCACAATAATAAGCGAACAGATGATTATGCGACGACAACATCCCACATTCTCACGCAGTAAAAAATTCCTTACATGCTTTCTCTTGGTGTTGCCATTCTGTGTTGTGGCCCACGATGTTTTGCTGATTGGCCACCGCGGAGCCAGGGGGCTTGCGCCAGAAAACACCTTGCCGGGTTATCGTACCGCTCTGTTGCAACACGTTGATATGGTTGATTTGGACATCACCATGACACAGGACGGGGTGTTGGTGGTGCAACATGATCTACAACTCAATCCAGACATAACACGAGATCAAAAAGAACGTTGGCTTCAAAACCCGACACCGATTGTCAAAAAACAAACACTGAAACAATTAAAAATCTATGATGTAGGGCGAATCAAACCGGGGTCTACGTATGCCGCGTTATTTCCAAACCAACAAGCCTTTGATCACACCGCCATTCCAACATTGAAGGAAGTGATTCATTTGGTAAAGCAGCAAGCGCCGACAGTGGGTTTTCAAATTGAGATTAAAACTGACCCAACGGATATGAACAGTGCCTCGCCTAAAAAGATTGCCGAGATGTTAGCAACGATCTTAAAAGCGGAGCACATTCTAGCGCGCACCAAGGTACAATCTTTTGATTGGCGAGCCCTGGACATCATTCAAACCCTCAATCCAGCTATCCAAACGGCTTATCTCACCGATACCGACATGCAGCGTAACATGCAAAATACCGATGCAACGATCGCGGGTCAATGGACCGGTGGAAAACTACTAAAAAATTACCATGATGACATACCGTACATGATTAAAACTTTGGGGGGCGCTTGGTGGGATGCTGAAGACAGGGTTTTGAGCCAAGCCAATGTTCAGCGCGCACATCAATTGGGTCTAAAAGTGGCTGCGTGGTCTTGGCCCGAGCGTACGGGCAAAGCCATTGACTTACCCATGGTGAAAAAACTGCTTGCCATGCAAGTAGATGCTATCATTACTGATCGGCCGGATTTAGTGAGGCCGCTCATCAAAGAGGCGGGTTTTTCATCAACATAGATCTTGCTATAGCCAAGAGGACGGTATCTTTTCTTTAAGTTGATGCCATTACCAGGGGTACGATTTTTAAGTGTGGCTAAACCGCGCGATCTGGGAATGGCCTTCGAGACGCAGCTCATGCTGCTCTTCAGGACGAACGGGTTCTTATGTGTACAAAAAACGCACCCCCATTGCCTAAACAATTACGCTCGATTTGAATTTTTACCGCCACCCAGTTCGATATTGCCGGAGACAGTATTGTCTTCTGCGTTGAGACGAGCTTTATCGATCATCTCCTCCACTATGTTATTAAACGCTTTAATAGAGGTGGTTTTGTGACCAAACACGCTTCCTACCAGACCACTCCAATCTTGATTCGTTTTTAGCACTTTATATTCATCGGATTTTTTATATTGATCAACATATGCCTGAATCTCGTTCTCAGACTTATTTTTCAGGGCAAGCTTAAAATCCGATAAAATAGCCGTTTTCAGCATATCGCCCATCATATTTTTATAAGCAGCACTCTTATTTTTGCGAAATTCTACGGTAAACCTATGCATATGCAGCTTTGATTCTTCCCAGTTCGAATTCATTTTACAGCGCTCAGCTACCAACTCCACATCTTGTGCTTCCGCTGATTTATAGTGCAAGTTATGGCTTAATTGTTGCGACAAACCATTATAAAATTGATTATATTTAGAGATAAATGCGTTATCTACATTTCCAGCACGAGTAAGCACGTTTTTTATAAAAAGCGCTCTATCTTGCGAAGATAAAGAAGCGATTTTCTCAATAATTTCAGAGTATCGTGGGTTATTTGTCGGTGTTTCTTCATTATTGAGAATAGTATACAACTCTTCAACTTGGGCGGTCCTGTCCTCTTGATTATTGCTGTTTTCATGGAGTGTTTCTATTTGAGGCGTATTTTTAGATGACGCCTCATTGGATACGGCTTCCGATGCTTTCCTAGCTTCTTCTGCTGCTATCCTCGGGCGGTATACTTCTATCGCGAATGCCATTGCACTCGATTCTTTGGTCTTTATCCAATTATCCAATGCTTCCTTTGACTTGAGCTTATGATAATGTTGCTTGCATTCATCGAAAAAAGCGCTGAGTTTAGGATCCTTGCCCTTATATTGTTCATGATACTCCCTCACAATACGGTTAGCTCTTCGCCAATTATCATCGTTATAAGGACTGAAGTGTCTTGATCTTTGCACAGCGCTGCTGCGGTAAAAACTATCATCGGAAAGTTTTTTATACGTTTTATCTATACCCATCATTCTAGCAATCCGATGTTCCCAAGTATTGTATTTATTTTTATAGTTGTCTTCTCGTGTATAAGCGGCGTTCCTTTTTTTTTCGAGCCCGTTGTAATTCGCATCATTTCGGATCTGCTCCACATTTTTATTAAATAAAATCCGCAAATTATCAAGATATCGCTGCTTTATTTTTTCAATGGAGGTTCCTTTATACTCAGGCTCTTTCAATAACATGGGCATCACTCCTTCCTCTACTTGTATTTATTATAGCATTTTTATACAGATAGATTTTTTTGTGAGCTAAATGTAGTGGCATTTTTGTATGCTGGCGTTTGGCCTGTCTACACGAAGTATTTTGTAATCGCTCTATCGTGTGGAATGAACACTTACGGTGTTTTTTATGTCGACAGCGGTGTCTTAAAGAAGCGGAGCCTCTGATAAGGGCCGTTTAAGACATTGCTGCTTTAAAATCATGGAATGTTTGCCCGCCGTATAATGCGGTGACTAATTCCCCTTGAGGACTAAAAACATAGGTTACAGGAACCACGGATAACTCGCCCAAATGAAGCTTGGCTAATGATTTCATTTTTAAACTAGGGTAATGAATAGAAAATTTTCGGATTAATCGTTGTTGTTTATAGATAGGCACGGCATCGTAATTGACCGCAAAAACCGCAACATTCTTATGTTTATTGGCAGTATAAAAACGGTTTAATTCGCTGATTTCTTCCACACACGGCCCGCACCAGCTAGCCCAAACATTGATGAAAACCCATTTACCTTTGAGCGAGCTCCATGATATGGCTGTATTGTTTAAATCTTCTAACAGTGGCTCGGCAAACGTGTTGGTTGTGACGAAACTCAATAACATGCTACACAGCAATCGTTTCAATACTTTCATTTTTACTCTCCTGACGCGTCTTTAATTTATCAAAAAAGTCGAGCCCAGTGTATGGTTTGATATACAATTTGTGAATTGTAACACATAAAGTGTTCATAAAGAAACCAATCATCAATAGAGTCGATTATCAAACAATAATCCCCGGTGATTGGTTGCCCGTTATAATTCTTGGCGAGGATTCGCCTGTCGACTCAGAGCTGCCTTTCCTTAAACTTTGTAAAGATGATTGTCGAGACAAAGACAATCGCTCTAATTCGGCTCGTTTGACTGGTGGAGGTAATGGGTTTGAACCGATATTTTTATCGCTGTTCCCTCGCGAACTAAAAAACCCAAATTGCCTAGTGCTGATGATATGTGCGCCCTTTTGTTTTAAAAACGCCTTGTTTGATTCAGACATGACGGCAGGGGCGGTGGCACCAAAAAAGAGTGAATCTTGCTTAATCGTTTCTATCCACGACTCAGGACCGCGGCCGGCAAATAAATCAGGACGAGAACAAAGCCAAATGGCTTTATTATTAGCCATAACCAACAGCTGATTCACGACATTCAACAACGGTGAGCCAACACGAATGATGGTCGGTGGTTGTGACCAAATACCCGGTTGCGTGGTGTCCCATACTAGCATTTCATTTTGTGTTCCGGCGATTAAAAAGTGTTCACTCCATACCAAACACTCAATGGGTGATGCGTGTGTATAGAAATAAAGGTAAGTGTATGCATCGTTCCAAACATAGATGGTTCGTTGAGAATCTAACGAGGCTAAATAAGTACCATTGGGTGACCAGCTTAGCTTGATGATACCGGCATTTTTTTGAGGAAAATCGAGTGATTTTACCAAAAATACGCTTTTTTCTGACATTATATTTAAATCAATTAACCAAATTTCTACACTTTCTCCTCTAGACATCGCAATCGTTGTCAGCATCTTGTTTTTTGGATCATTCAGGATGGCAATGCATTGAGCCAAATCAGGAGAGGACGCGTTCAAACATTTGAGCAAAGGTGGTGCAACAGACGCTTTGATATCGCCTTCACTAAAAGGCGCTTGGTATGCTGCGTTATAAACTTGGATAGCACCATTCATGTCAATGGTTATGAAACACGTTGTGAATCCCTCTGTTTTTATCCATGCAAGGTGATTAACTGCTTCGTGAAGTTCAGCTTGTAGAATCAATAATGGCCTTTCCTCGTTTTCCATATCTTTAATAACCAGTGTGCCATCTTTATATATTGAAGACACAAATCGACCGTCTTCAGACCAATCAACATGAGAAACGGAAACCCCTTCGTGTTCCCAAAGGACTGTTTCGGTTATTTTCTTTTGATTATCCATGGTGTACAACATCACGGTTCCATTGATGTACCCTGTTGCAATCTGATGTGTCTGGTTTCGTGTTAGATGGGTGTTGATACTGGTTATTCTTCCTAGCGTATCTTGTGGTAAATGTTCGCCTTTTAGCGGATAAACATTCCAAAAATACATTCTGGAGCTGGAACCGGTGCCTATGTTGGCGTGTTCATTACTCACACCAAAAACAGCCTCTTGTTCATTGATTGATAGTGCTACCTGCTTAATGGGATGATCATGAGGTAAAATGCGATGAAAGCGCCGATCGTGCCATATGCGGCCGGTTTCATCATCACTGGCTGTGATCAGTAACTTATCGGCCCAGCACACTTGGTTAACGCTGCGTTTGTGACCTCGAAATACATGATGCAATCGATAATCTCCGTCTGCACTGATAGGTACGACCAGCACGTTGCCATTGAGTTGTGTTAAGGCTAACGATAGGCCGTCTTTCGTCAGCGCCATATCTCGAATAGGTGTTAGTTCTGTTGACAAAGCCTGTTGTAAATCGATCTGTTGTAACTGCAACAAGTCGGGGTCTTGCGGATGACTCCAAATATGCAATGTATTGCTATCATCAATGGCAAATAGCTGATTTTGCTGACTCCAGATCAATGCACGAATCGCAGATGTTGGAAATTTTGGTGATTTGTATGTTTTACGTGATGTTTGAATGTCCCATATCCGTACGTAACCATCTTTATCTCCAGCGGCTAAATAATTTGCATCCGGACTCCAGGCCAATACATCAATAGGTGCTTTTTGTGATGCATGTAATTTGCGAAAAATTTCTACGGAAGCGTTCGATTCATTGAAGCGCCATATGCGGATAGTCCCACCCTCTCCTGCTGAAGCTAAAAAAACGGTTTTTTCATCGGCGCTCACGGCAAAAACCAAGGTGTAAATTTCCCGACGATGGGCCTCCCAAAAGATGACTTTGTCTGGCTGGCCATTTTTTATTCTGGTTAGTGTGATGGCATAGTTTGGGTGATAGTTTGGAAAACTGCCTTCGGGTTTTACGACATAAGCGATTAGCATTTCACATAATGAGGGGTACATGGCGAATGTTTTTAGCTCACCGTCTGTTTGAATAAAGGAAGACGCAGTCAAGAAGCGAACGTCCGTTGCATTACTCCCCTCCATGTTTGCCCATAACATCATGGCATCTATTAACCAGGCGTTTTTAATATCTGTGTTACGCAGAGAGGTACCGACAGCAGAAATGCCGGTACCATCAAAACCAGGAATTTGTACATTATCCAGATGCAATTTATCTATGTGTTTGTTTAATCGACAACGTACGGTCATCGCGTTGGTTGACGCCATGACGGAATGGCGTGTATTGGGGTTGGCTGTTTGCATCACAATCGCCATTAATCGCTCTTGTAAATCAATGCCATCCTCGGTCTTGGCGTCAGCCTCTATTTTTTGTATCAATTCTACCAAAAAGGTTAAAATGTCAGGGTAATCTCGGAGATTATGCAAGTTCCAAATATCCAGGGCTTTTTCACTCAAGTAGTCATCTTCGTAAAGATCGGCTAGTAACTTCTGTGCGACCCAATAGTGCCCCAAAGAGGGATGTAAAAATCGTATCTGTAACACATCGGGTCTTTTAGTTATCAGCAAAAAAGACAGGTGGTCAATTTTGCCTCGCAATAAGTTTAGTGGGCCGCGATTGCGTGTTGATGCCGTGGGCGTAATGCGTCTTTTTTGCTCAAGGAAATCTGAGCCTTGTCTATAAATCTCCTCGGCAATCGGTGAAACTAAATCAACAAAATCTTGATATTCTTTATTTTGTTCGGATAAAAATGGTTTCACATGTTCATACAATGCGTTCCAATATTCGGTATAAAAATCGCTGCGTGTCGTTATTTTATTTGCAGTAAACGAAGGGGAGTTAAATGCGCCTATAATCACGCTGAGTAACAACGGTGATTGCAGCATGGAGCGAATTTCAGGCGACGCCATTTGTAATGTCAAAAAACGCTCGTATATCTCGTCTTTATGATAGCGGCTAAAAAATTGTTTTGTTTGATTTTTGTTAAAATGCTGAATGATTCGTTCGCTGTCTAAGCCAAAATTAGCGTCTATAAAGAGCTCATGGTAATCTCTACCTAAAGAAAATAAGTAGCTTGTTTTACTAGAAAAAACAAATTTTGGGGGATGTGCGAATTTCTCTCCTAATGTAATACAGTCCTCAACAAATTTCTGCAAAGAGATATTACCCACATCCAGATTATCAATCATAATTAAACAGTGTTCGGATTCAATCAATTTATCAACTTGTGCTTTACCAAGCCTGGTTTCTAAGGCAACACGTAATCCATTGCGCTCCAAATCTTTAACTTCATGCATATCAATTAGAATGGGTATCAATAAGGGCGACGTGGCCTCTTCCATGCTCGTTTGTTTGGCTTGGATAAGTTTCTCTATCAGCTCGATATACAATAATTTTAGATACGTTGTGCGACCACATCCGGGATCGCCATGCAGTAGAAAAAATCCTTTCCCAGTTGTGATAAATTTATCCATGCACTCGGTAAGAGACTCGAGGGGTTCTTTACTATGAAGGGATGATGTGCATAATAATTCAATAAAAACCGTTTTAATAAATTGAAAATGCCGTGTATCAACCTCTTCTTGGCAATAGTGGATTAAACGATTCGATATATTGTGTACATTTTCTATGTCGGATAAACGTTGATCAAGCACGGTATTGGTATGTGACTGTTCTGACCATCGCGCCTCTTCTTGTTGGCGTGAATGTTCTAACTCGGCGAAAGCACTTTCTTGGCTGAAAAACGCTTTTTCAATTCGCTCATATTGTGCTTGTACTAAATTAAGTTGGGATACATATTCTGGATACATTAAAGACGAGGCTTTTAATGTATCTATGTCGGTTTTAATGGTTGTCCATACCTGTTGTGTATCTGTGAGATTGATTTCTATTTTTTCTGCCAGTGATTTTGTTTGTGTATCCAGTGCGTTTTTTAATTGGCTCATTTTCCTTTGTAATTGTTGACGCTCTTGCTGTTCGTTATTCAGCTTAGATTGCAGCTCTTTTTCCAAATCAATATATTTATCAACAATAATGGGGTCCAATACCTTGGCTAACAACCAGTCTGTCCCCAGTTGCATGATGCTATTGCGATCCATTGTGCAGCGGACAAGTGTTGCCATATTAAATTTAGCGTTGAGTAAATCCACACCATCTAGAAAAGACACTTCTGTCCATGTGCTTTCTTCCGCATGCACATCTTGAAAATGGCTGTTTTGATTAACGTGTACTTGATTAAAAATCGTTTTTGTTAGCCAGGTATAGGGCCCTGACCAATTGGTATGACGCAAATCACAACCACTTAAATCGGCCTCACTAAAATCAACACTCGAAAAATTCCCCCCCTGGAGGTTAAGCCCTTTAAGTTCGGCGTCGTGGCAACACGCAATGATTGATTTTTGATAGAGCAGACTCAGATAATCATTCAGCGATAAGGTTTGTGAATCGATAGATGCTAAGTATTTTTGCATCTCGGTACGCGTGACGCGATGCCGAAACCAGAGGGTTGGCGATGGCGTGGATGAAGAGCGCCCCAACTCGTTGATTGTCAGTGTTTTATAATCGTGCAGATCGATCGCTAATTTTTCGAGTTTTAGTTTTTCTCTAGGAAGCGCAATGACACCGTATTCAATATGGGTTGTGGTCTTTAAATACGCGTGTTCATTTTGACTGCCAATCAATTCGTTATGACCGTGCTCGTCATAAATGTACCATATCGGTAAAGCCCAAAGATATTTGCTGTAAATGGCTTTCGTTTCTGTATTCGTTGAATGGGGCGAGTGCACAAAAACACGATCAGCGAGTTTGGTGTGATTTATTTTGGTGCTGGATAATAACAAATCCAGCAAGTTTTCTGCTGGTAATACCGCCGCTGGTATTTTTGCTTCGTGTGCTAGCTGAAATTTTAGTAGGCGGGCGGCTGTTTGATGAGCGAAGCTCCGTAACGATTTTTTATCGACAACCGTTTCAATAATATCAGCGTAGCGCAATGTAAATAAGTACAGTGCACGATGTAACTGTACACGGAGGCGAAACTGTAAAACATCCTTTTTAACTTCGGGTGGGTATTGATCTTCGCTTGAATTTGCAGAAAAATTTTGAGTCCATTCATAAAATGCTTGCCCAGTTTTGGCTAGCACCACAATAGCTCCTGCCGTTGCTAAGCTCAGCCCAGCCGTTCCAGGTGCGGCGATAACGCCGGCAATCAAAATACCGGCGTCGATCGTATCAATCGCGGTCCCAACTGTTTCTAATACATCTATTTGGCCGGCCCCGTCGTTTTTGGGAGAAAAATGTGCTTGGAGTAGATTTGAGGAATATGGTGTTGCAATATCAAAAAAAGTCTTTTGTGTTTCAGTAATTGGCACACGACCCCTTAAGCGCACTGAACATCGTGCTTGTTACAATGCTGATCTTAAACCATACCATTAGTATTAAGATAAGACTATGCCTATCTTCAACTTTTTGATAAAAAACGAATTTTTTCAATGTGTTAGATCTAAAATTTACCAGTCTGCTAATAGTAAAAGAAGTGCTTTAGTATATCTGGCAATATTTGCTACAATTAAGATAAGAGACGTTAAAAGAGCCAGGCGATGAAGAATTTGATTTTACATCCCACAGATATTAGTCAATGGTATGCGCTGGTAACCGATGCGCAGGCTTTTACACAGCTGGCGCTTCATGAAAATATTGAGAGCTATCTGGTTTTTTTACTGCAACGCTTTTCCCAAACACCACAGCTGCTCGAGTCTGTATTGGCAACCGACTTTTTGGAAGCAATGCACGTTGCTGGAAAGCAGCAAATTGAATCATTACGAGCGGTTGGTGACAAGAGTCTGCTGTTGTGTGGACTTTTTCCAGGCATTGCAACACGTCGACACCTTTCTTTAGATTATTACATCGGAATGGGGCGATCAGCTTACTTGACGGTGAGTGAATTACAAGAAAACGCGGAGTCTGCTCTTTATTATCAGCTGAGCGAAAGCTTTTTTCATATGCAAAAAATTCTACAAGCCATTCGCGGTGAGTATTATCAATTTGAACCGCTGAATTTGCATATTATCACGCTGGATGATGAGTCTCATTTACACTAATCAACTTTGCTGAATACATGGCTAAATCAGCCCCCCGATCAATCTTCTTTTTTAACAGGACTTACGCAAAACAACGATCTCTTCGTTGGATTTTATTTTTAATTCGGTCA
>CAZBNB010000030.1:0-27680 GCA_964493245.1 uncultured Legionellaceae bacterium
GCAGGGTGTCCGACAAATCAGGGTAGGATCATACAGCCAGTTGACGAAGCTCTATATTATCAACTACAAAAAGGCATCTATGTTCTTGTTAAACGATATGCAACTACAGATCATTTCTATCGAAAAACAACAGCATCATAGCTATCCAAGGTAACCTGAGCACTTTTCCTTCCTATATATGCATATCAATTGCGGGGTTTTTAGCAAGTGAGTCCAAACAATTTTTAAGCCAAGGGACTGCTGTAAAGACACGAAATGACCGATTGGTCTATAATGGAAATGAATCTGTGTTGACTGCATTCAGGAGTAAAAAATGCTAACGGCTCAAGAGGTGATGGCGCTTTTTAATCAATATCGTGCATTATGGAAAAATTACTTTGCATCTGACGCAAGGGGAACGATCGAGCTCGGACTCAATAATGAACAATGCATGAGTATATTTAGCACATTTGTCCTAGATGTAGAGAATGAAAATATTGCATTTACCTTACACAGCAGTTCTCGACTAGAAGTCACGCTCCATGATTTAAATAAAAGTAATATCCAAAGATTAGAACAAGGTTTGAAAGAATATCATCGTCAAATGGAGATTCAAAAACCGCTTAGTAATGAGCAGTTTGAAGATATTAAAAGCATGTTAAGGAAGTATATCAAATATGATGCACTCCTTGAGTCTCATCATTCTCCTTTACAGCTCACTGTGTTTCATTTTACAGATCCACATTTTTTTAAAACGTTTAAAGAACAGGTGGGGATGCATTGGAAATTGGGTCAGGTAAAATACGATGACAAAAATTTAAGCATTACCTTGAACTGCGATGATCCGAATGGTTTTCAGTACGATCAGGGTGATTTAAAGGAGCATTTAAAGGATTTTGTAAGAGAGCGTTCTTTAACAACACAAGAGTGTTCTCAGATTCGTGGTGTGTTTGAAAATTCATTTGATGAACATCAAATTTTTCATCGTGACTATCCAGTTGAAAATAAAAACACTGGGCTAATGGAAAACAGGCTTGCGTTATCTATTAATTTTAAATCATCACAGGAACAAGATGCATTTCAACGTGAGGTTTTACCTCATTTACCAAGTCATGTTGAATCTACGATAATAGGCTCTAAAAAAATAGAACTTGTATTTCGTCGTTACGATGAAAAATTAGTTGGAACGTATCTGCGGACCCTATTTGAGCGAATGCGCGCGAAGCTCTTTTCTATGCCAATAAATAAAGAAAGCGATATCTCTTTTGCTATTATTCGCGCAATAAAAAATACAATGTGCAATTATCAGGCACACCCGCAAGCTGTGATTAACAAAGATATAAATGGCAGGTCATATGTTAGTATTTTGATGCCTCAAGATAAAACACGCAGTGACGAACATGAGACTTTTGATCTTTTTCAAAGTTATTTTGAACGATTATGCTACAAAAATGGTATTGAAAAATTACCTGGCCAGGAGAAATATTGTCAACGAAAAGATCTGCAGGGAAAATATTATAAATATGAGTTTTATATTAATCCCGAAGATTTACATGCATTACTGATGGAGGAAAGTCCAAATTATCGAGGATATCGTGAAGGCTTTTCGATTGATGATTTGAGCGATCCTGGAAAAGAAATTGGTCGTGATGAAACCATGTATTTATTTCCAGTTTTTGTAAATCCGCCTGATCCTATCTTAATACGCAACGCAGGATGTAACGTATCAGAAGTATTATCAGCTCAACTAAGTTTTTTAGTGAAAAAACATTTACCAGAGCTAGCCGGAAATGCATCTGCGTATGGGCATCATATCTCTCCAATTGTGGAAAAAAAATTAATCATCGGTGGCGAGATGCTAAACCAAGCAGCGCTTTTATGCGCAGGCATGAGTTTACAAGAAAGTGAAGAATATTCCGAGCATGAGGCTATGGATGGATTGGTCCCTCTTCCTTTTCATGAAAAAAACCATAATAGATGTCAATCTATGACAGAGAATGCGAAAACATCCTATAGTTTATCTGCTGTCACACCTAACGAACTTGAATCGCTTCAGTCATTTGAAGTCCCTATGGAAGAGTACTTATCAACATTGATTACTTTATTGAAGCAACGTGAAGATAAAGAAGAGCATATTCAAACGATTGAGCATTTAGAAAATTTAAAGATCAAAGTTGCGCAATCAACACAAAACGCATCTGAATTTTCTTCCACAACCAGTCACATTCTCTCTGAAGCGAAAACATTACACGTTGGGTTCAAAGATATCTTTAAGGATCAAGAACAAGATCAAATGCAAAGTGATTTAACACAAGAAAATAGCAAAAAATGTCTTAAATAACCTTTTTATCGAAACACAGCATCATCATAACTATCCAAGGGAACCTGAGCAGTTACCTATTTATTTGAAATTGCTCTTAATATCAATAGGTCGATAAATGATGTTACAAACGTACAGAGCAACCAACCCATTACAAATTGCTACAGCCAAAAAAACGTCCAACACAGTAAAGCCAAACTTAATCATCACGGCTGTTGCTGCCGCTGCGATCACCATAAACAAAGCATTTACTACATTATTTACAGCGATGACACGTGCACGATGAGAAGGTGTGCTACGGTGTTGCATCATTGCATATAAAGGCACTGTATATAAACCACCAAAAATAGCTATTAATAATAAATCAATCGCAATTCGCCATCCATTGATAGAACACAGAAATTGATATGTCCCCATCAAAGAATGAACCGAGCCAGTCACAATATGGCTGGCTGAAAAATATAAATCAACTGTGAATATAGACATTCCGAGAATGCCAAAAGGGACGTAAGCCACATGAATTTTTCCATTAAGCAACCGATTACAAATCACTGAGCCTATTGCGAGGCCGATGGAAAATATAGTAAGAAATAAAATGACGACACTTTGATCTGCATGCAATGCATCCTTAGCAAACACCGGTAACTCAGACAAGAATGTGGCACCAAAAAGCCAAAACCATGAAATACCCAATATGCATAAAAATATATCTCTATTTTGCTTTGAGTAAATCAATAACGTCTTTGTTTCGCTGATAAAATTATAATTAATCTTCAACTCAGCCTGAGGAGTATTGGTTCTCGGTATAAATAAACTACTACACCATCCTCCCAGCGCAACTAGCATAATAATGGCAGAAATTACATATTCTCCATTTTTTTGAAGTATTAAAGCCCCACCCAAAATTGTGCCGAATAAAATTGAAATGAATGTGCCTGCTTCAATTAAACCATTTCCTGCAATCAACTCATATTCATGCAAATGTTCGGGTAAAATAGCGTATTTAAGTGGACCGAAAAATGTAGCTTGCACGCCAAGTGCAAATAACACAAACATTAAAAAACAGGTACTTTGCAAATAAAATCCTGTGGTGGCCAATATCATCAATATAATTTCAATTAATTTTATAACGGAAATCATCCGTGATTTTTCATACTTATCTGCCAATTGACCTGCGGTCGCTGAAAATAAAAAGAAGGGTAAAATAAAAAGCCCCGCAGCCATTGCAACCAATAATTGCGAATTTAATCCAACTAAGTCAGCAATACGAAAAGTAATTAGGATAATTAACGCATTTTTAAAAACATTATTATTCAATGCTCCCAAAAATTGCGTAATAAATAATGGCAAAAATCGTTTTGTCATAAATAAATTGAATTGATTCGCCACCATGGATTTTTTACCTCTTAATATGCGTAAACATGTTCAATTATTGCATTGTTTCGTTGTAAATACTGTAGCGTCGTTAATAATGATTTCGTCGGGACACGTATTGCAATACGCTGTAATGTTGGTTGAGTAAGAATATTGATTGTAAAAAGAAGCTGAGCATTCTTCTTTTTAAATACCCAGTTTCTGGGGGTGACGGCTGTAACTAAAATCTCACCATTACCAGCAATATCGTTTAATTGAGCCCCAGTATTTATCATCTTGGTTATAGCCGCTGTAAATGGCTGCTCACTTGGTAGGGAAATAATATCTGTTGTTGCATTAATTGATTTAACCTGTTTTATATTTTTATACTTTTTGTAGATGTTATGAGGGACATTGTTTGCCAGTGCATACACATTTGAGTCAGCCGTACCATAGGTAAGATGTGAACCTATGCCAATAATTGATGCATAAACTGCCTTGATACTATATTCCAAGCTAAAAATAAGTTTACGTTCGGTTTTACGAATCATATGAGGGCCAACTAAACTGGTTTTTGTCCATAAACCATGTAAAGCTTTGATATAGGAAAAATCAAACCATGGCTCTTTGGGGATGTAGTGAGCATATTCTTCAGCTACTTTTTGCCCATAAATATCTTCTTCTGTTGGCTCATTGCCACTAAGCAACTCAGTCAATTTGCCAATACTGTTTTCATATAAACCTTTAATAATGTATTCCAAAGAGTAGCTTGTACCAATCACTGACAACATCAAGTGATCACCCATATCGGATGGAAAGCGATTTTTAGTAATATGATTAACGGTACTATAGCCCCACCAATATTGTGAAATCGACGAGAAATAAGGAAAGCTACTTGGGCGATTTGATTTTAAATAATCTGCGTATTCTTGAGAGTTGTAGACAATATACCATTCAGGATAAGTAAGATAAGTACTTGTAATTAAACGATTATAACCTGGAATTGCAGCTTGAATTTGCTTTGTTTGAGGCGATGGCTTATTGATAGGAAACACTTGCCATTCTGCATTATCCACATTTCTTATCGATTGGGGCGCGCACCCTGTTTGTAAGAAAATAGAAATAATTATCAGTATTAATAACAAGTCAATTTTTTTCATCTTATTGATTAAATTAATAATTTTTATATATCCCTGGTGAGCACTACTATTGCACTTGCTTTTTTATTTTACAGTAGAATGAGAAAGCGGGTATTATACACAATTGAATATTAATCAACCACATTCACGATGAGTCAATTAGAAATAATCAATGATGTTTCAAGCTTAAACCCCATTGAAGTTGAAAAAGTTTTGCGACCGGAAACGATTACGGAATTATGTAATATTGTCCGCGAATACCCTGGTGCAATATCCATTGGTGGTGGCCGATTCAGCATGGGCGGGCAAATTGCAACGGAACGTAGCCTACATATTGATATGCGCAATCTTAATCAAGTCGTATCTTTCCAACCAGCGGAACGAACCATACGCGTTCAAGCGGGTATACGTTGGCGAGATATTCAAGAAGTTATCGATCAACATGATTTAGCAATTAAGATCATGCAAACTTATTCGAACTTCACTGTTGGTGGCTCGATGAGTGTTAACTCTCATGGGCGTTATATTGGACAAGGACCGCTCATTCTTTCTATCAAGTTATTTACGTTGGTACTTTCAAGTGGCGAGTTAATCGAAGTATCTCCAACGATTCATTCTGAGATTTTTTACGGTGTGATAGGTGGCTATGGTGGATTAGGGATCATTGCCGAAGTCGTTCTTGAGCTTGTTCCAAATACAAAAATAGAGCAGCAACAAATTAAACTTGAGATGTCTGAGTATAAAAAATATTTTTTTGATCATATTAGAGATAATGCTACCGCTATTTTTCATAATGCGGATATTTATCCACCACACTATGTAAAAACAAGGGCAATCACTTGGGTTGAGACCGAAAAGCCAGTAACCATTCCATACAGAATAAGCAAAAACAAACAATCTTATGCTAAAGAACGTTATTTCGTCTGGGCTATAACATCTACGCCCCTAGGGAAATGGCGACGAGAATACATTATCGACCCCGTGATTTATCTCTTTAATCCGGTCGCATGGCGAAATTACGAAGCTGGTAGTTATGATGTTGCTGAACTTGAACCAAGGTCGCGTGCTAAAAAGACTTATGTTTTACAAGAATACTTTGTCCCAGTTGACGAATTTGATACATTCATGCCGTTAATGAGAGAAATACTTCAACGCTATCAGGTTAATTTGTTGAATATTTCTATTCGTCACTCGAAAAAAGATCCGGGCTCTTTATTAGCATGGGCAAAAGAGGAGGTATTTGCTTTTGTTCTTTACTACAAACAAGGGACATCTGAGCTTGCCAAAAATACAGTCGCTTTGTGGACAAGAGAGTTAATAAACGCAGTTATTTCAGTTGGTGGAAGCTACTATTTACCTTATCAACTACATGCAACACAGGAGCAATTTCATAAAGCATACCCACGCGCATGTGAATTTTTTTCACTCAAGAAACGCCTAGATCCTAATAATAAATTTAGGAATAAACTTTGGGATAAATATTACGAAACAAACTCGCAGGAAAAACAAATGACAGATACAAATTCTGAATTCAAATCTATTTTTTCAGAAACAGAGTGGTGTGATAAGTTTTTCTTATTTCTACAAAATGTTTATAACATTTACCCTGAAAATGAATTCCACATGCTGATACAGCAGGCCGTTAAAGTGAATAACACGGACGCTGAAATTTATGCGGATATTCAACAAAAACTTACCAAAATTAAACCCTTTTTAGCCGAACTACGTTTTGCCTTACCTGCGCTAATCAAACAGAAAAAGGAAATGACGAAACAAACACTTGAGCTTCTCGGCGATCATAAGAAAATGAATGGTTATGTTGAAATTGGCTCAACTGGCAGATATATCAGTGAGCTTCATAAGCATTTACAAATTAAGTCTCCCATTTATCTAATAAATGACTTGCCACCTACTTACTCACCCGCTGACGTAATGGAACGTGGCCAATTAAAAAAGCTTGGACAATATGTCCCATTAAATGACTATGCTCCCATTGACGCATCCATAATTCCTGACAACAGTATTGATTTAGTAACTTGCTATATTGGGCTTCATCATGCGCCATTAGATAAGTTAAACAATTTTGTTCAATCTATTAAACGCATATTAAGACAGGGGGGCAGATTGGTTGTTCGTGACCATGATGTATCATCTGAACAAATGCGTATTTTTGTAAGCCTCATCCATACTGTTTTTAATGCAGGTCTTGGTGTTTCATGGGATGATAACATAAATGAATTAAGATATTTTACCTCCATAGAAACCCTGATTTCTTATCTTCAAGCGCGAGGATTTACTTATTCTGGTGAGAAACGTTTACAAAAAAATGATCCATCGGATAATACACTCATGGAATTTGTAAAAGCTTAATTGCTACAGGCTGTTGACATTATTCTATGACGTGATTTAGTAGATGAGCACGGAGATGATCAAGAGGCAGCAGAAGGGAATGAAAAAAAATACAACTTTGACAGCGAGTGATTTAATTAATCAACTTAAATTAGAAAGGCATATCGAAGGCGGATGCTTCAAACGGGTTTATGAGTCCCAATATAAAGCACAAATCCATCCGGTGGGTGAGCGACACATCGCCAGCGCTATTTATTTTCTCCTCGAAGGACATGATTTCTCCGCTTTTCATCGATTAAAATCGGATGAAATTTGGACCTATAATTACGGCAGCCCTGTGACGATATTTGTTATTGAAAAGAATGGCGCACTGAAGCAAATTACTTTAGGTAATCCAGAAAACCCCATTTTTCAAGTAACGATCGCGGCTAATCAATGGTTTGCGGTGGAAGTGAGTGATAAATCCGCTTTTACTTTAATGAGCTGTTTTGTTGCGCCTGGTTTCGATTATCATGATTTTGAATTAGCCAATAGACAGATGCTTGTGAGTCAATATCCAAATCATGCTGAGCTGATTAATCGTTTAACTCGAGAAAATAAATAACACAGGACTTACGAAAAACAACGAGGTCGCGGCGGGTTTTATGTTTAATGAGGGCGTTTAGATGACTAAATGACTGAATTAAAAATAAAATCCAACGAAGAAATCGTTGTTTTGCGTAAGTCCTGTAACAATAAATCAACTAAAGACAACGTGGCTTAAAGAGTCTGTCTGCGCTAATATGTTACTATTATATAGATTCACTCAGATGATTGAGGCTTGTTATGCTTGTAGAAATTCTGTCTCGTATTCAATTCGGTTTTAGTATTGGTTTTCATATTTTGTTTCCCACATTAAATCTAGGTCTTGCCGTTTTCTTAGTTATAATGGAAGCGACTTGGTTAAAAACAAAAAATCCAATCTATCTCGAGATTTGCAAATTTTGGACCAAAATTTTCGCTTTGACTTTTGGAATGGGGGTTGTGTCTGGAATTGTGCTGGCCTATCAAATTGGTACCAACTTTGGGCCTTTCATCACACAGTTTGGTAACATTTTAGGTGCTTTATTTGCTTATGAAACCTTGACTGCTTTTTTTCTCGAAGCCGGATTTTTAGGTGTGATGCTCTTTGGTTGGAAAAGAGTGCCGCCCCCCCTTCATTTCATCGCGACTTTTTTGGTAACCATCGGCACAACAATATCCGCATTTTGGATTATGTCAGCGAATTCGTGGATGCAAACGCCGAGTGGCTATCAATTGATTGATGGCAAATACATCGTCGATAGCTGGTCGGCAGTGGTATTTAATCCTAGTTTTATTCCTCGCTTTATTCATATGTTATTAGCCTCTTATGTCACCACTTGCTTTGTCATCATGGCTGTTTCTGGATATTATTTGTTAAGACAAAAGTGCGATGCGATTGCTAAACGTGGTTTATCATTCAGTTTATGGGCCGCGCTGGTTTTAGTGTCATTACAAATAGGTGTGGGAGATATCGTTGGTATTAATGTGCATCACTACCAACCTTTAAAAACAGCGGCAATGGAAGGTGCTTGGCAGACACAAAAAGGAGCGCCCTTGGTGTTATTTGCTATCCCGTCACAAACACAACAAAAAAACTTTTACGAAATTGCGGTGCCAAAGCTGGCAAGTTTAATCAATACTCATGAGTGGGATGGTGAGCTTATCGGTTTAAGTTCTGTTGCCGTAGCAGATCAACCTCGCATGCTGCCAGTATTTTTTTCCTTTCGTATTATGGTTGGTATTGGCATTTTGATGTTATTGACTGCCACAGTCGGTGTGATTTTTTATTTAAAAAACACGCTTTTTCAGCGCCGCTGGTTTCATCGGTGGTGTCTTGCAATGGCGCCACTCGGGTTTATTGCGAGCATTGCAGGATGGTTAACTGCTGAAATTGGTCGCCAACCTTGGGTGGTCTACAATCTATTGAAGACAACGAATGCGGTCTCTGCAATCGGTTATGAAGAGGTGTTGATTTCTTTTACTTTACTGATTCTCGCTTACGGGATTGTTTTTGGGTTTTATCTCTATTATCTATTCAAGCTAATCGCTCATGGCCCAGAGGCATTAACAGAAGACAAAGAGCACCATACATTTCAATATATGACCGATATTCTTGGGGAGAAAAAATAATGTTGCCTCTCATTTTTTCGGTACTTCTTGGGTTTATTATTCTCATGTATGTGATTCTCGATGGTTTTGACTTGGGTATTGGTATTCTCTTTCCTTTTACGTCTAATGAAAAAGATCGTGATACCATGATGAATTCCGTTGCGCCCGTTTGGGATGGTAATGAAACGTGGCTCGTTTTTGGCGGAGCGATGCTTTATGGTGCATTCCCAAAGGTATATGGTTTGCTATTACCTATTCTTTACATGCCCATCATGCTGATGTTGATTGCTTTAATATTTCGTGGGGTGAGTTTTGAATTTCGTTTTAAAGCAAAGAAATCAAAAGCCATTTGGAATTGGACTTTTTCAATCAGCTCGGTTGCCGCAACATTTTTTCAAGGCGTGATTTTAGGAACTTTTGTGGAGGGGTTTTCTATCAATACCTCTTTAATGACTATCAATAACTCCAATTGGTTAACGCCTTTTAGTTTGTGTACCGGGATTGCTTTGATTTGTGGTTACGCTTTATTGGGCGCCACTTGGACGATTATCAAAAGCACGGGAAGGCTGCAACGTAAAATGGTTCATTACGCAAGAGGGTTGTTAGTATTGGTTAGTTTATTTTTGATTTTTGTGAGTATCTGGACTCCTCTACACAGTGATGAAATTTTTCATCGTTGGTACAGCTTCCCTAATGTTTTTTTATTGAGCCCACTACCTTTGCTTGCTGCCGTTGCTATTTATCAAGTTTGGCGAAACTTAACGACAATAAACCAATACAAGCCATTTATTTACAGTATTCTTGTATTCTTATGTGCTTATATCGGTATTGGGGTGAGCGTTTATCCCTATTTAATTCCGCATCAGGTGACGCTGTGGGACGCTGCCGCCCCTGATTCAACGTTGAAATTTATTCTGGTTGGTGTCGTTATTATGTTGCCTATACTCCTTGCTTACACCCTTTATGCGTATCATCTATTTCGAGGGAAATCCTTAGGGCACTATCATTAACATAAAGCTCACAGGAGATGTGCTAAGGCTTTAATTTATCCATTATAAAAAACTCTAACGAGTCAATGGCTTTGTTTGTGGTGTCTTTTTTTATTAAAGATACGTGGATGTTCTTTAATGACGGTAAAAAATAATCATCTAGTCTATCCAAATAATTGGGAATCATGCTGCGTTGTATGGCTGTGATCCCAAGGCCGGCGCGAACTGCTGCCATTTTCCCTGCGTAACTAGGGCTACTAAAAGCTAAACGCCATTTTAAATGATGTTGATTAAGTGACTCAATAACGTTGCCTCGATAGACACAAGGACTCGGAGATAGGATTAATGGAATGATCATTTTTTCATTCAGAATAGGTAGTAGTTCTTTCTTCCCCACCCATTCGACAGGTTCACTCCATACATTGACACCCTCAGAAATTTGATTTTTTTCATTTGTTTTTATCAAAATTAAATCAAATTCATTTTGATGAAATCGCTCAATTAAGTTCAACGTTAAATCGCACTCGACATTAAGCATCACTCTTGGATGAAGTCTTGAAAACTCGACCAAAATATCGGAAAGCATTATCGAGGCAAAATCTTCTGGCAAACCAAAACGTAATTCGCCCTGGAGTTCTGGTGTTTTAAATCGGTCAAGTGATTCACGATGTAGCTCATAGATTCGTTTGGCGTAACTTAAGAAAAGCTCTCCATCTGGCGTTAAGGAAAGCTCTTTGCCACGATTTATTAATTGTTTTTCAATTAAATTTTCAAGTTTGGCGATCTGCTGACTGATGGCTGATTGCGTTCTGCCAACACGAGATGCGGCTTTAGTAAAGCTTTGAGTTTCAGCTACAGCTAAAAAGCATTGTAACGTTATGGTATCTAGTGACATTAGAATTCCTAATAACAATAATAAAAATTATTAATTTCACTTATATAAGTTTATCTAATATATTTTGATTGTATCAAAACAATTTCTAATGGGGAATGATGTGAATATGACAATGCTCATTTTTTTATGCTTAATGTTGGCTTGCCCGGTTATCGCAATCGCTTTTAACAGGCTTTTAGTTTCACGACCAATCGCTGCGGCGCGTTGGGCTGGTTATTTTATCGGGATAGGATTTTTGATGGGACTAGGATTGCTTGCTTATTTATCCTTATCAAAAAATACCGAAGTATACGCGCTACTTAGCCTTAACGCACTCAGCTTGTTGTTATGTAGTTTAGCGCTATTAGTCAGTTTTATTGTGCATCGCTTTTCATTAAGATACATGGATGGAGATAGACTATTCAAGCGATTTTTTCTTCTTTTATCGGCACTGACCTTCTCTGTACTACTCATGGTTCTTGCGGATAATTTATTTTTATTCTGGGGCTCTTGGTCCGTTTCTAATGTATTTTTAGTGTTGCTGATGGTGCATAAGAAAGAATGGGCTGCCTCAAGAAACGCCGGGCTTTTGGCATTTTATACGCTGGCATCGGGAAGTTTATGTTTGTTACTCGCTTTTATTATTCTAAGTATCACCTATTCAACAAGCTCTATTTCGACGTTGATTCACTTGCCTAGCCCAACCAGCTTTTCGGCACTTTCTTTTGCCATCGGGCTTATCGTGGTTGCCGCATTGATCCAGTCTGGATTGTTTCCTTTTCATCGATGGCTTATCAGCTCGTTAAATTCACCAACACCAGTTTCTGCATTTATGCATGCTGGTCTTGTGAATGGTGGCGGTATTCTCATCGTTAAATTTGCATCGTTGATGATATTTTATCCGCAACTCTTAACAGTACTGTTTATTCTGGGCGCTGTGTCCGCTCTGTTAGGAACTGTTTGGAAGTTGATGCAACATGATGTTAAAAAAATGTTGGCTTGCTCTACTATGGCGCAAATGGGTTTTATGATGATGCAGTGTGGTGTCGGTTTATTTGCTGCAGCCATCGCTCATCTGTGTTGGCATGGGTTATTCAAAGCGTATTTGTTTTTAAGTTCAGGCTCAGCTGTAAAGCAAAAAAAATCAGGTACTTCTATTTTGCATACGACTCCCATGATGCTTATTACTGCTCTGCTTGGTGGTGTAGTCTCGATGATTTCCTTTGCCTTTGTGGCTAATAAATCGCTCTCATTATATGAGAGTAGTGCGTTTGTTTTGTTTTTTGCTTTCATTGCTGGCGCTCAACTGATGCTTACCTGGGTTCGCAGTCATCAATCGACGTTAAGTGTATTATCGGGGATCGTACTCACCGTGTTTTCAGGTCTTATTTATGGTGCAAGTATTCAACTGATTCAGTGTTTAATTCCAAGTATATCGACAATACAGGTCTCTCAATTATCGATCATTCATTGGGCCATCATGGTTTTATTTGGAGCCTTGTGGGTTGCCTTTAATCTTGGGGTGCCTAAAGCACTAAGTCAATCAAGGTTTGGTTGTTGGCTGTATATGAACTTATTTAACTCAAGTCAGCCCTCAAGAAAAACCATGACTTCTTTACGAAACGATTACAAATATTAAAGGTATTAAGGAGTGTTTATGACCAGTGCAAAAATGTTAATGAAACAAGATAGTGTAGAGAGGATCGTTAAAAAATCAGGCGTTACCTATCACCCTGAAAAAAGAAAGGGTCTCGAAATAAAAGCCTTAGTAGACAATGCGGCTAAATCCATCGCACCTGTTTGGCCTCTTGAAACTTTTATCGCTTGCAATCCTTTGCAAGGCTTGGAGGCGAAAAATTTCGAAGATGCACTTCTCCAAGGTGGTTTAGGGAGCCAAAGAGCAGCACGCAATCTGCAACTTGAAGCGGTTAATTTGCAAATGATTAAATGGTGCGGAGGATTTTTTGATGCAGGGCAGGGTAGTATCAATATGCCTCATCGCGATAATGGTTTTTATTATGGGTTCTTGAAATTAGCTTATTTTGATAAGCAACTACACCAAAACAAAAAAGAAGCAAAAGAATTTTTGCAGCATTTACCTGATTCTGCTGAGGAAGCAATTAAAATATGCTTGCTAAGACTTCATGTTTCGGAGGGGCAAGAAGGCATTTTTATTTCACAAACACTTGCTTATCTACCTGGTTGGGCAGGACTTGTAAAATGGAAAGCAGATTGGAAAAATTCAAATAACCCAGCTGAAGCATCGGTTACTCTATCTGATTTTCTTGCCGTGCGTTTGGTTCTGACTTGTTTACTCTGGCCAGATGCTGCGAAAGAAAAAATACGTATTGACGATGCTCCTTTGGTTAAAAAATTTATGGCGCAATTAACACGTAATGAGGATTCGTATCGGCAAAAACTATTAAGTTTACTATTACCGGAAGTAAAAAAACCAGATAGCGTTGTTTCTAGAAGACATGCACAGTTGGTCTTTTGCATTGATGTTCGCTCTGAACCATTTCGTCGTGTTATCGAGTCTTTAGGAGCCTATGAAACGTTTGGTTTTGCAGGTTTTTTTGGTATTCCCGTGCGTATTGATGAGTTTGAAACGAATAAAAACAAGGCATGTTGTCCCGTTTTATTAAAGCCTAAGTATGCGATTAAAGAAATGCCCGCTGCAAATAAGGAACACTATGAGCGTTATCAGCGTGGCAAAGCATTCATCGACCGTTTTAAAAACCTTTATGCACAGCTTAAATATAATATGTCTACGCCTTTTGCATTGGTGGAATCTTTAGGGTTGTGGTGTGGTCTGAACATGATTTTAAAGTCTTTATCGCCAGAATTAAGTAATCATTCAGCATCAACCATCAAACGTTGGTTGAAGCCTGATATTCCGACCAAAGTGGTTTATGACTTAAGCGAAACAGATCCTGAGCAGGGTTTGTCATTACAAGAACAAGTGAGTTACGCTGAAACAATATTGCGCCTAATGGGGCTGATTTCTGGTTTTGCGAAACTGATCGTTCTTTGTGGTCATGGAAGCACTACAGAAAATAATCCTTATGCTTCTGCTTTAGATTGCGGTGCTTGCGGTGGTAATCATGGTGGTATAAATGCCAGATTATTAGCCTCGATTCTTAATAAATCGGAAGTGCGGCAATGCTTGGAAGACCGGGGTATTCACATTCCTTTGGATACGGTATTTTACGGGGGATTGCATAATACAACAACGGATTCAGTCGATCTTTCTACAGAAGACGCAGAAAAATTGATTTATCCTGAACTCTTGGACAAACTTCAAGTGGATTTAAAAGAAGCAAAACGGCTTGCTAATCAAGAGCGAGGAGTGAAACTGACAAGTCATAATCCTCATAAAGACATTACAAGAAGAAGTTTAGATTGGTCTGAAACCCGACCTGAATGGGGGCTGGCTCGGAATGCTGCTTTTATTGTTGGGCCTCGTGATTTGACTAAAAATATTTCTCTTGATGGCCGTTGCTTTTTACATTCTTATCGTTATGAACAAGACAGTGATGGGAAGCTGCTTGAGACGATTTTGACCGCGCCTATGGTGGTTGCGGAATGGATAAATACGCAATACTTGTTTTCTACGTTGGATAACATTGTTTTTGGCAGCGGAAGTAAGATTACCCACAATGTTGTCGGAACGATTGGGGTGATGCAAGGAAATGGAAGCGATCTGATGCATGGTTTGCCGTTGCAATCGGTCATGAGCGCTGATGATGAAGCTTATCATGAGCCGCAGCGTTTATTGACGATTGTTTATGCTCCTAAAGAGATGGTTTCTGATGTGATTGAAAAGCACGCCATCTTACAAACTTTATTCTTTAATCAATGGGTGCACTTGATGGTAATCGATCCGAAGAACCAAGTGTGTTATCAGTTAAGTCAATCTGGTGAGTGGATTTCGTAAAAGAGAAATATTATGGTGTAATATTTCTCTCTGATGTCGATGTGGTGTGAAAGCGTTCATTTTCATGCTGTTACTGGAGGCTAATTATGCACTATCAAAATCGGTCTATTTTGCTTGCTTCAAAACATGAGAAGGAAAAAGCAATTGCAGCACCCTTTATGGCTAGGCTATCGTGTACCTTAAGGGTGCACGATTTTGACACTGATCAATTTGGTACGTTTACAGGGGAAATTGCCCGGACTCAAAGTCCCTACGAAACTTGCCTGTTAAAAGCGAAAGTGGCTGCTCAGCATTTTAATTATGCCTTTTCTATGGCCTCTGAAGGAAGTTTTGGACTCCATCCATCATTGCCTTTTGTGCCAAGCGCGCATGAACTGATGGTGTTTATTGATAGAGAGCATGATTGGATTATTGCAGAGCAATTGGTGAGTCAAAAAACAAACTATGCCATGCTAACGATGAATCAGAATTCAGAGATTAGTGCTTTCCTAAAACAAGTTCAATTTCCATCACATGCGCTGATTATACAAGTCAGTTCTAATAACCGTGTTGTTGCTAAAGGGATTAAAGATTTAGATGCTTTGATGCATTATTTGGCGCTTGGTTTTAAAACTGAAAAAGAGCTTCTTTTGGTAACAGACATGCGGGCGATGATGAATCCAACTCGCATGGAAGTAATCGGTGAATTGGCTGATAAATTAGCACTAAGGATTAACTCCCTTTGTGCTCAGTGTACCTCTCCAGGCTTTGGATTCAAAGCAACGCGAGGTACGCTGCCTTGTGCTGATTGTGGCTCTTCTACCTCCTTTTATGAACAGGAAGTATGGGGCTGTATTACGTGTGATCATCAAGAATATAAAATGAGAAAAGATGGTTTGTTAAAAGCAGACCCTACATTTTGCAATGAGTGCAATCCCTAATGAGGCCCGCTTAAATCAGGAAAAAATATTCTGAATAGCGATATTATCAAATGTATTGCCAATGAGATAGGAACTGAATGAAAAGTTGGTGAAGACTCCTCAGGTTTAATTCCTAAATCCTGATCAAAATGGCTACTATTGTTTGTTTATTGCTCTGGGATATTATGAATGTCACGCCATTTTTTAAGGAGCGTTTGACGACGTTTCGGATAATGCACGTCCAACGGAGTTAGTTCAACCATTCTATCCGTGCGGAAGTGACGATAATCAGAGCGAGATTCACACCAAGCAACAATCACATGGGTTTCTTCAAAAAAGCCCATTGCAAGTGGCCAGATGATACGTTGTGATTTTTCATCTTTGGCATCAACATAAGTCATCTGAAGTTTGTATTCTCGACGAATAGCATGGCGAATCAACGCTTCTTTTTCATCATCTTTTTCTATGGTTGTTGTGGCAGGTCCGATCAACAAGCCAGAGTATTCAAGTTGATGCTTCAAGTCCTCAGGAAGAACAGCCGCTATTTTTGCTAAAAGATTGGTTGCAGCGAGTCTTAATGTTTTGTCGGTGCGTCGTGCAACCCACCGTGATCCAAGCACCAAAGCCTCAATTTCTTCCTCAGAAAACATGAGCGGAGGTAGCATAAAACCGGGGCGCAATACAAATCCAAGACCCGGCTCACCTTCTATCGTCGCACCTTGTGCTTGAAGCGCGGCAATGTCACGATAAATTGTGCGTAAACAGACCCCCAGTTCGGATGCTAATTTTTGACCGGATACCGGGTATCGGTGGCTGCGGAGTAGTTGAATAAGGTCGAATAATCGTTGTGTTTTTGACAAAAAGGGCTCTTTTGATGAATGCTGACATATTTTGTCATTATATGAATTAGTTTTCTAGAGGGGGTTGGTATGCTTGCGATGATTTATAGCGTATTACCTGTGTGACCGGCACATAGGTAGGTCCGACCACCTAACGAGTAATCTGTTCAGGGGGAAGACTTGAATTTTGATGAGCAGGCGTGAGCCTTTACCCTAACGACGTTGGTGACATGCTACACAGCCATAGCCTGAATTAAACATGATGGTTTTATCACGAGATGTATTTTCCATATTAAAGTAACGTACATTTTGTTGCGCATTGTGAATTCTTTTTTCCAGCATCGCGCGATATGGCCATTGTTGATAAGTTTTGCTTAAACGCGCATTTTTATAAATGATAATGGCCGTTTTCCACTCGCCTGCTTTTATTAACATGTCTCCCATATTCATAAAGAAGCCCTCAAAATTATGTGGTGCTGCGGTCGAATTCCAACAGGCTCTTTTATATCCTGTTGTGGTTTCCAACACCATATAAGGTGAAAAATTTGGATTTTGTCTAGAAATGTTTGTTTCAGCACACAAATCTAACGTTTTCCATTGCCAATCTAAAGCTTCTTTGAACTCTTTTGAATTTGCGGCAAGTGAACTCATCGGGTAGCCAGCAGTAAAATAATTAAATTCAGGCCATAAACTAATAGCATCTTGTAAGAGAAAATAGCTTTTCACTTCTTCTCTTTTATCATGAAAAATTTTACCCTCGACCAGGAGGCTATCTCCTAAAAAACCTTGATAGATAGGGTTTTTCGGCGTCAAATTGACTGCATCAGAAAAGTATTTTCTCGCAAGCACAATATGATGCGGTATGGTCGGCTGTACGTCCTTATATCGGTTACGCTCGGTGATTTTCCAGATGTGTGTAAAGCCCAAGTAAGCGGCTAATTGAGGGTCATTGGGATTTTGTAAATACGCAGCCATCAATGCCGTATCCACTGCTTTTATCTCGTCATACTCTCCGTGATGTAAGGCCTGCCAAAATTTATGTTTGGCTTTTTGAGCTAAAGTGGATAAAGAAAATTGGGGGTGTTTTGATGGCGTACTTAAAGTCGCTATTTTAGCGCACGCAGAAAGCTGGCTCAGAAGTATGAAAAACAATATTTTTTTCATGATTTATCCTTATCAATAATAGGGCCCATCTCTCAGGAGCAGACTCGATTGAACATCAAAATGGCCATCCGTGATTAGCTCAATGCGTATGGCAAATTGTTTGGTATGGTTTTGCTTAATATAATGGATTATTTTTTAACTATTTTATATATAGTATTGAATAAATACAAAAATGCACAATTATTACCTAAAATTCCGGTATTAGATTTTTTTTTGAGAAATATTTGATTAGTTTAATTGATGCTGACAAAAACTGTCACGACATGACATTAAAATAGTTTTGTTTTGGATTGTTAGAAATCAGCGGGCGTGATCCGCAACAAAATGCCTATTGATAATATGAAGGAGAGACCAAATGTCTATACAACCAATGATGAAACAAGTAGAAAGTTTTACCGTGACTGGATTGAGCGTCAGGACTCAAAATAGCGATGAGTTTAATGAAAAAATGGCAAAATTACCCGGTCTTTGGCAACAATTTTATACCAGTGAGTTAGCTGCCAATGCCAATATCTTTGGTGTGTATTCAAACTATGATACAGATGCTAATGGTCATTATACAGTGACTGTGGGTGTTAAATCTCACTGTGAACAGACTCAATTGAGTCCTGTTACCATCCAAGCCGGCAATTATCTTGTTTTTAAAGGTACAGGCCCAATGCCTGCTACAGTGATTGAAGCATGGAAGCAGGTATGGGCGTTTTTTGAAAAAAATACAGCGTATCGACGTAATTTTATCAGTGACTTTGAGGCTTATAACGGCCCAGATCAAGTGGCGATTTATATTGGGTTAGAATAATTCCTATGATAACAAGGCCAGCTGGCATATCCGTAGAAAATGGAAAGGTGCTTCTGGCCTATTGATTTGTGTATAAAATGAGCTCGGCGTCTTTATCGCAAAATGATGTTTTTGCATTACAGCACGTTATTGTTTTATATTGAGTACTGGATAAATACAAAAATGTACAATGGATGAAGAAAGAAGTACTACTGAAAATTGATTATTTAAAAAACATCTCACTGCATTGATGAAACCATCATGCCGTTCAATTCGAGGTGACAAATGATTACAGATTATGATGTCATTATTGTTGGGGGTGGCCCCACAGGTGTGGCTCTGGGTATTGAGCTTGGACTAAATGATGTTCGCACTTTGATTCTGGAAAAGCACAAGACTCCTTTATTATCTCCACGAGCGATGTCTTTAAATACACGCTCAATGGAGTTTTTTAGGCGATGGAAAATTTCCGAACAATTAAAGCAAGAAATTTTGTTGCCGCCTGATTATCCTATTCGAGGGGTTTGGTGCTCTAAATTGAACGGTCAAACGTATGCAACCGCCAGCTCGAATGATTTGATTACAGATGATATTTCACCAGAGCGGGGGATACGAATTCCTTTATGGTTAACGGAGAAGGTGCTGCGTAACCGCCTTGAAGATTTTCCATCAGTTAAGCTTTTGAAAGAATATACAGCCACTGATTTAACATTTGACGCACATAAGATAAACGTTGTCGCCAAACATGGAAAAGAAACGACCTTCACGGCACCTTTTGTGGTAGGGTGTGATGGAGCTAATAGCATCACACGTCTCAAAGCGGGCATTTCATTTAAAGCTTTGGCACCACCGAGTCGTGTGATTAATATCGTCTTTGAAGCAAAGGACTTGGAGCGTCTGATCACCATTGAACAAGGATTTTTATATTACTTGCTAGAAAGTGATACACCCGGTGCTATTGGTCCTGTCGATTTAAAGCAAGGCATATGGTATGCACAAATCAGAGATAATAGCCAGATTGATAAAATCGATGATCTTGATCTTTCAACATTGCTAGACAATATGGCAGGGTTTGCATTCAAAAAACACATCATTCAAGCTCATTTTTGGCAAATGCATATTCAGATGGCACAAGGGTTTTCATCAAAAGACAATCGCGTTTTTTTAGTTGGTGATAGCGCACATGCTTTTGTGCCAACAGGTGGTTTCGGTTTAAATACAGGGCTTGGTGATGCGACGAATTTAGGATGGAAGCTTGCGCAGGTTATCAAGGGGTACGCAAGCAATACGTTGTTGAATAGCTACGAAGAAGAGCGACGCCAAGTTTGTTTGAACAATTTAACATTGGCCCAGAAAAATGCAGATGATTTGATGTCTTTACGAAAGAAATATAATCCCAAAGAAAATCCTGAATCCTTTGCCAAGGCAAATGCAAAATTGGCAAATCAATATGTCAATGCCTTAGATGCGACCTTGGGTTATCGATATGGCACCTGCCAACAAATCGAGCGTACACAGCAAAAGCCATATCATTCAATTGTTGCTGAGGGTTATTTTCTTGCTCATCGGTGGCTTGGTGGAAATGTATCAATTTATGATAAGCTTTCGGCAGTTTATTGGACGCTCATTGTCTCAGGGCAAGTGCCGAAAGATGAATTAAAGTGTTTGTCTGATTTTAACTTAGAAATTTTAACGCTACCAAAAGAGACTTACCCTTTTTCTTATGTGTTGATTCGGCCAGACTGGCACATTGCATATGTCAGCGATCACTTTATTACTCACCTTACGCTGCGGCATTTTTTGAAAAAAATATAGCGCATCGGTGCTATTTGATCATTTATTTTGAGGCTTATAGTGGACCTGATTTCCAGTTTTACTCAGTGTTATAATACGACTCTTGATAACAATTTTGTGGTTATAAATGCCTAATAATGAATGAGGCGTTTTTCGCTAACATTAACATTTATTATTAGGCAACTCGTCGATTCCTAAATGTATACAAATAGTCGTGTTATCGGCTATGATGTCTTCAGTAATCACTCAAATTTAGCTATTATGAAATCTATTTTTTCCATATCAGCATGTTTATTATTGTTATCTGCCATTCAGTCTAATTTAGCTGCATCACAAACATCATATCTTGATAACCATGGCCGAACAGACGTACTGTCTGGTGGTGTACGTATGATTCCTATTAAAACATCGAAAGGTACTTTCAAAGTATGGACAAAACGCACCGGCAATAATGCAACGATTAAAGTGTTGCTTTTACATGGCGGTCCCGGTATTACTCATGAATATCTTGAAGTTTTTGACAGTTATTTTCCTGCAGCGAAAATTGAATACTATTATTATGATCAACTAGGTTCCGCTTATAGTGATCAACCCGATGAGCCTGAGCTTGTTAATATCTCTCACTATGTTGAAGAGGTAGAACAAGTAAGAAAAGAGCTTGGATTAGATCACAGTAATTTTTATTTATATGGGCAATCTTGGGGTGGATTGTTAGCAATGGAGTATGCATTAAAATATCAACGTAATCTCAAAGGATTAATTATTTCAAATATGATGTCGAGTGTCCCGGCTTATAATAAATATGCTGAAAAAGTGTTAATGCCAATGATGGATCAACATGCGCTTGCTGAAATAAAAAAGCTCGAGGCAGCGGGTAAATATGAGGATCCTAAATACGCGGAACTGTTAAAAAAATATTACTATGTCCAACATGTGCTACGCATACCAGCTAACGAATGGCCTGAACCAGTTGAACGTTCATTTAAACACCTTAATTCTAAAATTTATATTCCCATGCAAGGACCTAGTGAACTTGGCGCGAGCGGCGCTTTATCAAACTGGGATCGATCGAAAGATTTAGTCAAAATTACGGTGCCAACACTCATTATTGCAGCACGCTACGATACAATGGATCCTAAACACCTGAAATGGATGGCAGCACAATTGAAACATGGGCGCTATCTTTACTGCCCCAATGGTAGCCATTTAGCTATGTATGATGATCAAAAATGTTATTTTGATGGTTTAATAAAGTTTTTATATGACGTTAATGCTGGGCTTAATATCCATTCAGTCTCGTCCTAAGATGCAACAGACCCTAATACTTCTGTATGCGTCGAGATATGTTTATTATTCAATACCGAGAGTGTTGCTGAGCATATCTTCTGCTACTTTATCCAGTTTTTCTTTTGAGGTAGTGCTACTAAAGAATAACACTCGGTCGTTTTTGGCATAATTGACCCCAGCGGCTGCAACATAGAACACACCAGCTCCGAGAATAAACAGAGCGAGATTTAAGATGATTTTTTTGATGCCATAATCTCGATTTTTATCAAATTCCTTATCATGTTTCCGCAATTCAAGCAAAAAATTACTTTGAAATGCTTGATCATGTTTTGGTGCCGTTAAAACTAAATTAATTAAAATATCTGCATGTGCAACTAATAATTTACCTTTTTCTTTTGCCATCACATTGGATGCACACATTAAACGCCGTCCATAAGCCTTTAGATTTACTAAATCATCAATGACTTTTCTGCCCTTGTCTGCACTCCAAACTTGGTTCAGATTATCAGGCAGTTGAGCAAAATCAAAACTCAGACATTGATCTAGTTTCTCTTGAGTAATGCCTTTAGCATGGCTCAAATTGGTATTAATGAACGTTGCCAAAGAAAAATCAATAGAACTTAAATCAGCTGTTCTTAAATCAAGATCTGTAAAATTTAATAAAATTTTTCGAAATTCAGGTTTCGTTTCGGTTGCGCTATAAAGTGTCCAATAATGTTCCGGATTATCAATGAGCAATGCTTCAAGTATTGAAACAACTTGATGTTCTTCATAAGAATAGTCATCTCGTTGTCCCATCCCATTGTTAAAATTACAATATCCTACCTCTGAATATGCAGAAATAACTTGAGAATAAACAAATTCTTCTTGAAGTAATGCAGAAAATTGTGCCGTATTGCCATCTTGGATCAGAGCCAATGCTTTATTCTGAATATTTGCTACATCGGATATTGCAACCGAGTATGTCTGGCTGTTGGTATTATCCTTTCCACCCCAATTAGAAACATAACGCCACTGAGTTTTGAGTTTTTTAATACGCATACATACTCTCGAGCCTCACTTTTTTTGTTGATTGTACATCATTTGTGGTTAAATGTAAATCAACATGGGCTTTATGGTGGCAGTAATCGCGCATTTATTAAATCAAATAGAACCTTTGTACGCCACTACAGCGGGAAACAATTTTGCTCGATCATAAATAAACTTCAAACCTTCAAACCCAACCGACTCCAATTGCTGTTTTGTTTGAGCAGACGATCGATAGCATTGCCATTTGGCCTCCAAAATATCGCCAAAAATAATTTTTTGCAGTAATAAATCGTTTTGATCTATTACAGATGTGTCCCACTCACACTCCTCCTAGAGTTCCTTGCGCGCATCCTTTGGTAGAGGTAACATCTATAACATTGCTCGTCCTATCTATCGTAAGGTGCAAAAATAGCAGCATGAAATAGCTTCCCATTAAGTTTAAAAAGGATGATATCTCCGGTTTGTAAATCTTTAAAGTTCATTTTTAATCTGAAGAGCGCTTGATAATGTTAATGCCAACTTTGCACGATACATCAGTTGTCATTATTATAAACGGCTAGCGTAAAAAATAAGCCAGGCAATATAAAAATGATTGTTGCACTTGGGGCTAGATTGCGCCCATTAAAAAATGGCGTGAAGTTCACAACATACCTGATCAATAAATAATCACTTAATGCTGACAAAAACTGTCACTACATTCCAGTAAAATAAGTTCGTTAATATCAAATTAATCTTAGGGGAAAATATGATACTCGAACCAAATGTTGTTGTACTTTATGTTGATGATCTTGTAATAACTAGCCAGTTTTATCAGGATTTGCTTGGCATAAGGCCAGAGGAAGCATCACCGACATTTCATAGCTTCACATTATCAAATGGCATGAGTTTAGCTTTAAAAGCGCGTCATTCCGTCATGCCGCCCACTGAAGAGAAGAGTGGTAATGGTGAGTTAGCTTTTACACTCGATGATTATAAGGCGGTGGATGCGTTATTTTCAGAATGGCAAACCAAAGGAATCAATATTATTTCTCCTCCAAGCCAAGTGCCTTTTGGCTATACTTTTGTGGCCCTTGATCCAGATGGTCACCGATTACGAGTCGCTTCTCTTGGGAAACCATGATGAAAAGCTGGATTGCTGTTGCATCGGCAGAACTGACGTAGTCAAGCAAAGGCACACACCTGGTTAAGCCACTTTTTTCATTTTTCCCCATGCCTGTTCAAATTGATTTGGGTCCATACATGGGGTTAAGATAGGAATGCAAGCGATAGCAATTATAAAACATGGAAATATAATTAAAGCACGTCACTGTCAATGATTGCTATAACGCATTATCAATAGATTTGACAAAGAATTTACACATTCACATCGACGCAAATAAAGTCGATATGTGCGCCAGTTACTCCATCGCCGATACCAATATGTATACCCGACGCTCCTTCATTGATTTGTGCATTCATAGACCAGTTTATGGTATGTAAGATGTCTTGATTCAGGCCGAAAGCAAATTCTGTGATTTCATTATTTCTGCAATGGCCTGTAAGTTCGCAAAGATTTGCTAAAAACTCCTTCCCGTCTATTTGAAAAGAGCTTATTTTATTATTTCTAAAAGCGATTTCTTTCTTCGTGCTGGATGATACTTGGCGAAATAATTTCTGAGCCTTTGCGCGTAGTTCTCGATGCGAATGCATTATTATTCCCGGCGTGAATGCATATAAAATTGAACTGACCGCAAAATGTCCGGATAGAACAAATGGACGAGGCTGTCTGGGGTGTATATGTTCGAAAGTTAACTCTAAGAACTCGGCGAAACTCGTTGGCTCATTTTTAGTTAATCGGATGCTGGTTGGATATTGAAACTCTGCGTGCTCCATAAATTCACACTGTATATTTGCTTTGTCTGAGCAAAAATTAAAGATCGACCGATCGCTTGTTTCCAGAAAGGACAGCACACTATTTTTTTTCTCAAATGCCCGGCTAAAATTGGTTTCAAGCAATTTTTTGCAGTTGTATTGTAGAACTTCAAAAGATGTATCAAACGCAACTTGTGGTACGGTTAATACAGAGGCATCGGACCCTTCCAAGAGGGTTGTTACTTTGTTGAAATGGTAAGTATTTGATTGAATACTTACGACATTATTGGGTAATTTTTTTACATTAGCAATATGCGAACAACGTATGTTTAGATTTTGCAGCCAATGTATCAACCGACGATTGTCAGAAACAAATATAATGTCCTCGCTATCAAAAAGAGGAATTAAATGTTTGAGCATATTAATCTCTTATGTCTTATTGGACATCTTTTTTTCGGATTTCGCAAGACAGCTATGCTGAGTTGTCAGATTATTTTCTTCTAGGATCCTGTTCATTACATCAGATCGATCACATCGATAACAAAGCCAACCTCTACGGTCTTTGTCGCTATCAGATGCTTTTGCGTTAGAAAATTTCATTACGTTCTCCTATTCGATTGCTATTGTTAATTATAGTACAAATTTAGTCTCTTCCAATACAAGATGAACCTCATTTAGACTGGCTAAAATTTGCACTATTCACATCTCGATGAATGTTATAGAGGGGACTTATGGTTTGGCAAGCTAAGGATTCATATAGGCTTGATTCTATTTTTGTTTAAAATTAATCTGCAATGTAAATTGTATTAGGATATATTAAAAATTTTGCCTAACTATCTATCTCCAGGTGTAATCTATCTACGGCATTGATTTTACAGCTGTAGGTGTTTGAAGTGCCGATAGAGTTTGATACAACGGAGAATATAATATGTTATTTTTTGCTGTTCCTTTTAATTCGAAGAACATTGAGCAGCCTTTCATAAAAGCATTTGAAAACATGACTTGTATATTAGCTCGCCATCAAGTAGAGCTTGTTATGATTGATTGTCGATTCGGTGATCAAGAGCACTTGAAGAAAAAAGTTCAATCTATTGTTAGTTGGATAGACGGTATCATTTTTCCTGGTAATCCATACAGCATTGATCCAAGAATTTATGGAGAATCACCATTACATCCAGAAAGGGTTGATCCGGAGCCAAAAAATTTTGAATTTGTTAAATTAATGATAGAAGTTGCGGAGGTTAAAGGAATACCTATTTTAGGTATTTGTGCGGGTTCATGGTACTTAAATGTAGTACGTGGTGGAACGTTACAACAAGATGTTACTCATTTTGTCCATTCTGGAGAAAAGCATGATCTTGATCCGAGAGACGGACGTATTGCTCATGAAATTAAAGTATTACCAGATACCCGACTGTTTAATTTATTCAAATCTGAGCGTGCTAAAGTTAATAGCTGGCATGATCAATCTATTGGAAAACTTGGTGATGGGTTGCGCGTTTCGGCAATTTCGCCGGATGGCGTGCCAGAAGCGATCGAGGGTGATGGAGATTCTTTTTTTGTGGGAATTCAATTTCATCCTGAATATCTTTTAAAAGGTGATATTACAGATGGATATGTTTCTCCTAAAGAAATCGCTAAACAGCATGGTATCTTTGAAAAAATGGCAGAAGCAGCCAGCCAACGAGCACAAGTTACACCAATGAGTGAAAAAGATAAAAGAGTACAAGCGCGAGCATTGGTTTTTCATCAAGCAAATACATTGGAATTAATTAACGAGGTTAAACATCGAGGTAAATTTCAAATACGTTAATAAGATTGTATTACAAAATTAAAGAAAGCGAACCCTATCGAGTGGAAATTTATATAGGATTAGAGTAATCCTAGCAGTTCTACTAAGTGTTATAATGTTTCTCTTGATAATAATTTTGTGGTTGTAAATTATGTTTGAAATGATCCCGGCGGATAGATTGCGTGGTGTAATGAATGCAATACAATCTATTTGGCCTGATAGAATGCCAGAAAAAGTGGCAGTTTGTTCTTCGGGTTCAAATTCGATTATTCTAACCGTCACATTCGACAATGTTCATTATATTCTGAGGGTGATGGATTTTATCGATGATTTATCAAGTCGAAAAAACCAAATTACTTGTCTAAAAAAAGCGGCTGAATGGGGGCTTGCACCATGTTGTTTATATGAAAATGCGGAAGATGGTGTATTGATTACAGAGTTTATTGCTTCACAGAAAATTATTAAAACAAAAGAGTGGCTCTTTGAAATAGCAAAATCCTTAAAAATATTACATCAGGATCAAACTTTTCCTGTACCGCATCAGCCATTGTTTCCATATATGGATGAATTAGCTAGTAAACTTCGTGGCTCAAAATTATCTCTTTATTTGAATCAATATTTAGATAAAATTGACAAAATTAAGCTGTTGTTGACCCCACATCTCGAATTGACATCGTGTCATAACGATTTAAATTTTTCAAATCTGTTATTTAATGGTGAGAAAACTTATTTTATTGATTGGGAGGCCGCTGGCCTTGAAGATCCGTTTTTTGATCTCGCAATGGTTTGTAATGAATTTATTTCTAATGATGAGGATAGAGTATATTTCATTAGCCAATATTTTGATCGAGCGTTGACTGCGCTTGAAGTTGCAAAATTAAATGGTATGAGACAAATTGCTTACTGTTATTTGGCGCTTCATTTTTTAGAGCACGCATTAAATTCAGATTTGTTACTCAGTATGGATTACTCAATAGAATCAGTGCCTACTGTGAGTGAGTGGATTGAAGGTTTTGACAGAGGGGAGTATCAATTGAATAGTGCAGATGAATTTTTATTTTATGCTTTTACAAAAATTAAAGAGTCTAATGCACAAATTGAATCATGTGAGTTTAGTTCATTAGCACATCAAAAA
>CAZBNB010000031.1:0-25762 GCA_964493245.1 uncultured Legionellaceae bacterium
GGCATTTAAACTCAAGTCTTGAAAATCCCACTAGTCGATTTTAGTTGCGGGCAGTCTCTGTTATCCCCGGAGTGATGGTAAGCGGTATTACCTAGGAATTACCTGGGCAAATCATCGGTCAAGTCTCGCAGAATGTTTATGACACGCCAACAGGCAAACATCTTTTGATTCCCCAAGGCACAAAACTGAGAGGGGTTTATTCCAGCGATGTGAGCTTTGGTCAAAACTCAGTGCTGGTTGCTTGGCAAAGACTGGTTTTCCCTGATGGTAAAGCACTGGATATCGGCTCTATGCCTGGTTCAGATAGTGCGGGATATGCAGGCTATCGCGATCAGGTTGATCATCATTATGCAAGAATATATGGCTCTGCACTTTTGATGTCTGGCATTGTCGCTGGCATTACCTACAGTCAAAATATTAATCAACCCAACCAATACGGCTTTGCCCAACCAACCGCGGGCAGTGTTTTAAGTCAGGCCTTAGGCCAGCAATTGGGTGAGGTAACCTCGCAGCTGGTGTCCAAGAATTTGAATGTCTCTCCGACTATCAATATTCGGCCTGGCTACCGCTTCAATATTATCGTGGTGAAAGACTTAACCTTTAACCGGCCTTATCGCCAATTTGCTTATTAACGCAGGAGAAATGTTATGAAATTAAAAATCATGCTTGTTTATTTTTGGACGCTACATGCCTTTGCAACGGGTGCACCTGTTTTTGATATTGCCAACTGGGTTCAAAACGGACAAATGATCATGAATCAGGCCAGTGAATACAAAACACAAATCGATCAATACAAAAATCAAATTAACCAGTACCAAAATATGCTGGATAACACCAAGTCATTGAGCTCATTCAAATGGGATAATGCCAACTCGGTGATCAACAATTTGCTTGAATCTACCAATACGATTGATTACTACAAACAAGAAGCCGGTAGTCTGCAAAGTTACCTTGATCGCTTTCAAAGCCAGGAATATTACCAGAAGACCTCCTGTTTTAATGACAGTGGCCAATGTTCAGCTGAAGACTTAAGAAAAATCAAACAAGCAAGGCTCGCGGCTTCCGTTGCCGAAAAGCGCGCCAATGATGCCATGATCAAAGGCATCGACAAACAACAGCAAAGCTTAAAAGCCGATTCCGCCAAACTCCGCACCCTGCAATCCCAGGCGCAAAGTGCCGAAGGTCAAAAGCAGGCACTTCAAGCTGCTTCACAATTAGCCAGTCAACAAAATCACCAACTCATGCAGATCAGGGGTTTAATGATGGCGCAACAAAATGCCCAAGCGGTAAAAGATGCTGCGGCTGCCGACAAGAAAGCCATTCAATCGGCAGGAGATGATCGTTTTCGCGCAGGCAGCTACCACAAAAGCTCAGGGAAAAAATGGTAGTTCAATTCAAACAACAAGGAGAAACAATGAAAAAAATAGGTCTGACAATAGCAGTTCTGGCTTGTTTACTGTCCGGTTGTGACAGTGCAGAAACCAAGGCAAGCAAAAAAGCAGCGCATCTGGCCACCCTGACCTGTGAAAGCAGCAGAGAAGGTCGCACCACTGAGGAATTACAAGTTATTGGGGATGCCTGCTTCAAGCGAGGCAGCTATACCAAAAGTTCTGGAAAAAAATGGTGATCCTATGAAAAAAAATACAATCACCTGTTTAATTGCACTCTTTATACTGGTGTTTTCCATTAACAGTTATGCCCAAGGCGGCGGTATAGACAGCAGGGATTTGCTGGATAATATCCTGTATCGGTTTTCCACCACAGCGTCCATGTGGAGCCAAACCTTGCTCGCCTATGCCCGTTACCTCTTTTGGTCTTTGGCCTTAATCAGCATGGTCTGGACTTATGGTCTTATGGCTTTGCGTCGGGCAGATATTCAAGAGTTTCTCGCTGAAACGGTGCGATTTTTTGTGGTTGTCGGCTTTTTTTATTGGCTTCTGGAGAATGGTCCGGCCATTGCAACAGCCATCATGGATACCATGCGCAAGCTCGCCGCTAATGCTTCGGGGATTGATGCCCATGTATCGCCATCGGATATTGTCGATGTGGGTTTTGATATCGTCTCCAAGGCGATTGATAACTCATCCATTTGGTCACCAGCCGCCACCACAGTCGGCTTGATAGTCGCCGGGCTGATTTTGGTGGTTTTGGCACTGGTCAGTATTAACATGCTGATTGTCCTTATCACCGCCTGGATTTTAACCTATGGCGGCATCATTCTCTTAGGCTTTGGTGGTGGTCGATGGACGCAGGATATTGCCATTCAATACTACAAAACCGTGCTGGGTATTGCCTTGCAGGCCTTTGCCATGATTTTGATTATTGGCATTGGCAAGTCTTTTGTTGATCAATATTACGCTGCCATGGCAAAGGACATTTTACTGAAAGAAATGTTTATCATGCTGGTCGTTGCCATTCTTTTGCTGGTACTCGTGAATAAAATCCCGCCTGTATTAAGCGGGATTGTCACAGGTGGCTCAGGTGGTGGCGGTGGTCTGGGCTTGGGTGGTGCCTTGGGTGCTGCAGGAATTGCTGGCGCCGCTCTGGCCAGCGCTGCTGGCACAGCAAGCGCTGAAGGTGCCGGTGGTTTATCAGCATTGAAGGCCGCCTTCAATGCTGCATCGCAAAGCAGCACAGGCACTGTTTCAGATGGCGGTTCTAGCCCTAAATCTGGCGGATTAAGTGAGGCCATGGGGCGGGCGACCCAATTTGCCGGTCACTTCGGATCTCATTTGGCCTCAGGTGCCGCAGAAGTCGCGCGTGAAAAGACAGCCTCTATCCGAGAAGCCTTTTCGGCGAAAGTTGCAGAAACCACGGGGGGTAAAATCGCCGATGCCATTCATCAACGAATGGATGCCAACAATGATTCATCCCCACCAACGCCGCCAGACTCACCCGCGCCAAACGTCAGATCAATGGGTGCGCCAGAAGGAAGTTTTAGCTCAGGCACTGATGAAGTCAGTCAGTTTGTTAATCGCAAGGTCGCCGGAGACAGTCAATGACACTGAACAAACCCAATAAAGCCATTGGCCCTCAAGTGAGACAAAAGCCTAATCAGCGGTTTAACCTGCCGCTGATTGGCTTGGCCTTGCTGTCTGTGATAGTCAGCCTGCAAATAGGCACCCAATATTTGGCCTGGAAATTTCATTACCACGAAAATTTAGGCTTTTCGCTTGCCCATGTTTATCTTCCTTGGCAGCTTTTTTTATGGAATTTTAAATATCACCAATACTACCCGGATTATTTTAACGCCGCATTTGGCATCGTGGTGATGAGCACAAGCCTTTTTTTGATGATGGTGGTTCTTGTCAGTCAACAACTTAAAAAAGGTGAAATCAGCGAATACCTGCATGGTTCAGCGAGATGGGCCAGTATGGAGGATTTAAAAAATGCCAGCCTTATTGGCCATGACGAAGGGGTCTATGTTGGCGCATTTGAAGATGAACAGGGCGAGATTCATTATCTGCGCCACAATGGCCCAGAGCATATCTTAACCTATGCTCCCACCCGCTCTGGAAAAGGGGTGGGGCTTGTGATTCCCACCCTGTTATCCTGGAAGCATTCCTGTGTTATTACCGACTTAAAGGGCGAGCTGTGGGCAATGACTGCCGGGTGGAGACAACAATATGCCAACAACAAAGTCATCCGTTTTGAACCAGCGACATTAAAAGGCTCAGCCCGCTGGAATCCGTTAGATGAAATCCGGGTAGGAACGGAATCAGAGGTAGGTGATGTGCAAAATCTCGCAACACTGGTAGTTGACCCTGACGGCAAAGGCCTGGAAACCCACTGGCAGAAAACCTCACAAGCCCTTCTGGTCGGCTTTATTTTACATGCGATTTACAAGCTAAAAAATCAGGGAGAACCCGCCACCTTTCCCAACATCGACCACATGCTGGTTGATCCCAATACCAATATTGCTGATTTACTGATTGAAATGACTCAATACCCGCATATCGAAGGCAAGACCCATCCGGTTATCTCTGCCTCTGCCCGCGATATGATAGACAGGCCTGAGGAAGAAGCAGGTTCAGTCTTATCGACTTTGAAATCCTATCTGGCTTTATACCGTGATCCGGTGGTCGCTTTTAATGTCTCTGATTCGGATTTTCGTATCCGCGATTTGATGAACCATGAAAGCCCGGTAAGTCTTTATATCGTGACTCAACCCAATGACAAGGCAAGATTACAGCCTTTGGTTCGTGTCATGATTAATATGATAGTGCGCTTACTGGCAGACAGGATAGAGTTTGAGCGTGTGCCTGACGATAAAGGGTTTTCTTATGTGAGAGCGAAAAGAACTTATAAACATCGCCTGCTCTGCATGATTGATGAGTTTCCAAGCTTGGGTAAACTCGATATTTTGCAGGAATCCTTAGCTTTTGTTGCCGGATACGGTCTTAAGTTTTACTTAATCTGTCAGGACATCAATCAGCTAAAAAGCCGTGAGCGCGGTTATGGCTCGGATGAAACTATTACATCCAACTGCCACATCCAAAATGCCTACCCGCCAAACCGGGTGGAAACGGCCGAGCATTTATCCAAGCTGACGGGGCAAACCACCATTGTTAAAGAACACATCACTACCAGCGGCAAACGCATTTCAACATTTCTCTCGCAAATATCCAAAACCATCCAAGAAGTATCAAGACCATTATTAACAGTCGATGAGTGTTTGCGTATGCCAGGACCCAAAAAGGATGCCAATGGCTTGATCACTGAGGCTGGCGATATGGTGGTTTATGCGGCGGGCTTCCCGGCAATTTATGGCAAGCAACCCCTGTATTTTAAAGATCCGGTTTTTATCGCCCGAGCAGCCATTGAAGCCCCGGAATTGTCCGATATCTTACGCCTGCGATTAAGCAAGGATGAGGAAATCAGACTATGAAAGTATTGTCTGTCTGCCTGATTAGTCTGATTGGCTTGGTCTATCTCTTAATCGCTATGGGATTTCGCATTAATCTCACCGATTCAATCCCTGTCGGCCTATATCGCATTACCCACGAGGGCGAGCTCAAGAATGCCTATGTCATCTTTTGCCCTGATAACAGGCCAGCTTTCAGGCTTGGCCTTGATAGAAGCTATATAGACCATGGTCTTAACTGCGGAGGTTATGGCTATTTGATGAAAAAGGTGGTGGCCATCCCTGGTGATATCGTCTCAGTAACAAAAGCCGGGATCTTTATGAATCAGGTGCTCATCCCTTTCTCGAAGCCGAAATTAAAAGATGGGCTAAATCGTCCCTTACCACAATGGCATGCCACAAATTATCAACTCGGCAAAGACGAGCTGATGACCATGACCAGTCAAAGCGAATGGTCTTTTGATGGTCGCTACTACGGCCTTGTTCAAACAGGGCAAATCAAGGGAATGTTAAGGCCCCTATGGGTCATCAAAAACCAAGAGAAAAATCATGACGAATAAAAACGAACTAATGGATGTAATTTCAGAAAAATTCGAGGATTTGGTCATTCCCGGATTTTTGGTTGAAGTCAGTCCAATTGAGGCGGACATCATGGGCGCATTTGTTGAAGATGCACTCAGTGAAGATGAGGCTATGGAGGCAGCTTATGACTAAAATGCCCTACCACGAAATTGTTGCCAACCAGATTATTGAAAGTCTAAAATGCGGAACGGCACCCTGGCTAAAGCCTTGGGAGCCAGGGATTGGCAATGGACAGATTCCCTTTAATCCAGTCACTGGCAAACGGTATCGCGGCATCAATGCTCTGTATTTGATGCTCAATCAAAGCGATGACAATCGCTGGCTGACCTACAAACAGGCGCAAAGCATCGATGCTCAGGTTCGTAAGGGTGAAAAAGGCACCACCATTCAATACTGGAAATTTAACGAGGAACGAGTCAAAGAAGATGAGGCCGGTCGCCCTGTACTTGATGAGCAAGGCAATTCAGTCAAAATTCAAGTCAGCCTTGAAAGACCCCGGGTCTTTTATGCAACAGTTTTCCACGCTTCACAAATTGAGAACATGCCAGCCCTTGTAACAAAAGAGCCTGACTGGTCTATGGTGGAAAAAGCAGAAAAACTCTTGCTGCAATCCGGTGCTGCCATTTTTCATTCCGAAGCAGACCGAGCCTTCTACAGGTTGTCAACTGACAGTATTCACCTATCACCTAAAGCGCAATTCAAATCTGCCGCCCATTATTACGCCACAGCCCTCCATGAACTCGGTCATTGGAGCGGGCATCCATCAAGGCTAGACCGTGATCTGGGGAATCCCTTTGGCTCTGAGGCCTATGCCAAGGAAGAACTTAGGGCTGAAATTGCCAGCATGCTCTTGGGAGCAGAACTTGGCATTGGTCACGACCCGTCGCAACATACCGCCTATATCAAGTCATGGATTCGCGTTTTGGAGGATGATCCTCTCGAAATTTTCAGAGCCTCTGCGGACGCTGAAAAAATATTCAATCACATCTGTGCACTGGATCAAGTTCAGGAAATCGATCAAGCACAGCCCATAGAAATCAGGGAAGACAGCACCATTGAGAGAGCAGTTATGAAAAATGAACAACTCACCACTGAAAAGACCTGGCTAAGTATTCCCTTCAAAGAAAAAGAATTAGCCAAAGCCCAGACAGGCAAACTGCCCGATGGCACAACAGCCATCACCTGGGATAAAGCCCGGAAATGCTGGTACGCAAATCCCGGCGTTCCTTTAGATAAAATCAGGGCATGGCTGCCAAACCCGCAAGCATTAGCCAAAGACAAAGCCACCTCGCCAGAAGATGAATTCAAAGAAGCACTGAGTAGCATGGGGGCAATTGTCTCAGGCAAACACCCTGTCATGGACAGCAAGCCGCACCGAATCGAAATGGAGGGGGATAAACAGGGTGAAAAGGCTGGATTCTATGTAGCTCATTTAGACGGCATGCCGGCTGGCTACATCAAAAACAACCGCACCGGGGAAGAGCTGAAATGGAAAAGCAAAGGCTATGTCTTGACCGATGTACAAAAATTGGCACTCAAGTCTCAAGCCTTGCAAAATCAAAGAAATCGCGAGTTTGAGATTGAAGACCTTCAAAGAAGCACGGCAGTCAAGCTCAGAGAAAAGCTATCCCTGATGAATGAATTAACCGAACCAACTCCTTATCTGACAGCCAAAGGAATCCAAATTCATTCTGGCGTTTATACCGATGAAGCCAATCGTTTAACCTGCATACCTGCCACCGATATTGAGGGCAACATATGGACGGTTCAGTACATCGCAGAAGATGGCACCAAGCGATTTGCCAAAAACTCAAGAAAAGAAGGCTGTTTTCATGTCTTGGGTGGCTTGGATAAACTGGCTAATGCCCCTGTGATTGTCATCGCCGAAGGTTACGCCACTGCCGCAACCATAAAAGAGGCAACTGAACTACCAGCTGTCGTTTCAGCCTTCGATTCAGGCAACCTAAAGTCAGTCGCCAAAGCTTTGCATGAAAAATACCCCCATATCCCGATGATGTTTGCTGCCGATGACGATATACATCTCGAGCTAAGCAAGGGCATGAACCCAGGCAAAGAAAAGGCCATAGAAGCCGCCAAGGCAGTCAATGGCCTGATTATCCTGCCAACCTTTGCACCCAATGAACAGTCTGAAAACCCCAGGAAATTTAGCGATTTTAATGATTTGGCAACCCAGAGTAAATTAGGTTTAGAAGGAGTAAAACGACAGTTTAAACCTAATATTGAGAATATTGTTAAACGATACAATCGCCTGCGCTTATCGCGAAACAGTAATATAGTTCATATTGTGTAGGTTCAACATGAATTGTAAGGCTCCAAGCTTCTCGATGAAGTTTGGAACTTTAACTCTTATTGCACTGCTCCCTTCCTACAGTTAATCACTTTAAAGTTATTCGTTATCATCGAATTGATCCCCAATCTTTTCAAATTCATCAAATAACCATTGATAACTAGATGGCTTTTTAATATTCAAAGAGTAAAACTTATCAAACTCTATAAAAGACCTATCAAGGTATTTAGCAGCTAATAACATTTGTTGCGGATCAATTGGTAATATTGGTGCCATAGGTAAAAAAGTATATTTATGAAGAGGGTTGTTTGTCCTGGTTAGATTATAAACGCTCACATGTGGCCACATACTATGAACACAATTGCTAAATGGTGTAAAAGCGTAGTTATATAGATCTATAGCATTTGCATCTTCGGCTATTGCTCTTGTGCTCTTTCCAGACCAACTCCCTACATTTACTTCAGTTAAAACCTCAGCTCGTTGGGCGTTTAGAAAGGAAATATATCGTTGAAGAATGGGGTCATCTTCCTCTTTTATATTGTCCTTAAGAAGTTGTTTCTTCCTATGCTCTATCATAAGTTTCATCTGTCCAAGACCATACTCAATATACTTTTTAGAATTTTCACTAATATTTTGAAAAATCCACTCCAAAGATATTGTGACATCAATCATGCATCTATGAATAATGGGGGCAATGTGGGGCGTCCAAAATGTCGGGCCTCTCGATAACTCAACAGCTAAGGTTAATTGTCGAGCCAATAGACCAGTGGTTGCAGAAAATTCCATTTCTTTATTTAGATCAAAAATAAGACTATGAATTCTTTCAATAAATTCATCTCTAGCCATGGTTTCATAAATTTGTACTGATTTAAGTAATTTTTTAAAGTAATCATTCATAGTCAATTTCCATAATAGATAAATCTAAAGGCTCGATTTCTTTTCCTTGATTCCAGAAGTATTTAACCCAATCTGTCAACTCAGGTTCAATAACCTGGTCAACGATTATTAACGTTAGAGCTGAACGAATGGAAGCTCCAACCTCTTCGGAGCGTGTTGTATTAGGATAATCTTTTAAAGCTTCCATATCTGCAAGAGCCAATCCTTTTGCAATTTTTAGTTTTCCTAAGAGGACTGCTGAATATATAGGCAAGGCTTGCATAAAAATTGCTGATACACTTATTCTGTCTATAAGTTGGCAAAGAAGTGCTTTATATTTTGTTATAAAGTTTTTATCATGCAACTTCGACGGTGCTTTTTTGAATATAAAAGCAAGTTGAGACTTAGGATAAAGGAAAATAAAATCATGCAGGGCGGTTCGAAGCTTCGATATAATATCTCTTTCCTCAAAATTTTTTATCAAATTTTCCTTTTCTATAGTTGAAAGCGTGTTTATTCGACTTTGAAAAATTATGTTTTCATTTGAATTAATTTGTTTCACAGAGTCACAAATCGAATGAATTAATCGGGCTGTCATTGGAATACCATACTTTTCATTTAACAAGGCAGTCCATATTATTTCAGGTAAAATATGGTCAATGTATGAAGATTCCTTCATCGTATTACCTAATACATGTAATAATGGGGGAATAAATTTTGACCCCTTTTTTTTATAATCGCCTAAAATTTTATCACTCATGCTTTACCTTAATATGTCATAGCTTATTTAGTTTAGAAAAATCCAAATAACAGATATCTATGGTTTCTGTCTTTTAAATTTTAATCCAAAAAATTACCATCGCACATGGTTATCAGGTTTGACTCTTTTGCGCTCCAGCTTATCAGGTGCATTACCCTGCAATAGCACTTCACTTCTTGTGGTGAACTGAACCACATCGAGTTGGGACAGGTCTCGCATGCCGTTTTGATTTTCGGTCGGCGTGCCGCGTCTAGCGCGGTAAGGGTTGGGCTTTGCTCTTGTTTCTCCCCATGTTCTTCGGCTTCCTGTTCTAGTAATTTCATCGTTTCCAGAAGTTCTTCTTCCATTACCATATCGGTTTCGTCGCGCATGTTCATTGTTAGTCTCCTGTTTCAGTTTAGTTCGTTGGGCTTCAATATCGGGATCAGCGAAGGTGATTGGGATGTTATGTTGAATCACGATTTGCAGGATGATTTTTTTAAATAGCGGCGAGCCATTTACCCGAATACAGTTGCCATATTGCCGCTGCGCCATTTCCAGAGCTTTTATTAATGTGTCAATCGAACCGCCTTTAGAAATTTTGATCTCATGGCCATTATTTCTGATGACAGCCTGATCGATTTTGTATATCTCTGTGCCTTCTTTGGTGATCGAGTCCAGGATATTGAGATCGGTTGGGGAGGTATCTGCTCTGCCCCCGGACAGAGAGTATTTGCCGTTGTTCTTTCGATTTTGAAAACGCAGTGCGGTTAAAGCATCATGATCCCCGGTCTCTGCCTTATACCTCAACCAATCAGCCCAGGTTCGATTCTGGTGCCCGTTAATCTGGTTTTGGCGTTGGGTGGAATAGTTGTTGCGAATTATCTCAATCTCATCCAAGAGGGTCTTGCTGATTTGCCCATACAGAAGTTTTTTTTGAATGATCGGCATTTTCATCAATTTCAAGGCCTTTCTTTTTAGCCTGGCTCGCTTTTTGGCTTTTTCAATGGAACCAGCCTTTGCTCTACGCAGTGTTTTGAGCTTGTCTGCAAGGATGATTTTGTTCTTAAGCCTTTCATCACGATAACGGGCATACAGCTCGGAATTGGACATGGCCTTACTAAGTGGTTCATAGCGATAAGTATTTTTTGAATCGGTCTCACTCTGAAATGAGGCGGGTGTAAATTCTCCCAGTTTGGACAGTAGATTCTTTTTGGAAAAATTGCGGGAAACGGAACTGGCTTTAACCATTAGCCCCTTCTTGTCACAGAAAACAAATCCATTGGCTCTGAGCTTAATTGCCAACTCATGCGTTGCCAGTGTTTGGTGAAGCTCATTCCAGCTACTGGCCGCCTCTAGTTGATCCTTACAATGGCGTTTCATCCAGTTAATCAAGCTTTCAATACCAGAATGCTGCTCCATATCATCGGCTAAATTTTCAGACCGCCCCTTTCGTGTTTGGTGATTGGTTATTTCCAGTCCAAACTCAATTTCCAATTGGCTTGCCACATCGGCAAAAATTTTATAAGCCCTGTATGGCTCAATCATGTTGAGGGTTTTGGGGTGGATTTTATTGATGGCGACATGGATATGAAGATTATCCGTATCATGATGTACCGTGCTGATTCTTTGGTGATCTTTAAGCCCAATAGATGAGACAACCCGGTCTTCGATGACGTCCAACAGCTTATCAGACACAATTTCCCCCGGGGCAAAAGAGATTAATAAATGATAGGTTTTATCTGCTGTAGCCCGTTGATTTTTGGCTTGAGTTGCCAAGACTTCCTGAACCGCCCAGGTGGGATCGATACTGTTGCAATTGGATAGGCTAATCTTTCCCACCCGTTCCTGTTTATCCTGGGGATTGGTGATGTATTGGACGAGGCCTGAAAAGCTGCTAAGTCGTGCAGTTTTCATAGGGATATGGCGAATAATCATAGCTTTTTCACCACCTGCAACATTGTCTCCTGCAAGATCCGAATTTTATTTAACAGGGTCATTATCGTGGCATGGTCAAAATGCGCGACGCGCTTATCTTGGGTCAACCAAAGTTTTAACAGTCCACCAAGTCTGCCGACATCTGCATTGATTTTGGCAAGCTGGATTACATGGTCTTTATCAATTGCACTTTGCAGCTGATACCCAAGACTTATTCGTCTTAGATATTCCGCGATAGATAAACCTGCATTGGCCGCATTGGCTTTAATTTGCGACTCTTCATTGGGAAGAACAGGAACACGAAGATGGCGACCGTTTTTTCTGGTGGGGGATTTAGTTTTATCGTCCATAAGGATGCTGACCTCTTAAATAAAGTGGTTATGCAATCCTTTAGGTATCAGTTTATGACCTTAAATCACTGGATTTCCGTTGAGCACCGAAGGTGCGAATAAGGCCTGTGAAGTTTGGTAGCCAGCTTGCTGGTTAGCTAACTTCACCTATCTTGCCCAGTCTTTTAAGTTCATTTGGCTTCATACTAGCAGGTAATTTTACGTAATTTCAAGGTTATTTTGTAAAAACACATAATAATTACTGATAATTACCATTTATTACGATAAATTACATATATGTCTGTTTAAGAAGATGTTTAATTACGCCAAAAGGAAAGAAAGTAACATAATCTATTGCAGAGCAGCGCAATATTTCATACCATCAGAGAGAACAATAATAAATTGACGGTATGACATGGGAAACTCCCTCAGCGAACGAATCGCAGCAAAGCAGATAGAAAGGAAAGCCTCTGACAAATCTGTAAATAAAGCCGCTTTTCTTGCGCTAAAAAAAGATATAGCTTCAGCGCTAACGGACGGCTGGTCCATAAAGCTTGTCTGGGAAACCTTAGTTGAGGAAGGCAAAATATCATTTTCATATAAAACATTTTGTGGCTATGTAGCACGTTTGATTGCTGCAGAAAAAAAGCCATCTATGCAGGAAAACACCAAGGAAGATGAAAAGGCTAAAAGTAAAGCAAAAAATGAAATTCGCGGCTTTACTTTTAATCCAAAACCCAACTTGGAGGAACTCTTGTAATGGCAAAAATTCATATCACACTGCAAGGCAAAGGCGGTGTCGGCAAATCATTTATTTCAGCAACAACTGCACAATACAAACACCATAAAGGCCAAGCCCCTCTGTGCATTGACACCGATCCCATCAATTCAACCTTTCATGGCTTTAAAGCTTTAAACGTCGACCATATTCAAGTCATGAGTGGCGATGAAATCAACCCCCGTCTGTTTGATGCCCTTATCGAAAAAATTGCTTCAACAACGAATGATGTAGTCATTGATAACGGTGCCAGTTCCTTTGTCCCGCTATCTCATTACCTCATCAGCAACCAAGTTCCCGCATTGTTAAAGGAATTAGGTCATGAAATGGTGATTCACACTGTCATCACCGGAGGCCAGGCCTTATTCGATACCATTAATGGCTTTGCGCAGCTGATTGACCAGTTTGCAAATGAAGCACAGTTTGTCGTCTGGCTCAACCCCTATTGGGGAGCCATAGAGCATGAAGGCAGAGCATTTGAACAACTGAAAGCCTACCGAGATAACAAAGACAAAATATCAGCCTTAATTCAAATTCCCGATCTAAAAAAGGAAACCTACGGCTGGGATCTTACCGAGATGTTGCAACAAAAGCTGACCTTTGATGAAGCCCTTGGTATGCCAGAGAAAAGCATTATGACTCGCCAGCGATTAAAAATTGTTCGTGATCAGCTGTTTAGTCAATTAGATAATGCCAGGGTGATCTAATGACAGATAAATTTGATGCAGCTATTCAGGAGATCGCCGTCAAACATGGTGTGGTTTTGAGCAAAGATGATCCGATTCTCATCCTGCAGACTATGAATGATAGATTGATTGAAGAAGCCCGACAAGCCCAAGCAGCTATGTTGACACAGTTCAGAGAGGAAATGGAGAACATTTCCTCTCAATGGAGAGACGATGCTAAGGAAAAAGCTGAAAAAATTATTAATGCTGCACTAGCGGGTAGTAAAGAGGCAATGGCCAGATTATTGCTGGAATCTACTAACATATCGGTTCAATCTATGGAAAGGATGATATCTGATTCACTGACAGAAGCTCGTGATCTATCACAACAGACAAAGAAATTTGGTTGGTTTATGTTGGTGTCGTCAGTGGTAATATTAGCAGTATCTTCTTTATTTATGTTATTTTTTCTCGTTTGAGTAGTTATTAACTTAACTTAAAACGTCTAATACATAGTCCCAAATTTTACTTGGCACATTAATTGGTTTCCCATCAGAAGGGTTAAGATGCAAATCGATATAGGGGAAGCTATTATTTTCAATAACTCCAAATTGCTGTTTATACCATGGCAAAGAAACATCCTGGCAAATGAAATCAAGACCTGTAAGTGGTATATTTAGTGTTTTATGTACTTTTTCCAAGAGTAGCTTGTTTTCTGGATGCACCAAGTCGGTAACATTACTCACTTTTGCACCACTAGCCATAGTCACTTTTTTTGAAATAAAGATTTGTTGCCCATTCCTTAATACTGTATTAAGGGTAACTCCCTGGGTTTCTAAAATTATTGTTAAGTGTCTATTTTGATTCATTTTATGTAGATATTTACCACAATCATCTGTTCCACACGATCCCATTTTTTTATTAATTAACGCTCGGATCGTGCAGATACCATCACCAATAACGCTATCAGGTTCACGCATAACACAAGCGATTAATGAATCATTAATAATTAATGATCGATAGACATTACCAGGAATGTGTTTCTCAACCAGTACGTAAAAATCAATTTGTTTTACTATTTTAATCGCCTCTTTCAACTCATTGGGCGTTTGAATATTACATAAAGAGTGAATACTCAAGGAAGCAGCCAATGGCTTGACCACAAGAGGGAATCCTAATTTAATACCATACTTATAGGCTTTATTACTGGAAATAAATGCTACTCCTGTTGGACAAGGTATTTTATTAGATAATAATTTTTTTTTGCAAATCCATTTATTATCGTATTTAAGATCACTATTAAAGCTCATATTTTTTTGATAAATAAGGGAAATCGGTGTCTGTGCAAAATAATATTTTTTTGTATTAAATACCAACATAAAATATAATGTATGTGTGCTGGAATCCTTAAAGTTATATAGTTCCAAACCTCTTGTTTGGGCTTCATCCCATAGTGCAAGGACACTAGCATTGAACTGTTGCCTATCGATGATATTGGTCTTAGTAAATAATTTTAATTTTTGAAAAATATTAAGAGACAGTCTGGTTAATAAATTGTCGAATCGCAAAAAGTCACTTTCCGAGATAAGAAAAGTTTTAGATAAAGTGCGGATGAATGGATTGAGAACAAAATACTCAAGTAGGCCTACAATTTTCCTTCTGATATGACAGCGCTTTTCAGGATAACAATGTTCGCAAGTTCTATCATCCCCCACCGTATACTCCTTTATAGGTATGGCTTCATCTAAAAATGGAATAAAATTACCCAATCATGCAGCACTCCATGCGCACAGATGATTGGTTAATGTTTGTCTATATCAGTCCTTAGGCTTTGGCGTCATGTCAAACGGAGTTGGGGCTGTCCAGCTGGAAGTAGGTTGCTCTGATTGTGGCGCTTCAATTTCACTTATTATTGGACTAGCCACCTTTTGTTTTGATTCAGGCTGTGCCTGTAATAAGTTTTTATCCGCCAAGACCAATAAATTTTTATCGACCAAGCGTTGAATAAATGCGTCGAAATATTTGGGATCTGGAATGTTTATCGTCATCTGATTCCCTATATGACTGATGTTTGCTTGCATAGGATGTGTTGTAGAAGACTCTTTTTTGAATATGGTAAATTCATGCTCCATTGCCTTGAACAGCGTATCGAGTGCATGCTGCTCTTCTTTTGTTAAATCATCTTTCCCTTGACAGCTCAATGTATTATTTTCCATGTTTAGCGTCATGGATAACAACGCATGAGGATTTTTATATTGAAAAATAAAATCATCAGTCTGAGTCCACAATTGACTATGCTCAAGCAAATCAAAAAGGGCATCACTTTCGGGTTTTGGCGTAGGAACATTAAGGAGCATAGATCCTGGTTGTACTTGCGGGCCTGTTTTCTCAGCTTCTTTGCTATCGGAGTCTCCACCACCTCCACCAGAACCACCGCCATGTCCTTTACAGATAGGTAAGCCTGAAGCGCGACAAATACCGCAAGGATTATCGCTAATATTGCTTTTCCCTGCATCTTCATTACTATCAGATTGGCTTGCGCTCTCTATTTCTTGCGACATTTTATGCTCCATAAAACACAAATTGTATTATAATTGATATTATATCACTTAATAAGCTAAATTGTATCCGTATAAATACTAGGGATTATTAAGAGGTTATTAAAAAGAGAGTTTATTACCATGAATGTTGCGCGATTAATTCAAGAACTGTGTGCACCCTATAAAAATTTATCTTGTGTAAATTTTATGCACGACATTACTTTCTCTAATAATCAGATATCAATGATTGTGGCTGATCAACGCATAGTCGCTTACTACATACAACACCAAATCCCTACGCTATGTACCGATAATTTTGGAAGAGTTTTAGCTGATGGGCTGTATCTTAATAAAACGCTTGAACATAGCTATAAAGAGTGCGCTGTCCTCATGCCCTTTTTAACCAAAATAGGCCAACAATTTTCCCAGAATTATGGTAAAAACTCAGTACATCTATTAAGACGCGAACAAGACTGCCAACATTTCTACTCTCTCTTTTTTGATTTGAACGAACCTGATTTTTTACAATGGGTTATTAATAACGGTGCTTTTCTAGCAGATTTTATTGCGCAGTATCATCAAAAAGGAAACGACTTAATTTTAGAGGCTAAATCCAACGAAAACCGAATAAAACTACCTAATACTCGTGAGTTTATGAATACAGGACAGTGGAAAGAACTAGAAAATAAAGAGGCGCTATTATCCATACTCCACCACGAATTAAATTTTCCTATACATTTCCCAAAACAACAGGCACGTTGTTTACTACTCATGGTACAAGGAAAATCTGCTAAGGAAATTGCAAAAGAACTACACATTTCATTCCGCACTGTAGAGTATTATTTCGATAAAACTAGAAAGCAACTTGGATGCAGTTCTAATAAAAAATTAATCGCTCTTTATGGTGATCAGCTTACAAAATGGTAAAAAAATCACCTAATACTCAGAAGACAAAATTGGGTTTTATCATGGTTTCCAAGGTGGTTTAGGCGTTGTTTGTAAAGGACTATATTTTTCTCTTTCTTTTGCTCGAGAGGATTCTGTTGATGCCATATATCCGGGCTCAGGATGTCTTATTTCGTGCATTCTATCTTTATATTGTTCTGTTGTTCGTTTTGGTGAAGTGAGGGGATCTGTATCCAGCACATCAGCCCCATCAGCGTGTTGCTTTTTGCCTAATTGGAGGGAGGCTTGCGTAAATGCCGGATAAAAATCGAGTGGTTTTGCATCTTCACCCCAACGCACATTTACCTTAACCAGCATATCTTCAGCCATTTTCCTTAAATTGGGTAATATAGGCGGTTGGCCTGGATGCAATCTATCATGCTCAGTTGCCACATCAACAAACGCTTGTAAACGTGATAAAAAGCGTGACCTGCTTGAATTGGTGGTATGGTCCCACAATGGATATTGTGGCAGAGGCCCGCCCCACATTTTATCTTCTTCTAAAAAATGATTCAAATTAGCCATTTCTCGAAGTACATGATAGGCGCAAGCATGAGTGTAGGCAGTCGAATAGGCTAAATCCTTTGACGCCTCTGGCATTGCTTTTTCCAATTCAACTCTATAAATGTTTTCTAAATGCGTTAATAATTCATCAGGGATTACTTTAGCACACCATCCAGTGGGGATGCTCATGCGAAGATAAGTACCATCCAATAAGGCATTGCGCGGCGCGCACGCTTCAAAATCAATGAGTTGTAACCCTCTTTCTCCTTCGTGATCAAAAACATTATCCGGGGCAATATCTCCATGTGTTAGAACAGTGAACGGCCCTGGTTTGAGCATAGAGTCCAACACCTGTCTTGCTTCATCTGTAAAATCTTCAGGTAGAGGTAATTCCAATAACTCAATGTTTGACCTCAATTGTGGCATAAAATACTCTGTAGTGGATACCAAGTCTTCTTCGGGTGTTTTGGCTTCAGGATTAATTCTTTCTAATGTAGCCCCATATTCATCACTATGACCAAAGGTTGTTGCATGAAAGGCTCCCAATGTAGTCATATAACGCTCTAGTGCGGAAACAGCTTTATCACGATCTTCGGAAAGCAATGAATCAACTAAACTGACATGGGGTTGTCCTAGATCTTCAATTAGGATAAACCGTTGTTCTGAGTCACTACCATAGAATAAAGGGGTAGTATGAACGGATTCCCTTTCTTGGACACTGCTTGCAAATTCAAGACCTGCCCAATCTCTAGCAAACCTGGCATTGGCCTCTTTATCATCGATATCATCTGTCCGGCGTAAAACCTGTTTTAAAATAATGCTCTTCGGAACTGATTCTGACGTACTCGTTAAATTGATTCTCATTAACACATTTCTACGCTCTGGCTCGCTTAAATAAACAGCAGAATCTATGTCGACATCTGCAGGTTTAAATCTTTCACGAAGAATATATAGCGTTTTTTGTCGAATAGCAGAGGGCATCTCTCTAGGCATGATCACTCACAATGGTTAGACAGATATTGTAATTATAGCAAATAGTCAGATTTTTCTCGCTAAATGGATGTAGTTTAGGTTAACTGTAACGTTACAAGCTGCCGCTGATATGTTGGTCTATAATCATAAGAGGTGAGATTTTGACATCACCCTGAAAAGATAAGCCTGCGACTAAGCGATACGTCAACACTGCTTAGAATCATTTTGAATCTGGTCGGGTTAGACGTAATTAGAAAAATTACAGCACAGACCTTCGGTTACTTTTATGATGAGCAAAAATATGCGATCTGAGATATTAAAAAAAATAGAAGATGGTAAAAATCCTAGCAGAATTAATTTAGCAAATATGGCAATAAAAGATGATGAAATTAGCGAAATCATGGAAAATCTTAAGTTATCACTACCTGACTTTGCAGTGTTGGATTTAGATAATAATCAGCTTTCTGATGATGGCGCCCTGATTTTAGCAGAATATTTATGCAATTTTCATCACCTTACTGAGCTAAGTTTGCAATATAATAATATCGGCAGAAAAGGCGCAATTTCTATTTTTGGTCTTAAAAAGGAGCATGCAAACCTCGATATTTTGTTTCATGGGAATAGAATACATGATGTAGGAGAGATAGCCGAAATTGAACGGTTATCCCTGTCAAGCACAACATATCCTATTTTTGGCCAGAGATAATAAATGCCAAGACCTACCATCAAAGACATAATCGTAGTTGCTGAATTAACTAAACATGAAAAAGATGGTGCCTTGCAAACCATATACCCCGTTGGTGAAGCACCAATAGGTGGAGAGACGCGTGAACTCATGACGGCGGCTGAACGCGCAAGCATGGAAGAGCGCTTGTTTCATACTATAAACGATTTAATCGAAACAGCCAAAGTAACTCATTTAGATCATCGTAAAGAACCAGATACTGATGAGGTTAATCAGGACTTTATTACTCGACTAAGCACTAATGAGTTTTTTTTCTACACACAAGAACCATTAACGCTACAAGAGTTTGAGGCACTACAAAATAAAATAGCGAGTGTTGTTGAGACGATCCCAACTGGAATTCACTTAATTCTAGGATCATTTGCAGTAAAAACAGCTGATAACAAAGTGATGAATGTAACTCCACATATCAGCTCTGGAAGTCCTGCATCTTTTCAATTTATCGTAAAAAATCATACGGCACCTGTAGATGTGCGCTATAAAGAGACAGATGGAACTACATTGGCCGTTTTAGATAATAGCTCAGAATCTACAGAGTTACCTTCAATTATTGTAGGCGGTATACAACAGCGTTTTACGTTTAATAATATAGTAAGCAGTCCAACACCCAGTGGGACCAAATTAAACACTATTGTGGATATATGCTTGGACCATAATAATGGGGTAGGAAATAAAAACATAATGGAGATCGAAGCACGGATAAGAGATGAGGCAATTTCGCATGTTGTTACCTCAAATGTTACTCATTTAACTACATCACATTGCTTAGGGCCAGTAACACATGCCGATCCGCAACACTCTTCACAAAAGTATGGACTGTCAGTGGGACATTCTATAGATAGCACAAAACAGTTTGGGAATACTGCAATTAAAATATACGAGACAAGCCCAACTCAATGTTTACTGTTATCAGAGGCAAGAGAGGCACAAATTCAAGCGTATGCTACAGTTGTTTCGTACTGTAAGCAACTCGAAAAGGAATTAATAGAGGCTTGCGACATATTAGTCGAGGAGTTTGGTGCGATAGATAGTGAAGCAACACATTTGCGGGAAAGAAGTTCTAATCTTGTAGCAGCTGAAATAGCTGTAGATGTAAAAATTGAGTACATTAAAGGCAATTTAGAACAAGTGCAAGGACTTGCACAAAAACAATACGATAGTGTAAAAGAGAAGATGCGGCAATGTAAGGATCTAGGTACAGAAAAAATGGAAGAAGCAGTGGAATTGTTGGCTAAATGTAATGCTGCTGTGGAGAGTTGCTCCGATACTAAGGAAAGGCTGCGAACTATCAGCCACCAAATTCAAGTTATTTCCGATTTTCTTACTAGTAATCTTAGTGTGGAGACCACAATACACCGAGCAGAGCATAGCTCAAGATTGCCTGAGCCTCCTTGTGCAGATGCTGAGCGTAGCCGATTTGTGGAATTGCATAAGAAAACAAGTCGGTTAAAAGAAGAAAATGCTGAATATAACGTACTTTTCGAGCGTTTCAGTACTGAGATTATCGAGCATCCAGAGCGTTTTATAACATTAGCTAGTGTGGATGCTGCGCAGACTGGTGTGAGCCCAGTAAAGTTGGAGCCTTTAACACCGGTTGAGCATGGTGATAAGGAGGAAGATGAGACCACGCTGAAACCTCCTGGATCGAGCTAGAAATGAGATTGTAGCCTCAATATAGTAACTCTGTCGCATGATGCTTAGGTTTAATGTAGACTTTAATTTGGTGATTATACCCGCCGTGGTGATCGATTAAAGATAATTATCGTTAGGCATAGAGGATCGCAAGTGAACAAATTTATTATTTCAATGATTATTTTTTTTACTATGAATGGCCTGCAGTGCTTCGCAGCCAATACCAATCAAATCCAGACTAAAAAATCTGATGAATATTATATGCAAATGGCCATTGATCTTGCAAAAAGCAATCCAAAGGCTCCTTTTGCTGCCCTTATTGTTGACAATAAAACAGGTAAAATCTTGTCAAAAGGACTCAATGCAAGCAAAGTGAATCCAACTTTTCATGGGGAGATGGTGGCGATCAACAATTGCGTTAAAGAGCATCCTTATGTGGATTGGTCACAAGTGACTTTATACACCACTGCCGAGCCTTGCTCGATGTGCCAAAGCGCTGTTGTTTGGGCAAAGATACCAAGGGTTGTATTTGCGACGTCTTTTGAATATTTGATCCACCATGGTTGGAATCAAATTAATATTCATGCCTCAGAAATTAATAAGAGGTCACCCTTCTATAAAGGGACCATTACTGGTGGAATTCTTGACAGTCAATCAAATGTCCTATTTGACAGATTGTAGATCTCTTAATTTTTTTGCTTCAATAAACAATTGATTGCACTCTGCTTCCTTGACACCACCTATAAGTTCGCAAGTATAAAAATTCGGTGTCTTTGAAAAAATTTCTGTAGCTCTAACGTCAATTTGTCGACCAAATAAATCATGGAGGAAAGGGATAGATGTACCATATACTACTTTTGGAATCATTGCCCAGTAAATCGCAGCCGCACACATAGGGCAAGGTTCTGCCGTAGTATAGAGGCTTAGCTTGCTAACATCACCATTGAAGCCATTATTAAACAAGGTATGGACAACAGATAGTTCACCATGCATTAATGGGTGATGGTGTGCGCTATTAACCGATTTCAATAAAATTTCTTTATCATCATAAACAATGATCGCACCATAAGGAGCTATGGGATTTGATGCAGCTATCTCTATTGTTGTCGTCATAAAATCATGTAGGCATTTATCCATCATTTCTCCTCTCTGGTGGAATATAATTTTCTGCAAATTTGTTTGCACTCAGTTTGTAATTAGTGTCAATCCTGAAGGGATTTAAATTTGATAGCTCATCATAAATATCGACTTTTTCTTTTACCTTGAGAAAATAAATCAGCAGGATTGAAACCGGTGCCAGCAAAACCTCATAGGATATTTTGTAGGCGTCCTCAAAGGCAATGACGCTGCTTAGCTTTTCGGTAGGTACTATGCCATAGAATGCGACCAATGAAAAAAGACTTACATCAATAATGATTCCAAAGGCTGAAGAAGTAGCAATTCTCGTCCATACGGTAGTAATGAACTCTTTCTTTAACGAAATACCTCGCTTTCGTTGTCTCGATTTAATAATGGAGATTACCGTTGAATTAATAGTCATACCAAGAAAAAAAGCTGTGGCTGAAGCAATAAACATACGCGCCTGATTGTGCAAAATAGCTCTAAAAGGATCACTTTCATGAATAGCGAGCAAGTTTGTTATCCAAACATCAAAAACAAACAGTAGGTTGCAAAAAATAACAAACAGGATCATCTGCTTAGTACGCTCAATGCCATATACATCAGTCATCATGTCTGCTGCTAAGTAAGCCAGTGAAAAAACAATGCCGCCAACATTAATAGTCAAAAATCCTATCGAAATAAATTTAGCTGCCATTGTTTTTGATGCAATAAAAAATACGATACTCGAACAAAACAGAATATGATGATATTTAAATGTCTTGCTATCTTTCACTGAATGCTGTTGTGGCCTAAATTTAAACAACCCATTATCAGCTTCGTTCAAAGGCTCGACTTGCTCTATTTTAGAAATCAGATCACATAACATCTGGCAAAAGAGATTCAAAAAACAGAAAATCATTAATCCAATGATTAATTCTAATTCTGTCACTTCATCTTGGGGATTAAGCCAAAGCATATTCAGCATAAAAAAGATAAGCAACGAAGCAAAAAATACATATTGGCTTTGCTTTATATTCATGCGTGTTGGTAGTAGGACACAACCCCATAAGAATAATGAGCTTTTTATAATATAAAAAAAATCTCTACCGAGCACTTGTGTATAAGTTTCTTGCATCTTCCAGAATGATGATGCTGGTAACCAAATCGCAAATTTTAAAAACAAAATATAAACTGCGTGGAATAAAATCACTAAATAAACCGTATGTCGAAGGTATGCTAATCCATAGACGTTGTAGATTAATCGCAACACAAAAAAAACAACAGGCCACCACAAAAACTCTGAAGATATTGGTACACCAAAGATATTGATAACTTGAGCCTCGGCAGGGATCGTTATTAAAGAAAAGAAAACTGCAAAACCTAGCAATGTATGAAATACCCTAAATTGAAGCGGAGTTTTTGATTTACCGGCCAAGACGTTAGTCATCGATAAACACTCGCTTTAGGCCAGTAACACATTTTGATTTTAAATTAGAATCCTTCTGTTTTGAAACCAGTAGCTTTTCTGCATTTGAACCAAATTGTTGCCCCATATCAAAAACAATGCGGGGATCAACAAGATAAATCATATCGGATTTCACAAAATCAGCTACGGTCATTTCTTGATTAACACGTTTATTAGCAACATGAAAAGCAACAGATAATTCGTTGCTGTTTGGATCAGTAAAAATATTATCAACGCGGATAAGGTAAGGCTCTCTAACTTGACCAACAAACCTGACAACGACATGCTGATAAATAAACCGTAAAAATTTATTTACTTGACTCCACTTCTCCATCTTTACATCCTTACAACTTATTTTTTAGTGCGTAATTTTTGATGTACCTCAAGGATTACGCCAATAATAATGTACAATTTTTTATCGAAGATTTCTATTGGTAGCTTGGGATTAATTGGATAGAGATAGCTTTGATCACCTTCCTGCACATATTTCTTTATCAAATAGTTATGGGCGTTATCGTTTTTTTTAATCAAAATATAGGAACGATCATCAGGAACCACATCTCGATTAATAATCAGTAATGAATTTTGCGGGAAAGTGGGCTCGTATAAGTCAGTATCAAGCGCTAGGGTAAAATAATCACCAGCAATATCATTGGGTACCCAACGATACCAATCTTTTGTCATTTTTTCTGGATGACTCAATTCAATAATTGGCAATGCTTGTGTTGCTGTTAATCCTTGAGAAACTCCTTCTCGCACAATAGGCTCCACACCAAGCAATTGTTCAATTGTGATGCCAAAGTAGTTTGCAATTTGCAGTAATGTACTTGCTTTAGGATCGGTAACATCCCCATTTAGGATACGAGTGATCTTATTAGTTGGAATTCCTAATTTCCGAGCAAGAGCGGCAGGCGTAAGTTTAATCTCACGTTGAATTAAATCGGTGAGCGTATCCGCCAGTGAAAGTTGATTAATATCGTTAAATAGAATTGTTGACATACCTTGACTTCGTTACATTAATGTAATAGTTTACACCAATGTAACTAATTACACTGATGTAAAAATAGATATTAACACATCTGACGAAAATATCACGTGGTAAGAATTTACTAAGCAATTTTTTAATTCATAACACAATAATAATTGTGGCTATTACAGGAGTGCCATCTTATGAAGTGCCAGTGCAAATTCAAGGTCACTATTTACAAAGGAATAATTGACTATTTATTGTCATCGACACACTTTACTTTAAAAGATATTGCTAATCATACAGGGTCGCCTATCAGCAGCATTCGTTCAATTTATCATGATCAAACGATACCTTCACATTTTTCGTCTGAAATAGCTTTAACAAGGCTTTATCAAATTATCCTCGACATTCAAATGAACAAAAACAAATTGCACAGTGATAGCGAATAGGAGTAGTTCACATGAAAACACTGGATATCAATCAGGCGGCACAATTTCTTGGAGCACACAAAGAAACCATTAGACGTATGGCTGCCACTGGGAAATTACCAGGTGTCAAGGTTGGCAGAAGTTGGGTTTTTTTAGAACAAGATCTTGTGATGCATATCAGAAACAAGTACTCTAGCTGCGATGCGTCGCAGGGTGTCCATAATAGGAGTAGTAAAACATGGCACTCTACAAAAGAGATGGGATCTGGTGGGTTGACATTTTCCACCAAGGAAAACGAGTACGTAAAAGTACTGGGACTGAAGTAAAGCAAGATGCTGAATATTTTCATGCTCAATTAAAACATGAGTTATGGACGGAAAAGCAAATAAAATCAATCCCCAATAAAACATGGATGGACGCGGTACTTCGATGGCTAGAAGAATCTGCGCATAAACGCAGTCTGGAAACGGATAAAATTCATTTAGCTTGGCTCGATCAACACTTTCGAACAAAAAAATTAACAGATATTGATCGTGACTTAATCGAATCTAGTGCAAAAAAGAACGAGCAATCGAATTTCTCACCAACTACGGTTACTCGGGTATTGGAGTTAGTCAGAGCCATTTTAAACCGTGCTCAAAAAGAGTGGGGATGGTTAGAAACATTGCCCGTTATCCGAATGAGAAAAGTTGAAAATAGACGTATTCGTTGGCTAACACAGAACGAAGCCAGTCAATTATTAAAAGAATTGCCAAGCCACTTAAAAGACATGGCTTCTTTTACCTTAGTGACCGGTCTTCGGGAATCCAATGTGACTCAACTAAAATGGAGCGAAATTCATTTGGAAAAAAAGCATGCGCTTATTCATGCAGATGAATCTAAATCAAAACGCCCCATTCCTGTCCCATTGAGCCAACAAGCGATTGCGATATTAAAAGACCAAATAGGTAAAAATCCTACGTATGTTTTTACCTATCAGGGACAGCCGGTGACACGCTGTAACAATCACGCGTGGCGAAAAGCATTAGAGCGTGCAGGCATTAGTGATTTTCGTTGGCATGACTTACGCCATACTTGGGCAAGTTGGCATGTCCAAAATGGTACCCCGTTACACGAGCTGCAACAACTGGGTGGTTGGTCAACTTATGAAATGGTGCTGCGTTATGCACACCTTTCTAGTGAGCATTTAAGGACGGCGGCAGAACGTATTCATGATGTGTCTTTACCCGCGTAGTTGGTTTTTATGACACAGGTTTATGACACGTTTTTGCCACAGTAGATTGGTTTTTATGACACAGAGTATAGCTAACCAGTTGATTTTAAAACGATTAAATGGTGCGCTCGGAGGGACTCGAACCCCCGACACCTTGGTTCGAAGCCA
>CAZBNB010000032.1:0-20990 GCA_964493245.1 uncultured Legionellaceae bacterium
ATCTCCAGTACGCTGTAACTCCTTACTTAACTCAGCATAGCGATTTATTTTTTTATCATCCAATGGTGCTGATAAAAATTGAGCACAAATCACGTCATTACCGTGAAATGCTTTGTAAACATCAAAAGCATCCTTTAGGCTGGCTGGCGTCGAGATGTTTTGATCAACATAAGCATCTAAAAATACCGTCACAGGCCCATCAACACTGAATGGAGCGCTCTCCTTCACCACTCGACAAAAATCAAGATAGCGTTGATTATGATTGATATTCATCGCACTGTTGTTGTAAGCGTTTCTAAGCTCAAGTGCTATTTTAGGTGGATGAATCGTCAGTAATTGACCATAAACAGCAAGACTGGTATCAAGACATGTTTTGTCATATTGCTGTGTAACAGAATCGGTTAATTTTGCCAATTCTTCTGGTGTCAATGATGACGCCATTGAATGGACCGTATTCGTATACGTCAATAGCTTTTCATACTGTTCTGTATCAAAATTTGAGAGCGCCCATGCTTGATAAAGCTTCTCAAAAGTAGATGCAGCGTGCGTTTTACCCAACTTGGAAACTTTTTCTGCCAAAGCAACGTTTTGTGTCAAAACTGCTTGGCAATGCGGTTTTTTATTTTTTTGATCACAATACTGACTAACCACTTGGGTTAATATCTCTTCGTCAATCAAGAGACCATTTGCATTCACTGCGGCAAAGAAAGTTTGATTTTGTACCACAGTCATGGTTTCAAAATGCGCTGTCCACTTCTCATAAGCACCGACATCATTCGGCACATTAAATACACCTGTGGTGCTAATAATGTTTCGCTGCTGTAAAAAATGATTAAACGCACTGGTCGCTTGCTTAATCGCAGCCACTTGTTGATTAAAAGCACCGATATCATATTTTCCGGGATCAGCCGCCAAATGTTTGGTCAAATAAGTCAGCTTCACATAAGGTGGAAGTGTGAATAGTTCGGACAAATACCCCTGATCCGTCGGTAATATATTGGTAAAAGCGTTGTATTCTGCCTCACTAAAGCCTGAACGTTGACCAAGAAATGCAAAAAAATGAGTGCTCACATCAGGCTGTTTCTCATGCGATTGTATGGAAGCATCTATCACCGGCTCATTGACCTCTTCAGTAGAGAACAAAGCAGCCACTTCTTCATCTTCCTCTTCAACGTATTCCGTGTTTGGAAAATGAGCGCTCACATCTGGCTGTTTCTGATGCAATTGCGGGGAAGCATCTCTCACAGGCGCATTGGCGAGCACAGCAGCAGCAACTTCTTCATCCTCTGCAGTGTCTGGCAAAGGAGACTTAAAGGTATTCGCTGCTTTGCCATCATCTACAGGCGAGCTTTCTGGTTTTTTGTATCCCACAACAGCTGGCAACATATGATAAGGTGGAATAAAAACAGCCGCATCTCTTTCACAAAACAAAGTGACTCGAGTGCGAATACTGCCTGGTGTTTGGTTTAATACAGCGAAATTTTCATCTAAATGAGCAATCAATCCTGTTAACTTATTAGAAAACGTGTCGTTGTCCTTGTTTTTAACCAACAGATCTAAAATATAAACAAGATCAGCTTGATTAGTGTGTCGTGTAAACAATTCGGTGGCATTTGAGTTCGTCTCAAATACCTGGCCTAACAGCGTAAAAAAGCGATCATCCGCGTGATCCAGGTATCGAGTTAGCACTAAATTTACTAAATTTTTTGCAAAATCGAATGAGTTAGAATATTCACTCTCCTCAATAAATTTTTTCTCAAAAATCTGCATGATTCTGACAAACAAATCATTGATAACACGCAACTCATGTTTCGATTGAAAAGTGTCCGGTGTTTTATTCTCGATAGTCTTTAAAAACGTAAATAACCGCGCCGCATGATCATCAACAGTATAAGGATAAGAGGTTGGTTTTGGCTCAATCAGCTTATTAATCCAGCGAGCCCAATTAGCTGAAGACAGAGAAAAACACGCAGGGATTGTTTTAAAAGCATCGTTTAATATTTCAAATAAACAAATGCGATTATCACTAGAATCAACAAACGATACCTTGTCTGTGGCCTGGTTATCATCAAAATCATTATCGAACTGCGCCACCGACACCGGTGATACGGCCCGGTGACTAGCTTTATCAAACGCATGATACAATGTTTTTAGATCACAACCATCATTACCACACAAAAAGTCGATGATCTCAGGTTTCAACGACTCTTTGGGTAAACAATGAGTACTGAAATTTTTAACCCAACTTTGATAAAAACCAACCACATAAGACATGTCTTTTTCTTGGGTTTTCTTATCAACAGTAGGCGTAGATGAACCCTCTGTTGGTTGCGCTTTTTCAGTCGTACGATTGGGTATTTTTTTATATTTCACCTTATCCGACTTCAATACTCCCAGCATTTCGCTAATACTATACATGACCTTTGCAGCATTTTTGTCGTTCGGGCATTTATCAGGATGATATAGCCGAGACATTCTGACGAGCTTTCTTATCGCCAAAGCTATCTTTGCTTCATCATCTACTTCAAGGAGCTCAGAACGATCTATTTTGTCATACCAATCAGTTCTGATTTTCTTTAACCATTGCTCATCCGATGACTCACTTTTCGAAACCTCCACCAAGTCTTCTATTGAAGGCTCTAATAGCATCAATACATATTGATCTAAAAGAGCGGGAGGTTTTAAACACAGTGAGCGCCATAAGTCATGCGTTGATTTCAAGAATGTATTGTAAACGGCATCGCTGTCATTTTTGACTTCACCTATCAAACGCTTGTTCCATAGCGCATCAATATTTTTACGTGTTGCTTTCCAACTTTTCTTCAACTCTTTGCGTGTTTCACGATCAGATATCTGAAGCAGTGTTTCCAACACGTGACTCGTTAAGGTAGCAATTAAATATTCTTTTCGTTGAATAAACTTATTTTTCTCTTTTTTAATGTTGTGTTTCAAGCGTTGTAAGGTACGTGTTTGTAAATATTTTTCGCGATCACCCGGATTCTCTTGAATATGTTTCCAGATTTTTTTAATGAATCCATTATCTTCATGCTTCTTTAATTTAACATCTAAATGTAGCGATTCTTTTTGATATAACTCTATAAATTTTTCTTTGTATTCAGAGTCTTTTTGATAAAACAAACATTCATCTTCAATTTCAGCATAATTAAGAATATCACGACAAAAACCAGCCAAACCATTACGACCTTGACGACCATATTCTTGTTTGACTGTTGATGGCATTGCAGCCGAAGTACGAATCACATAAAGACCATGCTTTTCGCTTTCCAGTGGAATATCGGTCCCTCTTCCCATACGCGAGCTAATAGTGACAGAGCCAATACGACCTGCAAATGGCAGCACATCGGCTTCAGTACGACCACTTTTATTGGTATCTACAATAAATTTAGGTTTTTTAGCGCCGTGCGTATCTTGTAAATCCGTATCAATACGATAATCCAAATGCTGTTTTGCGAGCCGATCTTGGATCGCCGTCCCAAATTCAACCACTGCATTGTCATCAGTACAAGTAATTAAAATAGGGCTGCCCTGTTTGTTTTTTATAATGTCATCGACAATCCGCTGAATTTGTTCTTCTTTGGCCATCAATCCGTTTATTTTACGAACGAATTTTAAAATCAGCGGATCAAGCTCCTCAGCAAAGGGGTTGTCTAAATAAGCCTTTATCTGATCGACAGTATATTCTTGATGCAGCTCTAAGCTTAAATGTGTACGTATTTCTTTGATTTCGTTATGCAGATCACCCGGAACTGGCCGTGCATTATCAGGGTCATTCAACCAAGACATTGCGATTTCTGCAACGGTAAGCGGCCCGCCTAAACAATAAATTGGCTCTAGAAATTCGGTTTTGCTGGCGACATGTTTTGGCAATTTAATAACACGGTTAATACCAAATTCATCTTTATACACTTTGATATCTTCTGCATCGCCTGCCGTACCAGTACATGCCTCGATTCTGTTGTAGTAATTTTTAAACACGTAACGTGCATTCAGTGATAAAGCGATTTCTGTTTTTGGTTCAACAAAAAATCTCGGTGCTTTTCCTTGTTGTATCGCTTCACGATTCAAGCGCACATGTAAAAATTGTTGTACCAAATCACTGTACGTTGAGCCATGATAAACTTGATTTTTAATCATGACCTTAGCAAATTGCGTCTCAAGCGTCGTTTGCCCATCAATTGGACGCTCTTCATTCATCACGCAGAAGTGAGTATCCTTAACCAAACCAGAAGCAATGTGTGCCGCGGTCAATAACTGACGCAACTGTTGATCACGTACTTCCAAATTTTCTGCTGAAGGATTGATCGCCGCTGGGATAATATACTCATTGAAAAATTGTGCATGTTTAGGAGACATTTGTGCTTCGTTTTCTTGCAAACGAGCACAAAGATTTTTCAAATCAAGATTACGAGAAACACTGGGACAATTGTTAATATAACCCTCAAATGTCTCACGATACTCTAAATAAAATTCGTATGCTTCACGATAAACCCACTCATCTAAATTGTAAGCGCTATTACCACTGCTTTTATCAGAACAATTAAACAGCGTACTTTCCTCAAGCAGAACATAGTCAGCCTCATCTACGAAAGCAACTCGATTTTTGTTATGCAAGTTAATGCGATCGATTTTTCCTTCCCAAATCAATCCAGATAAAAACAAACTGAAATTACCCGCGGTGGCATAATTAACGGCACCGATGCCATTGATTGTTTCACTGTGATATTCGCTCGCCTTTGATCCTGCGTGGATATGGCTATGCCGTATGCCAAACGCGTCGAATACCATCGCAAAATCTTCATGATCCCGTAGAGATAAACTCTCTTTAGAGCTAAACACGTCGACGACCTCACCCATCAACGCGCGGAAAGAAACGCGCATCAAGGTAATCAGACTTTTACCTTCACCCGTATAAATTTGGTGTAATAAACTCTCATCATTGTGTAAAGCACCATACAACAAATCGATCATTTGCGTATGATTTAACCACTTGCCGGTTTTTCTCAACAATAATTCGCGCATGCAAGCGAGAATTTGTGCCCGAGAAAAATCCTTGTCTTTCGACGATTGATGTCGTAAATCACGCACCTGTTCATGCAGTAACGCAACAACTTTTTCGGTTTCTAACTGATCAAGGCGATTAAATTGACTGTATGTGTTCGCACAATACAACAAATTCACTAATTGCTTTTGTTCATCATCCGCAACAAAACCTTGTCCTTTAAGCTTAAAACCATCCAAAACACGTTGAATATTTTTTAAATCGTTTTCATCTAAGCTATAAACCCGTTTAGATTTTTGCTCTTTATCCGTTGCTTGAATCACAGATTCAAAATGATGTATCAAATCAGCCGCTTTAGCGCTTGTAACCGATTGAAACAACTGATGAAGATTGCTTAGGCTCGGCGTCGGTTTTGAAGCATAATAATTAGCCAATTCGCGTAGTTGCTTCTTTTTAAGACCGTTTAATGATTCAGTGATTGATTGGACTAATCCTATCTCAGCACGATCATGCCATGACTCGACTAAAATCATGCGAATGAGTTGTTCCTTAATATCGTCTGACACAGGGAAAAGTATTTGAATTTGCTCAAGAGAAATATTTTCTTTTGCAACCTCTTGCAACAATTTAATTTGATTGCTTTCCCATAAAGCATCAAGATCAGACTCATCTGTCGGTTTTGTCAATAAGGCAATACTGTCAAGGTACGCTGAAAATGACTTGTTTTTTTCAGGTGACTCTGCAAATCGGGTTAATAGGTCACAAAAACAACTTTCCCAAACAGGAGAATCGGCTTTGCTTTTTAACTCAAGCAATTGATCCTGGACTTTCTTAATGATAGATCGCAGTTGTTTGTCATTTTTGAATTGAATTGCCAGTTTAATCAGCGTTTTTTTGGCATGATAAGACAGATAACTTTCGTTAATCTCTCTAAAAATAGGCTGTAGCCGTTCCGCAACCTGATCTTGGGCGTTTAAAAACAACAAATTTTGATTTAAAAGACTCGCATTCGGATCTTTTAACTGATCTTTCAATACTTCGGCTATTAAGTTGACTGGATAATGCCCACTTTCAAACTGTGGTTTGTCATAAAGAGCATCTAACCATGATGTTAATTGATCAAATGCGTAATAACATTGGGTACCGTCTGTGACTTGACTTTGTGTATTTAATAAGCCAAGCAACATACTCAATTCATTGTAATGCGTTTTGCAATCAATCTTCGCAAAAAAATTAAACAATGGTCCAAAATGTGTTTCAATATCGCCATGCCAATCAACCGGTACGGCTAATGTAAATAACAGTTTTTCATATAAAGCTGCATTTTGCTTTTCAAAAGCAAGAGACCAGTTTAAATACTGACTTTTTTTCAGGGCGTTTCTTTCTGTCTCCGTCAATAGACGATAAGGTGCATCCTGATCAGTAATCGCACAATGTTGTTTAATCCACCCAGCAATCACCTCATCTTTTTTTTCTTTGGGCTTGGGGCTATTAGAAATAGCTTTAGCCGCATTGTCGATGTCTTCGTAAGAGGGATACCAAGTCGTTGCTTTCCAATCAATGGATTGAAGTTGGCGTCTTAATTTGGTAAGCGCCGACATCTCTCTTAAAAAGCCACTATGCTTTCCAATCGGATCAACAAACTCAAACTTCTTATTAGTCAAAAAATTAACAAAATTGAGATTCGCAGCGGTCACGTCGTCAATTAACCAAGGATACGTTGTGACTAATGAATCATTAAAACCTTTGCTCATGCCATATTCAATGAGTTTTTTCAGAGACTCTTTTCTCTTTTGCGGGTCATTAGGGTGCATTTTGGCGTAACAATGCAATGCTTGACCTAATATATTAATACGTTCTAAATCTAATTTTAGATCAGAGTAAACAGTCTGCGATAAAACCTCGACCAATAAACCAACATCAGCCATACGCAATCGATAAGAATACGGATTGAGTTCAGCTCTGTCTAAAGACAATTGATTATTAATGCGAGCAATCACGTGTGGATTGAACTTACTTAAGTTCTGAATGCTTAATTGGGCTTCTTGCAAATCTTTAATACTATCAACACCGATTGCTTTTGAGGCAATTACCAATCTTAAAATCGCTGTTGAAACTTTTTTTAGTTTGCCATGCGTCGTTAAAATATCTTGAAATGCATCAAACTCACTTTTATTTAACTTCATGCGTTGATCACAATACCGTAAGGCATACGGAATCCGATCTGTTATCAAGTCAAGATTAATATCCCATTTAGCAACATAGGATGCTTTTTCTCCCTTCTTTGACGTAATCAACGGCTCAAGATCAGTGATTTTTAAACCGCTGCGCCAAGCACAACCGTCTTCATAGCGTGTATAGTAGTGAAATCCATCGTGTGACCAATCTATTTTGTCAACATGATTCAATATATCTTTTTGGATCTCCGTGCTATTTGACATTTTTTCAGCGTTATTTAAAACAAAATTTAAACGTCTTAAAAAATGAGTTCCATGGAAATCATCACTTTGCGCCGCAGTTTTAAAAAAATTCGAAAATTTAGCGACATTCACACTTAAGTTTTTTTCTTCAATTTTTTTGACTAATTGATTGAAAACAGGCCAAATCTCAGTGAAGCGCATGGGACCCACCGCCGATCCATGTGCATCGACTAATTCCCATAAGATAGCCTGTAAATCACGACGCTTGGACAAGCGCAAAGTGCTAATGACTAAAGCATCTATTTCTTCTTTTTCCAGTACTTCAGACCAATCAGCTACAGGATCTAAAAGACGCTGTTTCCAAACAAGAAAATATTTTGGATAGGTATCAAAGACCAATTTGGCCATTTCTAACCAACGAACGCTGGCATTCACTACCGGACTGCCGGTTTCATCGCGCTCGTCTTGAATATCATAATGGTTAAATAACTGTCCTAATGCTTGAAGATTTTCTGGGGTAAACGTTTTTTCGACAGGGCCTTGCGTTTCAAACAAGGTATTAATAAAAACATGATCATTGGGGTATTTTTTTCTAGCCCACGCTTTTAACAAGTCGATTTGAGTGTTTACATCCAAAGCAGATTGCACTTTACCAGGCGTCACATTGAAGCGCTGCATGATCACCGACGCACCATTCAGATCATTTGGCTTGACACCCAATACGAGACAAGATTTTTGATGGTTTTCAATGCGCTCAGCATTGGTATCTTCATGTGCCAAAAATTGCCAAAACGTTTGCAAATGCTGCTCAGGCATCGCGGTGTCTTGTGTTTTAAACGTCGAAAATTGACGATAGTCACCTGAAAGGTTGACAGCTGGTTTGAATTTTTTCAGTGTGACGGCATTAGAATTGGGTTTTACACCAGGTACTTTACGGGCTAATAAATCCTCTAATTCTTGTTTTTCACTGTAGGTCAGAATCAGTGCACCATCTTGCGGTGAGCGCCAGGCCTTAAATCCAGGTGTGTTATCCCAATCGATTGAAGAGCGAAAAGCCGGTGCAAATTGCATCATTTTTTCAAATGCCTCGGGATGAAAACGCTGTATCACGAACGATGCATTTTTTTCACTTCCAGAAAATAAATCAAACAAATAAACCAAACTTTGACCTCTTTTCCAACCGGAGTGACGTTTGATTTTCTCATCCACAGTTGACCAATATGCCGCACATTTTTCATCGACATTGTCTCGTGTAATGAGGTCGGTTTCACTCCCTGAAAATTGGGCAATCTCTTTAAAATGTTCTCGGTGTACTTCTTTTTGCTTTGTTGCTTGTAATTGAAGCTGTTGCGTCACTTGTTGCTGTAATTGTTGTTGGATACTCGGTGACTCTGCTGTCAACGGATATTTTTCGTCTTTCCCGTCCCACAATTGCGCCCATTGCGCACGTTGCTCTTCAACAGCTAAATCTTGAAATGGCTGTTTTAATTGATTATTCACACAATCTTCTAATAATTGTGTTTTTGCCTTTAATGATGGATATCGAGCATAACGAATATTGTTTGTGATGTTATTTTGTAATTGACGATATTGGGCTTTAAGTGGAACCATTTGATGGTTTGTCGGCGCGGCTTTATCCCAAGCTGGAATTCGAATAGCAATTTGCAAACGATTGGGTTTCTCCGCAAGCGCTTGCAACTGATTCAGCAGAGCCCCCATCGGTTGTCTATTTTTATCTGATACATCCAAATGAGGTGCGTTATGTAAAGTCACTTCACATGCGTCATCTGGAAATGCTTTACAACGCGCATCCAGTGCCTTAATTAATTCACACACAGCTTGAAGGACATTTTCATCTAATTCTTTAGGTAAAATAAAGTCCAGTTTTTTAAACAAAGGCGCACACGCAGTATGGGGAGTGTTCGCACTTTTTCTACCAAAATCGCTTATTTTTTTTGTCAAATATTGAATATAATCTACGGGCTTATCAAATACACTGCCTTGTAAATCAAATACGGCTGCTAAATTAGGTGCAGATGTTTCACGGGGTGGATTCCAGCTCTGGACATATGCTAAATGTAACGTATCAAATAAAGCATCTAAACCTTGCTTTCCCATTTGTGCAATTTGCATCAATTGAAATAATTTAGGTTTGATTGATACATCGTTTTTCAAACCAGATGCACACCAAGTTTCATTAGCAACAACCGCTTGGTTCACTTCATCATCAGTAAACACCGTTGTCCGCATCAACTCATGTATGGCTTGACCTACTTGAGGCCAAGCCTCTTGGTAATGTTTGATTAATTGTTTAGGTTCACCGACTAAGTATTGTGGTTTAAAAGAAGCAAAAAATCGATTGCGCGCTGCGCAATAAAAAAAGAAGGCATAGTCGTCGACACGAGGTGAAACGCTGGTAATATGCAAATGATAATTAACAAGCTCAGACAGTACACTTTGCTTATCCGCCAAATTCTTTTTTACATCGGCACTGGGTGTGCTTGGCAGCACCAGCGTATCAATACCATGATGATAAGACTGCTTGATACCATCAGATAACGCTTCACAATTAGAAAATATTATCGTATCAAACGCTCCGTTTGGCCGTGAAGAAACGATCTGCAGATCTTTTTTATCGAAATGCTTTAACAGAGTGAAAACATTCCATCGACCCATTGAGGTTAATGGGTAATGTTTTTTTAATAAATAAACAGGCGGGTAATTTTCTTCTCTATCTTCTTGCAAGAACTCAGATATCGAATATTGGGAAAATGGAAAGCGATTTGTCAACATATCGCAAATTTTTTGGCCATTTGTTGTTGTTCGTTGCCAAAAATATTGGAATAAAATGGGAAACGGTACTGTTTGACGGTAATCTTCCAACGGAGCTTTGTTTTGTGATTGTTCTTGACACCAAGGCAAAACACGAGCAAATAAATGGACATGCCATTGTGAAGACGGGAATGCTGGCACAAGAGAGGAATAACTCAAACTGGCCGGCTGACTTACGTCAACCACATGGAGCGTGATGTTTTGATCAAAATCGATTTGATTGATAACATCATGTACTTTATTTTTATCCTCTTCAGAACAGTAACAGGTCCATTTATTTTCTTGCTTATGCAGCATCACCCAATGTGGTAAATCTTCGCTACCTATATTGACCAAAATTGTTTTTAAATGCGCTTTTTCCTCAGGAGACAACTGTTGCAACTCACTCAATAACATGGGTGCGATTTTGGTACAATAAACACCATTCGAGAGTTTTTGGGGGGTAAAATCAGATGCATATTCATTCAGAATAAAACGATAAGCATCAAAACGTTTTGGTACCCGATTTAAAAGCCAGGCTTGATTGCTTTCAAACCAATGCATTCCATTATAAAAATTGATATTTGATAAAGGGTATCCTTGTATTTTTTTTACTAATGCTTCTCCATCAATAGCCCGCCAAATAAAGTCCTCTTTAAATTCAATATCAATTGCACGCCAATTCTCACCGACTTTATTTTCTAAGCATGTCCAAAAAGAATCACGTAATATTTCTTGTAAAAACAACATGATTACCGTTGGCATCACCCTAACTTCTTGCTCTTTTTCTAACCAAGGGTGACGTTCGATTAGTTTTCTCTTAATGTCTCGCGGTGCAAATTGCTCATATTGGTTGTCAAAAATGGGTTTAATTTTGTTAAGCCACTTATAGTCAAATTTTGTTTCAAATTTTTGGGTAATACGAGTCCGTTCCTGTTCTAATTTATGCTGATAACGGGTCTCGATCCTAGCAAGCTCAGAATATTTTTCATCCTCATAATCGCGCGTTAATTTGCCAGGTAACGCGTCTATTGTTTCTTTATAGTTTTGTATAGTATCTTTTAATGCTCTGATTTCTTGCTCTATTTTTTTTATTTTTTCAACCACGGCTGGTGAGTTTAAAAGCAAAAGATTTTCTTCTGTTTTTAACTGCTCAAACTTCGCCTCAACAACACGTAAATTAGTTCTTGATTTATCAGCAATTGCTTGTAATGCATCGGTTTCTTGCCTGATCTTATTTTCTAACGCTCGCTTAGCTTTGGCTTCAAATGCTTGTACCTCATTCTCTTTCTCTCGATCAAATCCATGCTGAGCTTGACTGACTTCATTTTGAATTTCTGGTTCACGAGCACGCATCCAACTTGAAAGTAAATCCTTACGAATATCTTCAATTAGCTCTTTTTTAAACTCATCAATTTTTAAATAAGACATAGTGACTCACAAATAAACCAAAATTGAGCCTATTTTAATTAAAAAATACACAGTATGTCAACTAAGTTGTCTTTTTTTGCTCGAAAAAGCACCGTTAAATTCAATCGCACGATAGTGAGCTCATTTTTAAAGGCTGTTCGTTATTTCGAGGAAAATGAGGACCGCCTGTTCAAAGGAAAGATCGTTTACTTTGCTCAGAGAAGCATGATTTATTTAAAAATTAACTCACTATAAAATCTCGAGTTTTCAATAAAAATCATATAAAATTGAGACAATTTTACCCTTAACGAAGCATGTATGCAGACAATCGAACGGTGCCCATGGGTTGGCGTAAACAAACCGCATTATACGCTTTATCATGATAACGAATGGGGAGTACCTGTTCATGATGATCAAAAGCACTTCGAAATGCTGACACTTGAAGGGGCTCAAGCAGGCTTGAGTTGGGAAACCATTTTAAAGCGGCGTGAGGCATATCGAGTCGCATTTAAACAATTCGATCCCAACGCTGTAGCACACATGACAGACGCCGAGCTTGAGGCGCTATTAATAGACAGTCACATTATTCGTAACCGACTCAAGGTTTTTTCAACACGCACAAATGCACTTGTTTTTATAGCGATTCAACAAGAGTTCGGCTCTTTTGATAACTATGTTTGGCGCTTTGTGAATCACCAGCCTAAAATAAATCGCCCTCAGACATCGCAAGATGTTCCTGCGTTCACATCAGAGTCAGACTCCCTCTCAAAAGATCTTAAAAAACGTGGCATGCGTTTTGTCGGCTCAACCATTATGTATGCTTACATGCAGGCGATTGGCATGGTCGATGATCACCTTATAACCTGTTTTCGCAGCCGTTGATGGAAAAATTCTGGTCGGTTGACAATAGGTGACACAGCCAAAAACCAGGCGAATTTGGAGACTCAGCACATGAATAAAGACTTAGAAAAAAAAGATGGCGCAAAACCTGAAGAATCTGAATTGGGTCGCTCATCTGAGTACGATATACAATACAATCCAGACCGGCTGTTTGCTATTCCCCGCGATACCAAACGAAAAGAAATCGGCGTTAACCCAAACCAGCTGCCTTTCTATGGTTTTGATTGTTGGAATCATTACGAAGTATCATGGCTGAATGAAAAAGGGAAACCTATTGTAGCACTGGCTGAAATTATTTATGACTGCGCCACACCTTATTTAATTGAATCCAAATCATTAAAGCTCTATTTTAATTCACTTAATAATACCCAATTTAACAACCATGCAGACGTTAAAAACATAATAGAACGTGATTTAGCCGAGCGTTTAGCCGGCGAAGTGCGGGTAAACATTGTACCATTAAAAACAAAAGAACCGGCTATGATACAAGCAGCGCCTTTGGGTGAGTGCCTGGATGAGCTTGATGTCACTTGCTCAGTGTATCTTGTTGAGCCTAAATACCTTTCTGTGGAGAGTGATACCGTAGAAGAAATACTGTACTCCGATTTATTAAAATCAAATTGCCTAATTACAAACCAACCTGATTGGGCCAGTGTACAAATAGCTTACACAGGAAAACAAATCAATCGAGAAGGATTGTTAAAGTATTTGGTTTCTTTTCGTAACCACAATGAGTTTCACGAACAATGTATTGAGCGCATTTTTGTCGATATCATGCAATATTGTAAACCAGAAAAATTAAGTGTTTATGGACGTTACACAAGACGAGGCGGTTTAGATATCAATCCTTATCGCTCTACTGAAAAAACAGAACCTAAAGCACTCAATCAACGATTAGTTAGGCAGTAAACGAAAAGTGTTCGCTTAGAACTTGTCACTCGGATAATCATTGGCTAGCAGAATCATCCATCTCATCAGGGAGAAAACCACCTGCTTGCATCCGCCACATCGTGGCATAATGCCCATTGAGACGGAGTAACGCTTCGTGTGTTCCGTCTTCAATAATTTGACCATGATTAAAGACTAAAATTCGATTCATTTTAGACAAGGTAGACAGACGATGAGCGATAACAATCGTGGTTTTTTCTTGCATTAAAAGATGCAGTGCATCTTGAATATATTTTTCAGTCACTGAATCTAAGGCTGACGTTGCTTCATCCAAAATCAAAATCGGTGCGTTTTTTAAGATAGCCCTTGCGATAGCAATGCGTTGACGTTGGCCACCCGATAGTTTGATACCCCGCTCCCCTACCATCGATTCATAGCCATCTTTCAATTGCGTAATAAACTCATGGCAATGTGCTTTTTTAGAAGCTTCTATCACATCATGATCCGTTGCTTTAGAACAGCCATAACGGATATTTTCCATTAACGTGCGATGAAATAAAAAAATGTCTTGTGGAATTAATGCAATATTTTCACGCAACGATGCTTGTGTCACATGATTAATATTCTGATCATCAATCGTAATTGAACCCGACTTTACCTCAAACAACCTTAAAATAAGATTCACAAAAGTACTTTTACCACTGCCAGAAAAACCAACCAGTCCAATTTTTTCACCAGAATGAATACAGATATTTTTATTTTGAAATAATTGAGGACCATCGCTATATCGAAAGTTAACGTCTTTGAATTCGATTTCGCCTCGTCTCACTATCAATGGCTTAGCGTCGCCCGTATCAACAATGTCATGGGTGGCATTAATAATAGAAATCGCCTGCTTACATTTACCCACTTGCTCCGAAAAAGAAACGAACTGTCCTGCAATAAACCATAGATTCCATAATATACTGATAGATAACGCAATAATAAAACTAAAATCACCCACCGTAACTAAATCTTGACTATACATCTTGCCAAGCATCCACAAATCAAAACCCAGTAGCACTAAAATACTGACATCCCACCATATATGCATATGAAGAATCTTGCCTAACATATGCCGATCTTTTTGTATGGTGTCAGCAATGGATTGTCCAATGTAGCGATTTTCATATTGATGCTTCGCAAACAAACGAATGTTGACAATATTGCTGATACTATCAACCATTTTACCAACCAAAGAACTACGAGCCTCAGCAAACACATGAGAAAGATTTTGGATAGGTCTTAAAAATAAAAAAGTGATAATAAGAAATATGGCAACCCAAGCGATCAAAATCAATGCAAATATAGGATGAATCCACAATAAAATCACCGTAGCAACGATCAATGCCAACACTTGCGCATACACATCATTCAGGATAGAAAGAATATCAATGATCCCTGCCTGCATATCCATCACTTTATTAATTAAACTGCCAACAAAATTATTTTGAAAATAATGATGCGAGTGTTGATTCAGATAGGTGAACATTTTAGACATCGTGTCCTGTCTGAGGCTTGGAAACAATTTAAGTTTGGCCCAATCCAGTAGACGCAGATCAACACATAGCAGCATAAATAAAATAATGTATAAAAAAATATAAGGTTGAATAATGCTAAAAACAGATGCTTTATCCCCTTGAAAATCGACGACTTTATCAATAATGATTTTGAGGATATAAGGCAGTAAGGTATTTACAATAGACCAAAATAGTGCCACAAAAACAAAAATCGCAAGATAACCTTTGTAAGGCTTGAGAATATTAAAAATAAATTTCGTTACAGATTGATGCTTATTTTTGTTCATCATGTCTCGATGTACCCGGCACTTGCTTTAATTATAGACTTAATTGATAAAAAAATGGCATTCAGGGTGTGTCATCATGGTCCCATAACTCACCGGAACCAAATTGCTCGATTGGCGCATCTTTAAATTTTGGTAAATTATCATCAAAATTAACTATTCTATTCACATACCATATATGTCTAATCGGTTTAAATGACGCGGGGATTGGGCCTTCAAAGTAAAAATTATTCGCATTAATGCCGATGCCTGCCTGTTTATCTGGCTCAAGAGAAATCCCATAAATAAGGCTGTGACAAGATTGACAACGTAAGAGTTTTGCATTGTTTCGAATTATTTCTTCAAGATGATCACTCCCTGCCGTTATCTTGAGACTTGCCATTAAATAACCTGCCGTCCAGGCATAACCTTGTTTATCGGCATCTCGCGTTGATTGTGACATGACTTCACGACATTTATTACAATGACAATATTGAGTAAAGAATGGCTCACCGTCACAACAAAACTGCACCGTACTGCAATCACACTGACCTAAATATTTAGACATATGACAGAAACCTTCTTAAAGCGTTAAAAAATGACCAGGGTCTGTGTACCTAACTGCGCTCAAATATGGCCGTTCCATCGTGCAGAGTCAACACTTACGGCGAATTTGCAGCCGTGGAAAGTTAGGTGAGCAGGCTCTTAGGTATCATTCTACGATTGAATGGCATGACAATAAAGCATCTCCCATGTTAATATTGTGCAATTATAAATCATAAATGACTCAAAGGATGATAATGTCGATACAAAAAGTTGTAAAAATGGGCAATAAACAATTAGCAACACCATCACTCCCGCTTGAAAATTTCGAGAAATTCGGTCGCTCCTACCCCGGTCTTTCACAGCTCATCGACGATATGATTGATACCATGGTCAATGAAGGTGGTGTGGGTATTGCTGCGCCTCAAATTGGGTATAATCAGCGCGTTATTATTTTTGGTTTTGATAAAAACGAACGTTATCCAGATGAGGAGCCCGTCCCACTGACCATATTAATTAATCCTGTCATTAAGGCACTATCTGATGAGATGGTTGATGGTTGGGAAGGATGCTTAAGCGTGCCAGGATTGAGGGGACTCGTGCCTCGTTACAGCAAAATTGAATACAGTGGCTTTGATCCTGATGGAAACCGAATTCATTGTGTTGCTGAAGGATTTCACGCACGTAGCGTTCAACATGAATGTGATCATCTAGATGGCATTTTGTACCCACAACGATTAAAAGATTTACGTTTTTTTGGCTTTGAAGATGAGTTAAAACTATTTTAAGGAGAGTGTTCATCTAACTGTGTCATCCCGCTAGTCACTTCAAGCCCAAATTAAGTCGACCGTCGAAATATATTTGTAGCTGTGAGATGACACAGTTATTTAAACACTACCCAAGATAAATGTTCATGCCTACTCACCGAGCGGCTTATTTTTTCATTTTGAGATAAATTCGTCCTTAAGCCGTTCGTGACCTCGCTCTTGAGCCTCGAAAAAAGGTCGTATTTGAGCGCGTTTTGCATAAAATGCTAGTTAATAGAGCAATTTATCGCGTTCGAATTAGGTCGATTTAATATTCGACAAATATGCCTCACATCAGCCGGACTCAGATCTCTCAAGAAAGGGAAATGACGCGTGTCATTCTTGGTGATTGCATCGTATAATTCATTCAACAATTGCTGCACTTCTTTAATCTTAGCTTCCGTGCCGTGGAGGGCTGTTTTAGTTTTCGCGCTAGGATTAAATAAACTCGGTGTAGAATTGTTAGTTGATTCCAGCGTTGTTGGTATAACGGAGAAATATTGACTCATGACATTTAAACGGTTAATCAATTCCTCTGCTTCATTCTCTCTTGAAAACGTTGCGTCTTGTAATACCCAGTGGATTTGCTGTAATTGACCCACAACGCTTTTAATGATTGGGCACTGATCGTTATTAAGCATAAAAGGTTCCGTGCTTTCGGTAGACAGGCCATCGATCAATTGAGGTGGTACAGACCAGAAAACACGCGTACCCTCCTTACTTATTGGCTCTCGATAATGCAATATTTGGCCAGATTTCTTTTTATGCTCTTGCAAATTTCCTTCACTATGCAGAAGAATCTCTTCTGTTTTGCCACTGAGCCTCGGAATCGCAGGGGATTGTGCTGTTAACGCCTGAATTTGTTCGGAATTTAAAACAACACTTAATGCTTCAACAGCGCGAGATTTACATGTTTTGGCTCTTCGAAAATGAACTGGTGACCAATTAAATTGCAAGCCTGGGCGTATTTCAAATGCGCGCAATCGAGAAACTCTATCTTGAGCCTCTGCTTGCTTTTTTTCGTATTGAAAAATCTTCTTTGATTCAGCTTCATAACGATAAATGCGAAATTTATCTGCCGCCGTTAAGTTCAAGGCGGTAGCCGCTTCTTCAATCGCTGCATTTTCATCAGACTCAATTTGTCTCAAATGAGCCACCAATTTATCATATTGATCTTTATTGAGCTCGTATGTATGCCCATGCAGTCCATGTCCGCGATCTAAATAACGTGTCTCTTCATGGCGAAATTTACCATGATTGCCTAAAAAGCTAACATCCAAACTGATTTTTTTTTTGATTTTTCTTGTCATGGAATCAGGGGATTCCGTAGCGGGCATGCCATAATATCCCCAAGTATCAACGACCTCAAGTTTCTGACTAACTGCATCTAATTGCGATAATAACAAGCAGGCGTGCCAATTAGGTCCTGAATCAAGTGTTGCATCCATCGAACAATAAGTTACGGTGTATATCATACGTCTGTCATCCACAAAAAATAAAAACGCGCTACCAACTATTTTACACACCAGTAATCACTTCGCATCGCTGGATTATGCGGACAAGCCGTAGAACGTCGAGGCAGAGAGTCGTGTATACTTTTAAATCATTGGCTGTTCTGGCGATTCAGGGAGAAAACCGCCAGCTTGCATGTGCCACATTTTAGCATAATGCCCATTGAGATGGCATAATTCTTCATGTGTTCCATCTTCAATAATCTGACCTTTATCAAACACTAAAATTCGATCCATTTTAGACAGCGTCGATAAACGATGAGCAATCACAATGGTCGTTTTTTCTTTCATGAGATGATGCAGCGCATCTTGAATGTATTTTTCAGTCACTGAATCTAAGGCTGACGTTGCTTCATCCAAAATCAAAATCGGTGCGTTTTTTAAGATAGCCCTTGCGATAGCAATGCGTTGACGTTGGCCACCCGATAGTTTGATACCCCGCTCCCCTACCATCGATTCATAGCCATCTTTCAATTGCGTAATAAACTCATGGCAATGTGCTTTTTTAGAAGCTTCTATCACATCATGATCCGTTGCTTTAGAACAGCCATAACGGATATTTTCCATTAACGTGCGATGAAATAAAAAAATGTCTTGTGGAATTAATGCAATATTTTCACGCAACGATGCTTGTGTCACATGATTAATATTCTGATCATCAATCGTAATTGAACCCGACTTTACCTCAAACAACCTTAAAATAAGATTCACAAAAGTACTTTTACCACTGCCAGAAAAACCAACCAGCCCAATTTTTTCACCAGAATGAATGAGAGTATTTTTATTTTTGAATAATTGAACACCATCGCTATAATGAAAGTCCACATTTTTAAATTGGATTTCACCTTGAGTAACGATCAATGGCATTGCGTTATTCACATCAACAATGTCATGAGCCGCATTCATAATAGAGAGAGCTTGCTTACATTTACCAATGTGTTGTGAAAAAGGAATAAATTGCTCTGCAATAAACCATAAATTCCATAATATACTGATGGACAAAGTAATAATAAAGCTAAAGTCGCCCACCGTAACGACATTTTGACTGTACATCTTGCCAAGCATCCACAGATTAATCCCCACAAATACGATACTACTGAGATCCCAGCATATGCGCATATAAAGAATTTTAGTGAACATATGCCTATCTTTTTGCACCGTATCAGCAATTGAATCACCAATATAGGTGTTTTCATAATGATGCTTTGCAAACAAACGAATATTGACAATATTACCGATACTATCAACCATTTTACCAACCAAAGAGCTTCGAGCCTCAGCAAACACATGAGAAAGATTTTGAATGGGCCTCAAAAATAAAAAAGTGATAGCAAAAAATACAGCGATCCAAGCAATTAAAATCAATGCAAATATCGGATGAAGCCATAATAAAGTAGCAATCGCAATGATAAGTCCTAATATTTGCGCATACACATCATCAAAGATGATAAGGATATCAACAATCCCTGCTTGCATATCCACAACTTTATTAATTAAACTGCCAGCAAAATTATTTTGAAAATAATGATGCGAGTGTTGATTCAGATAGGCAAACATCTGCGACATCGTGTCTTGTCTAAGACTGGGAAGCAATTTAAGTTTTACCCAATCTAATAGCCGCATATCAAGACACAGAGCGCCCCACAACATAATATATAAGAAAATATAGAATTGAATGGCTACAAAAGCAGAAACCTTGTCTCCCTGAAAACTGACTACTTTATCAATAATGATTTTGAGAATATAAGGCTGTAAGGTATTAGTCACTGCCCAAAACAAAGCGACGAATGCAAAAATAGCGAGATAACCCTTGTAAGGCTTGAGAATATTGAAAATAAATGTAGTGACTGACTGATGTTTACCCTTGTTCATGGCATCTCAACGCATATAGAGTCTGTTTAAATTGTAGACTACAAGAATCATTTTGCATGTATTGTTATATTTTAGGTACACAGACCCTAAGTAAATTTCAATATTTTGTAAAAAATACCACGCCTACAACTGAGGAGTATTATCTTCGCTATCAGTGTCGTCATGAAAATCTTCTTTTACTCGCCTTGACTGAATATCAAGTTTCGCCGACGGGTCTCCAGGAGTGTACCAACGGACCTTTGATCTGATATCGTTTATATCGACACCAAGACAATCTAGTGAAGGTTGTATTTTAATCAAAATACGATTGTAAAACGCATCACATATCGTTTCACCATGTATATTAGACAGAGAGAAATCTACAATATCAATTGTTTTATCAAGCTGATTTGCACATCTCAACATCGCAAGTCCCACGCTTTGATCGTTGCTTGGGTTCCCTGCATTTACCTCAAATTTTTTTTGTGGAAAACGATAAATTGCATGACTGGTTTCTGCGTTTTCTATTTCAGCGGCAAGGACAAGGGAGATATCTTGGTATTTTGGAAAAAAATTCGTTGTTCTATAGATGAGCTCACATAAGGTTGCCCAGCTTTTTGCTCTTAATTGTTCATCATTCGGTCTATTATTCAAAGCTTGGGAAAATTGCAGATTTAACGCAATTAATTCACTAGATGGCAAGTCACCCAAGTAAATATTTTTATCGATACATTCATATTCACGCAGAAAATCATCAACTAAATGTAATATATTCTGGATCGGATCCATTGTGCTCTCATAAACGTTCACGCAATGGCGTCAACTTCAGGAAAAAATGTCTTTGCGCCATCGCGAAGCAAGCCAGAGTACCGTACACAGAACCAAGATTGCTTACGCAATAACGCCTCCCAAAGAACCTCTCAGTTTTTTTACCCAGTTCTTTCTAGATGCCCATCCCTAGCAGCTTGGGCATCTTAAGTTGACGTCATTAATGTTCACGCCTGTTGA
>CAZBNB010000033.1:0-15993 GCA_964493245.1 uncultured Legionellaceae bacterium
CAATCGTACCCACATTTACGTGTGGCTTCTTTCGTTCAAATTTTTCCTTACCCATCGAAAAACCCCCCGGTTATTTAATGTCCGTGCAACGCACGGCGTTTATTTGGTGCCCACAACTGGACTCGAACCACCGACCTCTTCCTTACCAAGGAAGTGCTCTACCACTGAGCTATGTGGGCTTAATTATGCTTCGCTCAGTGTTCTGAACTGGCATGACAACGGCTACACATCATGGTTGAAGGTACATCTTCAGCAATTGCACACGTTTTTTACAAATGCACGCTGGTTATACTTCAAAATGTTCAACAGCCTGGCTTTAATTGTTATTCTGGAGCGGGTGATGGGAATCGAACCCACGCTATCAGCTTGGAAGGCTGAAGTTCTACCATTGAACTACACCCGCTTATCTTTTTTAACTGGTGGAGGGGGAAGGATTCGAACCTTCGAAGGCAGAGCCGTCAGATTTACAGTCTGATCCCTTTGACCGCTCGGGAACCCCTCCAAAAAGTAGGCTATTTTGTTTCATGGCTCAGGTAAAGTCAAGCATTTTTCAGTGTTCTGTTGATGTATATTATCAACAAACTGAATTATGTTGAATTTGCAGCCATTTATCAACTATTCTTGGTCGAAAACGCATGTGTGCAAGGTATATACCTTTCGCGGATGAGTTTTAGGATTTTAGGCGACTTGATTTTTTTGTTTAAGCTGCCATTAAAAACGAGTCATAGCCAGCTCTATGGCGAGTTTTTAATGGCAGCTTAAACAGGAAAAGCAATAGCATTAAATCCTAAAACTCGTCCGTGGAAGGTATATCATACCTGAGTGGATTTAATAACATGATAAAACCAATTCATCGACCGAACTTTTATATCTTCACCGGTGGCCCTGGTGTTGGTAAAACGACACTGCTCAATGTGCTGGCACAACAAGGGTATGGATGCATTTCAGAAGTGGCCCGCTCGATCATTCGCGAACAAAAAGCCTTGGGTGGCAACGCTTTTCATACCGGTGACAGAGTCGCTTATTTTAATTTGATGTTAGCGCGTTCAATAAAAGACTTTATAGAAACAGAGCCACAAACAATTCATTTCTTTGATCGCGGCATTCCCGATTTACACAGTTATCAATCACAGTATTTCTCTGCAGTCGACACGGCATTGATTCAATCGATCGAACAATATCGATACAATCATCATGTTTTTCTTTTCCCACCTTGGCCATCTATCTATCATCATGACGAGGAAAGAAAACTACCATATGATGAAGCAGTACAAACTTATTATTCTGTAAAACAATCCTATGCTTTGTGTGGTTATCAAACGATTGAGGTTCCACCAGCAACGATTGAGGAACGCGTGCATTTTATTTTAAGTCATACATCATTATCCCAGTAATAATTAAAACGTTATTTTTTGTGCTTTGTGTGTAGATTTAAACGTTAACCTCATGTATTTTGAAACAACTATTTAAAAGCGTCGAGGTCATCATGCAACAAATTCAAAAATCACATAAACTTGATGAAGTTTGTTATGACATTCGCGGGCATGTCCTGGAAAAAGCGAAACAATTAGAAGAGGCAGGACACCCGATCATCAAACTTAATATCGGCAATTTGGGTGTTTTTGGGTTTGATCCGCCAGCGGAAATTATTCAAGATATGATTTTAAACATGTCTTCGGCAGCCGCTTACAGTGACTCTAAAGGTCTATTTGCACCTCGCAAAGCCATTATGCATTCAATGCAACAACAGCAAGTCAATGGCGTTGGCATTGAAGACATTTATTTAGGCAATGGCGTCTCTGAGTTGATTGTTCTGAGCATGAATGCACTGCTTAACAACGGCGATGAAGTACTGGTCCCATCACCCGATTACCCTTTATGGACTGCGGCAGTCAGCTTATCTGGCGGCCGCCCAGTTCACTATTTGTGTGACGAGCAAGCCGATTGGATGCCTGCACCAGATGATATCCGCGCTAAAATCACCCCCAATACGCGTGCGATTGTGATTATTAATCCAAACAATCCAACCGGCGCTTTATATTCAGAGGCAGTACTTCAAGAGATTATTGAGATTGCCCGCCAACACCAGTTAATTATTTTTTCAGATGAAATATACAGCAAGATTATATACGATGGTGCAAAACACATCCCTATCTCATCCTTAGCAGACGATGTGTTTTTTATTACATTCAATGGGTTATCTAAAAATTATCGCGCCTGTGGATATCGTGCAGGATGGATGGTTCTTTCTGGTGAGAAAAGTCACGCAAAAGATTATATTGCCGGCTTAGATATGTTGGCAACCATGCGATTATGTGCAAACGTACCTGGTCAATATGCTATCCAAACAGCACTGGGTGGTTTTCAGAGTATCGAAACCTTGATTGCACCTGGCGGACGCTTATACAATCAACGCGAATTAGCCTATGATATTCTCACATCTATTCCCGGTGTTACTTGCGTTAAACCGAAAGCAGCCCTGTATCTCTTTCCGCGCCTAGATCCTAAAATTTACCCTATTATCGATGATCGCGACTTTATTTATGATTTATTGGTCGAAGAAAAAGTGCTGGTGGTTCAAGGCTCTGGATTTCACTGGCCACATCCTGATCATATGCGCATCGTTTTTCTTCCACACAGCGATGACATCAAAGACGCCATGTATAAAATTGCGCGATTTTTGGACAATTATCGTATGCGACATAAAACTGCGTAAAAAACAGACCCTAAATTGGCTTGTTGCGATCCATGGTGAAAAATATTTATTTTTGTTGATTTTTATTTGGCCATAAAATAGAATTCAAAAAATTTATTTTTGACCAAGGAGCCAAAAGTGCCTGCAGTAGATATTATTATTGAACACATTGGTGAGTATTTGGAAGCTATCCAAATCATTCATGACAAACAATTAAACGTGTTAAGCGAAAACATTCGGCAACAAAGTGAACTGGATGAAATTGGTGTTTGGAATAATGCCCTCACATTAAGCTATATGAAGCACCGATATACTATTTTGAAGCAAGCATTGTTGCTCTTATCGAATAGTGAGCAACATAGGTGGTTAAAGTTTGGTACAAAATCCCATAAAAATACTTATGAACCCATCCTTCGAGACATCATATCTAAATTCAATCATGAGGATATGGCTGTATCACTGGAGAAAGGATGGGAGCAGATGGCTGACGCTCCTTTTCAACAAGAATTGAGTCAAATCAAACGAAAAATCTGGATTGATAAAGCGCTTTTCATGCTATCTTTGACGATTGTTTTCCTTGCATTGCTAGCTGTCTCACTTACTTGTCTATTGATTGGAATGTTCACACATTCATCAGTGTTAGCTCTGTTTGGCTTTCTATTTCCCATAGGTATCGGCTTTCTCAGCATACTTGTCTGCGGAGCTGGAGCTCTATCTGGTGTTAAACCACTTTTCCCTGCCTCGCTACCCATTCCTTTTAAAGATGGAATCGAGAAGCAATTTGCTTCTCTTGAGAAAGCATTTCAAACAGAAAAAGAAAACACGGAATTTACAATAGATAATCCGAGCTTTTCTTCATCTTTATCGGTCGCAAAAGAGAGCGTTTCTAAAAGCACATTAACAGTAGAACCGCCTACAAACTTTAAAAAACAACAACCGCGAATTGAACTTTATGAAAAATTCAATCGGTCTAACTTTTTGTTTTTGTCTTCTAAGAGCCCTTCCAGCGCGCTCAGTTTGAAAGATACTGTAGATGCGGAATACACTACTGCTCTTAAAAATACATCTAAATGACGCACTCACCACCTTAGTAAAAACTTGCATTGATTCTGTCTCGTGGCGCTTAAATTGTGTTCAACTTTGAATAAGTTGGATGCGGGATAAAATGACACGAGACCAAATTAGTGAGCCACGATATTAAGAGGAACATTGACCAGATGAACACTTTTTGGACACATTAGCAGGCTGTTCCGAAACGTTCACCGCCTGTTCTCGCTGTCTTTTTGTGCCAAAAAACCAGTGAATCCGTTCATGAAATATGACTTCGCCTTGATCATTTATTTCCACGTCATGGCAAGGATCCGGTGTTGTTGGAATATTATCAAATAACTTATCCAAATAACGACACACATCAGCTTGACTTTGTAAATGCCTTAACTCTTGCATCCAGCTGGCTAAAAATTCTTTGAATTTTTCTGGTGATAACAGTTTTGTCACTGTACTACTAATTTCATCTGTTGAATTTTCGCTTTCAAATCCGATTTGAAACGCTTGAAAGTATTCTTCGGGATTTGAGCGGAAGGGTGAAAAAGAATAGTCTTTAAAAAGCTCTTGAAACTCAGGTGAATTTATCACAGCTTCACGTAATACAAATAATTTTGCTTTTTCAAGCGGCACAAAATACATGAGCTTACCGTCAGACTTCAGTGATTGATAGATTTTATGCGCGGCGCAATCAATGTCGTCTATCCAATGCAAACCAAATAAACTCAAAACAATATCGTACTCTTCTTGATCATCCATTTTTTTCAAATCTTGAATTTGAAATTTCAGATTTTCATTTTCATATTTTTTGGCTATGTCGATCAGTTCGCTGGAAATATCATAACCGACCATTTTTTCAATCGAGATACCCGCGCGCGTTAATTCATAAAACAAAGCCGAAGTGACACCACCATCGCCACAACAGAGATCCAAAATTTTAATGCGCTTCTCTTTAACATTCGGAATGGTTCTCAAGATATAATCAATGAAATTTTTAACAATCTGCTCATTAAAACTCCGTTGAAGATGGGAGTTTTCGACATAGCTTTCGTTGAATTGCTCTTCACCAGTTGAATGTGTACCTAGCATTGTCAGTTCCTATTTAAAAAAATTAATAAATTATATCAGAATTTTGATGCACTGAGTTAAAGCAGATCATCAACATGGACAGAATAACCACAAGATACTGCAAAATATGATAAAGAAAAAGCAAAAAACATTGATTTTTGGATTTATTTTAATTACTATGGCAATAAATAAATCAAAATCATATCTGACTTCAAGATAAAATCGCAATAGATGATAAAAGACGATATCAAATCAACGTTACGGAAAAATATTTTTTTTCCTCGTAATCATTCATCTCCTCCCTTGTATCACCAATCAAAGAAGCGCTATCACGTCGATTTACATATTATTTTAGATTGGATCAATTACATCAATGCATACCGACGCATTACACTGTTCGCTCGCCTAGCATGGATAAAATTTTGGTCTATAGCATCCCAACGGCATTGGTTGGATGCGCATCATCGGGTATTGGGAATCACCATTCACGACGATATCTTAAGCTTGCCAACTGATTTTTATGCGATATTTGGTGTATTGATTTACGTCATTCGCTTATCAATTAATCTTTACGTATCGTTAAATTACATTTTCTTTGCACAGGACGAACTGTCTATCACTGAGCGATTTTATGCTGAGTGTCGGCGCGCCCACTGGTATATTATTGGTGATATCGTTTCAGCAACGATCAATTTATTAACCAATTTTTCTACTTATTTTCATCTCGCCGCACCGCTCGTATCTTATTTAATTATCGCTTTGTTAGCATTTACTTTTTTAAAGCTTGTTTATTTTTACGTCATAGAAAAAGAAAAATACAAGCAACACGAACAGTATTTGGTAGCGTTAGCAACGATGGATATAACACATCACCACACTGTGGTGCTACTCCAAAAACAACTGGACCATCAGCGAACAGCAATGCAATGGCGATTATATCTCTGTATCGCTGCCTCTTTGTTTTTGCTCACCTCTTTTGTTATCAGTATCACTTGCGCGCCTCAAATTACTTTACCGCTGTTTTTATATATGAGTGTCGTTGGTGGTGTGATGTATTTATCCGCCGAAAATTTTGGGCAATTTATGTTTGCCCGAAAAGAATACCAGCACGATCGCAGCGCAGAAAAACAGGCAATGATGATTGAAAAAAGAAATCTTTTCTTATCAATCTTGATAAAAAACGTGATTGTTCCAATCATATTAGTAGGTTTATTTGCGATTCACTGGCCAACAGCGCTCGCACTAACACTGTTATACATTGCATTGCTAGGTTATTTTGCAAAAAAACCACAACCGGAGCTATCTCCCGATGGTATCCCTAACACCATTCGTTTAGATATTTTGCCTAAAAAAACATATGCTGCATTTTTTAAGGATGAATCCATCGCGTCAAATACGGCTGAAATAGATAAAAGCTATGAGGCACGATTAGCGTAATTGATACATCACTTTTGATTCAGCTGCTTGCGAATCACAAACAAGCGTATGATAAAAATACTTTATATCCGCGGTATCAGCACCTAATTTTTGCGCAACACGCGCACTGTTATGATAAAACCATTCAGTCAACTGCTGCATACCAGATTCAAGCGTACAATGAGAAATGACAAGATCTTTACACGTCAAATTAGAAAGTAATGACATTATGTCAGATTGATGTGGATTTGCATTCAATAAATCAGGGGAGCAAAAATGGCGCATACTATTGATAAGCCAGGCATGTGCTTTTTTAGGCCAATTATCTTCTTCAAATTTGAATAACCCGTGAAAAATAATAGAGGGCTGAAAATCATTGGTTTGATGCTGAATTGCTTGCTCGTAAATCATATCAAACTCTCTTTTTTCCTCTACAGTCATACTTAATTTTTCAAACAAGCATGATAAATAGTTGGTATCAAAGGCATTTATAAGAAACATCAATTCAATAATCTTGTTTTGCTCCGTAACCTCAAAGCCGTAGAGGCTCAATAATCTAGAAAGCGGTGGTCCATAATGGATCACCACCTCATTATCATTGGGCGGTAACAATTGCGTTTGTAATGTTTTTTCATCCAAATCTTTTATGGACTCACTAAATGCGGCATAACTACTTTCAGTAAAAGTCGGATAAAATCCAAAAACTTGAAAAATTCGTCTTATCTTCACTCGCTCAATATTGACACCTAATGACGCCAATCGATTTAAAAATACACTTATCTGCTTTAAACTGGTTCTATAATGACCGCTGTAATTTGATATCTCAACCAAATCACCATTTATAATCCGCCAAGTACCCGCAAACGCCACAGGCCCTCCCGCCAAGAAACTACCGTGTTGCATCACATTTCTGATTTTTGTCCCTGAATAGATCTCCCCCTTCAAACTCACGACAAAAATAGCCCGCCCAATTGCTGATGGACTTTCATGAGCGACTTCTGTTGACGTATCATAATAATGCCCCGAACAGCTTTTAATAAATTTACCATCTATCAGCCGTATCTTATAAGACGCTCGTTCGTCATCATTCGTTAAATAAATCGAACTCGATGGCTGGCGTAAAAAGTATTCATCGTGGTAGATCTCTCGACTTACATCCAAGAACTGTGCCCGACCATCACGAACCAAATGGGCCATATGCACCATTCGTTGACGCAGCTGTTTTCTTTCTTTTTTTTCATACATTATCAATCTCGAAGCTAAATCTGATAGTGAACTATTATTACTAATAATTGCGATAGAAACTACTTGCAATTCTAACATAATAGGGTATTATACCTTCGTCGCGCGGGCCGTTAGCTCAGTCGGTAGAGCAGAAGGCTTTTAACCTTTGTGTCGTAAGTTCGATTCTTACACGGCCCACCAAATTTTCCCAAGCGCTCGTAGCTCAGCTGGATAGAGTACTTGGCTTCGAACCAAGGTGTCGGGGGTTCGAGTCCCTCCGAGCGCACCATTTAATCTTTTTAAAATCAAATAGTTAGCTCTGTAATTTTCAATTATCCTATTTTCCTAATTCCACACTGTGGGGATTTTGTGGGGATGGCGTGGATTCCACCTTGTTTTACTCTCAGAATTGTCAGCTCTTTACTTTCTTGTCTGCTTTGAATAATTAAATTCGCAGCCTTCAATAAATTGCCTAATTCAGCTTGAGAGTAATGTGTGGTGATTCTACCAGAACGATGCCCTAACAGATCCTGTCTATCCTCATAACTTACTCCGGCGGCTCGAAGCCTTCTTCCAAAGGTGTGTTTTAAATCATGGACCCGCAGATCACCCAGATTTGCTTTGGTACGCGCATTTCGCCACGCAGTATTATTCATGCGTGTAATGGGTCGTCCATGATAAGAAAACACATATTCGGAGTGAATGCCTCTGACATCCTCAATGACCGCTTTTGCTTCATCATTGAGGATGACAAGCCTGTCTTCCCCGTTTTTCACTAATTGTCTTATTTCCCCACCCCGATTGATGTAGCTAGGGATAATGAAGACACTGGTTCTCAGACTTGGAACATATTTTTCCCACTCCCATCTTAGCTGACAGACTTCTTGTTCTCGACAACCGGTGTTGACCTTAAATCGAGCCATTTGATTTAAATGAAGCGGTAAAACCTCAAGTAATCTGGATTGCTCTGCCCAAGACAAAGGTAAGGGTGGGCGTGCATCTTTAACAGGCAATAATTTTATTTTAGGGGCGACATGTAGCCATGTTAAACCATTCTCATCTGATGTGGTCAAGCAATTTGATACACACTAGTTAAGCGACTTTTTTAAATTGCATTAAGTAATCCCTTTCAAACTGATTAGGCGACATATATCCTAAAAAGGAATGCAGGCGCTTACTGTTATAATGATGTGGTTCAACGTATAAGGTTTCCGCCAATGATTGGTAACTAATGCCTCTTTTGATTCCAACAAGCGAAGTAGTGGCATCCATATAAGGTCTTATGCCTAGCAAGTAAGTAACCTGCTGAAGATAGGGTAACCCCATTAATGCACTAAGTTCTTGTGAAGTTATTTTTAAATAACCATGCATAAAAATATCCAAATTTCTCGTTTTTATATTGTTTTTATGATAAATTGAACTCAACAAACATATTTATTGTCACTTTACGTGCTAATTAATGCTTATGATATAGCACGATTTGTGGTTAATCAAGAGTGATTTCAATTTTTTTAGGGGGAATAGTGTCCACGATTAAAGAAAAAATTGGCCAACGAATTTATGAGGCACGTAAAGCAAAGGGATTGAGCCAACAAGGGTTGGCAAATTTGACCATCGATCTCAAACAATCGAGAATTAATAACTGGGAAAATGGGCTACGCACCCCTGGGCCTGAAGAAATTAAACAGTTGGCTAATGCGTTAGAAGTACCCGCGGCTTTTTTAATGTGTTTATCGGATGAAAAACAAGAGAACCAAACTAAAAAACTCAGCCGATTGCTTCCCTTATTTGATCCCCATCAAGCATGTAATACTGCACATTATTTCAAAGAACTACGTGAGCAAGGTGAATTGGAGGGTGTCATTTTAATTTCCGCAAGCACTCAGTTATTACCAAAATTAGGTGCGGATACATTTGCATTAAAAATGTCCAATGACAGCATGATGCCGGAATTTAGACCAAATGATATTTTGGTGATTGATTCATCTGCTGCACCAGAGCCTGGTAATTATGTAGCAGTTAAAATGAGTAGAAAATTAGAGGTTATTATCTGTCAGTATAAGAAACTGTCTTATAATTCATCTGAATTTGAACTACTGACTCTGAATGATCATTGGCCGAATATAAAGGTGGCCGATGATGTTGATGTTGAGATTGTCGGGAAAGTAGTACAGTGCATGCGGGGGGTTTAGACAATAGTGACAAAGCTTAACGATCACGAATTTCAAAATAGGTAGAGTGAAGTGAATAACAAAGATCTAAATACGAGTCTTTTTAAAGACATAGCATTGTTAATTGAATCGACAAAATCCCATGTTGCCCGTTCAGTAAACTCCTCAATCATTCATTTGTATTGGAGAATTGGTGAGCGAGTTCACCGAGAAATATTAAAGACAGATAGGGCAGAATATGGTGCCGAGGTTATAAAACAATTATCAAAAGAGCTTAGCTCGATTTATGGTCGTGGTTTTGATTCTAGAGCTTTATTTAGAATGGTCAGATTTGCCAAACTTTTTCCAGAAGAGCAAATAGTGGTGACACTGTCGCCACTATTGTCATGGTCACATTTTATAGAACTCATTTCACTTGAAGATGAGATAAAAAGAAAGTTTTACATGGAAATGTGCAGAGTGGAGCATTGGACGGTTAGAGATCTCCGCAAAAAAATTAGTAGCATGTTGTACGAGCGAACCATGCTTTCTCACCAGCCTGAAACGATTGTTGAGCAAAATTTATCCCAATTAAATGCTAATGATGAACTATCACAAGAGCTTGTATTCCGCGATCCCTATGTCCTAGATTTTTTAAATCTGCCTTCACCATTTAGTGAGAAAGATTTGGAAAATGCTATTTTGGATGAATTATCAAAATTTTTACATGAGCTTGGAACAGATTTTTGCTTTATCGCACGGCAAAAACGAATAACGATTGATCATGAGGATTATTATATTGATCTTCTTACTTTTCATAGGGGTCTTCAGAGGCTTATAGCGATTGAATTAAAATTGGGGAAATTTAAAGCCAGTTATAAAGGTCAAATGGAACTGTATTTAAGATGGTTAGATAAATACGAGAGAAGGGCTCATGAAAATCAACCCTTGGGTTTGATTTTGTGCGCCGAAAAGAAACAAGAACATATTGAGTTGTTGGAATTAAATAAAAGCGGCATACATGTTGCTCAATATTTAACAGAGCTTCCATCAAAGAAAGTTCTTGAGGAAAAATTACATAAGGTAATAAAAATTGCACAAGAGAAGATAGCGCGGATGATTGGTCAAGATAATCATGACAAATAATAACTGTGTCATAAATTGTGGCATGGCTGTGGCCCAGTGGGGGTTATTCTGTATTTGAGAGAAAAAGTATGAGCATTCAGTTTGAAAAAGCCAACATAAATCACATTGATATTATTTTTAATTGGCTTGCAGAGCCTTTTGTTCAAGAATTTTGGGATAATACGCAGGGCCATAAAGACGATATTTTAAATTTTGTTAATGGTAGAACAGAGCCTTCAAACTACTGCGACGGCAAGTATGTTTATTGGATAGCTAGCTGTAATGGACATCCGTTCGCAATGCTGATGACAATCCAAGAAACAGCAGAAGATCATGTCGATGATATTAAATTAAATCACCTTTCAAAAACAGGTCGTACTTACGGTATCGATTACATGATCGGAGATAAAAATTTTTTTGGCAAGGGCTATGGCGCAAAAACATTATCGGAATTTCTTGGTTTTTTTAGAAGAGAATTTGATGTATCAGCGGATATATTCATAATCGACCCTGCTATCGATAACGAACGAGCAAAGCATGTCTACATGAAAGCAGGCTTTGAATATATTGCAGATTTTGTAATGGGTGGAGATTGTAGTGGTGCAGGTCAAGCCCATCATTTATTAATTAAACGATTTGCTCCTACTGTTAAATTATTACCTGCAACGATTGCTGATTATCCTACCATTCAGAACATGGCAAGATTTTACGTATACGATAGAACAGCCTGCATGGGCTGGGAATGCCCTGAGAGTGGGTTATTCGAATGCATAGACTTTAAGCATTATTTCGAAAACTCTGATGAGAAAGCGTTTTTAATAAGGGTATCAGACGAAATAGCGGGCTTTGTACTGTTGGATAAAATGCATTTACTTGAACCAGTTGATTGGAACATGGGGGAATTTTTCGTTCTTGCGAAATTTCAAGGAAAAGGTGTTGCAAGCATGGTAGCTCAAGAAATATTCAAAGAACATCCAGGTAAATGGTCAATAGCTGTAATGCCAGAAAATATCAAAGCAGTAAAATTTTGGCGAAAAATTATCGCTCAAGCCACCCATGGTGATTATAAAGAGGTTTTTAAAACAGCGGATGAATTAAGAAGCACAAAAATTCCTGATCCTTATGCAATGAACGTGTTTACTTTTGATATTAATCATCATGTTTTTGTCGGAGATGTTGCATGATCACCGGCATAAGTCACATCAACATCTCTGTTCAGGATATGGAGCGATCATTTGTATTTTATAAGGATGTTTTGGGCTTTAAGCCTTTATGCAAATCCGAGGGAAATGCTTATTTTCTAGCTGGCAATCCTGATGGTCCTAGATGTTTATGGTTTTCTCTAGATTTTGATAGAAACCGTTTAAGAAAACCATCGCCATGCAATACACATTTCGCATTTAGCGTAGATGATCAGTATTTTGATGCTTTGAGTCAGCGCATAACTCAATCAGGGGCTAAGATTTTTAAAGATAATACTTCACCTGGCAAATCGCTTTATTTTTTAGATCCGGATGATCATAAACTTGAAATTCATGTGGGTAATTGGCAGGCTCGAATTCATGCTAAAAAAGCTAATCCTGGTAATTGGAAAAATGTGGAGTGGTTTGTATGCACACAACCCACCTAAATTTACTATGTGAGCGAATGGGTCTTGGTTCTTCACTCATTGCTATTACAAGGATCTATGGCGGTTTGCTTCATATCATGTGGCGGCTTAATACCGATAAAGGCTCTTACGCAATCAAGCAGCTATCAAAAGACATTGATCTGAAAAATGAGCAGGTCATTAAAAACTATGAAATGAGCGAACAAATTGCTTCACGCTTTATTGCGCAAGGTATACCTGGGGTCTGTGCTATCTCGCAATCCCAAAAACATCTTTTTATTATAGATGGAGCTGGTTATCTAGTTTATCCCTGGGTTAATGCAAAAGCTTTAGGTAGAGATGAAATTAACGAAGATCAAGCGTTAATTATTGCTCGCCTTCTAGCAAAAATGCACCTCATGAATCTGCACATTGAAGGAATTGGTGAACCTGAATTTGACATTCATGATAGTAAATACCTCACTGATTTAATCAAGCAGTCAACCCAAATGCAGCTTTCATTCGCTGAAATTTTAAATTCCAGTCGATTTACCCTTCTCGAAATTAATGAAAATTATTTGGGTTCAATTGAAATTCTGAAAAAGCATACTGTTATCAGTCATGGTGACTTAGACCAAAAAAATGTTTTGTGGACGGATAAAAAGCAACCATTATTAATTGACTGGGAGTCTGCACGAACATTAAATCCAACATATGAAATTGTAAATGCTGCTCTAGATTGGTCTGGCGTTACAACAGACCTCAATATCAATTTATTTCATGAAATGCTTAAGTCTTATGCTGAGTCTGGAGGTTTAATTGAAAAACAAACGATTAAAGCAGCTTTTTATGGAGTTATAGGCAATTGGATTAATTGGATGGTTTACAATATTAATCGGGTTATTACTCAGGAGGATCCTGAACAAAGAAATATTGGCTTAGAACAGGTATTGCAAGTATTGCCGACAATTTTAAGAGTAAAAACTTTGATGCCAGAATTAATGAATGAGATAACATCATGATCAACATCGACTTTTTAAAAAATCATCCTCACGCTATACCGGCACTTGCAAATATTTGGTATGAAGTTTTAGGAAAGATTTGGGTACCTGATGTTCCCGTTGAGAATGTGATCGTAAGATTTTCAGATCACTTAAATGACCAAGATTTACCAATCACTTTTGTTGCTTTAGATAGTGATGTGCCGGTAGGCATGTGTTCTTTACGTGAAAATGATGGCGTACGTCCTGATCTTACTCCTTGGCTTGGCTCGCTTGTTGTGGATCCAAGATATCAAAAACAAGGGATCGGCGAAATGTTGGCTGATGCCACAGTCAAAAAAGCAAAAGAGCTTGGCTTTGAAAAACTTTATTTATTCGCTTTTGATCCTACCATACCTGAGTATTATGAGCGCCTTGGATGGAAGAAAATTGGTATGGATGAATTTAAATCCTACCCTATAACGGTGATGGGAATAAATTGTAATATAAAACAATGAGATAGAAAAATGATACAGATCGTATTTTTATTCTATGAAGGTATGACAGCCCTTGATGCAATAGGTCCTCATGAAGTTTTATCTCGCATACCTGGTGCTACAGTGAAACGAGTAAGTGCCATTCCTGGAGATATTCATACTTGTTCAGAACTGGTTTTAAAAACCGAATATGAACTATCCGAATTATCCCATGCAGATGTATTAGTGGTTCCTGGTGGGGGAAAAGCCACAGCCTTGCGTGAATATCCTGATATTCTTGAATGGATTCGCCAAATCCATGCAACTACTGCATGGACTACCTCTGTTTGCACAGGTAGCCTTATTTTAGGTGCCGCAGGGATTTTATCTGGCATACGTGCTACTACCCACTGGGCTGTGATGGATCGCTTAAAAACTTGGGGTGCAATACCGATCGAACATCGCGTGGTAGAAGATGGCAATATTATCACCGCTGCAGGTGTTTCTGCCGGTCTTGATATGGCCTTGGTTCTTACTGCCAAACTTGCAGGCCAACCACTTGCTGAAACACTACAACTGGGACTTGAATATGATCCTGCACCACCTTTTGACGCTGGTAGTCCTAAAAAAGCTAATTCTGCATTGGTAGAAGGACTAAAAGCAAGATTACTTGAACGATTTGAGCCTGCTTAATGGTTAACAGTGATAAATGGGATAAGCTAGCTGAGTGGATGGAAAAACTTCATATCAATGAAGACGAGCTCATCGAAAAATTTATTATAGGCAGTGGCAAAGGGGGGCAAAAGTTACATAAAACAGCTTCAACTGTCTACTTGAAACATATTCCGTCTGGCATTGAGATAAAATGCCAGGAGTCCAGAAGCCGTGAAGACAATCGCTATTTTGCAAGAGTGCGGTTATGTGAAAAATGCCATGCAATTGTCAGTGATGAAAAAACCAAAGAACAACAAAGGATAGAAAAACTAAAACGTCAAAAAAAGCGTCGCTCAAGGCGTTCTAAGCAGAAAATGCTAGATGAAAAGTCGAAGCAAGGTCAACTTAAGAGCCTGAGACAAAAGCCCACTTCAGAAGAGGGATGATGCGACAAAAAAACACAGTGACGCAACCGTGCCTTGAGTGTGACCGCGCTCTGCCGTTCTAGGCAGTTTTAGGCCGTTTTTCAGTGATTTGATGCATCACAAGGTATTGATTTTAAAGGACTTTGAAATGGGAGTACTTCGCTTCGAACCAAGGTGTCGGGGGTTCGAGTCCCTCCGAGCGCACCATTTATCAAGGACTTACGTGACTTTTTCAGTATACAAAAATTAGATGTAGCAAATTTGTCACACTTTTTTCGGTTCTGTCGCGAAAAAGTTAATAGATGCAGGATGTAGAAAAGCTGGGCGAATTTATGCCGCAAGCCCATAAAACTGTTCAAAGATAGAGTGTTTTCCTGCCTGAAGATGCTGCCCCTTTCGTAGCATGTGGTGGAGTTCAATGCCAGCTATTGTAGATTTGGCGGAGTGAAATTCTTTAAATCCTTTCATGGGTTTGGTTAATTTTTTGATGAACCGGTGATCCTGCTCCACAATATTGTTGAGATACTTGATCTGCCTCACTTTGATCTGAAGGAACAGTCCGCCCAGCATGAAAAGCAATGCCAGATGCAGGTTGATGGCATCAATGCCAGCTTTGTTAGCCCCGCTCTTATCCATAGTCACTGTCTGCGGAATGCCGCTTGACCCAATAGCCTTCATGAAAAATGCCCTTGCTGCTGGCTCATCCCGTTTTTCTGATAGCATGAACTCAACCGTATTGCCTTCTTTATCCACTGCGCGATACAAATACATCCACTGTCCCTTCGCCTTAATATACGTTTCATCCATCCTTAAGGAACCTCCAGTGGAACGCTTGTAACGCTTGCGAAAAACCTCTTCCAGTTGTGGGGAATATTCAACAACCCAGCGATTAATGGTTGAATGATCTATTTTCAGGCCAAGCTCCAGAGCAAGCTCCTCAATATCACGATAGCTCAGGGAATAGGCAAGATACCATCTGACCAACATCAATATAAGATCTTGTTTGAAGTGCTTCCATTTGAAATTGAGCATAGCGGCTGGCTCCAAAAATGCCGGAACTCTACCAAATTCTGAAATTTTTCGCGACAGAACCAAGTTTTTCCATCCACTCAGCTAGCTTATCCCATTTATCACTGTTAACCATTAAG
>CAZBNB010000034.1:0-15218 GCA_964493245.1 uncultured Legionellaceae bacterium
GCAACTCACCCATTCCTTGAATAATGGTTTGACCTGACTCTTCGTCAGTATGTACACGGAATGAAGGATCTTCTTGTGCTAATTTACCAAGCGCAACACCCATTTTTTCTTGATCAGCTTTCGTCTTAGGCTCAACTGCAACCGCAATCACGGGATCTGGAAAATCCATACGCTCTAGCGTAATGACTTTATTCACATCACAAAGCGTGTCGCCTGTTGTAATCGTTTTTAAACCTACGGCAGCAGCAATATCACCCGCACGAACTTCTTTAATTTCTTCGCGTGAGTTTGCGTGCATTTGCAGTAATCGGCCAATACGCTCTTTTTTACCTTTGACAGGGTTGTAAACGGTATCACCGCATTTCACAACACCTGAATATGCTCTAAAATAAGTTAACGTTCCAACGAATGGATCCGTAGCAATTTTAAATGCCAACGCTGAAAATGGCTCATCGTATGATGTGGTTCGTGTATCATCTTCACCATCTTCATCCACGCCTTTAACTGGAGGGATATCTAAAGGAGAAGGCAAATAATCAACAACACCATCTAACACCGCTTGCACACCTTTGTTTTTAAAGGCAGAACCACAAAATACAGGAACAATTTCATTGTTGACTGTACGTTGACGTAAAGCTTTCTTAATTTCAGCTTCTGATAGCTCATTGCCTTCAAGATATTTTTCCATGAGTGCATCATCAGCTTCTGCTGCGGCTTCAACAATCTTAATACGATATGTTTCGCAATCGGCTTTCATGGCATCAGGAATTTCTGTGTACTTAAATGTCATTCCTTTGCTGTCTTCGTCCCAATGAATCGCTTTCATTTTGATGAGATCAATAACCCCTAAAAATGTTTCTTCAGCGCCAATGGGTAACTGTACAACAACGGGATTTGATCCCAAACGCTTTTTAATTTGGTCAACAACTCTCAGAAAGTTAGCGCCCATACGATCCATTTTATTAACGAATACAATGCGCGGTACGCCATACTTATCAGACTGACGCCATACTGTTTCAGATTGAGGCTCAACACCCGATACCGAGTCAAATACAACCACAGCGCCGTCTAACACTCGCAATGAGCGCTCGACTTCAATCATGAAGTCAACGTGTCCCGGAGTATCAATAATGTTAATACGATGACGAGAATACTGCTTGTCCATACCTGGCCAGTAGCAAGTTGTTGCTGCAGAAGTAATTGTAATTCCGCGCTCTTGCTCTTGAACCATCCAGTCCATGGTCGCAGCGCCATCATGTACTTCTCCAATTTTATGAGAAGTTCCGGTATAAAAGAGTACACGTTCGGTAGTCGTTGTTTTACCAGCATCCACGTGAGCGGCAATGCCAATATTACGGTACAGTTCTAAAGGTGTTGTTGACACGAGTTTTTCCTCTTATTAATTCCATCTAAAATGAGCAAAAGGCTGGTTTGCCTTCGCCATTCTATGCATTTCTTCACGTTTTTTGACCGCAGCACCTTTGCTTTGTGCCGCATCAACCAATTCGCCAGCTAATCGCAACATCATGCCCTTTTCGCCACGAGCACGTGATGACTGAACAATCCAGCGCATGCCTAAGGCAATGCTACGATCCATACGAACTTCTATTGGAACTTGATATGTTGCGCCACCAACACGACGAGAGCGAACTTCAACAGATGGGCGAACGTTATCCAATGCTTGTTCAAAGTATTGCAATACCGTTGTTGCGCCGCCTTGTTTACCACCATCACCTTCATCATCAGACTTCTTGGCTTTTTTCAAGCGCTCTTCTAAAATATCTAATGCACCATAGATGATCTTTTCTGCAGTGGATTTTTTACCGCTGACCATCAAAACATTGATGAATTTTGCGAGTAATTCACTGTGATGCTTAGGATCAGGCAGAATTTCTCGTTTCGGGACTTCTCTTCTTCTTGGCATATCAGTTTCCTACGTTAACGTTATTTCTTATCTTTTGGCTTTTTCGTTCCATATTTAGAACGGCCTTGCTTACGATCGTTGACACCAGAGGTATCCAAACTACCACGAACAGTATGATAACGAACACCAGGTAAGTCTTTTACACGACCACCACGAATCAGCACAACAGAGTGCTCTTGCAAATTGTGCCCTTCACCACCGATATAAGAAGAAACTTCAAATCCGTTGGTCAAACGAACACGCGCAACTTTACGCATTGCTGAGTTAGGCTTTTTCGGTGTTGTTGTGTAAACACGTGTACAAACACCTCTTCGTTGAGGACAAGATTCCAGTGCGGGAACGTTGCTTTTGCGGCGCGCACTAACACGTGGCTTCCTCACCAGCTGATTAATCGTAGCCATCTATTGTTAACTCCGAACGATATTCAAAATATAAAGAGGTCGGATTCTATAAAGAAGCTCGCTTCTTGTCAAGGCCATCCGACCGATGTTTTTTATTCTTGATTTTGGTTGTCTGCGTTTAAAGCTTCACTTAACGCATGTTCAACGTCTGTTACTGAGACTTTACCAACAGTTCCCGCATCTATTTCTGCCGCCAAAGCGCGCATACGTTTAGCCTTGCGAGATTGGTGATAAGTGTATCCGGTTCCAGCGGGAATCAAGCGACCCACCATGACGTTTTCTTTCAGACCTCGTAAATCATCGACCTTACCGCTCACAGCAGCTTCAGTGAGGACACGAGTCGTCTCTTGGAACGACGCAGCTGAAATAAATGATTCTGTTGCTAACGACGCTTTCGTGATTCCCAACAAGATTGGTGTTCCTTGTGCAGGCATTTTATTTTGAGCTATGAGCTTGTCATTTTCTTCAAGCATCATTGTTTCTTCTATCTGCTCACCTACTAAGAATTTCGAATCGCCTGCAAAAGTAATCAAACGTTTGCGTAGCATTTGTCTCACAATCGTTTCAATGTGTTTATCGTTAATTTTTACACCTTGTAAGCGATAAACATCTTGTACTTCATTCACGATGTAATTTGCCAGCGCACCAATACCCAACAAACGTAAAATATCGTGTGGATTTGGAGGGCCATCGGCAATGACTTCACCACGAGCCACATGCTCACCTTCAAATACAGAAATATTACGCCATTTAGGAATGAGCTCTTCATGACAGTTATTTTCAGAGTGCGTAATCATGAGGCGGCGTTTACCTTTGGTTTCTTTACCAAAGCTGACAACACCAGAAACCTCTGCCATAACCGCGGCATCTTTTGGTTTTCTTGCTTCAAACAAGTCAGCAACCCGTGGCAAGCCCCCGGTAATATCGCGAGTCTTTGTACGCTCTTGAGGAATACGAGCGATAACATCCCCCACACCGACTGCTTGACCATCATTAAAGTTGATGATGGCATCTACGGGTAAATAATATTGCGCGGGAACATTTGTGCCCGACAAGAAAATTTCCTCGCCTGAATCTGACACCAATTTCACCATCGGTCTCAAATCACGACCTGCGGTACTACCACGCTGTTTGGCATCGATAACCACAATATTACTCAAACCGGTCAATTCATCTGTTTGACGATTCATGGTCATACCTTCAATCAAATCGACAAACTTCAACTGACCACTTACTTCTGAAATAACAGGATGCGTATGTGGATCCCAAGTTGCAATAATTTGACCTGCTTCAACGTGAGATTGATCATGAACAGACAACATCGCACCATACGGCAGTTTATAACGCTCACGCTCACGGCCAAACTCATCTTGTACAGTCACTTCACCCGAACGAGATACAGCCACTAAGTTACCGCTTTCATGTGTTACTGTTTTAATATTATGCAAGCGAATAACACCTTTTGTTTTAATTTGGATATTATTTGCTGCTGTTGATCGTGATGCCGCGCCCCCAATGTGGAAGGTACGCATGGTTAACTGTGTTCCTGGTTCACCGATTGACTGTGCAGCAATAATACCAACAGCTTCACCACTATTTACCAAGTGCCCACGAGCCAAATCACGTCCATAACATTTTGCACATAATCCGTAACGTGTTTCACAAGAAATAGGTGAACGAACATAAATTTGATCCACACCTAATTTTTCCAGGCGCTCAACCCATTCTTCATCCAACAAAGTCCCTGCTTTGACGACAGGCTCTTTGTCTGAAGGGATATATACGTCTGTCGCAACGACACGCCCTAAAACACGCTCTTGCAAAGGCTCAACAATGTCTCCGCCTTCAATAAGAGGCTGCATCAACACACCATTTTCAGTGCCGCAATCCAACTCAGTAATAACAACGTCTTGCGCCACATCCACCAAACGCCGCGTTAGATAACCGGAGTTTGCTGTTTTTAATGCCGTATCAGCCAAACCCTTACGCGCACCGTGTGTTGAAATAAAATATTGGAATACATTCAATCCTTCACGGAAATTCGCAGTAATCGGTGTTTCAATAATCGAGCCGTCAGGCGCCGACATAAGGCCGCGCATACCCGCCAACTGTCTAATCTGGGCCGCAGAACCCCGCGCACCCGAATCAGCCATCATAAAGATTGGATTAAAAGAGTCTTGAATTTCTATCTTTCCGGCAGCATTTAAAACTTCTTCCGTTGCAATGTTTGCCATCATCGACTTCGCTACCATTTCACTGGTACGTGACCAAATATCGATAACTTTGTTATAACGCTCGCCATTGGTAACCAAACCGGTGCGAAATTGAGATTCGATTTCACGCACTTCATTATCAGCTTGCTCAATGATCCTTGCTTTATCTTCAGGAATTTCCATATCTTCAATACCGATTGATGCGCCAGCGCGTGTCGCATACTTAAATCCGGTATACATCAAATGATCAGCAAAAATAACGCTTTCTTTAAGACCGTAAGTACGATAGCAATTGTCTAACACACGAGAAATGGCCTTTTTCGTCATCACTTTATTGACCTGAGAAAAATGCATTCCAACAGGTAAAATTTCTGACAGAATCGCGCGACCTACCGTGGTATCCACTAACTCTTCGCCACGCTCTGGTTGCGTCGTATCAATCGGCATACGAATTTTAACTTTAGCATGGATATCTGCAAAACCAGCTTCATACCAGTTGATGGCATCTTGTGTGCTCGCGAATACTTTGCCTTCGCCTTTTGCATTCAGACGATCACGTGTTAAATAGTACAAACCCAAAACAACGTCTTGGCTAGGTACAATGATTGGTTCGCCATTGGCTGGTGACAAAATATTATTCGTCGACATCATTAACGAACGTGCTTCAAGTTGAGCTTCAATCGTCAATGGAATGTGTACTGCCATTTGATCGCCGTCGAAGTCAGCGTTGTAAGCTGTACAAACAAGCGGATGCAATTGGATGGCTTTACCTTCAATCAAGACCGGTTCAAAAGCTTGAATACCCAAACGGTGTAATGTTGGTGCGCGATTTAGTAAAACCGGATGCTCACGTATCACTTCTTCTAATACGTCCCAAACAATCGGCTCTTCGCGATCAACCATTTTTTTGGCTGCTTTAATCGTGGTGGCAAGACCTCTAAATTCCAACTTACTGAAAATAAAGGGCTTAAATAATTCTAAAGCCATTTTCTTTGGTAGGCCGCACTGATGCAAGCGCAAAGTAGGCCCAACCACGATGACAGAACGACCAGAATAATCAACCCGCTTACCTAAAAGATTTTGACGGAAACGGCCTTGTTTACCCTTGATCATATCGGCAAGCGATTTTAATGGGCGTTTATTGGTACCGGTAATGGCTCGACCACGTCGACCATTATCAAGTAACGCATCGACTGACTCTTGTAACATACGTTTTTCGTTACGTACGATAATATCTGGTGCGTTTAGATCCAACAGACGTTTTAAACGATTGTTTCGATTGATAACACGACGATATAAGTCATTGAGATCAGATGTCGCAAAACGCCCACCATCCAACGGTACCAAAGGACGTAGATCCGGAGGCAATACCGGCAATACGTTCATAATCATCCATTCTGGTTTATTCCCAGAATCGAAGAAAGCTTCTAATAGCTTTAATCGTTTGGTGATTTTTTTGATTTTGGTTTCGGAATTGGTGGTTGGCAACTCTTCTCTTAACGATTTAATTTCATTATCTAAATCAATTTGTTTCAATAAATCACGAATCGCCTCTGCACCCATACGCGCATCAAACTCATCGCCATATTGCTCCATGGCATCTAAGTACGCTTCGTCGTTTAGCAACTGACCACGCTCTAACTCTGTCATACCAGGATCAACAACAACAAACGCTTCAAAATAAAGAACACGTTCGATATCACGTAGTGTCATATCTAATAATAACCCTATACGTGATGGCAGTGATTTGAGGAACCATATATGTGCAACAGGACTCGCCAACTCGATATGTCCCATGCGCTCACGTCGCACTTTCGCTAACGCCAGTTCAACACCGCATTTTTCACAAATAACACCACGGTGTTTCAATCGTTTGTATTTTCCACACAAACACTCATAATCTTTCACTGGACCGAATGTTTTTGCACAAAATAAACCATCGCGCTCTGGTTTAAAGGTTCTATAATTGATTGTTTCTGGCTTTTTGACTTCACCATAAGACCAAGAACGGATCAATTCTGGAGAAGCCAAGCCGATTTTAATCGCATCAAATTCTTCGCTCTGACCTTGTTGCTTGAGCATACCTAACAAATCACTCATCACAGGTGCTTTTAAGAGGTGCTCGTTATTGCGTACTATTGCCACGTTAATGCCTCCAAATGGTCAAATAATCAATCATGTTCCAATTCAATATCGATACCCAACGCTCTGATTTCTTTCAGTAAAACGTTAAAGGATTCAGGCATGCCCGGATCCATGCGGTGATCACCATCGACAATATTTTTATATATTTTGGTACGACCGCCCACATCATCTGATTTCACGGTGAGCATTTCTTGCAAGGTATAAGCTGCGCCGTACGCTTCTAACGCCCAAACCTCCATTTCACCAAAACGCTGTCCACCAAATTGAGCTTTACCGCCCAGAGGTTGTTGCGTTACTAAACTGTATGAACCTGTCGAACGCGCATGCATCTTATCATCAACCAAGTGATTTAACTTCAGCATGTACATGTAACCAACCATTACAGGATTATCAAACTCACGACCAGTACGACCATCGACGAGCTTTGTTTTACCATCTAAAGGCATTTCCGCTAACTGCAGCATTGCCTTAATTTCAGATTCACTGGCACCATCAAACACGGGTGTTGCCATTGGTACACCTGCACGCAGATTATTAGCCAGCGTCGATAACTCTTCTTCACTTAAGCTGTCTAAATCAATACGTTTAGTACCATCATGATTATAAATTTTATACAAATAATCTTTTACTTCTTTTGAAGATGCTTGCCTATCTAACATTTCACCAAGTCGTAAACCGAGCCCTTTTGCGGCTAAGCCTAAATGCGTTTCGAGAACCTGTCCGATATTCATACGTGAAGGTACCCCAAGCGGATTTAAAACGATATCAACCGGCGTTCCATCTGCTAAATAAGGCATGTCTTCAACAGGCACAACTATCGAAATAACCCCTTTGTTACCGTGTCTTCCCGCCATTTTATCACCTGGCTGAACACGGCGTTTCACTGCAAGGTATACTTTAACAATTTTGAGAACGCCAGGAGCAAGATCATCTCCTTGAACAATTTTTTTACGATTATCGTTAAAACGTTTTTCAATTTCTTTCGCCAATGATTCTAATTGACGTGAAGATTGTTCTAGCTGTTGACTCGCTTCTTCATTTTCAAGACGAATGTCAAACCATTTTTCACGTGCCACTTTAGACAAGTACGCTTCGGTAATTTTGCTATCTGGTTTTAAGCTACTGGGTCCACCGGTCGCTACTTTATTTAACAACAGTGTATAAACACGTTGATAAATATCTTCTTCACGGATACGACGCTCATCAACCAAATCTTTACGAACGCGTGCTAAGTGTTCTTCTTCAATCGATTTTGCACGGGCATCTTTTTCTAAACCATCTCGAGTAAAGACTTGAACATCGATCACGGTGCCGTTCATACCAGATGGGACACGTAAGGAAGAATCTTTAACATCAGATGCTTTTTCACCGAAAATTGCACGCAATAATTTTTCTTCTGGAGTCAATTGCGTTTCACCTTTCGGTGTCACTTTTCCTACCAGAATATCGCCTGCATTCACTTCAGCGCCAATAAAGACAACACCAGACTCATCCAAATTAGCCAAAGCCGACTCAGAAACACTGGGGATATCACTCGTAATTTCTTCTGTACCTAATTTTGTATCGCGAGCAATACAGGTTAACTCTTCGATATGAATCGTCGTAAAACGATCGTCTTCAACGATACGTTTAGAAATTAAGATCGAATCCTCGAAGTTATAACCATTCCAGGGCATGAACGCCACCAGTAGATTTTGTCCAAGCGCCAATTCGCCCATGTCTGTACAAGGACCATCTGCTAAAATATCACCGCGCGCAATGATGTCGCCTTTTTTAACAATAGGCGTTTGGTTGATACAGGTATCTTGGTTCGAGCGGAAGTATTTAGTGAGATTATAAATATCAACCCCAGTTTCACCTGCACTGGTTTCATCATCATTCACACGGACAACGATACGTGAAGCATCAACTAAATCGATCACACCGCCACGCTTCGCAACAACAGAAACCCCTGAGTCAGAAGCCACTGTGCGCTCCATACCAGTACCCACTAATGGTTTTTCTGCTCGCAAAGTTGGAACAGCCTGGCGTTGCATATTCGAACCCATTAATGCACGGTTCGCATCATCATGCTCAAGGAATGGAATCAATGAAGCGGCAACAGACACAATTTGCTTCGGAGAAATATCCATGTAGTTAATTTTATCCGGCGTTGTCAAAGAAAACTCATTTTCATGTCGGCATGGAACCAAATCAGCAATAATGTTGCCTTCTTTGTCTAATGGAATATTGGATTGAGCAATATATTGATCAACCTCTTCAATCGCTGACAAATATTCAATTTCATCGGTAACACGGCCATTAATTACTTTACGGCAAGGTGTTTCAATAAAACCATAGTCATTTGTACGCGCATAAACAGACAACGAGTTGATAAGACCAATGTTTGGACCTTCCGGCGTTTCAATTGGACAAACGCGACCGTAATGGGTTGTATGAACGTCACGGACTTCAAAACCAGCACGCTCACGTGTCAAACCACCTGGGCCAAGTGCGGATACACGTCGTTTGTGGGTCACACCCGATAGTGGGTTAACTTGATCCATAAACTGTGATAGCTGACTTGAGCCAAAAAACTCTTTAATCGCGGCAGAAACAGGTTTTGCATTAATGAGATCTTGCGGCATTAAGTTTTCTGACTCAGCAAGACTCAAGCGTTCTTTAACCGCACGCTCTACACGTACTAAACCAACTCTGAATTGGTTTTCCGTCATTTCACCAACACTGCGAACACGGCGATTTCCTAAGTGGTCGATATCATCAACCATACCAATACCGTTACGGATATCGATGAGTGTTTTAATAACCGCTAAAATATCTTCTTTTGCCAACGTGCCTGGGCCATCATCCACTTTGCGACCGACACGACGATTAAACTTCATGCGACCAACAGCAGATAAATCGTAACGCTCTTCGGTAAAAAATAAGTTTTTAAATAATGCTTCAGCGGCTTCTTTTGTTGGTGGTTCGCCAGGGCGCATCATGCGATAGATTTCAACCAAAGCTTCTAACTGAGATGTCGTTGGATCAATACGCAGCGTATCAGAAATGTAAGAGCCGTGATCTAAGTCATTGGTATAGATCAAATCAAACTCATGAACGCCGATTGTAGGTAATTTATCTAAAAGCTCAAGCACCACTTCGTCATTAGCTTGTGCAAGTTGCTCACCTGTTGACTTATCAATGATAGGGCGGGCAAGTACTTTACCAACAAGGTAATCTCTCGGCACAACCAAATCCTTCATATTGTTCTTTTCCATCAACTTGATGTGGCGTGCTGTAATGCGACGCCCTTGCTCAACGATGACTTCACCTGTCTCTGGCGCAATAATATCAAAAGAGGCGATTTCACCACGTAGACGAGCCGGTACCAAATCAATATGAAACTCGCCATTACGTAAATGACAAGATGTTTTTTCAAAAAACTCGTTTAAAATCGCTTCTGTATCATAGCCTAAAGAGCGCAATAAAATACTAACAGGGAGTTTACGACGTCTGTCGATGCGAGCAAACAAGCAGTCTTTAGGATCAAATTCGAAATCTAACCAAGAACCACGATAAGGTATAATTCTAGCAGAATACAATAATTTTCCAGAGGAATGTGTTTTACCACGGTCGTGCTCAAAAATAACGCCTGGTGATCGATGTAATTGCGATACAACCACTCGCTCCGTACCATTTACCACAAACGTACCGACATCTGTCATCAACGGAATTTCGCCCATGAACACTTCTTGTTCACGAATATCTTTAATCGGCTTAGGATCACCTGAGGCTTCTTTATCTAATACGACTAAGCGAATTTTGACACGCAAAGGAGCTGAATAGGTCAACCCTCTCAGTTTACATTCACGAACATCAAAAGCAGGCTCACCCAGTGTGTAACTAACATACTCTAAACGGGCATTACCTGAAAAACTTTGAATAGGAAAAACGGACGAAAAAGCAGAATGCAACCCGTTGCTGTGTTTATTTTTAACGTCAGCTTCGATGAAATCACGGTAAGATTTAAGCTGAATCTCAAGGAGGTTAGGTATCTCCATTTTATCAGCATTTTTACCAAAGCTCTTGCGGAATCGTTTTTTCTCAGCATGTGAATATTGAGGGTTAGCAACTGCTTTGGCCATAGTAGTTCCTCTAAAAATTAATGTTTTAAACACAAATCAGTAAGGTAATTCGGGAAATTTCCGACTCATACCAAACTGACACATCACGATATTTTTCCAAGCTTTACAAAACGCGTAAACCCAGCCATGAACCATGGCCGGGTTATCGGCTAGCTTCTCTGTAAAAGTAAACAGAATGAAGCCTAGCTCACAGTCACACTTATTTAACGTCGACGCTGGCGCCAGCTTCTTCAAGTTGTTTCTTGATATCAGCAGCTTCAGCTTTAGACACAGCTTCTTTAATTGTAGAAGGAGCGCCTTCAACTAAGTCTTTAGCTTCTTTCAAACCAAGACCAGTGATGCCACGAACTGCTTTAATGACGTTAACTTTGTTATCGCCAAAGCTTGTCATTACGACATCAAATTCAGTCTTTTCTTCTACAGCAGCAGCAGCGCCACCAGCTGGAGCAGCAACAGCAACTGCAGCAGCAGCAGCTGAAACGTTGAAACGCTCTTCCATTGCTTCAACCAATTCTACAACGTCCATCACAGACATATTGGCAATCGCGTCAAGAATTTCCTCTTTTTTTACAGCCATTTCTAGCTCCTAAGTTAAAATTTTAATGTATTATCGAGTTAACCAGCTTGTTTTTGATCTCGAACAGCCGCAATGGTTCTAACCAATTTGGCGTGCGGTTCTGCAAGCGTTCGAACGAATTTCTCAATTGGTGCTTTCATGACATACATCAATTTAGCAATCGCTTCATCACGTGTTGGTAAGCTTGCAACATAGTCAAGTTGCTTAGCTGGGTAAACCTGACCACCAACTGATAAAGCCTTTACTTCCAATTTATCAAAATTCTTTGCGAAGTCTTTTAACAACCGGGCAGCATCACTTGGCGCTTCTGTAGACAGTGCGACAAACAATGGACCGACTAGTTGTTCGCTTAAACAAGCAAAATCTGTTTTTTCAAATGCACGTCTGGCTAAATTGTTAGGTACAACTCTTAGATAGACGCCCGCTTTACGCGCTTCCGCACGCAGTTGGGTCATTTGATTAACAGTTAACCCTCGATAATCAGCAACTACTGCCGAAACAGCCTTTGAAGCAACAACAGCTACTTCTTCAACCACGGCTTTTTTTGCAGCTAATGTTAATGTCACGTTACTGACCTCCTAGGTTAATCAAATCATGTGCAGATTTGACAGTTATGGTGGCCGTCTCGTAAGACACTAGAATTGCTTCGAGTGTTAGGAGCCGGGTCACCGTCTGCGCAGGGTAACGTAAGTGCTAAACATCGTCAGCACTTACCTTTTATTAAGCAATTGCGCCTGCGGTCTTCGACGGCAATAAACAAGGTCTATGCCGTGAAACACGATAACAGCCCGCACAGTATACTGTGAGGGCTGTTATGAAATCCTTTTAAAAGGCTGGAGATTTTACACGAGAATCGAAGCGGGATCAATACTCAATCCAGGGCCCATTGTGGACGATAGGGTAATTTTTTTAATGTAAACCCCTTTGGATGTCGTTGGTTTTGCTTTTTTCAAATCACCTACTAAAGCTGAAATATTTTCAATCAAATCAGCCGAAGTGAAGTTAAGCTTACCAACGGTGCAATGTACAATACCGTTTTTATCTGTTTTGTAGCGAACCTGGCCTGACTTAATGTCATTAACGGTTGTTTCTACGTTGGTGGTTACCGTACCAACTTTAGGATTAGGCATTAAACCTCTTGGGCCAAGCACCTGACCTAATTGACCAACAATACGCATTGCATCCGGTGTAGCAATGACCACATCAAAGTTCATCTCGCCTGCTTTAATTTGCTCTGCTAAGTCTTCAAAACCAACTAAATCGGCACCAGCTGCTTTTGCTTTGTTGGCATTATCGCCTTGTGCAAATACCGCTATGCGTACAACCTTTCCGGTCCCTTTTGGAAGTTTTGTAGAACGTCGCAATGCTTGATCTGATTTACGTGGGTCAAGTCCTAAATTGACAGCGATATCAACGCCTTCAACAAATTTCTTGCTACCAAATTCTTGTAGTAAAGCAATCGCTTCTTCAACTTTGTAGAGCGTGTTGACTTTGACTTTCTTACTAATATTTGCCGTTTTTTTCGTTAATTTTGTCATTTTCAATCACCCCTTACTCAAGATCTTCAACATCGATACCCATACTGCGCGCTGTACCAGCAATGGTACGTACCGCAGCGTCTAGATCTGCCGCTGTTAAATCAGGCTCTTTCAGTTTGGCAATCTCTTCAAGTTGCACGCGTCGAAGTGTCGCCACTTTCTTTGTATGCGGTGTTGCACTGCCGCTCTTTAATCCAGCCGCTTTCTTTAACAACACAGACGCAGGCGGTGTCTTGATAATGAAGGTAAAACTTCTATCACTATAAACCGTGATAACGACAGGGGTTGGAAGGCCTTGCTCAAGATGCTGAGTTGCCGCATTAAATGCCTTACAAAACTCCATAATGTTAACACCACGTTGACCTAATGCAGGTCCAACTGGTGGGCTTGGATTTGCCTTACCTGCTTGAATTTGCAGTTTGATATATGCTTCTACTTTTTTAGCCATTTCGACTCCTTTTGGGTATAACGCTTAGTATTCACGTAACATCGAAAATACCGAGCTTCCCGGTTTAAGATTGGTTACTTTCATCAAATAAAGTGAACCTACCCAGTTACTTTAAAGACCATTTCACTCGCATTTTTTGCGGTTTGAGATTATTTACTACTAGTCAGAAAACCCCAGGTTCGTTTCTTCCGCACATTACGGTTCGAAATCCAAGGTTTTCTGTTTTAATCATCAGCAAGCAACTTACTTATGCTGCAGAAAGCGCAACAGTCGAAGCGGATTGCTGGTTAAGCCAGCTATTTTCTTTCGCAACACTAAAGCGAGAGGCGTTGACAAGAAAAGTGAAACTTTTATCTTCATAAACGCTGATCACTACGGGTATTGCAAGGCCTGCTTCAAGATGCTTAGTCGCATCATTAAAGACTTTACAGAATCCTTTTACGTTAACACCACATTGGCCTAATGCAAGCCCAACGGGTTGGGCAGCATCTGCTACGCCAGCTTTTATTTTTAATCGAATATATGCCGCTACTTTTTTAGCCATGATCTTCTCCTTAAGTTTGCATCCATAACAACACCTTAACCTTATTAGTTTAAGGTGTTATGTGGTAAAAAATCAAGCAAAAATAAGATTAGCCACTGCGCTTAACGACAATTTATTATTTTTTTGAACCGTGATATATGGGTCTAGGTTTTTTCTACTTGGCCAAACTCTAGTTCAACTGGGGTTGATCGACCAAAAATCAAGACCGCCACACGTAAACGATTTTTTTCATAATTAACTTCTTCAACAACACCATTGAAGTCAACAAAAGGACCCTCTTTAACTCGAACCACTTCACCTGGTTCAAAAAGAATTTTAGGTTTAGGTTTACTTACACCTTCTTCAACACGTTGCATAATCGCCAACGCCTCTTTATCAGTAATAGGCGTAGGCGTGTGGCTAGTGCCACCAATAAAACCGAGGACACGTGGGATTGCTCTTACCATGTGCCAAGTTTCATCATTCATAACCATATTTACTAAAACATAGCCAGGGAAAAACTTGCGTGTACTTTTACGTTTTTGTCCTGCACGCATTTCGACAACTTCTTCTGAAGGAACGACGACTTCACCAAACATTTGACTTAAGTTATGATGCGCAGCACGTGCTGTTATTTCACGCATCACAAAACCCTCATGCCCGGAGTACGCATGAACGATATACCACTGCTTTGACTTTTGCTCTTCCATCGTCCTCTCAACCTAATTGCGTTATTTTGCCGATAGCCCACATCATCGTAGCGTCTACCCCCCATAGCACGAAACCAGTCACAGAGACCATAACAACCACGATCAAGGTGGTTTGTGTTGTTTCTTGTCTGGTTGGCCACACTACTTTGTCTAATTCGGATTTGGCTTCTTTGGCAAATGCATAAATTTGTTTGCCTTTTTCAGTAAAATAGAATAATCCCAACGCAGGGATAGCCCACCCTAACCATAGCAGGGCAATAACAGGGCCTGATAAATTGAAGCTATATGTTCCAACTAGCGCAGCAACCGTAATAATGATGATTGCTACCCAAAGTAATATTTCTTTAGATTTCATAGTGAAACTTTGCACTTTATATTCGTTAAGTTGGCAGGCCAGGAGGGAATCGAACCCCCAACCTGCGGTTTTGGAGACCGCCACTCTGCCAATTGAGCTACTGGCCTAACATGAAGCTGGCACAATTAAGGCCAGCTTTCATATGCATAACTTACAGCATTACTCTATGATCTTGGCGACAACGCCAGCACCTACGGTGCGACCACCTTCACGTATTGCAAAACGTAAGCCTTCATCCATTGCAATCGGTGCATGTA
>CAZBNB010000035.1:0-12326 GCA_964493245.1 uncultured Legionellaceae bacterium
GATGATAGTGTGGGGTTTCCCCATGTGAAAGTAGGTCATTGCCAGGGTTTTATTCCATAAAGACTAGTGTATATAACCCTAGTCTTTTATAGTTTATGCTGGCGTAGCTCAGTTGGTAGAGCAACTGACTTGTAATCAGTAGGTCCCGGGTTCGATTCCTGGTGCCAGCACCATATAAATCAAGTAGTTAAGAAGCCCGCCAAAAGCGGGCTTTTTTCATGTAGAAGCAATGTAGAAGATGTAGAGCAGATCTTTCCTATTTTTACTTCAAGACCTAACGAAATCTCTTCCATTATTAAATGTATTGAGCAAAAGCTGTTAGAATCAAATAGTGGACAATAAATTATCAACATGATAAACTAAAACCACTTTAGTGATTTATCGATTTGAAGTAATATTTATGAGTATTCAACGGAAAGTAGACGCAGCAAAAACAGTGCTACGTACGGCATCCCAATTAGTTGGATTCTGTATGGAAACTAAAAATTTTATTCATCATACCGAAGAGTCTCTTTTTGCGAAAATACTTGCTAGAGATGATTTGTCTGAAGAACAAAAAGAAAATGAAATAGATATAACCACTGCTGGTATATTGGTTGTTGCTTTATCCTCTCACCGATCACGATACAAGAGCGTACAGAATAAAGAAGACCATTTAAGTCCATATTTGTGGGATGCAAATGGCTATTTAAAATCACCTTATTATCCCAAGCAATACAAAGAAGTACTTGCCATAAGTGGTATTAATGAATCCACCGAACAAGACAATGAAGCTGCTGATGCGTATAACGAGCGCTTAGTTTTGGCAGTAGGTACTAAAGTAATGAATGGAGAACTTCCATTTCAACCCGAAATTTTAAATGAAATATTTGATAAACATACTCAAGATGCACGCGATGAGCTTCATCGAATGGTTGAATTTTTTCGTGACAAGTTGGCTCCTGGTAAAGCTGAAGAGATGGAACAAGGTCTATCGAATAATATTATTGCTCTTAAAGGATACATGGGCGCAATCTCAGCTAAAATCAATCAAACTCCTCGTTACTATGGAACCTCTTCGATTTTGAGCGAAACTGCTACTCATGACGCTTATACAATAGAAGCTATCTTTAACAGAGCATTAAATACAGCCGCTGCTGGCAATGATACTCCTGAAAAGAAAAAATTTATGGAAGGGCTTGTCGCATTAAAACAAGCGACTTTGGCTAGCTTTCAAAAGGGAGAAGCAAACTATGGGTTTGTTGATTGCGAAACGATAGCAAATAGCGCATTAACGTTAGCCACAAAAGTGGGCTCAAATACAGTTACTCAAGCTGATGTTAACCAATTCACACAAGCAACTCAAAAATACAAAACATCGCACGCTTTTGCAATCGTACTCGCCGTAATCGTTGGCGCAGTCATTGGTATGATTGCTGGTGCCGCAATTGGATTTGCAGTTGGTAACGTTCCTGGAGCCATTATCGGTGTTGTTGCTGGCCTTGTTGTCGGTGGTAGTATAGCTGGCGTATCCAGTACAATGTGGTACACCAAAAAAGAGCCCTTGAATAAGGTATCTTCTGCTGCAACAGAGGTGATATCAAGTCAAAATTCAATTTAATTGAATTTGGTCAGCATCTCTCAATGTGGTTGCTTAGAACCTATTGAGAGATGCTAGTCTCTTACTATGGATGCGATTGCACGTATTTGCTATAGGACTGATTCTGTATGTTACCTGATTCAGCAATGTAGAAAATATAACTCATCAATATTTAACAACTAAACCGAAATTGCTTGAACGCTCACTCAATGCCGCGGCAAAAATTTTTCAAAGAGCTTTTTGTCAGTTGTCTCTTCTTGAACTGAATTAGAATCATCAGATCTTTTTTCTCCGAACAATGTATGTTGTTTCGATCTAATAATGAGAGCCCTGTTTTTAATGATATTAGCAATGTCATCATAGCCCATGATACTAGCGATTTCAGTTGGTAGCATCGGAATGCTACGACTATCTACACCGGATGCTATTTTATGTTCAATGAATTCATTTATCCGTCGCATAACAATTTCTCCTCTATTTTCTGCAAACTCTTTTAAGGATTCTTGACTAGAAAAAAAAGGAGTATCTGTTTGAGTTTCCGGATTTTCTAAGAGTGCTTTTATAATATCCAAATAACCATGTTGTGCGGCGATAAAAAGAGCGGTTAAGCCGTCTTTATTTGATGCATTAGGATTAGCGCCGTGTTTTAATAGTAGCTCTGCAATACCTAAATAACCATTTTGTGCAGCAATAAAGAGAATGCTTAGGCCATCTTTACGAGTGGTATTAGGATCCGCCTGATGATTTAATAAAAGTGACTCAACAACTTTTATATTCGAATTCAATACAGCTGTTTGTAGTAAGTTAGGCAGTAGGGTTATATCGTCGGAAGAATATGTGATTGTATCATGTAAGCGATTTAAATTTTGTGAAATAAGTTGACTATTCTCCTTGTTTGAAATCACCATACCTACATTACAAACAACTTTAGAGTGAATGTTAATTGATACGCCAAGAATTTTTTGAGCAATCGCAACGCGATCACCTTCATAAGATGGATAAGAAGCAACATCCATAAATCTCCAACATTTAGTATCGGGATAGTATAATATTGCAATCGCATGCGCCGCTTCCTCGTCTTGAATCCCCCAATACATAATCTAAAACCAATGGGTGACGAATACGCTGAGTTTTGAACAATATTTTCAATTTTAGATAATAATTCTGTCATTGTCTTCGCATCGTAAATACCTGATTGAACATCCGTTATCTTGATACCTCCTAGCGCTTTTGTTTCGTCCGAAGCAGCAATTAGAGATATTTCTTCTATGTTTTGCTGACTTAACGGCTTGGCAAACAGATCGGTATATCGTTCTGGATTTTGGTATAATAATATGCTTTCGTAAAATGCCTTAATCTCCCAGAGATCTTTTTGCCATCTAGGGTCTTTTTCTAATTCACTTAACGGAGTTCCCGAATCTAAGTAGCTATTTAATATTAAGATTTTATTGAGTCTTTTGTTTAAAATAGCCTCTTTTTTCTGCAGTGCGGCTTCTAACCAGCGCATTGTAAAACCATTGCAAATCCCAATTATACTAAAATGATGCCCTAGTGCTTTACAACACTTAATTAATGTGTGGTGAAACATTCTGCTTAATATGGGGTTTTGCGTGTACGAAGACAAAAAAAATAACTCTTCTTCTTCTGCTGCTTCTGGAGTGACATCAGAAAGGTTTGACTGCGATTCTAGTTCTCGTTCTTTTTCTAATTTTTGAATGTCATGCTCAAGCTGTCTCAAGCGAATACTGTTTCGTAATATTTGAAAAAGATAAAATAGAGCAAGCAAAACCGTTATTACGGCCAAAATCACAAGTAACCAATAAAATTGCCTCGATATCTTTTCGACAGATTTCTGAGTGTTTTGGTCAATCCGATCAAGAGTGGATTGGAGCTCGGCGCTTTTACTACTAAATCGACGTAATCTTTGACTAAGTTCTGATATTTTTTGCAAATCGATATATCGGCCGCTATTGACCTCATTTTCTATTTGAGTGGCGATCTCGATCAGTCGTTCATCAGCTATGGGCATAAAGATACTCGTTATTGCTATGTCTAGATCCTTGTTATCAAGACGATCTAAAATGCGCTGTAAATCAAAAATTTGACGACTTTATAACAGCCAATACACTTTGTATCGATGAGCGTAATTCTAATAAGGCTGTATTCTTAAATTTTAAAGAAGAACAGCAATCTTTAATTTGTTTCAGTTGAGTAAGTTTCGATTTTATTGTGCGATAAAGATTGTTATCTACTTCTTCTAATTCTTTCATATATTGAGTGATATGTTGCAAATGATCTTTTTTTATTTTTCCTCTAATGTGACTTAAACGATTTTCTAATCGATCCATTAGTTCTTTTAATTCATGCTGACTACCACTACATGTAATTCTGAAAAAACCATTACATTCAGGTAATCCAAAATAAGATAGTGGTGTAATCATGATTGAGTCTTTAAACATTAGGTAATATGCAATTTCTTCATCGGTCGTAACTTTTCCTCTCTTTTGCATGACACGTTTTACTTGAGGGGGTAATTTTTCACCTAATAAATCATTGAAATCACCTAAAGCATAAAAGGTGGCTTCAACCTGATAATTGGGATCAGGCATAGATGCCCCCATTGCTTGTAAACGATCAAGCACGTATTTTACTTTTTTTTGATAAAACTGAGTTAAATGTTTATGCTCCATCGCATCAAAATTGGCCATGGTTTGAGCATAAACAATTTGTGAAGAGCGTGGTGCGTGAATAAAATAATTAATATGCTCATTAACCATTTCTGTCATCAAGGCGTGATCGAATACGATAAGCATCGCCATGCGCTCCCCTGCTGCCGAAAATGCTTTTGTAGCTGAACGAAGAATAATGGTCCTGGATTTAAGATCAGGTGCGATGTTTAAAAACGAAGGCATATCAACAAATGACATTTCAGCGTAAGCCTCGTCAAATATAATATGCATATGGGGATATTGCCTTAGTATCGCTGCTATTTGGACTAATTCTGCTTTATCAATGATATTTCCTAACGGATTAGAGGGATTACAAAATAAAATAGCTTTTGGCCAAATATGATCTTTTTGCGCCAGTTTCATTGCGTCTTCGATGCTTTTCTTCACAGCGCTTGAGGTTACTTTATAGCCAGGCTCATTCATCACGTTGATTGGATGTAAGATATGTTGGCTATTTGCATATACACTGTAGTGAGGAAAAGGGGTAATGATTCGATATGATGAGTTGTCACCATATCGTTTATTTAATGTTTCGAAAATGGTTCTTAAAGCGCCAATGCCGCCAACGGTAAATAAAATATGTTCGGGTTTAATGGTTGAGTGATACCAGCTACTCATGACCTTAGCCATCATATTTCTTGGTAAAATATCACCATGGGGATCACCATAATCAACCGCTGGGTTTTCATCCATTTCTTCAGGAGTGAGATGCCATTTTTTAGCTAACGCATCAATATTTTTCCAATAAGATAGATATGAAGCGATAGTATGGCGGTTTATTGGATAGGTAGGACGACCCATACCGGCATGAATAAATTTTTTTTCTGGATTTCGTAGCAGCAGCTTTTCTTGTTGAGCGTGAGCCCACATGCTAAGCAGCATGACTTTTTCAATTTTTTTAGCGCATTGTCCTGTTGGTGTTAGCATAGTTAGTCCATTGCTATTCATTTTTGATTAAATTATAGCATTGATTTCTTTAAGAGCGCAGTTGGGTGATAAAATTAACATAATTTTAACTATAATGATCACATGTACCATTAGATAATTTCATGTATGTCAAAAATAGTGACGGTTTCAAATGATAAGCAGAGATGCCAAGAATTGCGCCAAGAAGTTAAAACATTGGACGATCAATGTTTTCAACTAAAAAATCTAATTGATACACTTCCTGGGGATGTTTATTGGAAAGATAAGCATGGTATTTGGCTTGGCTTGAATCAACGATGTTTGCAGAATTTACATCGAATGGGCTTTATCAAATATCCAATTGAAGCAGAAGTATTGGGTAAGACTGACTACGATATATTCGATCGAGCCACCGCAGATGGTTATCGAAAACATGACTTAGACGTTATGAGTAAGCTCATCGAATTGACTACTGAGGAAATAACACAATTGCCATCGGGCGAGCAAGTTGTTTTATTATCAACAAAAAAACCATTGCTGGATAAACAGGGTCAAATTAATGGCATAGTCGGGAATACGGTCGACATTACTTACTTGAAAAAGATAGAACATGATTTGCAAAAGGCCAAAATCGCTGCAGAAGCAGCTGCCCGTGCTAAAACAGAGTTTATTGCAAATATGAGTCATGATATTCGTACACCGTTGACGGGTGTTATTGGTATTTCGGATATATTAGAACAACAAGAAGCGAATCCTGAGATAAAACAATACGCACGTGATTTACATCAGTGTGGAGCGCAATTATTGGCTATGCTTAATAGTGTGCTCGATGTCGTATCAGCTGATCATGTAAATGATAATGATATTTTTGAAAGTACGTTTGATTTAAAACAATGTATTGATGATGTGATCGCGATGGAAAAGCCCACCATTGACGTCAAAAAATTAACCATAAATTCTACAATTGACCCTAAAATACCGCCTTATCTCGTGACGGATCGCACTAAATTACACCGAATTTTGCTCAATTTGGTAGGAAATGCGATTAAATTTACAGATAAAGGCGCAATTACGATTGATGTTAGCTGTTTGTCTAATGTCGAAGATAGGGTGATTATCCGTTTTTCAGTTACTGATACAGGTATAGGCATTTCTGATGATCAACAAAAATATGTGTTCGAGCGATTTTTTAGAGCAACACCTTCGTACAAAGGACAATATGAAGGGCATGGAGTAGGATTACATATTGCACAATCTTATGCTGAATTATTAGGTGGTAAAATTAAATTAGCTAGCCAAGAAGCAAAAGGCTCCACATTTTTTTTTGAACTGACTTTACCTATTGGAAAAATCGAGGATTTGACTGAGGCCGTCACTGTAAAGTCATCAATCAGTACGTTACACAGACCTTGTCCATCTAAGACACTATCCAAGTTACTCTTAATTGAAGATAATCCTATCGTTTTAGCAATTTTAGAATCTATGGTACAAAATGCTGGATTTCATTATGTTTCTTGTATGGATGGAGAAGCCGCTTTAGAAACAGCGAAAAACAATACATTTGATCTCATTATCACTGATATTGGTTTGCCAGGTATATCAGGAAATGATTTTGCTAAAGAATTGCGCGATTGGGAAAAAGCGCATAAAAAACAGTTAGTCCCCATTATCGCTTTAACAGCACATGCACAATCCGATGCGATAAATGCCGAGTGCTTGCAGTCAGGTATAAATAGTGTTTTGACAAAACCAATAACATTGGAGACTTTGTGCGCTATCATAAATCAGTATCTAGCAACGAAATCTTTAACACAACCAAACGCTCATTCAAAAAAAATCAATACTGGAAGGTTAGGTGTTGATTTACCGGATACGGAAGCGCAATTATTTGAATTAGATAAATTTCCTCTTTTAGATGTTGAAAAGGGGCTATCCTTAGTTGGAAATGATAAAAATATTTTTCAAGAAATCTTGCTTGATATGATTACTCGAGAAATACCTACGGAAGTGGCTTTATTTAAACAGGCATTCGATGATAAAAACTGGGATGCTATTGAAAAACTTGCGCATAAAATGAAGGGAGGTGCCGCTTACACTGGCACTGAAAAAATGAAATTTGCTTGTCAATACCTTGAGAGATACCGAAAAGCAGGCCACACAAACTTGCTTGAGCAATTATACCAACAAATGCTTACAACCTTTAATGATACGCATCAGGCTATTACTCAATGGCTACAAAAAATGTAAGTCTATGATGAGTTATTCGTTTAATACACTCCGTTTGATTTCTTATTAACAAATGTAGCGTCAAAATAATCATGAAGTTGATTTATTTCCCCTTTTGTGTAAAAATGGCTCTTTTGAGTGGTTTTTTAGATAATCGGGGGGAATAAAATGAAATATTATTTTGCTATGGGTCTAACTTTATTATCTCTAGTTTCACAAGCAAAATCGGTTGGGGATAGTGCCAATGCATTGATGGTTTCTCTCTCAAATATTGGTACAGAGGCTTGTATTTTGGCTGATTCTCATCTGATGGTTGGAGCGTTGAAGAAGAGCACAATCCCCAAAACACTACCTGCAACAGGTGAGCAATCGGTTTTTTATGTTGTTGGTCCCTATGAACGCAGTCATGAGGTCGTGAATGCAGTCATGAGTTTAACTTATCATTGTGGCACTTATAAAAAATTTACGGTCTATATGAAACAATATTATAAGTCTATGCATTATCACGGTAATATTGATGTTGAAATGCGAGATACTCAAGACGTATTTGAAAGTCACCAAACAATACAACCAGTGCGAGCTGCTTATAAAAAACAGGTAAAAGAACAAGCCGGTAGAGTTAATTTTGTTGTTTCAAATTAGGCGTGTTGATATACCTTGCGCACATGCGTTTTCGGTTTTGTAGCATCCTATCTACGGCTCATCTCATGTGTTAAAAAAAGCTTACATATGAATACCTATGCGCGCATTTTTTAACACATGAAATGAACCATATCTGGGCGATAAAAAACCGAAAACGCATGTGCGCAAGGTATCTGCTTTAAATTATTACCTTATGCTTGACGCTCATGGTTAAAAGTGTGAGGATGACGCTTTTTTACGAGGAGAGAAGATGCCTACAAAGGTTATTGCGGTCGCGGGTGGGTCTGGATCGGGAAAAACAACCATTTCTAAAAAGCTCCAAAAACATTATGGCACAGAAAATTGCGTTATTATTTCACTAGATAGCTTTTATAACGATTTGAGCGATATCCCGGAAGAAGAGCGCTGTTCTCGAAACTTCGATCACCCTGATAGCATTGATTTTGATCTCTTTTTTGAATGTCTAAATGCTTTAATAAACCCAGTGTTGGATGCTAGCGGAGTCCCGACTCCTGTCAAAATACCGGCATATAATTTTAAAACACATTCTCGAGAAAAAGATACTGTGTTTGTTTCTTCAAAGCCAGTCATTATTGTTGAGGGTATTTTAGCTTTACATGTCGAGCGTCTAAATCCATTGTATGATTATAAAATATTTGTAGATACCGACCCAGAAACGCGCCTGATCCGACGTACGATACGCGATGTTGAAACTCGAGGAAGAACATACACCGAGGTTTTCCAGCAATATCTAGCTACTGTGAAGCCTATGTATGATGAATATGTGGCTCGCTGTATGTCTAGTGCCGACATCGTTATTCATAATAGTGAAACGTTGAAAACAACTGGTTGTGAAGATCCTGAGGTGTTAGATGTCAGTGCTCTAGGTGAGTATTTGGCAAAAGAGAGCGAAACAAGAGCGAAAAGCGAGGCTGCAAGTGTGTTTTGTAATCTTTTTTCGTGGAAAACACTGTGGGCCACCCCCCAAAATGGGAGCCAAGCGAATGTTTCTTCGTGGGCAACACTTTGGTCTAGCAACAAAACGAACAGCCAAGCCCACTTTAACCTCTCGAAATCATTTGATACGGATGGGAATGAGTTGGCGGAGTTGCAAATGATCACACCATTTGCTTAACACGCGTTTATTTTTTATGGGCCATACGGCGTTTTTTCTTCTGTGTAACCATTTTTAGATGATGAATGCAAATCTGACCGTTCTCCGAGGTTCAAGAGCGAGACCGTGAACGGTTACCGCAAATGTGTGTATGTGTGTCTGCAGCCGAACAACAGGTTGTAGACACGTTTCATCTGAGCACACCCACTTTTATGATAGTAAATGCCAGCTCGCTGAACGGCTGCATTTCGCGTAACCGGCACTCAAACCCAACTGCTCCTCGAGACACAAGCATTCACCTTGAAGGATTACTTATGATAAGGATGATTTTGCATAATCGCCCACGAGCGATAAAGTGCTTCTAGAAGGGTGATACGTGCTAAGGTATGCGGTAAGGTTAACTTAGATAGCGACCATGCTTCATGACACTGTTTTGATAATGAGGATGTCAGTCCCTCTGGTCCGCCAATTAAAAAACACAAATGGCTTTGTGTATTTTGGAGTGAACCTAGCTTGTCTGCCAATTGTTCACTTGTAAACATTTTCCCGTGCATTTCTAACGCAATTTGATACGAGTGGTTAGGAATAGCTGCTAACATGGCCACTCTTTCTTTTTCCATAATACGGGCAATATCAGATGATTTATTTCTAACCAAAAGAGGTATTTCGATCAACGAAAGTGTGACTTTGTCTTGTAATCGTTTCTGATATTCTTGTGCCGCGTGCTCAACCCAGTTTGGTAACTTGTGTCCCATCGCGACAATCGTTATTTTTAGCATTTTTATTTTATTTTAGTAAATGGCAACATGCGTTTTAAGACGTTGTCTTTGACAATAAAGTGATGATGTAAAGCGGCTAACATATGTAGCATAATTAAGCCTAATAGTGTTAACCCTAACAGGATATGTGATTTATCTAAAATCGAAGCCCATAGATCGTTTTTTTCGACCAGACACGGTAAAGTAAACCAATCAAAATAATCAACAGCATAGCCAGACGCGCAAGAAAGGCCATAACCCAAAATCGGTGTGATTATAACCAGTAATAGCATGGTGTGCTGGACAATTTTGGCAACCATAAGCTTCCAAGCCGGATCAACATTTGCGGGTTGAGGCCGAATATTAATACGATTCCATATGATGAAAAGCAAGCCCCAAAACAAGATGGTCAAACCAACGGATTTATGCCATGTGATAAATTGTGATTGTTGTGGGGAGTTTGGAGTGGCGAGTGCATATAATGTGCCGAGAGTAAATTGGATGGCAAGCAAAACAACCAGCAACCAATGAATCCATTTTGTGATTGTTCCAAATGTGTTGCTTGTGTTCTTTAACATCGCAATCTCCATAAAAATCCATTTTTATTTCATGTTACCGTTAGCAACAATACATAGCAAGCCTTCGAGTACTTAGTTTTAAGCTATTTGGTTTTTGTGTTCAGGGGCTAAAATAGGCAGGTCAAAACAGTAGCGCTTTGAATGATTAGAAGTATATACTTCTAGGCTCTCACTGGAAAAATAATTGATTTTAAGGAAGAAACCATTATGAGACACCCTGATTTTAATTTGCAGGAAATTAACCCAGTTGTAGGCTTAGGATTAGTTGCCACAACCTTTATCCCTAAAGGGACTATTTTGTACTATCGAGATTCATTAGATATTGTGCTGCCTTTAGAGCATGTCTATTTTTCGACAGGGAATGCCGGTGATTACTTACGTAAATACGTCTATATTTCTAGAAAAAATGAAGCCGTTCTGTGCTGGGATGATGCGCGATTTGTGAATCATTCTTGTGATTTTAATGCGGCCAGTTTATTGCATGAGCATGCTGACACATGTAATTGCCAAGCAAGTATCGCGATTCGCGATATTCAGCCGGGAGAGCAATGGTGCGAGGATTACGCGCAATATATTATTGATTCAGAAGTGTTTGACTGTGCTTGCAGCAACACAAATTGCAGAAAAAAAATACACAGCAGTGTCTCATCAGATGAGGAAACGGCTAAGATTAATGCCCAGAGAAACAATATGATTCAGCAAGCTATCCCACATATTCCTTTGGTTTCACAACCATTGCTTGCTAATACGGGGTCGCTCCCTTTTTCTATGCAATGCCCACTATCTTCTTTTATGGTGGCGTAATTGCATTTTACTCACTATTGTATCCAATAGATTCAAAATCTTATTTCGAGTCTATTGGGTATGTGCCTATGATTGACTAATCACAGAAACACCAATAAAAATAAATACCCCACCAACAATAATGGGTACATTCAAAGGGTTTTGATTAAATAAAAGCCAGGTAAAAATAAAAGTGAAGATGGGATAAATGGTTTCGATAATGGCTGCAACCAAACCATTATACTCGTGTATCGATTGACATATATAATAGCTTGCCAGACAAAAGACAATAATTTCTACAACGATATACACCCAAAGTGTTTTGTGATGGGCAATGATTGAAAGCTCCGCCGGGAGTGCATGCGAATAAGCCAAGATAAAAAAGACAATCGAACCGATAAACATTTCAATTGATAATAATGTAAATGTTGAAATATGTTGAAGAATTTTTTCACACAGCGAATAGCTTAATCCCCAAAGAATAGATGCTAGCATTGCATGCATAAACCACATGATGTGTCTCCAATCCGCGAACCAAATGGATATTTATCTCAACTCATTGCTCTAAGTGTAGATAAGGAATTCTCATCGAGCAAATTCGAATGATTACTTAAAATATCAAGCGCGAACTCAAGATGCGCCTAATACAGTTGTTCGGGGGAGCTGGCGGGGGCCATACATGGGGTTCTTAAGAACATATTTCTGATACAAGCATTTGCTCATCTTCCGCAGTTATGTTGGCAACTGATTGTGATGTATGAAGCATAATAACGCTAATTGGTAGAATTAAAATCATATCCAGTGGGAAGGCCAAAATACCATACCCACCAAACGATCCTAAAGCGGAAATCAATGTGATAATGCCCATATAAGATATAAACCAAAATAAAGACTGGCGTGCTTTAACACTGCGCTCACGATGATAAGCCAAATAGGTCACTAACCCAATCAGCAATGCCACATCCAGTTTCCAAATAACAGAAAAGCCGCACCAATATAACATTAAGTTGC
>CAZBNB010000036.1:0-12012 GCA_964493245.1 uncultured Legionellaceae bacterium
TAGGTTACGAGAAAATTCTACTTTTGACATCAGTTATTTTTTGGGAGGATTACCATAAACTTCAACAGACTTCCATGGCTTTGGTCAATGGACTTCCATACGGTGAAACCACTCAATATTACACAAATACAGCAATCAAGCTCAGTAATACATTTGTTCAACAAGCAAGCTTATTAGCTAAACTCCAAGGGAAGGCTGGGCAAAAAATTATTGTTGAGCGAGTAGACGTTTCTCATGGTGGCCAGGCAGTTATTGGCACCGTGAACAGTGGCACCCCCACTGATAAGGAAAAAATATGAAAACTACCCCATGTAACGGAGAAAAGCATTACTCTTTTGATAATGCTCCTCGTTGTGGTGCCAAAACATGACGAAATACCATTTGCCAATCTCCTGCTGTTAAGGGTAAGTCTCGTTGTCGTTTGCATGGTTGCGGCAAAGGTAGCGGCGCCCCCAAAGGTAACACTTACGCTCTAACTCACGGGTTAACAACATCTCATGTTAAAGTATTCAGAAAAGAGGTTCGAGAGATAATTAAAGTAAGCCGGGAGCTGCTAAAGGAGCTGGGTTAAATCCTGGATTCAAAATTGCATCGATTAAGACCAGCGAGAGGGGGTGAAGGGTTTTCATGGGCGCAGTTTAGTCCGGTGCTTGGTAATTCTTTGAGTTTCTCTGCCAGTTCAATTGCCATTATCTTTTGGCATATAAGCACAATCTAGTATGATATCGTTGTAGCTACTGAAACCGAGCTTGACTTGCTTGCTTAAAATAACAGAATTATATGAATTAAAGTAATTTGAGGGGTATTTTGTGCCGAAAAATAAAACAGTAATTGTTACGGCGGGCAATCGTGGAGGTGGCTTAGCGCTTTCTAAAAAATATGCGGACAGTGGCGCCAATGTGGTTATGGTTGCCGAAAAAACTGATGAAATAACGAACCATCCTTTTTCTTCAGAAAATGTGATGGTTATCGCAATTGATTTCATGGACGAACAACAGATAAATGATGTGGTCAAGATGACTATCGAACGGTTTGGTGGCATAGATATTCTTATCAATAATTACAGTAAGTTCAATTTTAAAAATGCGATGGATACTACGCCGGAGATGTTTCTGAATGTGATGAATAATGTGTTTGCTACTTTCTTTTTTTCAAAAGCATGCGCGCCTTATTTGAAAGATTCCAACAACCCACACATTATCAATATATCCCCGCCCCTAGATACGGATGCTGCCAAATTGGCATGCGAACATCATTTATTATTTTCAATTTCTAAATATGGCATGAGTCTTTCTACGTTGGGTATGGCAGAAGAGTTTAGGCCCCTGGGTATAGCAGTTAATTCGTTATGGCAAGAACGCCCTATCGCCACAAAAACACTCATCGATAATTTTGATAACGATGTTGTGCGTGGGAGTAACCGTCCAGAAGTGTATGCTGACGCAGCTTATTTGATATCGCTCAAATCCGCTCAAGCGTTTACAGGAAATTATTGTATTGATGAGGATGTTTTGCGTGAATCAAATATCGACCCCGTTCAATATGCTGTTAATCCTGATGCTTTTCCTGTGAAGGATATTTTTCTCCCTGGCGTTGATTATGGGCTTTTAAAAACAGTATTTAAATAAAAAATCTAAGGAGCACAGAGTGAAAAAATATGGGGTTATTATAGCGTTACTTATTTCTTCGAGCGCTTTCGCATCAAAAGCGGTAAATATTGAGGGAACGTATGAATGTGCGGGTAATGAGGTAGGAACGCATGAAGCATTTAAATGCCAAATGACAATTAAGAAAACAGGCGAAACCTATGCGTCGACGGCAGATTGTTCGGATAATAACTCTTATCGTGGCACAGGCATTTATGATAAACGCGCTCGCCTCTTATCTACAGGATTTATTAATCCTAAGAAATCAGAGGAAACAGGCGTCTCTGTAACAACGGTAAAAAGTGATGGTAGTTTAGTTTCTGAATGGACTTATTTGGATAAAACGACTATTGCTCGCACTAAATGCTTTCTTAAGAAATAGAAAAATAATAACGACGTCGTTCTGATGCCTCATTATCATTTTCCAATAGGCGTATAACGACAAGTAAACTCAAATGGTATGTCGTCTTGCGTTTCTACCATATGTAAATAATGATTGTGCTGAGCCAGCATGGCCCCTAAGTCAAGAACAGTATCAATTTCATGCAGATAATCACGGTGGGGTGACTCCCACTGTTTAATTTGTTGAACAGCTTTTTGTTTAGCTTCTTGAGCGTCAGAAGCAACGACAAAAATATTTTGATGTAACTCGGTAAATTGAGACTGGTCATAACCACCTAAATTTACAAAAAATAATTTATTGGCCATATTGTGTGGGGGCTGATTTGAAATAAGAATATGATGGCCATCAGCGTAATTGAGTATGCCCCAAGCATCAAGATGCAAGCTTGTCGCCTCACCCCACCAACTTTGGCGTAAGGCATCATATGTTTCCTCAATAGTATTAGCGATTACAAATCGTATATCGTGGAGCTCAATGAGAGATTGGCTATGTGACCCACCAATATAAATAACAAATAAATGCATGATTATTTCCCCTCGCTTAAGACTCAAATTCATTGCATGTATTCATCACATGAATATAGACCCAAGCAGATATTCCGGAATCAAGCTTAACTTTAACACGCTTATAGTCCGCAACTTCATAGCTATCAGCTTGTCTAAGCTCCTCACCACTCACGTCAAATACCATGCCTTGGACTTTATCTGTATCTTCACCAGTATAAATAACAACCGGGTGTATATCCTTTCCACTGGTAGCAATGACATCAGCATCTGTAATTTTTAATTCAGATAATTCGAACTTGGATAATGTATCGATTTTTCCTGCTAATTTTCTGCCAAAACTGGTTAATTGTACTGATTCGTATTGAAGCGTCCCATAAGAAAATAATTTTTCCTCGCTCATTTAAAACCTGCCTCGTTTTGCTCTTCTAACACTTGCTTTAATGTCATCATCGCATCAACACAAGCTGGAAACCCGACATAACCAATTAGGAAAATGAATAGCTCAATAATCTCCGGCTTTTGCCATCCGACATTCAGCATGCCATTGATGTGCGCTTTTAAAGGCAGGCCTGTGTTACCTTGACCAATTAAGCAGGCAACAGCGGCGAGCTCGCGATACTTGTCTGAAAAATCAGGTCTAGCGTAGATATCACCATATCCAAATTCAACAATGTATTTAGCAAAATCGGGCGAAATTTCCTCAAACATTTTGATGAGACCTTCTGCTCTGTCGCCGATAATATCTTTAATGCGTTGCTTACCAATCTCCTGCTTATTCATTTAGATTCCTTATGGAGTACAGCGCCAATGTAATGGCCATCATAGTCAACGATGAAAGCACTGTAATAGTTGGTGTAGTAGTCATTTCTAAGTTTAGGATTGCCGTTACAAGTAGCGCCTTCTTGAATGGCTATTTTGTAGAATTCTTGAATTGCTTCTTCTGTATCTGCCTTGAAGGCGATATGTGTGAATTGCTGTATTTTGGCGGTCGGTCCAAACCAAAATTCAGGTTTATCTGTTTTACCAAAGCCAATCCAGTCTTCGTGTTGGGTAAGTGGCTTGATGCCAAGCGGTGCTAAGATTAGCGTATAGAATTTTTTGGATTTTTCATAATCAGTGACGGTCATGCCTACATGGTCAAGAATCATGGCAAATCCTTTAAACGGTTATGCTATCTCCGTTGCGAAAACGGCTTGATAAGGTTTGGCTAGCAGCTCTTCTAATTTCTGACCAAGCTCAATGATATATGGCTTCGTAAACTGCTCTTGATGCCTTTCTCGGCTAACCCATTGCTCGTAAAGTACAAACTGTGCTGGGTTATCGCTGCTTTGGTGAAGTCGGTATTCTACGCAAATCTCTTCGGCGCGGCTAGGAGCTACAACCTTTGCTAACGCCTGTGCTAATTCATTTTCTTTGCCAGGCTTTGCTTCAAGAATAACAACGACTGTATGAGGTTTTGACATAGAGTTACTCTGATTTATAGGGAGTCATATTCAATTAAGTGTACCCCACACATTTTAACAATCTTCAAAAGCTGGTCGGGACGGAAGGATTTGAACCTTCGACCACTAGCACCCCATGCTAGTACGCTACCAGGCTGCGCTACGCCCCGAAACTTGCTCGAATGATAACGCTTATTGATTTAAATCTCAAGTTGTCTGTGACAGATTGATAGATTTCGACTCACTGCGTTATAGGTGATAATCTTAATGGTTTTTAATAACTACCCACAAAGTTATCCACAAAAAATGTGGATAACTTTGGTAGAAAAAAAATCGACCAAAACAGATAAATTTATTAATTTTCAATAAGTTATGTTTTTTGTAAAGTCTTAGTACAAATTGATTAATGTCATAAGGTAAAAAGTTATTCACAATTTGTGAGAAATTAAACCGATATGACTGCTGGTCTGCGAATTGTGTGGTTTTAAGTTAAGGTAGTGCCAAAAAAATCATGACTAGCAAGATAAAGTTCAAAAACAATCCCGCGGTACTTTGCCCATTCCAAGATGAAGATTGCCACATGCAAAACCATTCGCCACCAATTGCGATAAACCCAACTAAATACAATAAAAAGCCCAAAAATAAGCCAAATAGCGCGGTGGCTTTCGCACGATTAAACAGAATCTCATTCGCACGAATCTGGCATAAGAGACGAATACTCCCCATCCAACAAAAAAGCGCTGCTAACATTTCACAACCGATAATAAGATAAAATGCAGCTTGTTGCATTATTGGGTTGGTAATGGCCCGGTAATTAACGTTGGCATTTTTATAGATAGTATCCATACTCAAAACATGATGTACATATGGCCAGTTTACTTGCGGTGAAACATAATTATTCATGGCAACCAAGGTAAAAAAAAGCCCGAGAGAAGCAACCATGCCTATTTTGATGGATCTTAAAATAACTGACATACGAATCCTTTCGTATTGAGTCAAAGATAGTGTTAATTTATATGATTTCTTTTAGAAAAGTCAAAAAAAATTAGCGTATTATTAATTACGCAAGCTGAAGATGCGCTTTCTCGTCTCACCACTAGGGGTTCTTGGTGATGCGTCGGGGCTGGAAGAAATTGGGGGCGATAGCAATGGAGAAGATCCTGTCCAATGGGAGTTTTTGTATCCTAATGGCGAAGGCGTTGTCATATCAGATGGTGTCGTGGCCACAACGCTGGGAGAACGCAAACCATTCTTTGTCTCAAAACCAAGTGAATTGCTTTTAAAAAAACTCTGACTATTGAGGGTGTAAATCTCCGAATCGATGTTCCCAATAAAAAAACCGTTGTCATCCGCTGCAGATGGAGCTTTAATATTCAAATCCTGCTCGCCAAATTGATTTAAATCATTAAATTTGGCTTTTACTAATTTTAACTTAGCATAAGATGCGAGCAAGGCTATCTCTTGATCAATCTCATCGCTTTCTAGATATCGCTTATTTGCCTCTTTTGGAATAATAGACCAATTAATTTTTCCATCACGAAGAATACCTTCTAACAAATAATGGAAATACACCGAAAAATCACCTTCAACAATACCCTCAAAATAATGATCTAATATTCGGTAACACTCTCGTTTAATGTCTGCTTTAACCTCTTCTGAAAATTGCTCATCCGGTTGCAAACTATGAAAAATAACACAAGCGTCTTCATATTTTTTTGAGAAAGCCTGAAAGCTGAAAGCGCATTCTGTTTGTAGTTCACGAATATCAGCCTCGTCAGATGACCAATCAGCTGTTTGGGCTGTTTTTAAACGGCGACGGGTATTTAAAAAATCCTGCGCATCAGTCAGTAAGATATCTATCTGTGCACTCAATTTATCACGAATAACTCCATCATATAAATCAGAACCGTATTGCATCTATAACCTTCAATAATCAACTCAAATAAATTTGACACATTATAACACAGAATGCCCATATAAAGAATGTTTATGATGGTTTTAAATTTGATTATCTATCACACTGAGCAGACAGCTTTTCTATAAAAACTCCGAACCGGGGTTATAAAAAGCTTTTTCGATTGAACAAAATGAAAAGATGACGCACCGTTGAATGAAAAAAATCGTTGATGACAAGACTAGGTTTCACTGATTGGGTCGTGTGATACTTAATGAAGTCTGCTTACTAGGCGCTTTTTAACTCGTACCTATAATGAGGTTAGCTTATATATTGGTTTTTTCTCGCTTCATATACAAAAAGGTAAACGAGCCAATGAGCAATGCATTGAATAGGCTCATCCACAGTTTAGTCAAGGCAAAGTTTCCTGAAAAAGTATTGTACACTAAACTACAAGAGAAAAGACCACTGGCGAAAGCGATATTAGATAAGGCAAACGAACGAAAAATTCCCTTGGTACGTAAACGCTCGCCAATTAAGGACGCGCTCAACATCCATAAACAAGATGTTAACCCCGCCTCTATACCAGTCACAATTAAATAATACAGCGGTATTTTGATATGCATAAATGCCATCGCACTACTCGTCCATTTACAGCATACGAGTAAGATGCTAATGGTCAAGATAATAAAAAAAATACCATATTTATCTGCTATACGCCCTATCAAAATAGGACTAATAATACTGGCAATATAGATAATATATTGATAAGTCGCGATAGATGTTTCGGGTAAAACTTCATGTCCTAAAAAATAAGAATAATTAAATAACCCTTGATCCAAGCCACTGATAAAACAAATAATAAATATGTAAGGATATTTAATGAGCAATTGTAAGCTTGACTCCGGCTTTTGTGTGACCACTTGTTTTAATTCAGAATTTTTAAGCGCATTCTTTAACCACCAAAAGAAAAACATGCCGATCCCAATCATCACCGCAACATAACGATATCGAATAAGCTCCACCGCCCAATCAGACTCTAAACGCACTGAGCGAACACTTAATATCCCCGTCACACCCGTTGTAATTCCCTCCATTGTTGCGCGAATAGCGGGTGGAACATACAATTGTCGCCAAGGCTCTGTCAGATTGTAAACCGCATTACTAAACCCTGAGATAACAGGGAACGTATCAATCGTAACCGGTATGATAACCAATACAGCAACCAATGCAGAAATCAAAATAAACTGATAATTTAAATTTTGTAATTTTTCTAGAAAACACAATAAAAGAATACTCATGGTGATAATCGTGGCGATCATACCAAGGTGAGGGAAAAGATGAATATTGAAATGTCTAGACGAAAGATTGTATTGAAAAACATTATTAGAAAAAACGAAAATAGCGTAACCCAATAAATAAATAATGCTGGTTAAAATAACAAAACCAATTTGTTTTTTACGTGTGTCGCCAATCATATTTATGCTCTCACTACCATCTTCGTTGATCAAGTGCCACTAAATAGCCTGCCATAAACTATCCACAAAATACGCCTGTGGATCCATATAATTTTCGACAATACGAAAGCCGGATGCTTGTGCAAAATCTTGAATTTGCTGTAATGAATACTTATACGAATATTCTACATGGATCATTTCCGCTGCTTCGAATTGAAAGGATTGTCCTATCGATTGGATATCCACTATTTGAGATTCAAGACTTTCAAGATAGCTTTCCATCGCCCCGATTTCTTCATTATAGCGAGGATGGTGTCTAAATTTACTCAGATCAAAGTTGGCATTTAACTCTCGATTAATACGACACAGTAAATTTAAGTTAAAAGCACGTGTAATCCTATCGGAATCATCATATGCTCGCAACAAGATATCTTTATCTTTGTGTAAATCAAAGCCTATGAGAACAAAATCATCGCAGTGTAGATTTTTGCGCATCTGCATAAAAAAATCTTGTGCCTGATGATGATGAAAATTACCAATACTAGAGCCTAAAAATAACACCAGACTACGTACATCTGAATTAGGCATCAGCCATTTAAGTCCTTGCAAATAATCAGCATGTAAGGCTGTAATCGGTAATGAAATCCCATGCCCCTCTAGTTTTTTAATGACCTTTTTAAGGTACTGCTCAGATATATCAATGGGAATATAAGTACAAGATAATTGCTGTTGCATAAAAAAATTTAACAACAACTCCGTTTTAATCCCCTCTCCCGGGCCCAATTCAACTAAGTTGACACGATAAGGCTTTAATTTATCTAACAAATTGCCCTTTATCGCCTGCAAAATCGTTAATTCTGCTTGTGTCAGATAGTAATCTGGATGTTTTGTAATGCGATTAAATAAATGACTCCCTGTTTTGTCATAAAAATATTTTGACTCTATGCATTTGGGAACTTGCGACAAACTAAGCTGTAGATCATTTTTAAATACTTCAAGGCCATCATGCAATGTTTCTATTTTTGATGAAGGGGAAACATGGATCAACTGTGACATATTTATTCCCTGTTCGTTTAATAGATGTCTTCCGCCAATCTAAAACCAGCAAATTGCCAACGTTTGTCGGCCTGAAAAAAATTACGATAAGATGCACGAATATGATCGCGTGGCGTCACACAACTACCGCCACGTAATACCATCTGATTGCACATAAACTTACCATTATATTCCCCTAATGATCCCGCATACGCGTTATAACCAGGATAGGGAACATAAGCACTCATTGTCCACTCCCATACATCACCAAAAAATTGTTGCGGGGCGTTAGATAGATCTGTCGTCGGCAACGGATGAAGTATGTTGCTCTCTAAAAAATTACTCTCTTGCAAACAAAATTGTGAACAAGAAACAAAATGCTCCCACTCCATTTCTGTCGGCAATCGCTTTCCACGCCAACGAGCATAGGCATCTGCCTCATAATAACTGACGTGGCAAATCGGTTGATTCAGTACGAGCGGCGTTAACCCTTTCAAGCTCAGCTGATGCCATTGATCTTGAAAATGATACCAATACAAAGGTGCTTTCCATTGGTTTTTTTGAATACAATCCCATCCATCAGACAACCAATAAGCGGGATTTTGATATCCACCTGCGTTAATAAACATCAAATAGTCTTCGTTGGTCACCAAACGATTGGCAATCCGATAAGGTGTCAATAAAGTACGATGTACTGGGTGTTCATTATCAAAGCTAAATCCCTCTCCTGCAAAACCAACCGAGGCGATACCCCCCTCAACCGATATAAAATATTCTTCTAAGCTAGATTGCGCATTTAAGGAGGGGGGCTGCGACGATATAGCCAATGATTTTTGATAAATCGGAACATCAGGATAATGCAAAGAATAATTGTATTTAATATCCATCAGTAACAATTCTTGATGTTGTTGCTCATGAGCTAAACCAATAGCGAGTAGTTTGAGAGTATCATCTTGATCGATAGAAAGATGCGATAAGTAGGTTTGCATATGCTTATCAACATAATGACGATAATCGTAAATGACAGCAACCGTTGGTCTTGATAACAGGCCTCGTGCACTACGCAGATAAGGTTGATTTAAAGATTGATAATAAGAGTTAAATAACGATACAAACTCGGGTCGATACACCCGGTAATTTTTAACAGAAGGGATCAGTATAAATGTTTCAAAAAACCAGGTGGTGTGTGCCAAATGCCATTTAGCTGGACTCACATCATCCATCCCTTGTATCACGTAGTCTTCTATTTCCAAGGGCTGACAAATCGCCTCGGTTTGTTGACGAATGGTCAGATAATTTTTTATTATTCGATCGTGCATTTTTTTCTTCTAAATATTTAGGGGCTGTTGACATTTGGGGGCGCGAATCAAGATAATTTCGTGCAAATTATCTTGACTCTTGGCCGTGTCACCCATTGTCAACAAACCCTAGTCAGTTTTCATAATAAAACTGAAAAAACGGCAGCTTACATAAAGCATAGAACAACAATCAAACTTATGCGAACACGATCTATTTCAATTTGATTAGGTCCAAATGACCGTATAATGATATTTATCCCAACACAGTCTTGCAGTTGTATTTCTTTTAATATCACGCACCCCCGCTGGTGTACCCGTGTAAACCATATCACCCGCTTTCAGATAAAAAAATTGACTGATGTACACTAAGAGCGCCACAGGCTCCATCATCATATCACTGCCTTTGGCACGCTGAGAGACCTGCTCCTCTAACTGCAATTCAAAAGGACTATTTATGTAATCTTGCCAGCTCGTATAAGAAATCCAAGGTCCTACAATCGCGGCATCTGGAAATACTTTAGCGGTTGTCCATGGATGCCCTTGCTTTTTTAAGTTGGTCTGATGTGCACGTAAGGTCATATCCAAGCCTAAACTAACCGCCTCTATAGAATGCGACGCTTCTTCATGCGTCAGACAATATCCGTCTTTTGATAATAACAACACAATCTCACATTCCGGTTGCACTTTAGTGTCATTCTCTGGAAATTGCGCAGTAACATGATCCCCCCATCGCGTAGCTTGCTTTAATACGCTGGGCGGTTTGATAAATAAAACCGGCTTATCAGGGACTTGATCGCCTAATTCAAGCGCGTGGTCTAGGTAGTTTTTACCAACACAAATAATTTTATCCATAGATTTACAATCCCCATACATACAGCATTAAAAAGGTGATAGATCAAAAATAGCATTTTGAATGATTAGGAGTATATACTCAATAAACGCCAAAAATCGAACTCATTCGTTGCGGAAGGACTACTTTTCGGGCCGTTTTACGAGATAATAAAGCACGAGAAAGAGTGATAGTTATATTGCTCACAAATCAAACACATGATAGGCTTGATTTAGGGCAAGACCTTTAGGGCTGGGGATTTTCTATGTTAAAACGAGATATTTCAACGACGAATATTTTAGTAGCCTCGGCCGGTGGCATGATCGGTTCCGGTTGGTTATTTAGTCCTTTTATTAGCGCGCAGATAGCAGGTAGTAATGCTCTGGTCAGTTGGATAATCGCGGCTATTTTTATGTTATTTGTTGCATTGCCATTGTGTGAGTTGGGCGCCATGTTCCCCGTTTCGGGAGGCATGTCAAATTATCCTACTTTTACACATGGTCGTGAAGTTGGTTTTCTATTCGCCTGGACTTCATGGCTATCGTACGTCGTTATGACCCCCATCGAGGTACAAGCCATCTTACAATATGGGAGTCATTTTTTCCCTCATTTAATTAATCCGCATTCAGCTTCATTAACACTCTCTGGCGTTGGGTATATTGCCGCTTTTGGTATCATGTTGTTTGTGGTGATATTGAACTCATATGGTATTAAATTTTTGGCAGAATGTAATAAATATGCCAGTCTTTTAAAATTCATTTTACCTGGGATAGCCATTTTTGCATTGATTCAGCAATCCAGTGATTTTAGCAATATTGCGATTGATCTAAAGAGTAAATCCAGTTGGGTACACATTTTTACTGCATTATCAACAGGAGGGATTGCGTTTGCCTTTACCGGTTTTCAAAATGGTCTGATGTTAGCCGGCGAGGTAAAAAATCCACAACGTAATATTCCCATTGCCATTTTAGGTGCGGTGCTAATTGGATTTATTTTGTATTTTTTGTTGCAGTTTAGTTTTATTGTCGCCATTCCCAAACAATATTTAGCACATGGATGGCAAGGATTAAGCTATCCTGGTGATGGCGGACCACTGGTCGGATTAACGCTTTTATTGGGGCTTGGCGTCGTTGCTACGTTGTTGATGTTTGATGCTGCGTTTTCACCATTTGGAACAACTTTTGTTTACACAGCAGCAACATCCCGCATTGTTTATGGTATGGCGCTCAATCACCACCTACCGAAATTATTTTTAAAAGTGAATCGCCACAATATTCCCTACATCACATTGTACGCTAATTTCTTTGTCGGTATTTTAGCCTTTCTACCTTTTCCAGGATGGCAAAAACTGGTTGCTTTCCTTTCTTCGGCAAGTATTCTTTCTTATGGAATCGGACCGGTTTGTTTATTGGCAATGAGAAAATTGCAACCACAACGCCACCGCCCATTCAAGCTCAAAGCCAGTTTACTGCTTTCGCAACTAGCCTTTTACGTATGCAACT
>CAZBNB010000037.1:0-10819 GCA_964493245.1 uncultured Legionellaceae bacterium
TTGCGCAAATTAGCTCGGTTTTAGGTCGAAAATACTAATTGATGACACGCCCTAGGTGCATCAGGGCAAACGCATCAAATTTTTGCACACAAATCACCGCTTTGGGAGCTACGCCCCGCGTTTTATGCTCAGAACCATACGATCTTATATCAAGATCGTAATCTGGGCTTCGCGCATAAAGAACAGAACGCAGATAAAGTGATTTTATATCGCGCGATTAGATGCATTTTCTCTGTTAGGCGCATCAACTTGTATTAAATAAAAACATTGCAAATGAAATAATATTAATCTATAATTTCATTTGAATGGAGATATTCAAATGATAGCAACTCATCAAGATAAAGCGCATCAAGAAGAACGGGTTTTGACGAAAGCCATTTGTAATCTATCAAGATTGTATGGTTTATCTGGAAAAGAGTTAAGTAAAATGATTGGGATTAGCGAATCCAGTGCTTCCCGTCTTAATCAGGGTACAAAACTCATTTCGCCGCATACCAAAGAAGGTGAGCTCGCCTTATTACTACTCAGAATCTATAGGAGCTTGAATGCCATGGTTGGTAACAATCATGAAAAAGCGAAATTATGGCTACAGAGTGACAATAAATATTTTCGAAATAAGCCTATTGATGAAATGAAAACCATCCCTGGCCTGATCAGTGTGTTGAATTACCTGGATGCAATGCGTGGCAAGTTATGAATATATGGGCGCAGTGTCAGGGCGTGCGTTATTGCCAATCGTTCACTTTAGAACCATGGCGTATGGTTGAGGCACAGCATATTTCAAGCTCTAGAGATTTGGTTGATAGTCGAGAAGAGCATGACTTATTAGAAGTATTGTTAGAAAACTCGAAGCCCCCCATAGATACTTATAAGCATTACTTAATTTTTACGCCTTTTCGATATCCACCGCTTGCTTACGGCTCTCGATTTGGTAATACATTGGAGCCTTCACTTTGGTATGGTTCTCTTACGCTCGATACAGTATTAGCAGAGGTTGCTTTTTATCGATTAAAATTCTTTGATGATAGTGCTGCGCCGCTAGCGTATATTGAGCTCCCTATGACTGCATTTAAAGCTTATATACACACAAAAAATGGTGTTGATTTAACTGATGAGCCTTTCAACGCCTATCAAAATCAAATTTCAAATCCAAACAACTATCAAGATAGCCAGCAATTAGGGACTGACATGAGAAACGCGAAGATTGAAGCATTTCTTTATACGTCAGCAAGAGATAAACAATTAGGAAAAAATCTGGCTGTATTTACGCCTGATGTGTTCAAAATGAAAAATGATCAATACATCACGCACGTACAAAACTGGCGCTGTATCGCGAATCAACAAGCGATTGAGTTTACTCGCGATAGCGTCACTGGCAGAGAGAAAAAAGTTATCGAGCGATTGCAGCTCGCGTAGTGACGTCCTTGTTTTACATGAAAACAGTTGAATCGTAAGGAATGGAAACGGTATAGTTAGACAAAGCAATGGTTGGATAGAAAATGAAAAAATATATTGTTCCTTTATTGATATTAGCGAGCACACCGCTCAATGCTTTTAATTGTTATATTACCATGGCAAAAGACAGTTGTTGGATTGATTATAATTTAACAGTTTCTGTCAGTGATGCAAATAACGGTAAAGAGCTAGTAGAAATCCTTGTACCCAAAGGTAAAGCGTGGGGAAGGGAGGCATTTGCGTGTGATAAAGGCATGACGCTTGCATTGGTCGCCAAATTTGACCCGATTTTTTGGTCAACAGATGAGGGTAAAACGTTTCCAGGTCAGCGTTATTGGAAATTGCCTGATAACATTGAAAGTGGCATTTCTGGGTGGAATGTCACGGTTTGTTATCCTAAGTGGTTTGCAAACGTTCCGACACCGCCCAATGCAACGGCTAATTGTAAATGTGATACTGATAATATACCGACGTTACCTCCTGTTAAAATTGTGAGTTGAGGTTAGAGTCTTATATGATGAATGCCAATATCCATCCAGATCCAAACGTGATTTTTCCAATCAAAGGGGTCACGCGTACATGCTTTTTAAAAAATATTATCACTAAACCGCAAATTATTGTCGGTGATTACACCTATTACGATGATCCTGTTGATGTTTATCATTTCGAGAAAAATGTGCTGTACTTGTTTGATTTTTCAGAAGACAAACTGATTATCGGTAAATTTTGCCAGATTGCAACCGGTGTTCGATTTATCACGAATGGTTCTAATCATCCGATGAGTGGATTTTCAACTTATCCTTTTAAAGTCTTTGGCCACTCATGGTCGAATGTGCCGATGGATGTAAAAAATAAAGGAAATATCGTGATAGGAAATGATGTGTGGATAGGAAATTCTGTCACGATTATGCAAGGTGTTAAAATAGGTGATGGCGCGATTATTGGTACAAACGCACTGGTTTCAAAAGATGTTGAGCCATACACGATTGTCGGTGGCAATCCCGCCAAAGTGATTCGAAAGCGCTTTGATGAAGAAACAATACGGTTTTTATTAGCGCTGGCGTGGTGGAATTGGCCGATTGAAAAAATTAGTCTACATGCGCAGAGCATTGCGACTGGAAATATCGAAAATCTCAACATGTTGAGTTGATACCGTTCTCCGAGGGTCAAGAGCGAGGCTGTGCGCATGTGCGCAAGGTATATGCCAAAAAGACAATTCTGTTGAGTTTCATGTTGGGCTATTAGTAGAATTATCAACCGCCATCAGTGATTTTTGATTGTCAATGCGAATATTTTTTTTATCAAAAAAAGGTATGAGCGTTGGCGTCATAGCAGAAAAAATTTTTTCTGAGTTATATATATCGTCTTCGGTTAAAAAGTGATTTTTGGGTTCAATTTCATCTCTTTTTAAATCGACACACAGGAAGGCATCTGCCAATGTTTTGATTTGTCCTTGATTAAAAGCGATTATAAACTCGCCCCAGTTAAGTGTCTTACAATGGGTGACAATGTCTATTAAAGCGGTCGTTATATTTTTGATATGATCGACATCCTCGTCTAGATCTGCGTCATATGCTGTGTTGGTTATACTTTTGATGCATTTCGTTTCTGTCTCAATATCATCGTTGTCTGCTAAAAAAGGATCTTCATAGTCTGTATCTGGATCTGTCTTTTTTAGATCTGTAAATAATGTTGTTCGATACTCTTTTAGTTGTTGGCGTTTTTCTCTGGTTGTGTTGTGTTTATTCGAACAAATTTCAAAATAATCGTTTAATATCGATTGAGTTATCGGGAAATCTTTAATGAACTCCCAACCCCAGCTCTTTGACGTACCATTCAGATCTACCCAAAGATTTATATTTTTATCCAAAAGTAATTGATTATGAAAAATAATAGTGCAGATATTTTCTAGGGTTATTAAGTTTTTTTTCTCTAGTTTTTGAACCATAGATAGAAAGCCAGCTTGCTCTTCTAGCTCGCATAATATGGGTAATTTATCGGTAAAGACGAATTGTTTTAATATTTGTGCGTTGTTTAAGATCTTTAAACTGTCTCTTAAATGATTTAAATGTTCATCTGACTTTGCCATTAATGATGCTATATCAACTGTATATAAATGCAATGACAATATTTCCATAGATTGGAGTAACTCCAAAATATCTTCTCTTAATTTAAAATTTGTTTTATTTAAAATAGCTGTTAGTGCAAATGCGGTTAGCTTCCCTGCTAAATGGAGCATTTCAATGCTTTTTGCATGTTTTGCCGCTAAATTGACTTTTATGAAAGCCATTGAATCATGGTTCAATCGCTTTTCCGAATGGTATTGCTTAAGAACAAGAAAGACTGTTTTGGGGTTCGGTTGTTTTAATATCCAAGTAAAATTTTCTTGTGTTAAACAGCTATCGGCGCCTGTGCCTGTCGATATTAATAACGCTAATATGTTATTTAATCGTTCTAAATGTTCTTGTGGTGATGATGCCATCGCATCAGCTAACTCGCAAAATCTTGAAGCTCCAAATTCGCGCAGATTGTCTAAACTCAATAAATTTGCGTGTTTTAATAGAAGATATAGCTTATTTAAAGCATTTTCTGATGCTGTTGGAAGAAAAAATATTATAGCGCCACTAATTCGCTGCGGAGTAGTGCTTAGTTTCGTAAGTTGTTGTGCAAAGCATCGAGCAATATCTGGATTATTTTTTATCTGTTTTATTTCTTGCAGCGTCATGGCATCAAACATATCTGTAAACAGAAATTTCATTCTAGTGCTTTTTGAGATGAGCAACAATGGTTAGCTATTAGATATTAACCATTCAAATGGTTTGAGCCGCTGTTGCTGTTATTATCCTCATTGAGTGGAGAGGTTTCGCTGTCTGTTTCCGTACTCATAGTTTGATTGGTTTTTTTGAGTTGGTGATTTCTCACTTGTATTAAAACGTATACAATCAGAAAAGGCGTGAGTACGGGCACACACATCATAAAGGAAGTGATAGGATTTTCTTTAATCCATTCACTAAAAGCACGTTTAAAATTCAAAGTTTTTTTTAGCTCATCTTGCTTTTTCAAGCTAGATGATTTTTCTAAATCATTTAATCGTGACACGTCACTGTATATTTTAGCACCTGAAATTTCTTCGCCATCATATGCGTATTGAATTGTGTTAGCGGGAGAGTTAGATGTTGCTTCTGCTTTCTTTATTTTTTTTAGAGATATTTTTTGTTCTATTGTCTTGGCAAATTTATCGATAGTTTCGAAGGTGTCAGTTAGTGGCAAAAAACTAACTTCTATTGCTATTAGGCATTTGATGATTTGAATTTTAAAAGAATTTTTTTGAATGATTGGATAAATTTTTTTGATATAACCTAAATGCTCTTTAAAAGGATCTGTTAACAAATCAGGATTTATTCCTATTTTTAACCATTCATCTTTGTTTTTAATCATATCTAAATAAACAGTGATGCTCAGCACTGTTGGTGACCATGACCAAGGATTATGATAAAAAAATGTCCGTTCAGGCGGTGTGTTATTTCCTGCGGATGTTTCATGGCGTAATATATTACAAAATAATGCCGTTGACTGTGTAAGATCCAGATCATCTGTGCCCGATTGAATATTATTGTTATTGTAAAACGTGAAATTAAAGTCAGCGTCAATCCAATCCCATATTTCTTTAGACATATTTATGCCAGTTTTTTCTCGGGTTAGATCAATGAATCGCCAGATTCCACGAAGCAAGTTTTTCGGAATGCTAGACATCACATTCATATGATAAAAATCATGGCTGGTTGCTTCGAAAGGCGTTACATTTTGCCAATCATGAAGTCCATCGGAGTAAGACTCTGTTTCTGGATAAGAAATAGCAGTATAACGAGCTTGTTTTTTAACGCCGTGCTCAATGTCATGAACGGTTTGTTTACCCAAGCGAAGCATAGCACGAACATATTCATTTTCTCCAAAGCGCGCAATGCCAAGTGCATCACGAGCGCCACTTGTAAGATGAATTAATTCATTATCTTTCATATATATACTATCTAATACGACTAATCTTTTTCCTAATGACTCATTTTCAACTGAGCCAAGATTACTCGTATAAAAAACACGTTCAGAACTGGGAAGCGTTGATATGAGTAAGCGAAACTCCTCAATTTTTTCGTCAGAAAGTGGCTTTAAATAACGTCTATTTTTGAAAACTTTGCTGAGATATTTCATTGCCTCTGGTGTAAATTGGTTGTTTTCATCGAGTATTTGATATGTTTTGTTTATCTTTAATTCTTTTTTAATTTGATGATGCTCTAGAATAGAGTAAATTTGTTGTTGTGTAATTTGACTTGCTGCATACAAGGACATAGCCAATTGTGGGATGGTTTTATCTTCAAAAATCATATCATCCCAATTCCCAGACCGAATAGCTTGTAATAAGGAAGACAGTTTTTTTCGATTTAAAGAGCGCTTAATTTTTTGTTGGTTAACCAAATGATGTAGACCATCTGGATAGTTGCCTTTGGGCTCCTGGTCATCGGGATAGTTACCTTTTGATCGAACTGAAACGAATGTGTCTTGGTTTCTTCGCTTGTTCCAGTAGCGCTGTATGCGCTCTATGTTCTTTAAATCTTCATCAGATAATTTTTTCTCAAAATCCTTAGGATCGCGTTTTTTTGAATAGGTATCACGAAAATTCGTGCTTTTTTCAGTTACTAAAAGAGCAGGCTTTTCTTTAAGCCTTTTCCAGAAAGGCTTTGAAGTTGGGTTTTTTAACGGGATCTCAGGCAAACGTGCGCTTTTTTCAGGCGCTGAAAAAGCATATTTATCCTCGATTCTTTTCCATACTTGTTTAGCATCGGCTTCATTTTTAATTTTCATATCTATAATTAAACCAATCTTTTGTTTAATTATAGATCAATTGTTTGCGATTATTCGTTAACAACTTATGTATTTTCATCCACCTTAAATATTAAAATGAGAATAATTTGACAAAATTTATATAAATCGTTAAATTAGCTCAATCTTAATCACGGTGGATAATAAAATGTCAATTTCGGTGGAAAAATTTGTTGAAGGTTTTGTGGAGACACCGTTTAATCTAAACATAGACGGAATAAAAACCCAAATAAGCATTAAAAATTATTATCAACAATTTGGCAAACTTCCTTCGGAAGTTGGAGGGTTTCTTGAGAGCTATTATAATTATCAAGATAGGAAAGAGGGTTATTGGGTTGATGGAAATAATCCTGATACCTATATTTTAAGAACTGACGACAATGGTAAGTTTATAGAATTTTACCCAAAGTTTGCTGCGGTACTTTATAGCGAGCTGAAAAAACCAACAAAACACTCAGAGAAATCAGCAGTGACAGCACAGGTGCAGCTGCAAGTGGCACCACAGGTGCAGCCGCAAGTAGCACCACAGGTGCAGCCGCAAGTGACACCACAGGTGCAGCCGCAAGTGACACCACAGGTGCAGCTGCAAGTGACACCACAGGTGCAGCTGCAAGTGACACCACAAGTGCAGCTGCAAGTGACACCACAAGTGCAGCTGCAAGTAGCATCAGAAGAGGAACTACTAAATAGTTTAATGCTCTTTTTCCATGGCATGCCTGAAACATTAGAAGCAGCAGAAGCAGCTGCAGAGGAATTTTTTTCAGCACAAAAAGAATCACCATTGATTGAAGCAACACTTCTACAAGCGCCTTCTAAAAAAGAGGAGCAGCCGAACCCAGCGGTAAATATCCTTACCTCAAAATCGACGAAGCAAAGTGGCTTAAATAATGTGAGTTCGCAAGTTTTATTTGGATTTATGGCTGTAACGGGCTCTTTGGCAGTGGCGCTTTCTTTTGTTCTTTTAAGCGCAGCAACGTTGAACCCTGTCGGGCTAAGTGTAGCTGTTTTAGGTGCTGCAGTTGCGCTTACAGGCATGGGGTTGTTTGCGCGTGGCTTATGTAAAAGTAATAAACAGAATGTAATGCCTATGCTTGAAGACAATAAGGTAATAGAAATAGAAGCCGGTTCGATGGTTCCTCATTCATACAGCGCTTTCTAAATGTTTTTGTTCCGACTTCAGCTCACATTAGATGTGGGCTGTTTTTGCCAAATGCCCAATATCCACTTTAACAAAAATAGAGTCTCCAAGAGCAGTCAATACTTCATTAGCATAGACCTCACATAGGACTCGAGTCTTCCGTTCAACCTTTCCTTCAACACGCGCTTTCAGTAATAGCGGTACGCCCAGAGGTGTTGGTTTAATGTATTTAATATTTAATGAACCAGTGACACAATCAATACGAGGCAAACTACCTGGTTCTCTATTCTCAGTGCGATAATGATAGGCCATGACGGTCCAATTAGAATGACAATCAATCAGACAACTAATTAGTCCGCCATAAACAAGAGAAGGCCAGCCAACATAGCGAGCATCAGGCGTATATCTCATGACGACATGCTCACCATCTGTATCCCAATAACTTTTAATTTGTAAACCTTCTTCATTCTGTGATCCGCAACCAAAACAAACACCATCGGGCGCAACAATATTTTGTAACGCTTCTTTTGGAACGGTTATTTTTGAAGACATTTGTCTATTTCCAAATTCATTTATTAATTTTTAGCGACCAATGTAATATATAGATTCGTTATAGTGAGTTAATTTGGCCGAAGTGAATAGCAATAATGCTACCAATAATTTCAACATTATTATAGATGCTATGTAGAAATGACGAATTAGGTTAGGGTGTATTTTGATTTTATCATTGAGTTAGATAGGAATGTGCGATACTTACTTGAATAAATTTGCTGGATAATTTTGATGCTATTTGATATAATTTTTTCTTTATTGTGTTTTATATAGAAATTAATCTTCAATGAGATATACAATGCAAGATTTAATAAAATATGTAGAAAATGTTCAGAAGACATTAGAGCGTCTAAAGACTAGCAATGATATAGAAGCAACGCTTGCGATCAATTTTATGATACAGTACTGTGAACATATATTACCTTATTTAGTCATGCTTCGAGGGAAAAGCTCCTATACCTTCTTTCAGCATATAGATTGGTTGCTTTTTTACCGCTATGATTTGGCTGAAGCAGCTGTAAATAGTTTGAAGCTGTCAATCGAATCGTTTTATCAAAAAGATGATTTTATAGATGTTGTTGAGCAGATTGCCCAAGCGCTTATTGAGCATTCTAAGGATGGGGCGATTCAAGAATTTCTGAATGCAGAAAAGGTACGCTCTAATTTTTATCTTTTTTTGACAATCATTAGTTGTATCATTGTAGCTTTGACGGTTGCTTTTACCTTAAGCAATGTCAATATAGGTGGTACTATCGTGGTCGCTCTCAGCTGTGCTGCACTACCTGCTATGATACTCGGAGCGATTGTATTCTCTATTAGAAAACAAGTCGCACTATTTCAGCCCTCAGCGATCGAAAATAATATTAAAAATTATCATAATGATATTTGCGCAAAGTTTAATTACTTGAGCTCGATCGATAATGTCAAATATGAGGTAGAAGAAATAAAGTTAAATAAAAATAACGGGGCTTTCACACAAGGCCAGGTTTTATCTTATCAAAGGTATGAGTCATCTACTGATACAGAGGGTTTTAGGACAGAAAAGGATGATGGAACAAGAGTTGTTGCTTCAAATTTTAAAAAATGCGAAATAATTAGCTTCTTACGCAGTAGAGCCGGATTATTTAAAGACAACTCGGAAGATACTATCAGTAAACGTATCGGACCCATTCAAACGCTCAAATTGTAATGGGTTAATGGTGGCCAGACCCAGAATCGAACTGGGGACACAAGGATTTTCAGTCCTTTGCTCTACCGACTGAGCTATCTGGCCACAGGTTGCTATTAAACTCTGAGATGGCTTCTGAGTCAAGATTTAATCGCAGTTTTTCCTTATTTATTTTCTGTTGATACGTAGCCGGTGGGTTTTTCAGAGCCTTTACCAAAAAAATAGCTTTGCATTTCGGATAATAGGAACTCACGTGCTTTGGGTTCGATTAAACTCAAGCGGTATTCGTTAATTAACATGGTTTGGTGTTTGAGCCACATTGCCCACGCTTCTTTGGAAACTTGGCTAAATATTTTTTCACCTAGTTCGCCAGGGAAGGGTGGGGCGCTTAGGGATTCGGCTTCTCGATCTAGTTTGATACAGTGAATTAACATGCTGCTTCTTTTATAGGGTAAAGAAGCAGCGATTTTACCATCCTTTTTCCCAATCAGACAACCAACCCGCGTTAGAATAATTAGACGAAAATTGCTGATAACTTTTTTCGCTTTGTGTTGACTGTGTAGGTATTTTACCTGGATCAATGGTTTCAGGTGGCTGTTTTTCACTTCTCACTGGAGAGGGTGTTTGTGTATCGTTTAATGGTGTTGCTGTGTTAGTCAGCGCATCACTCAAACTAATAAAACGATAGCCATGCTCTTTGTACATACGAATAACATCACTGAGACAATAACTATTCAATAAATTGGAATGAATTAATAAAATTTGTTTTGCATTTCCTTTCGATGTTTTTTCTGCTTTGAGTGTTTGTTTCCAAATATAAGCCAAATATTCTTTCTTAATTGAATTCACATACTCTTTGCGTACACGCCAAGAAATACGTAATAAACGCTCATTAAATTGATAGTCTTTACTATCAACAGTGACGGGGGCAATGACATACTGATTGGCTGCTAAATAATCTTGAATTTCTTGTTTTTTAGGGCCATTTCCTTCCGCTAAATAAGGGTAACGAAAATATTTAGGTTGTGTCATAACTGGTTGAAGAATTTTATCAGCACGAGAAATTTGATCCATGTATTGAGTTGCTGATAAACGATTCAAACTTTCATGAGAATAAGTATGATTACCTAAACCAAATCCTTCTTTGCGAAACGCTTCTAAAAGCTCCCATTGCCCTTTAGCAATAGAACCGGCAATAATGAAACCAGTTGCGGGAACTTGATTTGTAACCAAGCTATCTAAAATACGCATAAACCGCTCGCGTGTTCTACGTAGGTTACCGGGATCGCCGCCATTTGTACCAACAAAGGGCAAATCATCAATCGTGATAGCTATCTCACGTTGCTGATCTTCTGCAAAGGAAGGATTACTTAATAAGTAAGTTAAAGCTAAAAGACAAGGTATGGTTGTTTTCATTTTTATTCCTTATCAAAGTGTATTTTGATATCAAACGAACAAGCTATAAAAATAAGCATCTTTAATGAAAGCATAGCAATATTTTGAAAAAGTGCGTAATTTTTATTTGCGATATACCTTGGGCACATGCGTGTTCGGTTTTTTAGCGCCCAAATATGGCTCAGCTCGTATGTTAAAAAATGCGCGCATAGTTATTCATATGTAAGCCTTTTTTA
>CAZBNB010000038.1:0-7862 GCA_964493245.1 uncultured Legionellaceae bacterium
AAAAAAGCATCGCCTAAGCCTTGTAAAGACTGAAGAGCTTCTGAGTTTTCAGGATGAGAAAATAATCTATCTCGCTCATGTGAACCTACACTGGAGGCAACATATTCAGAAAACGCTTGATCCATATTTTTTGTAATTTGATCGCCATGAGATTTTACATAGCTCACCGCATGGCTAATACGATCACTGCGTTGTAATGCGGCATCATATTGCTGATTTGCAGTGGCCGCATGGCGTAAATCAGCACCCATTTGAGAAGATAAATGGCTAGATTCAGACTGTGTTTCATCAAAATGGTGATTTTGTACAACATTTTTAACATGACTGAATGCCTTATTAAAATCATGTGCTTCTCGCGCTGTTATTGCGGAATCATAACTTTGATTAGATCTGTCAGCATTGGTAGATGTTCGAGTGGCATTTCCTTCAACACCAACATTTGCACCAACCATCCCAGCAGTCATTACACTCAAACCTTTTGATAAAATTTCGCTTGTATGCAATTTACCGCTGATTCCTGCACTGGTTAATTTCGTCATCGCATCTTCTGTACTAATACCTTCACGTTTCGCAACATCCGATGCAATATGACTCATGGTCGATAATGCCTCTTGGTATTGACTGGTATCGCTTTGAGACAAGCCCTCCCCTAATCGCATATCATGACCCACCATATTAGATAACTGCATGGCCTTATGTGCAAAGTTTGAAACCGACGTTTGAAAGCTTTGATGTGCATTGAAACTGGCGTGTTTAGAAGCTTCGTAAGCTTCATTCAAACTACCAGTTAACCCATCCACACTATTAATGGAGACTGCATTTCGACTCATACCAGGAGATACATCAAAGACTGTATTGCCGCTGGCTGTATGTGTTTTAACAACACCTGTTGCCAATTGCTCGGAATGCATACCATGCATATGCGTGAAATTATTATCGTGCTTATTGGCCGAATAGTTATTGGCTGAGGTGTTATAAAAACTCGTTTGTCCGAATGCAAAACTAGCACTTGCCGCATCATTGGCAACTGACATCGCAGAGCCCTGTAAATGTCCTGTCATAGACGTTGCTAAATTATTAAAGGCTTCACTTAAATTGGATACCAAGCCTTTCGCTAAAAATGGAATCATCAACATCAAATAGCCTGCAACACCGGATAAATCAGCATGCAGCTCATCAACTTTATCGATATTTACAAGCGTTAATCCGCCGAAATGAGTCGATTGCTCTTTGCCATAAATTGTCATCGCAGCATTTAAAATCGCAAATAAGACAGGCCAGAATTGTAGAGAGATAAAAAATTGAATGTAGCCTCTAAAGATACGTTCGCCATGAGGCAAGGTCGTCATCGCCATAATAATTGGGAAAATACCAAATAAAAGTGCCGTTAACAGTGTATGTAAAATCGGTAAAAACCAAGCGGCTTTAAGTCCTGCAATCGCCCAGCTCCAGCGATGTTGCACTTCAGATTTTGTAAATTGATTATTCACCACCCCTGCTGTGCTATCAGTGAAGGCTTGATAATCCTTAATTCCATCACCTACGGCATTAATCATCATCGATTGTAAAAAAATATTAGCACTGGTATCTGTCATCATTTGATAATAATCAAAACTTGAGGTGAGATGCGTTTCAAAAAGTTTTTCGTAACTACTTCGATTGTGGCCAAATAATGAAATACCGAACAAGGTGTAGGCTTTCTTAATTTCAGCATCGAGCTTTGTTTTTAAACTGTATTGTCCTTGAGATGATGCAGCGGTTCTACACGATACACGCATGTGATTCACTTCTGTCATTCGAAGCGGTGAGGCATTACGACTGATTAAATCCCATATATGTTGTGTTGTAGAAAGGTCACTGACACTATATTTATGATTCAAGCGAATATCACCGACCACACAATTTCTTAAATATTGATTCATTTCTTCGCGGAGATTGGGGTCTAAAATTCTAAAATCGCGTGATGCTTGAATGAGTTTTGAACCAAATAGGCTTCCCGTTTTGGTATACGTTAAATCATCAGGTAATGATAAAAGTGCATCATAGCTTTCAGCAAGTCCAACGCCAACCGATGTAATAAGACTCGCCGTTGCAGCAAAAATCACAGGCACATTGGAAACCACTCTATCTTTTTGCGCCGCAATATCATAAATGGCAACATCAGTTTTGGGCGTTAAAACGAGTTGAAAGACCAACACATAACTCATCACCCATTTGGCATAGATCATGGGATTTCGTTCTTTAATAAAACCAATGGATGCCATGATGATGCCAACGAGTGCTGTTAATCGTAGAAAATTATTAAAAAAGCTTTGCCCCATAAATGCCGCAATCGCATTTAACAATTGAACAAAAAGCTCTCCAAAACCTAATACTTGTATCGTAATCATCAGTTACACCCCTAAACTTCCCGCCAATTGTTTTTCAATTCTTGACACATACTGAATTAATGTTAATTTTTGAGCTAACTTTTGACCGACATTGGGTTCAATGCGCGCGATTTGGATCTGTGCAAAATCAATACGGTGTCGAAGCGTTTTAAGTAACGCATCATTTAATGTACTGCTATTGATAGCCATTGTTGCTGATTGTAGTAAGTGACTTAGATATTGCTGTAACAAATCACTCGCAATCAGGGTTGAATAAGACTCCATATCAACCGCCGCATTGCCATAATGCGTGCTATTTAGAACCATTAAAAACTTCATGACTGGTAAAGAAGTCAGTTCAAGAAAGCCAATTTCAGCTTGATTCAGTTTTTCATCGCGCTTTAATTTTTCATCAATGGATGCGATAAGATTTCGAATACGTCCACTTAAGGAATGCGCATGATCAATGTGAATGATGTCTTGATGGACATGAAGACATAAATTACTATCATCACATCGCCAAATCGATGCGGAACTTACCTGCGCATTTCCTAAAAGTGCTTGAATCAGACCCGCATGATTGGCCATCGAAGGCACTTCCGTGACTTTTCCATTTTTATCAATGATGAGCGTTCCTGTTAAACTCATCACAAGCTCTGATAATTCTTTATCTGAATTTAAAAAAGCGTTATCTCGTAACAAAGACCACACGAGATTTTTATTTATCACTACTTCTTTTTTTCGTTTTTCATCTTTAGAGGCATTTTCAATACCTTCTTGATAGCCATCACCCGCACATGCCATGTGAGCTGCCACATAATCATGACCCAATCCTTCACGACCCATACGACGTTGGTCATTACACACTTTTTGCTGACTGGCGACCGTTTTAGGCCAAACGCCACCAACCAAATTTTGTGACATTTCACACGAATTAATGGTGCTTTGATTAATTTTTTGAACGGTGGTTTGCAAGAAATCACGAACTTGTTTTAATTCAGGTACAGTGGTTGCAAGCATAACATCCACGGCATAAGCACCAGCATTCGTCATGATTTGCTTACCAAGATTTGTTAATTTATCACCACTGATGTAACTTAAGCTTCCGGTAAATAAATCAATACCCGCACATCCGGCTCTGTAATCTGGCATATCCAGTGTAACTAGTTCATACTGTCTCACGGGCGTTCTCGTGTAGAGCGACCCACCACCAAAAAATCCGCTGGCTTGTGATTCGAATGCTTGGACGTTGGTGCTATTGGATGCATAACCAATGCCATTAAAAAAATTATCTAAATCTGATGCAACATCTGCATATGCATATGAAGTACAGAGTAATAATGCTAGGAGGCGTTTTTTCATCCGTGTTCTCCTTCATAACGCTCTATTTTTGCAATCAAGGTTTTTAAGCGGTGCTCAAGTTCCGGTTTCGTCCATTCACCCATTAAGGCTAAATACAATTGATTTGTTTGATTATTGATGATAAATAAAGCAGGAAACGTAACGTTTTGTCCTGCGTAAGCCGTTTGTATTAATGCATCTGAAACTTCCGCCATTTGTGGAAATTCAGGCAATGGTTGTCTGTCAAAAGATACCGCCATTACATCTGTATGATGCATGTCCGCCCACGCTTTTAATGATGGCGCTGACTTATGACAATGAGAGCACGTGCTTGCAAAGAAAAAAAGTAATTGATGATGTTTGAAAAATTGAGGTTTAGACTCGTGATGTTCTAAACGCTCTATCTGGTGTAACAGTACATTTGGGTTTGCAAAACTGACTGGAGCAAAAAAGAAAAAACATAGCCAAAAAATCCCTCTCATGTCGACTCTCCACGAAATTGGTGTGCCACAAAGCTTAAGCGCTGAATCAGCGTATCTTGGGTAGTCAAACCAAAGGCAACAGGTATGTAAGATGTCGATTTGGGGTTCACAAGCACTATCGCTGGAAAATAATGAACGCCTAAACGTAAGGCTTGACCGTTATCCATACGCGTGTCAGAGAGTAAATCTGATTTTTCGCCATCAACGCTGACAGGAATAAGACGAAACTTAAATTTTTGGCAAAAATCTTGAAGAACTGGGATTTGTTTGATGTCTAAAGCTTCTTTCCCTCGATAAAAAAAGAGTAGCCCATGCGTTTTAGATAATTTCGCCACTTCTTCTTTTTGCCTTAAAAGACGCGCTGAATCATATATTTTGGCGCCTAAATCAGACGTGGGATGCGTGACCGAAAAGTCATATTCCGGATAATACAACAATGCTTTTTGGTTTAATGTGCCATGAATAGACGCTTCCTTAAGCCAATAATTTTGCAACGCTAAGAAAACCCGTTCATCTTCTAACTGATGAGTAAAGCGAACTTTGTGCAGTGCTTCCATAGTGTAAAAATGAAGGACTGCGTCTTTATCAGTATAACTGAGCTGACTAAATGGCGTGCCTTTCTTTTGGGATTTTGCTTCTTTAGGTACATTATACCAAAGAAAACCAGCGGTTTTTTCAGCATGAACCACAGCCGTGATAAGGAGCAGTCCAACAAAGAATAGCTTATTTATCATAAGGCACTCCTTTATCATCAAGCGCTTTCACATGCGCTTCATTCTGACGGCTAATCCCTTCTCTATCGGGTATGGTTTTTTTAGAAACGAAATCATCAACAAGTTCGTGAATATCCAGGCGCTTAAAATCAATACGCTCTAATTCTTCCGGGGTAATCCCTCGACAATCGGGATGTTTTGCACTACCAAATCCAACGTTTAATTGATTCAATCGACCTTGAATTTGAATGATACCTGCAAGACGCGTCGGGAAAACGCAATATCCATATCGCGTAGTACTGATTAACCGGGGTTTATAATGTCCAAGATAAACGGCGCGATGCTCAAGCTTTGCCCGTTGTAAATCTCGAAGTTCAGATGGGCAATGAATCATCCCATCAAGCCAACCATCATCCGTACAACAATCACGCACGCCAAACATGTATTTTTCACATTCTTGATATTGGCCTCTAAAAATATTGGGGCTTTGTGATGTAACTTGATTGTTTTTAACTTCCTCTGCAGTGCCTGCGAGCGTACCTAAGCGACTCACGCCTTCATTGATATCGTCGCTTTCTTCAAGAACGGATTGGTCGCAACTTCCATTCGCGCAAGGAATCCCTTCAGGCGGACAAACTTCTTTGTCGGGAAAGCATGTTTTTTCTACGCATTGGAAAACTTTCGAGGTTAAAATACAGTAATCCCCTATTTTTGATAAACACTCAGCTCGGATATTAGAGCAGCCTTGAGTCACCAGAGCATCACATGTTGAAACCACATCACCGACACATTGAAATCGCTGCTCGTCACCCCAGCAGCCGCGAGTTACCTCGATGCCATCAATCAATTTGGTTTGATTGGGTTCAAGACAGATGTTTGATGTGTCTTGCATACATTGGTCTTGATTAACCGCTAAACAAGTATCTCCTTCCCATGTATCCTCAGTTCGATATTCAGTGACATCAACTTTTGCTTTAAATAGTGGCGGAATATTATCTTCTGCAAGCGTTACGGTAGGATCTTGGCAAGTAGGCAATTTCAGCAAACGAAGCGGTTGATTGTTAAGACTTATCGTGATTTTCAAATGCTCACATTGAGGATGTAATTGAATGAGTTGCTTATTAGTACAATAAACATCCTGACTTTTACATTGCGTTAAATCAATCGTTGCAAGTTTTTTGATAAAAACACGAGATACCTCACTGTGATGAATAGCATTCACATGCACAACCAGCTTTTTTATACATGTCACGGGCTTCATGCTTCGCGCTTCCTCACAAATTCTTTCAAATCTTTTTTCTTCACAAGGTACTGGCTCTTTATGACAACCGGGGCGTACCACTTCTTCTGCCATGTCAATCAAACGCGCACCCTCTGTGATTTCAGAAGCGTTGTCATTGGGTGTGATTTTTGCGCGTTGATGCTCTTCTTTGATAACAAAATTAGCGGTTTCATCTTGAGCTAATCGCTGTTGTGTTTCTTGTTGAAGCGATTGGCTATTACTTAATCGACTCTCCTTGGGCGTTTCAGTGAATGTTGAAATCACAGCCCCAGGCTGAAAACTTTGCATTGCATTAAGCGCCTGACTCTTAAGAGCAGTGACTTCATTCGAGCTTGCGAATACAATGACTGGCATGAAAATGAGCACCCCTATCCATTTCATGAGGCACCTCTTTTTTTACATTCGCCTTTTTCTGCAATATATTGCAGTCCTCGCGTAAGTGGAAAATTGCCATACACCACATCAAAACAATCTCCATTTTCAACGACCAATGCAGGCACTTGTTTGATATTGAAGCGCTCAAATTGCGTGGGGTCGATTTGTAGCTGCAGATCAGGTACTTCTTTGGTTAAATCCAAAATTTTTTGCACCGTTTTTTCAAATGAATTTTCATCCAGACCATTCAAAATGGCAGGAATTTGATGTTTGCTGCTATCGTGTAATGTTTCAATGAGTAATTGATGCGGCATAGAAAAACTGACAAACACATAGGCTGATTGTGCGAAAGTTGAGGTCGACAAAATACTGGTCAGTAAAATCACAAGAAGACGCAATTTCTTTTCCTCCACACTAAATACCCAAACTGCGTTGGCGTATGCGGTTTAATTTTGTCTGTTTCCCAAGCAAGGGTCGTATGTCCACCTGGATAACAATGCTTGCCATCGGCCACCTGATTCACCATTTCATAGCGATAGCGTGACTTAGGTAAAATGGATAAACGATGCTCCGAACAAGCATTCTTAGGACTTGAATCCGTAATCAATGATTCACGGTGAAGCTTGTAATTCATGCGCTCTGCTAATAATAAACTGGCTTGAACGGGTGATAGTGGTGCATTCACATACCCCGTCATTGGATAAAGACTTCCTTGGCTACCCGCGCACCAAAACAAACTATCCAACGTGCGACCATGCAAGCTTGAAGAAAGGCTATCTGCAGCACAGGCACTTTGTGCCGCCACATTCCCAAAAAGAACGGCTTCCGGATTTAAAACAAAAGCCATCTCAGAGTCATTCCAGGTTGGATCAAGCTCTGTCATATAAGCAATATCAAAATCACCACCTTGATAACAACCTGCAGACGTGATGAGATTTAACCAAACAATGAGTGGATATCGATACCAATGCACGTGATAAAATGCACGCATCACCCCTTCTTCAATCGTTTGCCTACCACCACGCCTTGCTTTAGAGCCTAAATGAAGTTGTGTTCCAGCTAAATTGACCAAGCAAAATGGCGTATCGGTGACATCAACCAGTGCCATTGGCTCCCAGTAGCCAATATTAAGACCAATCCGACTGCCCACTGTGGTTGGGCAAATCCCGATAGGACTTGCTGCATTTTCAGTATCAGCTAAACCATGCGAAACGACTTGGGACTTTCCAATCGAAAGGGGAAACAAACAGCGCCAACACACATCCTTAATCGGATTCACAAAATGACCATTGCATGTGGA
>CAZBNB010000038.1:7962-10090 GCA_964493245.1 uncultured Legionellaceae bacterium
TGTATGACCCACGCGACTTGGGCTTTATCATCTGCATCAAAGAATAACCAATGCGGTTCATAGTTTTTTAACGCATCCAGTGCATTGAGTTTGGTGCCTTGATGAAATAAAATTTCGCCCTTTTCATTATGAATGTCTTGTTGCAATACAATCGCAGGCTTATAGCGATGTATTCGATGTTTTATTGTCCGCTTAAGACCCACAGGTGTTGGTCGCCTTACATACGCATCCACCTCTTCTTGCCAAATCGCTTGCATTCGATTTAATTCGCCTGATTCATCCATAGCCTTCATTCTTGATTCAATTAACATTAAAAAACTCTCTTCTTTTACAGGAAATACTTCACCTATTACGCCTAAGTCTTGCGACAGCGCGACAGTTGCGACACTTAATAATGCAAGACTTAAAATAAATTTCATGACTTTTCTCGCAAACAGCGTTGAATATCATGAAAAATGCCATCTGTTACATCGGCTGCATCACTCTCATCTGCTGCCAAAACATTTTTTTTATCTAAGATCACGACATGATGCGTTGAGGCATAGGTTTGTAATGTCTTTTGAAAAGCCAATTGAAATCGTGATGTTTCATGAGCTATCCGCATTTCATCTAATGGAAATTGGCTAAGCGCTCGAATATATTCTGCAAACACACGCTCTTTATTCACCAAAACAAGCGCATTCGAATGCGATAAATGGAGAAACGAATACGAAAGTGCTGTGATTGGTAAAATGGGCAGAAACATGAGCCAGAACCAAAAATATTTCATCAGTTTATCCATGATGAAGTCCTGAAACCGCTTTCACTGCATCCACCAAAGACATCCCCTCTTTGCAAAGTGCCTCGACCGCTGAAAACTCATCGCCACTCGATGAAAAAAGAATTCGAGTAAATGGATCGGCAAAATAACGATGAAAGCTATACGTATTACCCGCCTCTATCATCAAATTAGAAAAACCAGAGCCCACCACATCGCCAAAGGATTCAATCATTTTCTGCTGATAAGGCGTAAATCGATTAGGATATGCGCGAACATATTCCTTAAAATTACCTTGGCGCATGATGATCTTAATATCACTACTTGCCGCAATCGCTTGCCCTTGAATGTTTTTTTCAGTATCCAAAAGATATTGCGTAATCACGCCAAAGCCACCGTTATGTTTTCGTGCAGTACGAAAGCCTTGCTCGATGAATTGGGCTGCAATGGGATTACTGCCATCACATAAGAAACGCCATGCCTCATCGATGATGCAGCGTTTTTTAATACGTCTATCCGTTTGATAAAATTGACCTTGAATGATGACAATCATTACAAACATGACGATCGATAAAAGTTCAGGATTATTTTGAAAGCCACCCATTTCAAAAACCACCAACCCTTTATTTTGAATCAAAGGTGTCGCGCCATTAAAAAGATGACCATATAAACCGCTTGAACCATATTTTTTAAGAAGAATGATTAAATCAGAAAGACGTGTATCTTCTGATTTTTCTTTTTCAAATCCTCGTAACGCATCCAACACATCATCCATCGTGGATTCTCGACCCTTATCTTTCCAACACAAAAGGGCCGCATCCAAAAGATAGGCTTTTTGGACGTCATTTAATGGCTCATAAGGACTTGCCATGATGGCCAATAAATCACGAATTTGAATATTGTCCGCTACAATGTTTAAGTGCCCACTGTGATCTTCAATCGTTGTTTGTCCTTCAAAATCAAACAATGTGAAAGGGTTTAATGAGATATTCGTCACATCGATGTAGGTACCACCAACCAACTCACACAGGTGTTTATAAGAGTGACCCAAATCAATCACATAAGTCACCTCCCCTAAACTCAAACCACTTAAAATTTGCGCTTGCTGAAACATCGATTTACCCGCACCCGATGAGCCTACCGTTAAAAAATTAAAATTGGTGATGGGTAAACTACCATTATCAAACGTGTCTAAAAATGAAATCTGATTACGATGCGTTGGCAGCAATAAACCCTGCCGTGCGCCCTTGTGACTGGCTACCACGGGCATCAAATTCGCAATATTAAAATGCGTCAACGTTTTAATGAGACCCAACGTTTGAAAATCTTTAAAAAACCCTTCGGTCATAAAAAAAGGTAAGCTTCCTAAAA
>CAZBNB010000039.1:0-7851 GCA_964493245.1 uncultured Legionellaceae bacterium
GGCGGGGTCCATATATGGTCAAGCAAATGCACACACCTAGTTAAGCAACTTTTTTCATTTGTCCCCAAGCTCTTTCAAATTGATTTGGATTCATGTAGCCAAGAAATGAATGTAAACGATAAGAGCGTATTTTTTCGATAGTTGCTACTTGCAAACAACGATGCCAAGATGTTTTGGCGTTTATTATGAGTGCTATTCAAGAGCATTTTACGACGCCTCTTTTTTTACAAGAGGCATGAACGTTTACTATCAGTATGCTGCGCTTTAGAAATAACTTTTTCGTTCAAACTGCGCTCAAATCTAACCATTCTCCAAGGTTCAAGAGCGAGGCCGTGAACGGTTACAATACGGACAACGTTAATACTTTAATAGTGTAAGCTGCCAATGCTGCCATTAAATTGACCATGGCATTTAGTATTAGCCGATGTCTTGTGTGCCTTAGCAAGGTGTCCGATTTTCCCGGGCAAAATCATCTTCTGTAAGTGGCTTTAAAGGAGAATAATCTCTACTTGCCAAAAAGTCAGGTCTAGGATTTTGTACAGATTTAAGAAAATTATCCACTCTATTATAAGAAATAATAATGGTTGCTCTATCAAACGGTGAAATATTAACTGATGATGCGTGAAATACATTACAATCAAAAAATAATACTGTGCCAGCACTTCCTTTTGCAGAAAATAAACCATTTTCAAATACCAATTTTTTTATTACTTCTTTGTCTGCACCATATTTTAATTTAGAAGTCGTATTAGAGAGCCAACTCGGAGCATCTTTAGGTATATCTATATTATCATTTGCAACTACATCAATAGTACCATTTTTATGCGAGCCAGGTATAAAGAAGATTGGGGCATTAAATTCAGTAACCTCATCTAAATAGATCACCACACTCATCGCGTTAGGAAAAGGCATCCCATCTTCTTTTAACCAAAAAATATAATCTTGATGCCACTCCCATATGTCGCCCTCAAACGCCCCTTTTATATTTATTTTATATTGATGTACATATACATCGCTGCCAAGTAGTTGAATAACAGGCCGCAAAATACGTGGCAACCGAGCTAACCGACTCAATTCTAAATTATATAAATGAGGACCGTTAATACTTCTTATTAAATAATTTGACTGCTCTTGTACCGTCCCTGGTAAATCCAAGGTCATTAATTTAGAAATTTCTTTTTTTAGATATGTGATTTCATGGAGTTTAATATGATTTTCAATTAATAAATAACCATCTTCATAGTAAGATTTTTTTTGTTCATAATCGAGCGCAAATAAACATTTATCACATTCAACGTGCATAACAATCATGTCTCCAAACCCAATATAAATGACTTATTTGCCAATAAATTTTTAATATTCTACAATTGGTTTTAAAACAATTCTATAACTGATTCAAAACTCGTGCATATTAAGATAATTCATTGTCAAAGGAAGATAAATGGAAGAATTTGTTACAAAAGTAATTGATTTAATTCCCGGAAAAATTGAACCGATTGAAGCAATAGATAGTAAAAGTCTTGATTGCCATACTTTTCGCCATGAGTTCGTACTAAAACATAAACCGCTCTTGATCAAAAACGCAGTTATGCATTGGCCCGCAATAGAAAAATGGAAAAAACTGAGTTATCTTGAAAATACATCGGATAATATAAAGGTGCACGTTTCTAGAATGTTTAATTCGTCTCCTCCGCAACTTTGTTTTGAAGCAATGACTATAAAAAAATTGGAAGACGCCTTAAAGGAAATAACTACTATATCTGACTCATCTACTTACTCAATTCCTGCATGCAATGTACCATCAAAATGGTTAAACGATCTAGGAAACTATTTTTTTTTGGATCAAAAAACAAATCAAAAACCTAGAATGTATCGAAATCAAAGACTGTTTATATATAAAAATACATCAACTGAGTGGCATTATCATCCTACTGATGAAACATTGACAACACAACTAATAGGAGCAAAAAAATGCTCTCTCTTCAGACTTACAAATACAAATTGGCACTTTTACTCACGTTTGATAGAAAATAATTTTCATCATATGGAATGTAGCAAGCTATTTTTCTCAGAAAATGCAAAGCCCCTCATTAAATATGAAGGGCTATTAGAAGCAGGAGACGCGCTGTATATTCCAGCATTTTGGTGGCATGGCATAGATCCAAGCGACCCCACTATTGGAATTACTTTAGCATATTGCTTTGGTACACCAATAAAACGCTTAAGTTCATTTTATGAGCCTGCTTTACGACCATTACCAATAAAGCAATATCCTCAGGTAGCTTTAAGCACTCTTCGTAGGTTTTTAAGTCGAGAAAAATGGACTTTTGAGTAAACAATACATATTCCTTTAAAGCCAACCTTCTTTTTTAAAGATCGGCTTAACAAATTCATCTATTACATTCGCTTTTTCCAGTACTCTGAGGATATTATTTAATTTAGGATGAGCAGAAGAGATTTCAAAAAGCCCATAGGTATCATCTAAAATTCCTTGAGCTTCTTTTAACTTGAACCCCATGCTTAGCAAAACGCTTTGTTCGAATTTAAGTTGAACTGTTTGGCTTAAATAGTTAATGATAAAATCAGGTAAAACAACCGCTATATTTAATCTATATTCTTCCGTGATTGTGCCCCATATATATCTCAACAGATTACAAAAAATATCAGAATGTCTTGACTCATCCGCTAGATGATCACGTAAAATTTGTCTAAAAAAAGGGTGCGTATCTGTTTGATTAAGTAAGAAAATCATCTCTTTATTTATAGTATTTTCTGCTATACAAATCGCGATTAAATTAAAAATATCATGATATTTATTAGCAAGTTTCTTTTTAGTTAATTTTATTGCATGTTCAATCTCTGTGATTTTAGGTAAAGGCAACGGAGTTATTTGTGTATTATTTTGTATCTGTAATATTGCATCATATGCGACATAGGCATGATAACTTTCATCTATCATCACCGTATAAAGACTTAACTTGTGTTCTTGATTGAAAATTAAACCTTTAATCTTGTCTGTCACAGCCATCAAAACTATTTGATTGATTATGATTGTTTCTATACTAGCAATATTATGATTATAGTGATAAAAAGATTGTGTTAACAGGTAGTGCAGGCTATCTTTATCCAAACATGCAATTTTTAAGTGAATACTTAGAGCTTGAATGCTTCTAGGATAGATATAGCCAGATTGCGTTTTGTCAAACATAATTCTAGATTTATGCCTTACTGTTGCTCTGTTTTCCCAATGATCTTGGGCGCATACCATATTCATCTATACAAAGTAATATTGGATTCCAAACATAACTAAGTTAAGTGGAGGAGATTGAGTATTTTTATACTGTGATGTTGAAATTTGCCCTCCATTTGTAACACTGGTTGTATCTAATGTAACATCTGTACCAAATGTATGCGCGTAACTCAGTGACAAAGCCATATTTTTATATACATGGTATTGACCACCAACTTTTATTTCAGGAATGACATCAACAGAGCTCGTAGTTATATTCGTAATACCTGAATATGAGTTACCACCGCCAACTTTGGACAGATCACTTTGGGTTAATACGGCCGTGCGTTGAAACATAGCACCACCTTTAACGTAAAAATCTATTTGCTTATAAGTGCGCATAACACCCAACAAAGCGTCAAATCCAGTTAACGTACTCACTGCTTTATATCCAAAACTAGGAATAGAGTGAGTAGCTTTGATGTAGTACCCCCAACCCAACTCTTCAGTAAAACTGATATTATTTTTATAAGGCTGCATAAATCCCCCAGCAATCCGCCCGCCCCAACTAGAATAATCTGGTACTGCAGTAATATTGTTAATACGAAGGTTAATACTTTCGGTCGTATTATAACTGCCTTCAGCACTAAAAAAAGGAGTAGCAAACGCGAATCTTTCGCCCGACATCCCTTTCGCATCTTCCGAGCAAAAAACTGTTGAAGCGTATGTTACAAGCAACAATCCTATTATTTTTTTTATCATTTTATTTTTCTTATTTTTAGTTAATGAAAGAAGTAATCTATAAAGCTATTTTATTAGGCTACTTTATTTATAAAATCAATACAAGACCCTTTCAAACGTTATATTTAAAATTTTTAATGTCATACATCCTCATTTATTATTTCTGCAATATCTATAATTTTATCCAAAATATTATCATGCCTAGCATCAATTCTTTTGATTTTAATAGCATTTTTTGAAATCTTTTGAATATTATTATCAACAGTATGATAAGGATGCAACGATTCAGATGAGTACAAATCACACATATTAACAGGGGCCTGTATCGCTTTAAATAAGATAATTTGCGTATATTTTAATATTCCAGAAATTGGAGATGCCATTATTTGCATTTCGATGTCTCCCGCTCGTAGTACTTTCTGAATATAACTGGCATCCCATCCTCTTTCTATCATTCGTTTCTTTGATTCCTCAATAAATCTATTCATTATTAAACGATCTAATCGCAGCCCATCATGTAGTACAGTATCTAACAAATACACTTTTATATTTTTTATTCCAGATTGCTCCAAATAATAAGCCATTTCTAGGGCAATTTGACCTCCCAACGACCAACCACACAGTATGATTGGTTTGTTGTTATTAAAATAATCTTTTATTTGATTAACATAATATTCGGCAAGAACAGAGAGCCTATCAATAGGCATATCAAAGCAAATGTTATAATTATCTATGCCTAAAATTTGAAAATTAGATTCTAACAAATTAGACAAAGATTGATACACTTCACAACCACCACCTCCTGGATGAACAAAATAAATAGTAGAGCTTGGATTATTGTTTATATTTAATAGTTTTATAATGGTTTTTGATGATTTTTTTTCAAAAAAATGACTGTATAGGTTTGCTATGGATTTATGTTGATATATATCCGCAACGGTTAAGTTACAACTCAACTCCTTATTTATTTTGGAGATTAATTGAATTAGAAGTATAGAGTGTCCTCCCACAAGAAAAAAATCATCATATATACCGATAGAAGAAACATTAAGCACTTCGCTCCAGACTGAGCAAAGCTTCATTTGTATTTCATTTTTTGGTGCCACATACGTACGTTTTTCAAGGTCCCATGTAGGCACAGGTAACTTTTGTCTATCTAATTTACCACTATTTGTAATCGGCATAAATTCAAGCTCGATAAACTGACTAGGTAACATATATTCTGGTAAATATTTTTTGGCATGCTCTATCAAAATGGATTCATTTATAGCGCTCTCACTGACATAATAGACCACTAAATGTGAGTATACGTTATCCAATAAAATATCTTTTTTATAAGGTACAACGACAACATGCACTAAACCAGGAAACAATAAAAGTACCCTCTCAATTTCATTAAGCTCAATGCGATGGCCTCTAATTTTAACTTGAAAATCTTTACGCTCTATATATTCAAGGTCACCTTGTGGCAACCATCTTACTAAATCTCCTGTTTTATATAATCGAGTATAACCAGTCGCCACATCCTCTTCTGTAGCAAAAGGATTCGGAATAAAAGACGCTTTAGTCAATTCTGGCTGGTTCAAATAACCACGAGCAAGGCCTGCGCCAGCGACATACAATTCACCTACCGCGCCGACAGAAACAGGATTTAATGCTTCATCTAATACATACACCATAGTATTAGAAATTGGTCTGCCTATTGGGATTCTATGTGCACAAATCTCATTTTTAGTAATTGAATATGTCGTCGTAAATGTTGTATTTTCTGTTGGCCCATAACCATTTAAAACATTACGAGGCACTGATTCGGAAGTTAACATAAGATTAACAAATTTCGGACTAACAATTTCCCCACCGATTATAAGATATGTTAAATAGCCAAAAATATCCGAATATTCCGCAATATAATGACTAAATAAAGAAGCTGTTAACCAGAGTATGGTTACATTTTGCATTTTTAAAAAAGCATCAAATTTTTCAACGCTAAACAAAATCTCGTTTGGAACAAAAATTAACTGTGCTCCATTCAACAATGTAGACCATATTTCAAATGTGACTAAGTCAAAACCTACATGAGAATGAAATGCAATACAGTCATCAGACTGAATATTAATGTATGAAGCATCTTGAGCTAATCGTACGACCCCTTGATGTGGAATCATTACACCTTTTGGCAATCCCGTAGTCCCAGAAGTATAAATGACATATGCCAGATCTCTAGGATCAATACAGCTTTTCAAATTATCATTTTTTTCTTTTGAATATGCTTTTAAATCTATAGGTATTAATTGTATCCCTCGAGGTACAATAGTTTCTAAATTATGAATCAATGTTGAACTTGTTAACAACAAATGACTCTTTGTATCGTCAAGAATAAAACGAATTCTCTCGGAAGGATAATTTGAATCTATCAAGGTATACACGCCACCAATTTTTAATATGGCTAAAATCCCAATCAACATATCTAAAGAGCGTTCTATACATAACGCAATGATGGTTTCTTTCTGAAACTCATTCTGATACTGTCGTTTAATATAACGAGCCAACTGATTTGCACTTTGATTTAACTCTCTATAAGTTAAAGTCATTCCTCTGTCTGTCAATGCAATACAATCAGCATACTTTAATACTTTTTCCTCAAAAATCTCAGGAATGGTTTTATTTTCTAAAATATTCTTTTTTTGTCTACTCCAATCATAAATAATTTTGTTATATTCATCTAAAGTGGACATATGATAAGAACTAAGTGGCATATCAATAGATTTTTCAACTATTTCTGTGAGTATTCTCTGAAAATATGAGATAAATCTCTCTATAGACTCAGACTTAAATAACGCCGTTGCATATTCAATATTTCCATATATACCTTCATCACTGACATAAATTGATAATGTCATATCAAATTTTGATACTTTATACGCGTCAGGGAATATAACAGGCTTTAAAAAAGACTGTTTTTTATCTTGAATATCAACCTCTATTTGCTGAAAATTAAATAATACTTGGCATAATGGCTGATGGGATGTATCTCGTGAGAGCTCTATACAATGAATCAATTTCTCAAATGGCAAGTCTTGATGCCAATGAGCTTCAAGCAAACTTTGTTGAACATCGAGTATACAGTTCGATAAACTGCTTGATGGATCAAGTTTAAGACGCAATGGTAAGAGATTTACAAATAACCCAATCAAACTTTCTAACTGTGGATGTTGACGATTAGCAACCGGGACTCCTATTATAATATCTTTTTGATTAGCACACTTTGATAATAACAGCGCCCATCCTATTAAAAGAATTGTATTTAAAGTTATGTTTTGTTTTAGCGCCAAATTTTTTAATTGTAATGATAATTTTTTATCTAATTGGAATTGAGTAAATTCTCCCAAATAATTTATGGTTAACGGCCGTGGATAGTCCAAAGGTAAGGTTAGAAAATGATTACAATCGATTAATTTATTTTTCCAATAAGTGATTAAAATATTCAAACGCTCTTCTGATAAATAATTTTTTTGCCATATTGAAAAATCTCCATACTGCACACTTAAATACTCCAGCGGAGAAACAGTATTATTGATTGAACAATCATAGTAATGATGTAGTTCTCTATTAAAAATATCTTGTGACCAAGCATCAAATGCAATATGATGAACGGTTAATAATAAATACTGACGTTTCTCATCAACAACTCTACATAAAAGAGCTCGTATTGGGTATTCTTTTGTTAAATCAAACTTAGCGTAAATCATTTCCTTCATAACAGTCATAAAAGTTGCTGCTTCAATTTCTATTGAAGATATACTGATTGACTGATCTTGGGCTTGTTGATAATAACGACCGTGATCATCTTGAACAAAATGTGTCCGCAAGACATGATGACG
>CAZBNB010000040.1:0-7599 GCA_964493245.1 uncultured Legionellaceae bacterium
ATCCCTAGCAGCTTGGGCATCTTAAGTTGACGTCATTAATGTTCACGCCTGTTGATCAAGTTTTTTAGCCTACTTTTTGATAAGAATCGTGCCCTATAAAGCGTGCACCAGGACCTTCCCGTGTAATATCATTCGCTTGTTTATTTAAGATAGTAATCGTGTCAATAACCGTTTTTTGATTGTCAAAATTACCACTAACACTCAATACGGATTCACACATAGGATAAACAACACTAAACGTGATTGCATTACCTACCAGGTAGCCAGTAATCGGTCTTTTTTGGTTAATCGCTTCAGGGCAAGTTTTAGAAGCAACGGCGGTTGTAAAATACCCATTAATTTTATTATCAGCTAAAATATTTAATTTCAAAATCGAACCACGCTGATTTTGAAAAGTTATTTCATTTTTTTCAGCAAAAACCGTTTGACTCAGTAAGGTAGTAGCTACAGTTATTACGCTTAAACACCGTTTAAAGCCCATGTTTTACTCCTTTATTTTCAGACCTAAATTCAATTAGGTCATAATATAATCACTCTTATGCAAAAAATCAATTTTCGATAACAGTAACCAGGGCAAACGCATCTAATTTGTGAACATCAATCACCGCTTTGGGGGCTACGTCCTGTGCTTTATGCACAGAATCCATTCAATCTTAATCCAGATCGTAATCTGGATTCCACGCATAAAGCGCGGCGCCTAGACAAAGTGATGTTATATAACACGATTAGATGCGTTTTTCCTGTAACAGTAACATTCGATCGAACGCGTTACTCAAGACATAGCCGCACATTGTGAATACGTTTTTCGTGCTCGAGTAACCACTGTTTAACTGCCAATCCACCACCATAACCACCGAGTGACCCATCACTGGCAATGATACGATGACATGGGATGATAATAGCCAATTGATTCGCACCATTTGCATTGGCGACTGCTCTGTAAGCACTTGGGCGCCCTAATGAAAGGGCTTGATCTCGATAGCTTTTCGTTTCGCCATAAGGAACCTCACATAATGCTCGCCAAACATCTTGTTGAAACAGACTTCCAAATACCCTATAAGGTGTTTTAAATTTCGTTAATGTACCTGAAAAATATCCTGTAAGCTCCGTCATAATGGATTGAATCGGTGCGGTATTACCTGGAATAATAGCAAATCCTCTCGCACGCAAACGCTCAACTTCTCTTTCAAGCCCGCGCCGCGTGACAAACTCTAGCAAATAAAGACATGTTTCATCGGCAATAGCAACCATTGGACCTAAAACGGTATCTATCCATGCTGCTTTCAATGGGATTGTTTTTCGATTGATTCGTGCAGGCACATCACCAAATATTTTTGAAAATGCATCTCGAAAACCACTTCCTGACTCAAAACCAGCTTCTAACTGCGCATCAATCACAGAGCTACCTTGTCGAATATCTTTCATCGCTTCACCTAATCTTCTGGCTCTGGCATAAGCAACAAACGTCATACCAAAACGTTTTTTAAATTGTCGTCTTGCTGTAGACTCATCAATTGATAAGGCTTTGAAATCAGATGTCTTCCAGCGTTTCGTCGGTTCTTCCTCTACCGCCTCCACCAAGAGTCGCACTAAATCGGAGACCATATTTGGGTGAGATAACGGTTTACATCGCTTGCATGGTCTAAATGATGCCAACAGTGCTGATTGTGCCGAATCAAAAAATTCGCAATTTTCTAGCTTAGGCTTTCTTGCAGGGCAAGTTGGTCGACAAAACACACCCGTTGTTTTAACACCAACGTAAAAAACACCTTCATACTGATCATTTTTTTCAAGCAATGCATGATAATAACTTTCTATTTGTTTATTCGAAAACATAATAGTTCCATTCGATAAATAAAAAAACTATATCAGCATCTGTTAAGGTCGCCACCGAAAAACAGGCAATGATTTCCCAATGGGTTACAATAAGTGGAAATTAATTATAAATAAAAAATTGGTATTAGAAAAATGATGGCGAAAGCATATCTAAATATGCTTTCTGTTGAAATTAACACACTCTATGGATACGTCAAAATACCTGACGATAGTTTTGGTGAACCTACCATTAACGCTGGTTCATTTGGTCCGCATCTTGTTGTTTTTTCAATCAAATAAAATTTAGATGAGTTTCCTCATTTTCAAATGGGGCATTGTATCTTCGATAAAATAATCACCTTCAGGAATATAATTATTTCTAAGATAGAACCTCACTGCTGCATCACGTGCATGGCAATATATGGACTTAATACCTTGTTTTTTTGCATACGTTTCACAAAACTGCATCATTTTGGAGCCAATGCCAGTATTCGTTAGCTCTTCTTTTACAACAACTCGTTGCATTTTGTAATGCTGTCCTTCTGGCACCAAGACAGTAGTGGAAATAATTTCCTTGCCTTTCAGGCCAATAATTTGTATATGATGTTGATCTAACGATGCCTCAATAAAATCTGAGCCAAACAATTTATGATAAATACGTTTCCGCAATAAAGCCGCAGCAAACGCTTCATGAGAATGGTGCTGAATAACTTTAAATTTAATATTTTCTAAATCAACATCAAGCATGTACGATGCCTTCTTTTATTCTATGCAACGACTCTCTACTGTTTAAAAGTATACTTTGTTTGATAAATCCCTCTTTAAAAAAAACTCCACCCGCATTGAAGATTTTTATCCGATGCATTACTTGCACTAATGTTATCATACCGTATGTTTTTATCTCCAAGAAGGTATTGGTGTTGAAGAGGTAAATTTTTCCCTTTCTTTTGCTCTAGAGGAAGTAGTTGATGCCATATAAGGTTCTAGATAATCAGTTGCTTTTTTCCAGTAATATTTTTGTGTACTTGGAGTAACATAAGACAGAACTTGATCTACAGGGATCCATGTGAATATATGTGGTAGCATATTAGCGTTTTGAAGATCAGTTTTTTCTTCAGTTAGAAGCTCAAAAAGTAATCCTGTGGCATTGGAAATACGGTTTTCTTTTTTGTGAGCGGCATAGTAACCTGAGCGGCTTTGCCCAAGATTTGCAATAAGTTTTAAATGTGTATATCCAGTTTCTTCGCGGATTTCTCGTCGTGCTGCAGCGACCGCTTCTTCACCGTTTTCAATACCTCCGATTACAAACGTTTTCCATTGATATTCTTTCCAATCAAGACAGAGAATATTTTGTGTTGCTCGATTATATATAATAGCATTTATGGCTGCTCGCTCTACGGTTTTTACACCAGGAATGCGTTTGGTATCAGCATCTTCAAAAAATGGGCAAGGTTTTTTTGCAAAAGATTTTCTATCGGAATGCAACGCTTGTTTTGATGCAAAAAACATGTAGCCACCTCTATGAAAAAGTCGATATCGTCTGCATCATTCATTCTACCACATTGCGATGTAAGTTTTGTTGTAATTTTATCTGATTGTTATAACTTATGAGCTCCTAGCCCGCAGCAGGCAATATTGTCTACTGCAACAAAAGAAGGAGTACCTCATTCTCGAGTAGTCACCATTAGAGAAATTACTCCGCGAGGCATTTTATTTTTTACACAAAAAGGAACGAGAAAGGTAACTGAAATCGTAGAAAATCCTCGTGTTAGCCTGGTATTTTGGTTTGAACTCATGCAAAGAGAAGTCATATTAGAAGCCCTTATAGCAGCACTTAATGAGGGTCTTATATAAAAAAGTAGATATTTATGCTAGTTTGTTAATGAGACCGACAATTATTCGTTAAATTTTATAAAATAAATTTTATAATTGCATTAAAGTATAACTCTGGCACATCCACTTCCATCATATGACTTGATTTTTGAAAAATAATAAGCTGATTATCTGGAATTTTAGACGACATATATTCAGCATGCGTTTTATCCGTTATCCAATCTTCTTCGCCAGCCAAAATAAGCGTTTTACAACGAATCAAATGGAGTTGCTCTTCAAAATTAAATTCACGTAAAAAATGCTTAAATCCCTCATTTAATACTTCGTGAGATAAAGCATATTTTGGAATGGATTTGGGTTGCGTCGAAAAGCCCTTTTTTGATTTATAGGAATATAATGAAGCCATTGTGTTAATAAACACGGTTACTTCTTCGTCATTGTCAAAAGTGCCATCCCACAATGTTTGACAAACCAATTGTTGTTCCAGTGAACCATGAGTTAAAACATTTGATTTTGCTGTTTCTAAAAATTTATAACTCGCAACTCCTGCAGATAAAATGAGCTTTAAAACAACGGATGGATATTTGAGAGTAAAACCTAAAGCAGCTATGGCACCACAGGATTTACCTAGTACAATGATTTCTTTTAAGCCTAAATACTGACGTATTATATCTACATCCTTGATATAATTTTCTACAGTATACGTTGAAAAATCAGCTTTACTACTTAGGCCGCACCCTCTTGGATCACAAAATACAATATTTCCACAGACAGCGAGACAATCATAATCTTCATAATGAGAGTGATTTGCGCCAGGTCCACCCGGGAAAATAAAAACATAAGGTTTTGATTGTAAATCGGGGGGAGTGCTCGATAAGATTTTAACAAAAATGGTTGCTGCAGGTGCTCCAGCCCTTTCAGGGATATCTATGTAAAAATTATTTTCGATCATCATCAATTCACTATGCTTATGTTACAAGTATCTATCAAAATCCATGGATTAATGTAACACGCGAATCACTGCAATCCCATAGTCAGTTATTTTTAAAAAATAAGATGGGATCCCACATTGAATGCGCGTAAATTCTGACGAATATTATCACATTGGCGAGAAATTAAAGGTTCATCTGCAAGATACTGAAAACTTGATTCAAGTGCTAAAATATAATCTTCTGTTCTTTGAGTACCAAATTCACGTGTACTATATAGATAAATAGCCTCCAAATCATCTATAGCTTTTGGATATAGGCGAAATGTTTTATTTGTCATGAATTTTTTTCTTCATTTGCTGGAGAAATGTTTGCGCACTCCATATCACAGGATCACCGCTTGTCTCTCCTTCGTGAATTAAACGTCGTAATTGTTCAAGCTTAGATGCTGCTTGCTTTTCACGTAACAGTCTCAGCGATTCTCTTAGTACTTCACTATTACTTCTATAATCTCCTGATTCAACGAGAGCCTCTACATAGTGACGAAGTTCATTACCTAAATCAACCGTCATTGTACGAGCCATAACCACTCCAATAAATGTAAGATTATTTCTTACATTTAATTATATAAAATATTTTCTTACATTTCAAATTGGATATTATTCAATTGATTAAGTAAACAAAGGGGGGTAACGGCTTATTTCTTAGATAATTACAATCTCTCATTGCGAAGCAGGTTCAAGAGAATTAATGTAATCTGGTACAGGGTAATCCCCCAATTTTGCAGCTTTTTTGACGACAGTTATAACGTTAGCTTAATCACTAACTTAAATAAGTTAATCAGTAGAAATAGTCGCTCGACAATGAACAACGATTTCTTTGACGCAAGCCTGCGGAGACAGTTGCAACAACCCCTTGATTATCTGAAAAATATCATCCGGTTTAATCATTAGGGCCTGAGGTGGATCTTCCAAATGTGAGACCATATCCGTCGCAACGAAACTCGGGCATATCGCCGTCACCTTTACATTACAAGGTGCTAATTCATTAAATAAACTTTCACTTAACCCTACCAAACCAAATTTAGAGGCAGTGTAAGCACCAATACCAGCATAACCAATTTTTCCACAAAGAGATGCTAAATTAAAAATATAACCTTGTTGACGTTTTTTCATATGAGGAACAACAGCGTGTAATATATTAAATGCACCAATTAAATTTACATTAATCATGTCATTAAAATCTTTCACACTTTCTAGTGTTCCATCTCGTAAAATTCCAGCATTATTGAACAATACATCAATATGCCCAAATTCTTTAATGACGTCCTGAACTGCCTGGTTAACCGAAGTGATATTCGAGACATCACACTCATAAATTAACGGCTCTGAAGATGAAGGAAATTGAGCATTTTCTTTAATTTCTTTTACTGCTTCCTGAAGTGAAAGTTGGGAGCGTGATAGTAAACAAACACGATAACCTTCTTTTGCCAAACCTAAAGCAACCGCTTTACCAATTCCGCGAGCGCCAGTAATCAAGGCTACTCTATGTTGATCATTCATCCTTGAACTCCAAATTCAGATTCGTATTAGTAAGATCAATTACGCGCTGATCATACACTTCAAAGTCAGCTCTATTAGATAATCAAGATCTGTTTTTTTAGTAGACGAAAGCTCAGCCGTTTCGCTTGAAATATGTATTTTTACATAACACCCTAAACTCAGATATTGAGTATAACAAAGAAAGGTCAAAATTTATTGGGGTTTGTTGCCATTTGTTATCTTCAACTGCCCCATAAGTGCCCCCGAAAAAGCGTCTGATTTATTTTTGAGCACATTGTTGAGCCACGGTAACTTATATGGACTCATCCTATTTGTGAAGGGCTTTCTACGTTTAACAACTTAAGATAGAGATTGCGTCCATATAAGTTACAACGTCTATATTTTATGATTCGTCTAAACCGAAAAGTCTACAGCGCCAATCTTCAACAATAGCAGATTCTTTATTTTCAACATAAACTTTGAAAAAATTTTTGACATAATCGCTGGCACAATGGATATCAAATGCTTGTACATTGATATATTCTTGAAGCAATATAATTGTATATTTTGATTTACTTGGGGAGCCAGGATGCGGTATTTGACGAGTGGCATGTGCATTAATACATCCTTCTTCTTTTGCGGTTAATGCCATGATACTTTTCACGAGCTTCCACAATTCTTGCTCATGACCTTCTTTCGATAACCACTCGGACACAACAAACACATGCTCAGACATAATTAGCTCCCAGTTTTTTTAATTATACCTTAACAAGAATTGAGCTTTATTGAAAGTTAAACCCTACATTGCCAGACCTGCGGTCTGACTTTTTTGAATTAAATAGAGAGATGAGATATCTTCGTACTTCAGCAGAAATGGCGTTTGAAGATGTGATCCTGCCCTGTCTTTACTTTTTCAATTCTGAATAAATCAATACTATGTATGATACAGAGAAATTATTTTGAGAAATCAATTATGAGAATACGTTTTGAGAATCTAAGTTTGCATCACATTGACATTGTTTTTGGTTGGCTTGCAGAGCCTTTTGTTCAGGAGTTTTGGGATAATACGCAAGGTCACAAAAACGATATTTTAAATTTTATTCATGGCAGAAAAGAGCCTTCAAATTATTGTGACGGCAAGTATGTTTATTGGATAGCAAGCTGTGATGGTCATCCTTTCGCAATGCTAATGACGATCGAAGAAACAGCGGAAGATCATATTAATGACATCAAATTAAATCACCTTTCAAAAACAGGCCATACTTACGGCATTGATTATATGATTGGGGATAAAAATTATTTTGGTAAAGGCTACGGCGCCAAAACATTAACAGCATTTCTTGATTTTTTCAGGAAAGAATTCGACACATCAGCCGATACATTTATAATCGACCCTGCAGCCGATAACCCTAGGGCAAAAAATGTCTACATGAAAGCGGGCTTTCAGCATGTTGCTGACTTTGTAATGTCCGGTGATGTTT
>CAZBNB010000041.1:0-6693 GCA_964493245.1 uncultured Legionellaceae bacterium
AGAGTCTAATGCACAAATTGAATCATGTGAGTTTAGTTCATTAGCACATCAAAAATAGCTATAAAATAGTATAAAAATGAATCGACTTATTGAGACAGAGCGAATTTTATTAAGGCCTTTTTGCATTGAGGATATTGAGCGATTTGCTGAAATTTGCGCAAACCCAAATGTAATGCGCCATATTGGTGATGGCAAGCCTGTTAGTCGCGATGTTATTGCTGATACATATTAGTGATGCAAAGAAACAAAGGTGACGTGCTTTAATAAATAATTAAGATCACGATCTTAACTGGGTGTGTGCATTTGTTAAAGCACGTCATCAAAATAATAAGGCGTAAAAATGAATCGAATTATTGAGACAGAGCGAATTTTATTACGGCCTTTTTGCATCGAGGATATTGAGCGATTTGCTGAAATTTGCGCAAACCCAAATGTGATGCGTTATATTGGTGATGGCAAGCCTGTTAGTCGCGATGTTATTGCGGAGAAAATACCAGAGTGGATTGAATTGTATGAAAAACAAAAATACGGTTTGATGGCGCTTGTTATGAAGGACACCGATGAACTCATTGGTTTTTGTGGCTTTATTCATCAAACAGTCGATGGGAGCCAATATATTGAATTAGGCTACCGTTTAGATGAAACGCACTGGGGGCAGGGTATTGCAACTGAAGCCGCTGTGGCTGTTAGAGATTATGCGTTTAACGTGCTTGAGATTCCTATGTTAATCTCGATTATTAACCATCAAAATGATGCTTCAAAGCGTGTCGCAAAAAAAGTTGGCATGAAATTGATGAAGCAAACGAATTTTAAAAATGTTTTGGTTGATGTATTTTGTCTCAAAAGAGAAGAGGTCAATTAACCATATGAAAAACATTATTATTCGTGAGCCTAAAATTGAAGATAAAGAGAGTTTTTTACAGGCCATGCAACACAGTCAATTGTTACATCACCCGTGGGTTAAACCCCCGTTAACTATAAAAGAGTATGACGACTATCTGTTACGTGCTCAGCAACCTAACCAAAAGAGCTTTTTAGTCTGTAATCAGTCAAATGACATCTTAGGTGTGTTTAATATTAGTGAAATTGTCCAGGGGTTTTTCCAAAACGCGTATTTAGGTTTTTATTCAGTGGCCAATAATGTGGGCAAAGGCTATATGAGTGCGGGATTAAAATTGGTATTACGCTATGTTTTTAAAGAAATGAAATTACACCGATTGGAAGCGAATATACAGCCGGAAAATATGCAATCAATTCGCCTAGTGAAAAACAATGGCTTTCGTTATGAGGGATTTTCTCCCCGCTATTTAAAAGTGAATGATGAGTGGCGTGGACACGAACACTGGGCCATTACGGCGGAAGAGTATATTGCAGATAGCCCTGCTATCTTGAAAAAAGATCATGTGAATCTTGTGTCCTACAATTCGGAATGGCCGTCGTTGGCGCAAGCAGAAATTGATAAAATAAAATCTATTTTCCCTGTCGATGCAATCATTGATATTCAGCATGTAGGTAGTACAGCAATTCCAGGTTTATCTGCAAAGCCGATATTAGATATTCAAATCGCGGTTCCCTCGTTAGAAAATATGAAATTTATGGCGGTGCCTATTTTACAAAAAATGGGTTATGAATATTGGGCTAACAACCCAGATCCAAAACGAATGTTCTTTGTGAAAGGTATGCCTCCGTATGGTGAGAAACGAACACATCATGTCCACATATTTGAACAAGATTCAGATCATTGGTGTAATAAATTGATTTTTAGGGACTACTTGCGTACCCATCCTGATGTTGCTAAGGAATATGAGCAGTTAAAGTTTAAATTAGCAGAAGAACACTTGCATGACCGTGAAAAATATACTGATGAAAAATTAGACTTTGTTAACAAGGTATTACAGCTTGCTAAAAGTTAGATGATAAATTGAGAGGTTGGCTTGAGTACAAAAATTAAAGGGATTAGCCATATAACGTTTATTTGCAAAGACATTGAAAAAACTGCTTATATGTTGAAACAGATTTTTGATGCGGAGGAAATATATTCTAGCGAGGAGCAAACATTTTCAATCTCCAAGGAAAAATTTTTTAAAATTGCGGGCGTTTGGGTGGCAATTATGGAAGGTAATTCTATGGAAAAAACTTACAATCATGTTGCGTTCGAGATTGAAAAAACGGACTTACCGTTTTTCGAAGAGAAAATCTTGGGACTAGGTTTAACGCTGCTACCTGGACGTAAGCGTGAATTGGCTGAAGGGTGCTCGATCTATTTTTATGATTATGACAACCATCTTTTTGAACTTCATGCTGGTAATTTAGACGATAGACTTCGATATTATAATGATGAAAAACTAAATTGATTTTAGAACCATAACTTTCGCGGATATTCCCCTGATGCTTCGGTGGTTTAATACCCCGCACGTGCAAGAGTTTTATTCACTGCGTTTATGGACAGAAGCCCCCCGTGTCAAACCTCGTTCCCACCTAATAATTATATTAAATTACGAGTGACAACTAGTCTGATATGGGGGGCCTGATAAGAGACTGGAATGACATGCTCTCACATCAGATTTCGGATCTTCAGCCTTCGGAAATTTATTGAGAAAAATTACCGGCTGTGTTTGGTTGGTTGTATGATTGATTTTGATATTACTTACTAGGTCACGCAAAAGTCATGCAAGGCTTTTACGTGGATTTGAGGAGTCAAGCATAAGTTATTGATTTTGCTTACTTTAATTGGTGGGCTCACTAGGACTTGAACCTAGGACCAACGGATTATGAGTCCGCTGCCCAATTTTTAATCACTTGATTTTATTATAATTTTTGCCGCGGGTAAACCCTACAGAATGTCGTACAGTGGCGTACGGTTTCGTACTCAAATACGATAAAATTACGAAGCCTATTTTCTCTTTTTTTTTGTTCTTAGACATTTTAACCTCCAAATTAAAGGCTATTATCTCCTAAATTTTAAAATTTTAAAATTTTAGTGGTTTAAATTTCGGGGGTCATTATACATGTTCCAATCCCTTTTCCTCAATCCCTTATCTATTATCCATTTCGCGCTCTAAAGTGAAACCATTTAACCATCGTAATTCCTGACCATTCTCAGAGAGTGTTGCCTGAAGATTGTTCCAATTTGGAACTGACAAAAAATAATTGTCATGCGATATAAAGGCTTCTTCATTTTCTCCAAATACATTAATAATCAATTGATTGTTAATGTATTTTATATTGGCTGGCCTATCGTATGCAGACCATTTTCCTACCAGCAAAGTCGGTGACAACTGTCTCTTGATTATTGGTAAGGCATGTATCCAAAGCAATTCGTCGCTATTTTGAGGCTCGCTCGTATCGAACAATATGTGATAATCATCAGGATTTTTTTTCATGTCGCTCAGCGCCGCGCGCACTAACCCACGCATGCCAAGATCACTCGCGTTGAAACCAAAATCTGCGTGGAGATAACGTGAGTCGGGACGATCTGCGATGGGGAGCTGAATATAAATTTTCTTTGTTTTTTCAGAAATATGTTGTTTTAAATATACAGAAACCCATTGATACTCCTGGTGGTTACGTTGCGTCACCAGAATAATACGATGTAGTGCGTGCATTTCAGCTAAAGAAAAAAACATGATTGTAAATAAATAGATCAAAATAGACCAACGCCGATGACCATACGATCTTAATACTCGCTCATATGCAAATATAAAAACGGCTGGTACAATCGCCATTGAAGCGAAAGTTACACGATAATGAATCACATAGTAACTGGACCCCGCCAAAATAGGTAATGCCGTTAATATTGCAATCACTATCAGCAATACTAATCCTAAAATAACTCGAGTTAGCGTGCTAAACTCACTTAACAAAGTGCTTTGATAAGCAGCCCAGCTCAAACACCCTAAAAACAAGCAACCAATAAAAGTAATCAACACAGAGTTTAAAGGTGCAAACCATGCTGATAAAGTTAAAACAAAATACTCTTTGATCTGTATCCATTTATCAAAAAAAAGAATGGTTTTGGTCTCCCACGAATATTGAGGAAAAGTATTATCAATGAGTTGATAATAGGATTGCCAGTTTAACCCTTTCAGCGTCTGATACATAAACTCTGGATGTGTTAATAAAAACGGTTTGAGGATAAACCTGATACTGATGTAATAGATGAGGCTTACAATTAACGTAATACATATTTCTCGAAACACCTGCTGTAATTTTTCGTGAGAATTTTTAGGGCCAAATAATATTTTGATGAAAGAAATCGTCAAAAAAAAGAACACTGAGGGTGGGTATATCAATAAATCCAGATACAACAAAAAGCCCACGCTCAAAAAAACAAGCACGTGAGAACGCTGCTTGAAATTCATTTTTTGCATCAAAATATAAGAAAAAAATGCAATAAGCGCGCCACAGATACTGGAAACATAATTGAGCACCCAAAATGAATTAATAGCCATCGATGGCAATGTAAAAGTCAGAATAGCAAGCATTGCCGCCCCTATCGGACTAATATCAAACCATTTTTGAGCGTAATAAAAATACATTGCAGCGAAGATCGCAATGGATAAGATAGAAAAAATATGTGCAATATGAAATGCATGCATATCGTTTATCAACCATACCTGCGCATTCAAAAGAATACTTAGTAGCGGTCGTCCGATTGCGATGAGGTGCCTTGTTTCTGGAAACCCCGAAAAAATATGTTGGTGATGATATTCGCACAGTCGATAATCATTATGGTATGCAAAATCAAGCCAAAAAATAGGAGAGTACGCATATAAGATTACAGAAAAAACAATGAGACCGAGACATAAAATTTTATGCTGTTGTGATATCATGTAAAAGGCGCCCTCTCAGTTAAAAGCTGTTCGTTATCAAAGTTGAATGGAATCAATAAAAATATGTAGAGGCTTAAAAATCCATTGACCGGTGATGTTTAACCAAATACCATCTACGTGTTGTAAAACATTTAGTTTGTCAATCGTACAGTTTATTGTCAAGGAGCCGATATGACCCACAACATGATTTTGAAGCGCTTAATTAATGCAGCAATGTGTATTTGCATGTTATTTTTTATGCACGCCTCTTTTGCATCCGCGCCAGAAAACCCTTGTTGCAGTAGTTGTACGACACCAAAATGCATTAGCCAGTGTCATATGACGCAAAACTGCCCACAATCCTGTTTTGATCAAAACGGTTCTTGCACGGCAAGTTGCACCGTTACAAGTTGTATCCAGAGCTGTCAAAAATCCTTAGACGCTTGCTGTAAAGAGGCTAAATGATCTCCATATATAATCAGCTATTCAAGCTCACGTTGGGTTCTGATATAGGCGCGGATTTTTGGACGAAAAAAATCCGCGCCTATATCAGTTAATCAATGTTGATTAAAGTTGGAAGGGTTGGGTGCTGCTGATATTTGTTTTTTTTGGGAGGGAACCTTGATTACACTCTGCCGCATCAAGAGTACGCTGACTCTGTAGAATAATCTTTGCGTGAGATTTTCATTTAAATAATTTTTTGCTTAAGTAATACCGTTGATGACCAGACGGACAATCTTCTAACATCCCAAAGATGTTATAACCGTGCTTCAAATAAAAATCTTTGAATAGAAAATCAAAAGTATCGCAGTGGCTGAGTGTTCCCCCTAACTTGCGGGCTTCATTCTCGACGCGCTCAAGCAATTGACTACCTAAACGCCGACCTCTAAACTTGGCATTAACAAACACTTCAGAAATATATAACATTCCCCAGTAATAAAGATCTGCATTAATGCCTGCAATGACAACAGCATCTTCTTTAATGACGTAATTCAAAAAAATTTGATTTTGTTTTTGTGTGAAGGGGACTTGCTCACAAACGAAGTCAGTAAGTTGACTATCTACATAAATGGCTTCTTCTGGAGTGGCTTTTACAATAGGAAAATTAGGCATTTTGAAGGCTCCAACAAAGTGGGTAGTTTGTTGTTAAGTGTTGACACCTGTTATTTCGAACTGCCCCACCAGTGCCCCTTGATAAGAGTTTTGGCTCTACCCCATTTAAGCTGTCTCTTGATCACATCTTCATCATCTCAGTTGCAATCCTAATACCTTCTAATCTTTCTTTTAAACGAAACCAACCTTTCCAGATAGTAGCCCAAGCTGCTTTGCCAGTTTTTTTAGAATCGGTCCAACCACCCAATTTTGCTATTGCTTGATAAGCCCACGTAGCGGTAGGAATTCTTTCAGGTAATGGTTTTTTTTCAACACTGTTCCACAACACTTTCCATTCAATTTCAGTTAATAATTCTTCACAAGGCATACTTTCATCACTCTCTAGCATAGATGAAAATTCAAAATGTTCTTTTAATTGAAGTAAGCGAATGGCTACAAAGGAGAGAATAACAATCATTTTTTCTAAATTATCGATTGATTGCATACGTTGCTCTTCAGCACCTACACCTGTTTTCCAAGCCTTGTGAAAATCTTCAATACGCCATCTCAGTTCATAATACCGAGTTATTTTCCGTGTGCAGGCAAAGGACGATATTGATTCTGAGGTTAATAAAATCCATTCAAGGGCCTCTCCTTCGTCAAAATTTTGTTCTTTAGCAATGACGACATTTACTGTTATTGGTTTTAATTTCCGATCTTTAGCCCGTCTCTCTGGGTAATCCTCCCAAAAAATAACTGATGTCAAAAGTAGAATTTTCTCGTAACCTAT
>CAZBNB010000042.1:0-5277 GCA_964493245.1 uncultured Legionellaceae bacterium
ACCGAATTAAAAATACAATCCAACGAAGAGATCGTTGTTTTGCGTAAGTCCTGATCATTTAACATGGTACTTTTCTAAAATGACACGCAATTGGCTTCCTGTCTGGTGTTTTTCTCTCAGCTTGCTCTTGTTTTTTATCGCCTCTCCTTTAACGCGTCATGGCATGTTTTTAGATGGTATTGTCTATGCGGCAATCGCAAAAAACTTAAGTTTGGGACATGGTACGATTTGGCAGTTATTTTTTTCAAAAACCGAATTAGTTGGGTTTTACGAGCATCCGCCGTTGGCTATTTATTTTCAGTCTTTATTTTTCAAATACTTGGGCCAAGGATTTTATGTTGAGCGGCTATATTGTTTATTGATGGCTGTTGGGCAATTTTCATTGTTGACTTGGTATTGGTTAAAAAAAGAGCGTGTTGTGACGTTGGGGTTTTTACTCCTGATTTGGGGGATGATTCCCTTGAATCATCTTTATGTGAGCAACCTGTTAGAAGGGACCCTCACGCTATTTACAACCTTTGTCTGCGTTTTTTATGTGTTACAAACAGAGCGTGGCTGTGCTATCACGCCAGTGAAAAACGGGCTGACTTACTTTTTATGTGCTTTTGGTATGGTCATTGCCTTTTTTTGTAATGGCCCAACTGCTTTTTTCCCTTTGGCATTACCGGTGATCATAGCGATATTTCAATCTGATCAACGTATGCTGGATGGCTTTAAAAAAACAGGCTGTTTTTTGGTTATTGTGGTAGGCATATTCTTACTGGTTTATACCACATTGCCAAATGCGCTGTATGTGACACAACGCTATTTCAGACAGCAGCTTTTTCCAGCTATAACTGGTGTGCGTCAATTGAATTATGTGGGCTTCGCCCATTTGCATGTGGTTTTGTTGTATGTGCGTGCTTATATGTGGGTCGGTTTATTCGGTGCTTTTTGTCACTGGTTGGCTTTTAAAATCGACATGACACGCTATCCATTAACGCCGCGTGCTAAAGTATGGCTATCGCTTTCATTGGTGGCTTCTTTACCAATAGGCATTAGTCATAAGCAGGCATTCAGTTATTTGATGCAATCCGCTCCTTTTTTTACTTTGTTTATTGCAGAAAGTTGTTTTAAGCCTTTTCAGGTGATATTAGCTTATTGTTGTCTTTGTGTGCAGCGCTTTAGGGTATTTTCGTTAGTCAATAACATATTATTGATAATTTGTTCGGTGTTTTTTTTATATCACTTCAATGGCTATAATCGTGATAAATTAATGTTGCAGGATATCCATTTTTTAGTTAACTATGTTGGCGAACAAGAAACCTTATCTGCCAGCCCACTTATTTTTAAAAAATACTATACAGGTGCTTATTTCGCACGTGACGCTATGATTTCGATTACACCGAAGATGCATTTTCGTTACCATCTGATCGCGAATACGGAAGCGATTCCGGCTCATTATTGCCTCGTCCCAATTCCTTTGTCTTATTACCATTTGGTGAAAAAGTGTGACGCTTAGCGTAAAAAAAAAGATTTTTATATTGCTTTTTTAGTTGAATTTAATAAAAATTCGTCATTTATTGAATAACATAGGAATTCATTATGGCGTTGACATTTGAACAGGAAGTGAGAGCTGAGCTGACAGCTTGTCATGAGGAAGCGATAGAAATTGAAAATAACACGATGCTTAAACCTGTCTATGTGGATGATCCCATAAGTGGTGAAAAAGTTGAAGTGACACCGGCTTACTTAAATAAGATTATTGCTGGGCTGGCGAAGAAAATAGTTAAAGACTTTGCCGGTCGGTCGGTGCTTTTTTTAGGTTTAATGGATGGTGCGAATTTTTTTGCAAATAAGCTCATTGAAGAAATAGTCGCAATAAACGCAACATTACCGAAAAAAGAGCAAGTTAGGGTTAATTATACAACGACGATGACATCAAGCTATGAAGGAACCAAACGTGGTAAGTTAACCATTGGTAAGTTGAAAGTTGAAGTGGGTAACCTGACTGTCATGATTTTGGATGATGTTCTTGATTCTGGAAAAACCCTGCTTGGTGTGATCGAAGCGTTGCTCAAATTAGGTGCTGCTGAGGTTTTTTCGGGAGTTTTATTTACTAAAGAGGTTCCTAAACGAACGAACGAAGCAACTTATTCTGGTTTAAACGCTGGCAAATCTTTTTTAGTGGGGGCGGGTATGGATTTAATTACACCTACTTTTAGATTGTTACCTACGATAAAAGAGGTTGATCCCGAAACATTGCCTGAGGATGGTGTGATAGAGCGACTTAAAGCAAAAATGAAAGCACTTAATGCCGATTTGCGAGAGATTATGGCTGCTAAAGATAACCAAAAATTGATTAATACCCGGATTAATGGACTTAAGGCATCTGAGTGTGGTGCTATACTGATGCCAAAAAAGAGACCTTTAGATTCATCAAAGCCGACGTTAGTAAATGATTTAGCTGAAGAAGAAGATTTTTATTTTGGATCTTAGCAAACATGATGTTATTAAAAAATTGTAGTCTGTATATGGTTCAAAAAGTGAATCGTCTAAAACTGTAGGTCTTCCCTCTCGCGGAGTGAACGCTTACTGAACACTCAATAGACATCAATTTAAGGAAAAAATGCCGTCATTGCGAGCTTCGCTAAGCCTGTGTAATGTACGCTGCTCGCAAAGACACTTTTGTAACCGTTCACGGCCTCGCTCTTGAACGTTGGGGAGCGGTCATAGTAAATGTTCACGCCTGTTGATAAAATTTAACGTTCACGAGTGTATTTTAAATCCCACACACCATGTCCTAATTTCAACCCTCTTTGCTCAAATTTCGTAATTGGGCGTGTATCGGGGCGGGGTAAGTAAGCATTGCCTTCATCGATGTTTTTTAAAGCCGTATCAGCAGACAAGACCGCTAACATGTGCTCAGCATACTCTTGCCAATCGGTTGCGCAATGGATAAAGCCACCTATTTTTAATTTTTGCGTGAGTAGGCGGATAAGATCTGGTTGCACCAGGCGGCGTTTATGATGGCGTTTTTTAGGCCAAGGATCAGGGAAAAACAATTGGATTCCGGCAAGCGTATCGTCAGGGATACATTGTTTGAAAACCTCAACCGCATCATGTGGCGCAATGCGTACATTTTGTATGTTTTGATCTTGAATATCAGCAGCGAGCCGACCAATGCCCGCACGGTGAACTTCAATACCAATAAAATTGATTTCAGGATGCATGGTTGCCATCGTTAACAGTGATGCGCCCATACCAAAGCCAATTTCTACGATCGTGTCAGCTTCACGTGAAAAAATGCTGGCAAAATCCCATAAGCCACTTTCCAATGACAGTGAATTATGTGCAGCCAAACTATCTAGCCCAAGTTGTTGCCTTGGGCTAATGCGTCCGGCACGTTGAACAAAACTTTTTATTCTACGCTGCATGGTGCGATCATTTCTTGAGGATTGACGTAAGCATCAAATTGTTCAGCTGTGAGAAAGCCCAATTTGATGGCGGCTTCTTTTAATGATGTGTTTTCATGGTGGGCTGTTTTAGCAATTTTGGCTGCTTTATCATAGCCAATATGTCGGTTTAATGCCGTGACTAACATCAAAGAGTGATGCAAATAATAATCAATGACAGGCAGATTTGGCTGTAAACCTTCAACACAAAACGCTTCAAACGATGAGCAGGTGTCTGCTAATAAGTTGAGTGAATGTAAAATGTTAAAAATGATGACGGGTTTAAACACATTGAGCTCAAAATTGCCCTGGCTAGCGGCAACAGAAACCGTGGTGTCGTTGCCAATCACTTGTGTACAAACCATGGTCATGGCTTCCGACTGTGTTGGATTGACTTTGCCTGGCATAATCGAGGAGCCGGGTTCGTTTTCTGGTAGTATTAATTCGCCAATACCACAGCGAGGTCCAGAACCTAACCAGCGAACGTCGTTGGCAATTTTCATCAACGCACACGCCAAAGCCTTAAGTGCGCTGTGTGCCATGACCAAGGGTTCATGCGATGCCAGTGCCATGAATTTATTCGGTGCGGAAACAAAAGGCAGCTTGGTTAGTTGAGCGATATGTGCTGCGGCTTTATCAGCAAATAGAGGGTGTGTGTTTAATCCCGTACCGACAGCTGTACCACCCAGAGCAAGCTCGTATAATTCAGGCAGTGTTTCTTCAAAACGTTTCAAACAAGCGTCTAGCTGAGCCACATAACCAGAGAACTCTTGACCTAAAGTTAAAGGAACGGCATCTTGTAAATGTGTGCGGCCAATTTTTATAATCGATTGAAAATCCTGCATTTTTTTAGCTAAAGCATCACGAAGACTTTTGACAGCAGGAATCAATTTATTTTTGTAGGCGATAACCGTAGCCATGTGCATGGCCGTTGGAAAGGTATCATTCGATGATTGCGACATATTCACATCATCATTGGGATGCACGGGCGTCTTACTGCCCATCGTACCACCAGCCATTTCGATAGCGCGATTAGAAATCACTTCATTCACATTCATGTTGGATTGAGTGCCACTTCCTGTTTGCCATACGTGTAGTGGAAAATGACTATCAAGATGACCTGAAGCAGCTTCATCAGCCGCTTTAACAATCAGATTCATTTTATCTTGTGACAACAGGCCCAGCTCATGATTGGTCAGCGCGGCGGCTTTTTTCAAAATGGCTAACGCATGAACTACCTCTAAAGGAATAAGATCTTTACCAATATTAAAGTGATGTAATGAGCGCTCAGTTTGAGCCCCCCAGTATTTATCTGCCGGAACGTCAATGGTTCCCATGCTGTCGCTTTCGGTTCTTGTTTTTTGCATGATGTCTTTAAGCCTGATATATCAAAGAAAATGATTTTAACATGTGTTAATTGACATGGATATACTGTGTGCGGTTACCACTCTGAAGTTTTTGACTTGGGAACTTTACGGCTGTTTTAGTTGTTGACGCTGATTGAAATTATCCGTCATTTGTTTATACGACAACCCCAGTTCGGCGTTTTTATGCTTTTAAACCTTCGATAAATCAATGATTACTTCGTTAAACGCTCTAAAAAATGCTCACATTAGCGCTGCTAGTGCTGCGCTTTTTTAGAGCGTTTGCCTCGTACTCATTGATTTCTCTCGATTTAAAAGCATAAAAACGCCGAACTGAGGTTACGACAGAGCAAACACATCTAAATTTTGAACACTAAAAGCCTTTTTTCTGTCTACGTGACACAGTATCGATGGGATGCTTGATTTAATCAGGACTTACGCAAAACACCGATCTCTTCGTTGGATTTTATTTTTAATTC
>CAZBNB010000043.1:0-4705 GCA_964493245.1 uncultured Legionellaceae bacterium
CAGGCTCGACTGGTGGCACAGGTATGACAGGTCAAACCGGTATGACCGGAATGACAGGTGTTGGTGCGACAGGCGCAACAGGCGCCACGGGTTCGACTGGTGCTACAGGCTCGACTGGTGGCACAGGTATGACAGGTCAAACCGGTATGACCGGAATGACAGGTGTTGGTGCGACAGGCGCAACAGGCGCCACGGGTTCGACTGGTGCTACAGGCTCGACTGGTGGCACAGGTATGACAGGTCAAACTGGTATGACCGGAATGACAGGTGTTGGTGCGACAGGCGCAACAGGCGCCACAGGCGCCACAGGCTCGACTGGTGCAACTGGAGCGACCGGCGCAACGGGTAGAACCGGTGCCACAGGCAGGACAGGCGGTTTAGCTGCAAATCAAGCACCAAACGCCAGTGATTTAGGATGGGAGAATAAGGACATCAATAATGGTACAACTGGCCCAGAAGTAGCGCGGTTATTAAAGCTGAGAGAAATTAGACAACAAGATCATCTCAACATGGTTAATAATCCAGCAAATCAAGATTCTGTTACAGCACAAAATCAATCCTCTTCCCGTCCTGATAGAGCGGATAAATTGGCTGCGCAGGGGATTCAAAATTGGCTTCGTGCTTGCATTCCAGGTGAAAGTGCAGCTGATTTTTCAGGGTGCTTAATTGATACGGGATCGCCTGCATTCCTTCAACTGGATAAAGAACTGGGTGGTTCATCAAGTTATTTAAATGTTGTTCGTGGTGTTACGCATGGCGGGTTTATTAAAGTTTTTGGCCCAGGTGCAAATCCAGTGGGTGGAGAAAATGCGATTAAATTATTAACCACGAATGCTGCTCGATGTGCTTTATATCAGGTGACAAGTAGTTATTCACAAAATGGAGCGGCTAATGCTCATAAATATGCCATGGCATTGACCCCACCCATTAATGTATCATTCGGTGTTTTGACACCTTTGACAATTGCTATGAAAAACACGTCTACTTTAACGTATGGCATGAATGACGGGTTAGTGATTTTATGTTTAGGCGTGACTTCGTTAGATCATTCAGAAGGTGCCGCGCTTGATGGAACAGACGCATCATGGTCATAAATAGCTCATCATCGACACCATTACTTGTGGTAGTCATGATGGTAAAAAATGAGTCACCCTCAATTGAAGCGACATTGAAAAATTTTTTTCAAGAGGGATGCAGTCATTTTGTTATTTATGATACTGGCTCTAGTGATAATACCGTTGCGCTTTCAAGATCTTTTTTTGAGCAACATCATTGTGTTGCGCATATTAAAGAAGAGCCTTTCGTAGATTTTTCCACCTCTAGAAATCGTGCTTTAGATTTTGCTGAGTACAGTTTTCCGAATGCCGGCTTTTTTTTGATGAGTGATGCTGAATGGTATTTGCAGCAAGGGCACGCATTGCTACATTTTTGTGAGCAAGAGCAGCATAAAGAAACGCCTTTATATCTCATGAATATTTATATGCAAGGGACTCAATTTACCACCGCACGTCTGTTTCGATCCGCTCAGGGTATTCGTTTTAAAGGACTTGTGCACGAGGTTCCCGAATACATTGCCACTGTTAAGTGTCCTGAAGCTGTTTGTTTTGATGTCCGCGCCACCGATGCGGGCGCTGAAAAAAGTAAACGTCGTTGGCAACGAGATTTGTTGTTGTTAACAAAAGCGTTTCATCAGGATAATCAAGATTCTCGCACTGCTTTTTATTTGGCGCAAACGTATGAGTGCTTGGGATTACTCGAAAGTGCATTTGAAATATACAAACACCGTGAAACCTTGTCTGGATGGGACGAGGAGAATTTTATTACTTGTTTCCGTCTAGGATATCTTGCTCAGCAATTAGCTCATGATAGTCCTCAATATACTTGGGATATGGCCATGCATTATTATCTTAAGGCATTTTCATTGAGACCGAATCGCATTGAGCCGTTGATCAAACTAGCGGATCATTTTTGGCCAGATAATATTCCAGCTTGCTATTTATTTGCCAAACATGCCTATGATATGCCTTATCCTTCCCAAGATACACTGTTTATCGAAAAAAGGATGTACGCTTATGATCGATATGAAATGATGAGCCGATGTGCATGGCACATGAATGAATTTGCTTTAGGTGAAGAAGCGACTCGGTTAGCATTGGCTTTTTGTGAAGACGTACCTCATTTGCAACGTAATTTGATCTTATATCAAAATAAAACTCGAAATGATGCAGTCATGTTTGAATCGGCTGTGCATAATGATTGAGATTCGGTGAATCAATGCGTTATTGGCGTTCTCTTCTTTTTGGTTTTATCAGTTTTTCCCTGCAATTGGCAATCATTATTTCGCTTTGTCCAGAAAAAGACATAATCCAGTCTTGGTTAAATTTAGCCTCACACTGGGATTCAGAATGGTATGAAGCCATCGCTAACTATGGTTATATCAACATAGATGGTCCCATGCATACCGGTCTAACACACGCAAATGTGGTTTTCTTCCCAGGATATCCTTATTTAGCCAGATTGCTTGTTTATGTTTTTCATGCGAATGCAAAAGTAGCGTTATTAATTGTTTCTCAATCTGCCGCATTGGCCTTTTGGTGTTTGTTTTTTTATATATTGCGAGTGAGTCGTTGGTGGCAACAATGGTGTGCCGCGTTTTTGATTATGGTATTTCCTACCAGTTGGTTTTTCTATGTAGGCTATTCTGAATCTTTGTTTATGTTTTTTTGTTGCCTCATGCTTTGGTTAAGTACGCAGCAAAAATGGTTTTTAGCAGGGGTGGGCGGTCTTTTTATGACGGCAACACGGATCATCGGTTTGCCTATTTTAGCAGCACCTTTGTTTGCTACGGTCGTTATTTATTTCTCGTCTATTCAACGCTATGCAATCAATACACGTCTTGGTAGACGTATTTTTATACAAAAATCGTTTCCTGAACTCAAAATTCTTTTGATGGGGAGCCTGGGTTGTGTTGGATTCTTACTGTATTGTGCAATCCATTTTGGATCATGGCATCTTTATTTTGATATGGAGCGCATTGGTTGGCAAGGTACGGCTGACCCTTGGTTTTTTTTAAGGATACCAACTTGGTTACCACCGCCGTTGGGATACCATTTAGATTTCGCGCCAGCGCTGCCAGAGCCTTATGGAAATTGGTTTGGATTTCGATGTTATCAGTTAGCTGCTTATACTTTTTCTGAAATGTTGGTCCCCATTTTTTTGTGGATTTGTCTTCTTTACACGTATTGTATTTTTCAAAAAACGCGAACACGAGAATTAAGCAGTTTAACTTGGTATTTTGCAGCAATGCTTGCTTTTATATTTAATTGTTTTTCGTTGGCAACGCGGCATTATGAGTCGATGAGTCGTTGTTTAGATGTCGTTTGGATTTTACTCATTATGTGTGATGTGCTGCATCCACAAAAAGTCTTGTTATTTCGTTTAAAGCCAGTGGCTTTGCTTTTCAGTGTATTGGGGCTATCGCTGATGTTAACGGGCTTTTGGGTCCAATTATTGTTGCGTTTTTACCTAGGCTGGTGGGTTGCTTAGTAAAGCGATCTGCGCTTCAACCATATGTCTAATCATCTCTTCAAAGCTAATTGTTGGTTGCCAATCCAGCATGTGAGCGGCTTTACTTGCATCGGCAATGGTTTGATGAGCATCCAGCGGTCTTGTGAATTGTGGGTCACTAATCACAAATTCACGCCAATCTTTGCCAACCATGCGATAAGCAATTTCACACAGCTCTTTCAGTGTGTGTATTTTCCCTGTGCCAATGACAAAATCGTCTGCTGCTTCTTGCTGTAAAATCAACCACATAGCGCGTACAAAATCTTTGGCATATCCCCAATCACGTGCGACATTCAAATTACCTAAAGCCAATTTACCTGCTTGAACAATCGGTGAGCCTCGTTCATTCATGAAGGGTGATTCCGTGATATTTAAAGCAGCGCAGGCTGCGCCGTGCGCAATTTTTTGCGTCACAAAATGGAGTGGTCTACGTTCACTCTCATGATTAAACAAAATGCCATTCGCGATAAATAAACCATAGCTTTCGCGATAAATACGTGCCATATGGTGCGCGTATACTTTGGATGCGGCATATGGACTCACGGGTTCAAACGGTGTGAGTTCATTTTGCGGCGATGTTAAAACTTTACCAAACATTTCTGAAGATGAAGCATGATAAACTTTAGCTTGAGGACACATCACGCGGACGGCTTCAAACAAATGAATAGCACCATTTCCATTGATTAACAGTGTTTCGGCTGCGCGTGACCAAGATTCACTTGGTCTAGATTGTGAGGCTAAGTTGTAAATTTCATCTGGCGTACTGGTCGAAATTGCTGCGGCGATATCAATGGCATTTGACATATCACCATGAATAATATGAATTGATTTTTTCAGTGCCTGAGGAAGTTGATTCTTTAACCAACTATCTTGGCGAGCAAAGCCAAAGACTTGATAGTTTTTTTCTAACAAAAACTCAGCCATGTATGAGCCATCTTGGCCTGTAATTCCAGTGATAAGCGCTTTTTTCATGGGATTTTTAAATAATTTTAATGTGCTGATCCTAAACGATTCGTGCTTGAACAGCAACTGTTAGGCTGAAATCTTCGGCGCCTTTTATGATTAGGTCCTTTTGTTGTATTCGGGCGTGTCATCAATTAGTTTTTCGAGGCGAAAATTGAGATAATTTAGCGCAAAT
>CAZBNB010000044.1:0-2778 GCA_964493245.1 uncultured Legionellaceae bacterium
TCTGGCTCAAATAGAAGCCTTTCGATAGGTGGCGGGGTCCATACTATTACGTCAAAACCGTTTTGGTCATTGGGAAGGTGATACTATTCAATTTGTGGGAAATAGAAAGAAAGTTGTCACCACGTTAGTGGAGCGAAAATCTAGAATGGTTTTACTGATTAAAAACAACAGTAAACATTCTAACGGTGTGATGGAAAAAATACGTGGTAAATTTGAGAGCCTACCTCAAAAAATGTGTAAAACAATTACGTTCGATCAAGGTGTTGAATTTGCTGATTATAAGCAACTTGAAACTAAAATGAAGTGCCGCGTTTACTATTGCGAAACGCATTCACCTTGGCAAAAAGGTACGAATGAAAATATGAACGGAAGGCTAAGACGATACTTACCAAACACAACGAATATTGACCAAATAACACAAAAAGATCTTGATTCATTGGCGCATAGAATGAACCTATGTCCAAGAAAGTGTTTGGGGTATAAAATGCCTCAAGAGGTGTTTATACAGCAACATAAAAATGAAATGCTACCTCAACGTAAGGAAGCCCTGGAGCAATGGGGGAAACTAATTGAATCTTTGATCACCAATAAAGACAACATTGATTTTTCGATTAGTAATTCAAGCATTATTGCAAATTTGATAGCGACACAACAGGATGTATTGACTAAGGTGCAATCATTATGAATTTACAAGCTCTAATTACTGAAGTTGCACTTGGTGAAGATAGCATTCGACAATTTAAATCGGACGTTCGCAACAGCGAGTCACTCGCTGCAGAAATAGCCGCATTTTCCAATTCAAATGGCGGTCAAATATTCATAGGTATTTCAGACGGTGCTGAGTTACTTGGGCTAAGCAAAGAGGATGTATCTAGAATTAACCAACTCATTAGCAATGCAAGCAGGCAGAGGTGTTAATGCGCCTGGGTTACCTGAAATATCAAAAGATGTTTTTGAAGAGCATTTGGTGAATGCTCTCATCCACAGAGATTATTTAGTCAGTGCACCGATTAGAATATTTATTTATGATAATCGAATTGAAATCATAAGCCCTGGACACCTGCCTGATAACCTAACTGTCGAAAAAATCAGAACCAGTAACTCAAATATTCGCAATCCGATTTTGATTTCTTATGTAGCAAAGGGGCTATTACCATATCACGGCCTGGGCTCTGGTATTAAACGCGCTATAGCGCAGTGGCCTGATATTGATTTTATTGATGATCGTGATGGTTGCTTATTTACTGTAGTGGTTCACAGAAAAATGCTGGATGAACATAAAACAATAGAAAGTTCACCAAAAAGTTCACCAAAAAGTTCACCAAAAACCGAAGAAAAGATCATAGATCTGATTAAAGAAAACCCTTTTATCACTACTGAAGAGATAGGTGAAATCATAGGAATCACAAAGCGAGCGGTATTAAAGCAAATTGAAAAGCTTAAAAATGAAAAAATACTGAAAAGAATCGGTGGAAACAAAGGTGGTTACTGGGAAATCTCAAAATAACAAAACAGGGAGCATATCATGCCATCGAATGTTCAAATGACATCACAGCAAAACGACAATCAACAAGCTTGTCCATCTGGGAAGTATTGGGTAAAGCCACACACACGTAAAAAAGTCACTAAAGCAGGGAAAGAATACATCGAAAATGTTAAAGGATATTGCTGTTGCTACCATAGTCCCTTTGATCATATGCCCGAGATTGAAAAAATTTCCTCAGAAAATTTGTATTTCTCTTTAACAGTATATGGTGAAGCACGAAGTGAAAATGAAGCAAGTAAGCGCGCTATTGCTTGGATCATTCGAAATCGTCTTACAAAAAAGCGATGGGGAGACTCTTATCGAACACTTGTGCTCAAACCCGCACAATTTTCATGTTGGCGTAAAACAGATCCGAATTACAAAAAAATGCAGAACCCAGGTCAAGACGGCTCAAAAACCGACAAAACTGCATGGCAACGATGCAAAGAATTATATAAGGAGATTCAAAATGCACCTGAAACAGAAAATCCATTACCTGGTGTATGTCATTATTTTAGCGGTCCGCCAAACCCCAAGCATCCCTGGGAAAAAAATTATTTTAACTTACCAGATGTGCCTCGCTTTCACTTTGTTAAATTGGATAAATAATAGCTATGCGGATGAGCCTTACGTCTTATTTGCAGATGCGATTAAACATCACCACATCAGTGAGTTACATTACAATCCTTCAAAAACAGCAGCTATTGGTAGCTTAAAAGGTGATGATGCTGTTTATATTCATTTTAAAACGCAAAGCACATACGGAATCATGCCTCATCAGCCAGGATTAATTGCAGTTAAATGGTTAAGTAATACTGTAGCTACTGTTGAAACCTCATGTGGTACTGGATGCACAAAATCATTAATCTTCATTGCACCTAACATTACTATTGCTTGTGCAACACATGAGTACCGTATTGAAAATTTGAATCTTCATCAACCACCAGATTATTACAATAACATCCCTCTTCTCGTAGATCCTGAGCAACGCATCTATATTTGTTACGATGAAAATAATCTAATACAAACCTATTCGTTCCCCAAGCAACCTACAATCCAACCACCAAAAGGTTATTTTGCAACCAAAGCTCAATTGAATGGCAAAAAATTAATGATTTACTTTAAAAATAGACATGGAAATATGCAGAAAAAAGAGTATTTACAAAACCAGGATTCATGATTCTGGAAACTGTTCAAAGGTAATCCCCCCATTTTTAACCGAAGTTAAAAGTAGAGGGTTAGGCAACTAGTGC
>CAZBNB010000045.1:0-2752 GCA_964493245.1 uncultured Legionellaceae bacterium
TCTGGCTCAAATAGAAGCCTTTCGATAGGTGGCGGGGTCCATACTATTACGTCAACGGTTTGTATTTAAATTGCTCGATAAACAACAGCCGATGATTGCATCTTCAAGTTGAAACTCCGAACTGAGGTTACATTAAATCTTATTGCGTAAACTTCAATCATCCAAGTCTTAAAGTCAAAGTGTAAATTGTTTTCATTTTTAAAAACGGCTACCAGGTGTTTGAGGGCTGGGTGTATCAAGAGGCTCTTTTTTGTATGCGTTACAAATTTGCATGATCTCCGCTTTACTGGCGGGATCACCCTGATAATTTAATAATTTTTTAACATCTTCTACAATCGATAACTTCTGCGCCATTTGCGTGTTTATTTCTTGCTGAACTCTGCCTGTTGGATCATATATTCCTGCTTTTTTATGATTCTCCAGCTTAGCAATTGATGTGGAGAGTTTCTCCATTTCGACTTGTGCGCACTCAATGGCGGAATCAATTTTTTGATTCAAAGTAGTGTTTTTTTGAAAAGAGTGGTTTTGAGTAAAGTAGCGCTCGCGAAAATTTTTGAATAAGCCTGTTAAATTACTAAAGTTATTCAAAGCAACAGGTCCTATTTCTGGTCCCTTTGATTGCGATTGCTGATTTTCTATAGCAGGCTGATTGGTTATTGGATATTGCTTCAAAATAGCTTGAACTTCCGGCGTATCCGTCTGGTGATTTTTCTTTGCATTTTCTAATATAGCAACTTTTTGTTTATCTACACGAATAAAATCAGCATAAATCTTCTTTTGGGGTAAATCCCTGCTTGCGCTATTGAAAATAATAGTATTTTTTCTGATGTTTTCTTCTATCGCAGCTATTACACGATTTATCTCAGCGTTGAATTCACGCAGTTCTTGTTTTTTATTACTTTGCTCTAATTTAGTCATAACTTACCTACAAAAAATAATCAGGTTGACTATTTATAGTGTAGACTATATTTGAGTTTTTTTATCGGAAACAAGGGTTTAAAATGATGACTGTCATTGGGTTCTGATATGCGCTTTGTCGCCATGATATCTATTTTTGTTTGATATCTTGACTTAAAATTTATTTACTACCAGTGATTATGTCTCATAAACAGACTTTAATTATCTCCCCCGATCGTTCAAATTCCAGCATTTTGAATGACTGTCAATTTATTTAGTTGTGGATTTTACTCATTGAATATGCGTAATTTTTGTTATGAAAATTTTTTACATGAATAATAAATATCTACATGATTTTTCATGAATTATATGATAAGTTTTGTCCCCTAGCGTACTAAAAATTGCTTTTAGCAATTGTGTTTGTTTTATAAGGATGTAAAAAGTGCGAATCGTACCATATCACCCACTCATCGCGCGCTTGCTTATGGCGGTTATTTTGTTTGGGTTTGTCAATTTTTCATTTGCTGGCTCGATGGGTGATGTAAAATCAAAAGAAGACGTTGATTATCTCCAGTTTTTAAAATCTCATCTTGAATTTTATTTACCTCTTTCTGGGGGATATGGATATCTGAAAGATGCTCAGTTTGAAACCGCTTTTTCGGGGTTGATTCGTGTAGGAATTGGCTCACGTTGGCGTGTTAATGAAAAATTGCAACTGGGAACTGAGGCTGGTTTTCAGACAGGGATGCAGATGTTAATGAATCAACAAACGACACAAGAATTGTGGTCAAATGCACTGCCTTTAACTTTGATTATTAAATCACCTGTTGATTTGCTTGTGACAGCCAAGTATAAGATTTTTCGCTCTTTTTTTCTTGAAACCAAGGGTGGCGCTGCCTATTTGAATACATTAGTGAGTGGGGCGGATGTGATTACCAGCCAAACTTGGATGCCAGCAGTTGAGGCAGGTGTTGGTTTTGATTTTTCATCCAAAATATCGTTTTTGATTAATTACCAAGGATTTTTTGGAAAGACCCCTAAGTTAACACAATCAGATCCATTTTCGGGTGTTTTGAAATTGCATAATATTCCAACATGGCAAGCCATTATGTTTACTGCTGAAATTAAGATATAACCATGAAATCAGATTTAACAAAAAAAATACTTTCTGTGTCACTGAGTGTTCTCACAACAAAAGCGGCATATTCCATTGCAGCTGCACCAGAAGAATGCTTATCCTCACTTCCATATGGAAAAAATGGTGTGAGTGCTGCTGAGTTACGTAATGTTCTTGGATGTATTATCAACAATATCAATGTGACAGGTCCAACTGGGCCTGCAGGAGCAACTGGGGCTACCGGCATGACTGGTGTTGGCGTTACGGGCGCTACTGGAGCGACAGGCTCTACTGGCAGCGTCGGTTCGACAGGAGCGACTGGTTCAACAGGCTTCGATGGAGCAATCGGTGCGACGGGCTCTACCGGTAATGTCGGCTCGACAGGAGCAACTGGTTCAACAGGTTTAGATGGAGCAATCGGTGCGACGGGATCTACCGGTAATGTCGGTTCGACAGGAGCCACTGGCTCAACAGGTTTAGATGGAGCAACCGGAGCGACGGGCTCTACCGGTAATGTCGGTTCGACAGGAGCCACTGGCTCAACAGGTTTAGATGGAGCAACCGGAGCGACGGGCTCTACCGGTAATGTCGGTTCGACAGGAGCCACTGGCTCAACAGGTTTAGATGGAGCAACCGGAGCGACGGGCTCTACCGGTAATGTCGGCTCGACAGGAGCGACTGGTTCAACAGGTTTAGATGGAGCAACCGGAGCGACGGGCTCTACCGGTAATGTCGGTT
>CAZBNB010000046.1:0-2505 GCA_964493245.1 uncultured Legionellaceae bacterium
TACGTTTAACACAAAATCAGCGTAACTGGGGTTTTGGTTTATGCTTTCTGTACTTGAGTTATTGTCAAATGTGGTGTACAACATTTGACAATAACTCTTGTATTTCCAGCTGATAGTAAAACTGGTTATATTAATGACCCTAAAAAAGCAGTATTAAAAGTGGTGGAGTTATCAGGTGTTCCATTTACTCTGCACGATTTACGTCGGACTTTTGCTACCATAGCTGAAGGATTAGATCTCCCTGCCTATGCTTTAAAGCGGTTGTTAAACCATAAAATGAATAATGATGTAACAGCCGGTTATATCATGCGAGATGTTGAACGTTTAAGAAAACCGATGCAACGCATTGCTGCCTTTTTAATTGAACATATGGCTTCTGGTATTCTGCATTCGGCAAATTTTAATGACGATATTAGTGTGTTTTCTCAGGAAGGAATAGTTGGAATAGCTGATTAAATTGACAAAATCAGCAGTTCTGGTTTAATTTAATTGATATAGTTAAACTAAAAGTATATCTATGACATCAAAAATAAACTGGCTCTTAAATAATCTTACCGCAGGTGAGATTCTGCTACAGTCGTGGCTATCGACTCATGATATTACACCTCAGTTGGTGAGAAAGTACTGCCAGAGTGAATGGCTAGTGAAATTGAGAACGGGTGTTTACTATCGAGCTGGTCGTAAACCTGAATGGCAGAATGCAGTTTATTGTCTTCAGACTCAGAACCACTCAAAGATTCATCTCGCAGGCTTAACAAGCTTAACTTTGCAAGGTAAATCACACTACCTGCAATTGGAAACAGAATCTATTTGGATAAATATTCAAGGAATAGCTACTTTACCCAAGTGGTTTAAAGCTTTTCCAGAAATGTCTTTATCCGAGAATAAAACACCACAGTGGGAAGTTATTAAAACATCTAAGCTAGACAGTATTGTTGAGAATGATTTAACTATCGTGGAGGTAGGGGGTATTAAAATAAGAGCAAGCAATCAGGAGTTAGCCGCGTTTGAGGTGCTTGAAGCTGTACCCTCTACTTTATCATTTGAGCATGCTGCAGAACTGTTCCAAGGGCTAGTAAATTTAAGTCCACGTAAAGTTGAGTCTATCTTAAAAAGAAGTGATTCAATTCAAACAAACCGCCTGTTTTTATTCTTAGGGCATTTCTATAAACACCCGTGGGTTGAGCGATTGAATGAATCTGCAATTAATCTTGGCTCAGGAAAGCGCCAAATAATCTCCGCAGGGAAATTAGAGAAACGATATCAAATTACCGTTCCAGAACAATTTATAAGTAGCGATTAAATATGAATAAAGAATCCCCGTATTACAAGCAGGTGTTACTGCTTATCCGTTTAATACCTATTATCAATCAAGAGGCCTGCTTTGCATTAAAGGGCGGCACTGCAATTAATTTGTTTGTGTGTGATTTCCCACGGTTATCTGTGGACATCGATTTGGCTTATTTACCCCTTGAGTCACGCGATGTGGCTTTAACCCATGTACGCAAGGCTTTAGCCGATATCGCGACAAATATTAATCAAATACCGAATCTTGTTGCCGTTTTACAAGATAACAAACCAGATGAAATGCGCATTATAGTTGAAGATCGATCCCCACTTAATAAAGGCACTCAAGTAAAAATAGAGGTTTCGCCAGTTGCTCGTGGTACTCTTTTTCCGCCTAGTGATCGAGACGTTGTGGCGTTAGTAGAAAATGAGTTTGGTTTTGCATCCATGAAAGTCGTTTCTTTACCTGATCTTTATGGCAGTAAATTATGTGCGGCTTTAGACCGCCAGCATCCTAGAGATCTGTTTGATATTAAAATTTTGTTAGAAACTCAAAATATTGATCGTGAGCTTTTTAATGGATTTATCACATATCTTTTAAGTCATAAAAGGCCAATTTCAGAAATCATGAATCCACGCTGGAAAGATATCACCCAAGTTTTTCATCGTGAATTTAAAGGAATGACTTCTGAAGTAGTAAATCTTGAAGACCTCACAGTAATACCAGATAAAATGATTCGCGCTCTTAAAGATAATTTTACCCAGCAAGATTATGAGTTTTTAATATCGTTCAAAAAAGGTGAACCTAATTGGTCTCTTGCATCTAGCGAACAAATTCAATACTTACCTGCAGTGCAATGGAAGCTTTTAAATATCCGCAAAATGCCTAAACAGAAACACTTGGAATCTATAAAGTTGTTAGAGATGACAATGAGTAATTGGCTTGAAAAATAGTGAACTGAGAGCAAAGGAATAAAAGATTCTCAATTTGCATATTCTTGCTTTCAGTTTATATTTTGCTCTATAGTTAAACTAATAGTGTAAGTATATCGATATATATAAACTAATTGCTTATTTGAATATTCTTAGTAGTTGTAATGTTGACAGTATTTTAATTTAGCGTAATAATCTTTTCAGGCTTTTAACAAGCCCTTTGGGATTACTGACGTGATTTAATAGATGAACACACCCAGTTAAGAGATAATTAAATCTCAACTG
>CAZBNB010000047.1:0-2314 GCA_964493245.1 uncultured Legionellaceae bacterium
GTATATTTCTTTGTTTTGGGTTTGGTCCCGTACCTCAACAAAAAACAACTAAATCTGCGCGATAAACTTCTTCTCGATCTCGTTGTTTTAAAATCAAATTGTCTTTAAAATACACGGATATATACCTTACATTCAGTGCGTTTAATAAGTTCACTGAATATTATTAAATCAATATTTACATGCTTTGAAATATTTGTTATCATATGACCCATGGTGTTTACCAACAACTCTAGAAGTCTGTTGACAGTCGTTGAATCTGCCAGTTTGGCATGGTTTTGCAAAGTGATGATACAACAAGGCTTGTTTAATAAAATTTATTGTGGAGACAAAACAAATGACTTTTTCACCAACAGAAGCCGCGCAGCGAACGAACGAAGCTTTATCACAACAAGTTGTTAATGTTGTGAAGTCGTATCTAAGTACAGCTGGCCAAAAAAATATTGATTTAAACCTGTACGAGCTTATTCTTGAAGAAATTGAAGCACCTCTTTTCCGTACAGTCATGGAACTAACACGTTATAATCAATCAAAAGCAGCGCGCGTATTGGGTGTAAGCCGTGGCACATTGCGTACCAAGCTTAAGCGCTATTTTGATGACGAATTTATTGGAACACGCGGTTAATCACGCGCAGTACAAATGACCTCGCTTTCTCGCGAGGATGCGGTTTGAAGATAAGCTGCTTCTGTTTTAGAAAGCGTGCTTATCTTCAGGAGAGCAGCTGGGTTTTTCACAAAAAATAAAGTGTAAAACCCAGCTGTTCGGTCAGTCAGTTGTTTTCATGTTTATTCATCACGTGCAACACGTGATGTGATTTGGCAAAGCAACTCGTAAGCGATGGTTCCGGCTGTTTCTGCCACTTCTTCGATAGTCAGATGATTTCCCCACAGTTCAACTTCAGTACCTTGTTCTGCTTCAGGACAGTCCGTCAGATCAACCGTTAACAAATCCATTGATACACGTCCTACAATCGGTATTTTTCTGCCAGCAAGCCATACGGATGCGCCAGGACGAAGATGTCTTGGATAACCATCGCCATAACCAATGGGTACCACGCCAATACGCGAAGGCTTATCACTTTGCCATGTACTCTGATAACCCACCGGTGAGTGTGCTGGATAAGTGTATATCGTAATGACTTTTGAAGCTAAATGCATGACGGGTTTCAAACCAAATTCGTGCCCTGAACGTTGCGCGAAAGGTGAAATACCATATAACATGATACCCGGTCGAACGTAATCAAAGTGTGAGGCTGGAAAAGACATAATCGCCGCTGAATTAGCCGCACTGCACGTTAAGGTTGGGTAGTGCGCACGCAATTCGTTAAACGCTCGAAGTTGTTGTTGGTTCAATAAATGAGCTGGTTCGTCAGCAGAAGCAAAATGAGTGACTAAGCCAATGTCGGGTGAAATCCATTGGCAAGCTTTTAAATGTGCTATGACAGCAGGCACCTCAGCCATGCTAAAGCCTAATCGATTCATACCTGTATTGATTTTAATCCATACTTTCAGCGGTTTTGGCTGAGGTTTATGACATAGCCATTGTAATTGTGCCGGTTGATGAATCACACATTCTAAATTGAACTGTGAAAAGAGATCTAATTCATTGGCTGAATAGGCACCATGAAAGAGAATACAGCGGCTATTAGGACTCAATTGCCGAATCGCAATGGCCTCGTCTGTACAAGTCACACCAAACGCATCCACATGATCTTTGAGAATAGGAACGACATTTTGAATACCACAACCATAAGCATTGGCTTTAACCATCGCAATGATTTTTTGTTGGGGCGCAAAAAAAGCGACACGCTTAATGTTATGTAACAGCGCATTGGAATCAAATGATATGTGCGTAGGACGAGACATGGCGGCACATCAGGGTATTTTCTAGAGTTTTTCAGTCTAACACAGTGCGGTAATAACAAATAGTCCAAGATCGTCACAGATTGATATCGATATTTTTTAATGACAAGTTGTTCTATTTTTGTTACAATACTCGCAAGTCGGTCAGACAATCGCTCTTAATGTATGTTAAGGGAGGAAAGTCCGGGCTCCATAGGGTAAAGTGCCAGGTAACGCCTGGGAGACGTGAGTCTACGGAAAGTGCCACAGAAAATATACCGCTCACATTGTTGAGTAAGGGTGAAATGGTGCGGTAAGAGCGCACCGCGCGTTTGGTAACAAACGTGGCAGGGAAAACCCCACTCGGAGCAAGACCAAATAGGAATCCAGTCAGAAATTTTCTGAACACATGACCCATGTGGGATTCGGGTAGGTTGCTTGAGGCAAACGGTGACGTTTGTCCCAGATGAATGAT
>CAZBNB010000048.1:0-1851 GCA_964493245.1 uncultured Legionellaceae bacterium
CCACCTTCACGTATTGCAAAACGTAAGCCTTCATCCATTGCAATCGGTGCATGTAAATTTATCACCAATTTCACATTGTCCCCTGGCATTACCATCTCTACGCCTGATGGTAAATCACAGGTGCCGGTCACGTCTGTCGTACGGAAATAAAACTGTGGACGATAGCCATTGAAAAACGGCGTATGTCGACCACCCTCATCTTTCGACAATACATATACTTCCGCTTCAAACTTCGTGTGCGGCTTAATTGAACCAGGCTTAGATAATACTTGACCTCGCTCAACGTCTTCTCGCTTCGTACCACGTAATAAAACACCTACGTTGTCGCCAGCGCGTCCTTCATCTAACAACTTACGGAACATCTCAACGCCTGTACACGTTGTCTTGATCGTCGGACGAATACCAACAATCTCAACTTCTTCACCAACTTTAACTATCCCGCTCTCTACGCGACCAGTAACAACCGTTCCGCGACCAGATATCGAAAATACGTCTTCAATCGGTAATAAAAATGCTTTATCAATGTTACGTACTGGCTCAGGTATGTACGAGTCCATCGTTTCAACCAATTTCTCAATCGATGGAACACCAATATCGCTCGTATCACCTTCCAATGCTTTCAACGCTGAACCAACAACAATCGGCGTATCATCTCCAGGAAAATCGTACGAACTTAATAAATCCCGTACTTCCATCTCTACTAATTCTAATAGCTCAGCATCATCAACCATATCCGCTTTGTTTAAGTAAACAACAACGTATGGAACGCCTACTTGGCGTGATAACAAAATGTGTTCGCGTGTCTGAGGCATAGGACCATCTGCAGCCGATACAACTAATATCGCTCCGTCCATCTGTGCCGCACCCGTAATCATGTTCTTAACATAATCCGCGTGACCAGGGCAATCAACGTGAGCGTAATGGCGGTTCGCTGATTCATATTCAACGTGTGCTGTCGATATCGTAATACCGCGTGCACGTTCTTCCGGTGCCGCATCAATCTGATCATACGCTCTGGCTTCTCCACCAAACTTCTTCGCCATGATCGTCGTAATCGCCGCTGTCAATGTCGTCTTCCCATGGTCAACGTGACCAATCGTACCCACATTTACGTGTGGCTTCTTTCGTTCAAATTTTTCCTTACCCATGACAAAACCCTCTATTTCTTATCAATAATTGCTTCAGCAACATTTGCTGGGGCTTCAGAATATTTTGAAAACTCCATCGTATATGTTGCCCGACCTTGCGTTGCTGAACGCAAATCAGTTGAATATCCAAACATTTCAGCAAGCGGAACCTCAGCGCGAATAACACGACCAGCAGGTGATTCGTCCATACCTTGCAAAATACCTCTGCGGCGACTTAAATCACCCATGACATCGCCCATGTAATCTTCTGGGGTAACAACTTCAACTTGCATGACTGGCTCAAGTAATACAGGTTTTGCTTTTTGTGCACCCTGTTTGAAGCACTGTGATCCAGCGATCTTAAACGCCATTTCACTCGAATCCACTTCGTGGAATGAACCATCAAACAGCGTTACTTTAACGTCAACAACAGGATACCCGGCGATAACACCATTTTGCATTTGTTCCTGAATCCCTTTATCAACAGCAGGGATATATTCTTTTGGAATCGCACCACCAACAATCGCGTTAACAAACTCATAACCTTCACCGCGATCTTTAGGCTCGATTTTCAACCAAACATGACCGTACTGACCACGACCACCTGATTGACGTACGAACTTTCCTTCTTGCTCAATCGGTGCTTTGAGTGTTTCACGGTAAGCAACTTGGGGTTTACCAACGTTCGCTTCAACCATGAATTCACGACGCATGCGGTCAACAA
>CAZBNB010000049.1:0-1703 GCA_964493245.1 uncultured Legionellaceae bacterium
GTTGAGATTTAATTATCTCTTAACTGGGTGTGTTCATCTATTAAATCACGTCAATCCCGTAGTGCATCCGCCAAGAAAAACTACGTCATTACAGATATCGCCTAATTTTGTTGCGACAAACTCTAGCATGCGCAGGTTTGCCAGTTTGACATTGTTATTATCCAGCATAGTTTAATTTTTCCTTTAAAAGTGTTGTGGCGAGGTTGCGTTCTCGCGGCCGCCCTGAGCGTATAGCATCAATTAAGACCAGTAATTCTTGAAAAGCTGAGTCGGGATTTGCCCGTAAAGCCTTCGATAAATTAGGATGAATAGGCAATAATGCCACGCCACGCGCTTCACCCATTGCATCAGGCCATACAGGGATAGGATCATTACCTAATGCGATTTTATCGCGGAAAATGGGGGCGGCAATTGCTGTGGGTGTTCCTCGAGTGTATTCGCCCAGTTTTCCAGGAAAGAGAAATTTAATTGCATGTATTAAAAATTCCTCTGCTGCATGAATATTTGGAAAGAGCTTTCCTTGTTTATCTTTTCTTACTAAGCTAGCTTCTTCCAATCGCCGTATGCCCGCATTAATTTCAGCTAAGCTGATACCAAGGGCCGAAGATAGCTGCCGCTGAGATAAGTCTGTAGCGGGATGAGCTAATAACTTTAATAGCACAACACAATCTTGTGGTTTTAGCATGGTATTATTCTCTGACTGATATAACAGAAGTATATCACAAGTGTTCGCTGTTCGCGAACAGAAGAACAGTGGTAATTGAAGAATTGGGTTCGATTCCCAAGCCAACACCCTACAAACAGGGGCCTATTTGGGGGCTTTTTCAAAAACCACATTAAAATAATTATTTGTTATCAATCAATTAGATACCCAATGTTATGGACGCCGCCTCCACTAACTAAACGTTTTATACCGTCCAATAACATCTTTATCTCCTCCAAAACATAGACTGCTATACCACCCTTAAATATACAAAAAGAAGTATTGGTTGAAGTTGATCTTGCCCGGGAAAATCGGACACTTTGCTAAGCCACTTTTTTGACCTCAAATGATGCGGGTGATTTGTAACCAAGCATCGAATGAAGTCGTTTTCGATTGTAATAAATTTCAATATATTCGAACACATGTTTTTTAACACAATCACGTGTTGCAAATCGCTCCCCATGAATAGCCTCAACCTTGAAACTGTGATTCCAGCTTTCCATTGCGGCGTTATCATAACAATCACCCCGTTTACTCATGCTGCATACAAGACCATGAAGTTTTAAAATCTTTTGATATTCATGTGAACAGTATTGGCTACCGCGATCTGAGTGAATGATGAGTCCAGTGGGGGGCTTTCGACTCCATATAGCCATCTGAAGGGCATCTATGACCAATTGCTTTGTCATGCGCTCTGACATGGCCCATCCAACAATTTTTCGTGAATACAAATCCATTACAACAGCGAGATAGAGCCAGCCTTCTTCCGTCCAACAATAAGTGATATCACTGACCCACCTTGATCATCGCGTACCTCACTTGGATTCCTTGGCGAAGTACGCCGCCGCTTTTTTTAAGAAAGCATTCTCCTCAGCAAGTTTTGTATTTTCTCGCTTCAAACGAGCTAATTCCGCCTGTTGAAGTTTCTGATTTTCTAGAGAGTTGCCGCCTTGTTTCCGTTGTGAGCGCCACGAATACAAAAGCGATTCAGCTAAACCAA
>CAZBNB010000050.1:0-1500 GCA_964493245.1 uncultured Legionellaceae bacterium
TGACGTAATAGTATGGACCCCGCCACCTATCGAAAGGCTTCTATTTGAGCCAGAATGAATATGTTAACAGTCATTCAATCAAGATGAGGGATCCATAATGAAAGATATTAAAGTATTAGGCATCGATCTGGCAAAGAATGTTTTCCAATTACATGGAATAAATACAAAAGGTAAATGCGTTCTTAAAAAAAGATTAACCAGGGAAAAGCTAATTGAGTTTATGGCACAGTTACCTCCCTGCTTAGTCGGGATAGAGGCGTGCGGCGGTGCTCATTATTGGGCCCGTATGTTTATAGGAATGGGGCATACCGTAAAAATGATGGCACCTCAATTTGTAAAGCCATATGTGAAATCGAATAAAAATGATGCTAACGATGCTGAAGGTATTTGTGAGGCGGTTACACGGCCTAACATGAAATTTGTTCCAGTAAAGAAAATTGAGCAACAAGATGTATTATTATCTCATCGGGCACGAGAACTCGTGATAAAACAACGAACAGCTCAAGCAAACCAAATACGTGGTTTGTTAGCTGAATACGGAATCGTCATTGCATTAGGAATTAGTCATATACGAGAAATGACAAAAATTTTAGAAAAGAACAAATTGAAATTAACGGTAAAATCAGAGGCTATTTTTATTCGTTTATATGAACAGTTTAAAGTCTATGATGAGCAAGTGAAGATTTACGATCAGGAAATTCAACACCAAGCTGACAGCGATCCAATGTGCATCGAGGTTCAAAAAATAGAGGGTGTTGGCCCTCTGACCGCATCAGCAATAGTGGCCTCAATTGGTGATGCCAGTGTGTTTAATAATGGTAGAGAAGTGTCTGCTTGGCTTGGATTAGTACCAAAACAACATTCCAGCGGGAATCACGTACGATTAGGGGGCATTAGTAAACGAGGCGATCGTTACTTAAGAACATTGCTGATTCATGGTGCGCGCTCGGCTCTCACTCGCTGCGAGGGCAAAGAGGACAAAAAAAACAAATGGGTGGCTGATGTAAAGCAGCGTTGCGGATTTAACAAAGCAGCCGTAGCGTTAGCCAATAAAAATGCCCGTACCGTTTGGGCCTTAATGGCACATGGTGAATGCTATCGCATCTCGGACATTCCAGAAAGTGTAGCAGCATGAAAATAATATTGACTGAAAGATTATTGGTTTCACCTGATTATGGTGAATGTAAAAAAACACATTCACCATAATCAGGCGACATGAAAAAAGCAAAGAAAAGAAGACACGCTTTAAAGATTGCTTAAGGTAAATCACGATTGATAGCAAAACAGGTAAGACCAGCTCTTTTAAAACCTATACTTGACCAGGGTCGCATATGAGACCGTTGACGTGATGAGGAAAAAGAGCGCAGAGACTATCAGGGTCCGAGTGAACGTATATCACTCAATTAGAGACCGAATATATGACTGCATCTAATCCTGCATTTGTTAAAAAATCTGAATTTATCTGTTGCAAAACCGGGCGGGGTCCATATATGGTCAAGC
>CAZBNB010000051.1:0-1251 GCA_964493245.1 uncultured Legionellaceae bacterium
TGGTCAAGCAAATGCACACACCTAGTTAAGCAACTTTTTTAACTTGTCCCCACGCTCTTTCAAATTGATTTGGATTCATATAGCCAAGAAATGAATGCAAACGATAACTGTTATAAAACATAGAAATATAATTCAGCACATCCTGCTGCGCTGCATGTCGTGTTAAATAGTGTCGCCATTGAATCCGTTCCTGCTTGAGACTACCAAAAAAGCTTTCTGCCACAGCGTTATCCCAGCAATCACCTTTTCTACTCATACTACCTACATAACTGTGGGTCTTTAATAGTTTTCGATAATCGTGGCTCGCATACTGTGACCCGCGATCGGAATGGACAATTAAACCTCGTTTAGGTTTACGTTGCCAAATGGCCATGTTCAACGCATCACAAACAAGAGAGGCCTTCATCCGAGAGCTCATACTCCAACCAACAACCTTCCTGGAAAACAGGTCAATGACAACAGCCAAGTATAACCAGCCTTCTTGAGTGTTGATGTAAGTGATATCTGATACGTAAGCTTGATCAGGTCCCGCGACAGTAAACTGGCGGTTAAGTACATTTTCATATAACGGTTTTTTATGCTTACTGTTTGTCGTTACCTTATATTTCTTGCGGTAGCGAACAAAAACATCCGCCTCTTTCATTAGCCGTTTGGTTTTTTTTATCCCAATAGGATAACCTAGTCCATTCAATGCTTTTCTCATTCGACGACTGCCATAAGTATATTGGCTCGCTTCAGAAATCTTTTTAATCCATTCCAACATTTCTTGGCGCTCAGGATCTTCAGGAAGGTTCTTGTGTCGCCGTTGATAGCTGTAATAGCTATGGCGGTTAATGCCCATAAGTCGACACATCACATCGACAGGCCAGGTCTTCTTATGTTGGGCAATGAACGAGTATTTCACTTCGTTTCCTTGGCAAAGAAGACCGCCGCTTTTTTTAGTATTTCTTTCTCCATCTTTAAGCGTTTGACTTCTTCTCTTAATTGACGAAGTTCTTCTTGTTCCGGTCTTAAATTGCCTTTCCCTCGAAATGCATTGCCAGCGTCGTCTTTATATTCCCTTATCCAACGAGTCAGAACGTTATACCGAATATCTAAACTTCTTGCTGCTTCAGCACAGCTATATCCTTGATTTAATACAAGACTTACTGCGTCTTGTTTAAACTCTTTTGAAAATATCCTACGCATTTTTTCTCCCCAGTTGAGATTTAATTATCTCTTAACTGGGTGTGTTCATCTATTAAATCACGT